>NZ_AEKT01000039.1 GCF_000193635.1 Weissella cibaria KACC 11862 | reverse complement strand
GTACATTCAAAAAACACCAACTCTGCAAAATTGATGATTAATAGGTACAATAAAGCCAACTAAAAAGGCGGAGGACAGTGTAATGGGACTATTTGGTGGAGATGACTTTAAGTTACCAATGACAGTTGGCGAAGTGCCAGCAGGGCTTGAACAAATTCAAATTGTATCTGGATTGGGTATGTCAGTAGAGGGGGCTTTGAAGGATTTAGCTAAGGCGGCTGATAAGATTGGTGCTGATGAAGTAGTTAATGTGCGCGTGACGGCTACGGAAAATAATTTTGCAGCTTACGGAGATGCAGTTAAAAAGTAATTGATAGATTGGGATAGTTGCTACTGTCTCAAGCTCTTTTTGTATCATAGCCTAAATATGATACAAAAAAATTTAATAATGGGTTAACAGGTGTATTTGCGTGCGTTAAAATTCCGGTGTACTGTTAAAACGTACACAAAGGGGGACCTACATATGTTTGGATTTGGTGTAAAACAATTGGATAAACAAATTGATGAGTTATTAGAGACGATGTCGAGAAAGATAGACGGTGCAGATTATCCCGAGGCTGAAAAATTAGTGAACATGGCTAAAGCGGATCATCAGCAACAGCAACAACTACCACAAACAGTTGCTAGTAAATTATCAAACTCGTTGTATTTTTTGAAATTATCAGATGCCACGAAAGTACCAAGTGAAATTTCAATAGAGTTAACGGCTTTACGTCGGATGATAAATAAAGGCGGTGCCGGCTATGTGGCGAATGGTGGTGGCCAATCCTTGACGGCCCAATATCACCTATAAAAGCCAGCTTTTTTTAAAAGGAGGCTTGTCTTATGGAAGAAAAAGAAGTTGCAACGCAGTATGGTGTTAAAACGAATTTTCGGCTAATGCCAAACGGCGAGGCCCGACTTGGCTTAGTAGCTACAGATGGTAGTTCATATACGAGAACCGTTAATCAAACAGGTGCATGGCAGAATAGCCACTATCATGAAAAGTATCAGGAAGTCTACATTGTGCAGACCGGCAAAGTTGTTCTTGCGACGTATGAGGCGAATGATGAACTGAAACTAACTGTGTACCAAACTGGTGATTATTTTGTTGTGCCTGCAAGGCAGTCACATAATATCTATCAAGAAGCACACGCCGTGACACATAATGTTAAGTTTGGTGACAGTGAACCGACGGATTGGCATGCGGATGAGCAACTTGATCGGTTGATTGCTGACGTCGACGTACAGACATTAGTTTGATTTTTTGGTTCATGTGAAAAGCCCTCTCAGTTAGGCCATAATTTGATATAATAAAAGGCAGACATTGCAGGAGACACCTGCAGTTTAAAAAATGACGCCCTACCCATTCGTAGTGGCGGGAGGTATAAAGAAAATGGCAGACAAGAACACGTTCTATATTACAACGCCGATTTACTATCCATCTGGTAAGTTGCACATCGGTAACACTTACACAACGGTTTTGGCTGACGCGGCAGCGCGTTACCACCGTTTGTTGAACGAAGATGTTTACTTCTTAACGGGTACTGATGAGCACGGTTTGAAGATTGAACAAAAAGCAGAAAAGTTGAACATGACGCCACAACAATACGTTGATGGCATGGCTGCTGATATTCAAAAGTTGTGGGCTGATTTGGACATCACGAATGATGGCTTTATCCGTACGACTGATGACTTCCACGAAAAGGCCATCCAAAAGATTTTCCAACAATTCTTGGATCAAGACGACATCTACAAGGGTGAGTATGAAGGTTGGTACTCTGTTGATGACGAAGAGTACTTTACGGAGTCACAATTGGCCGAGGTTTACCGTGACGAAAACGGTAAGGTTATCGGTGGTAAGGCGCCTTCAGGTCACGAAGTTGAGTTGGTTAAGGAAGAGTCATACTTCTTCCGCATGGGTAAGTATGCAGACTGGTTGTTGGACTACTACAAGTCACATCCTGAATTTATTCAACCAGAATCTCGTATGAACGAGATGATTAGCAACTTTATCAAGCCAGGTTTGGAAGATTTGGCAGTTACGCGTACAGCCTTTAAGTGGGGTGTTCCCGTGCTATCTGATCCTAAGCACGTTGTGTACGTCTGGATCGATGCCTTGTCTAACTACATTACGGCCTTGGGATACGGATCAGATGACACGACGTTGTTTGATAAGTTCTGGCCTGCTAACGTCCAACTAGTTGGTAAGGAAATCGTTCGTTTCCACACGATTTACTGGCCAATCATGCTCCACGCTTTGGGCTTGCCATTGCCAAAGCAAGTGTTGGGTCACGGTTGGTTGACGATGCGTGATGGTAAGATGTCAAAGTCTAAGGGTAACGTTGTGTACCCTGATACATTGGCTGACCGTTACGGCATCGATGCAGTACGTTACTACTTGTTGCGTGCAATGCCTTACGGAAATGATGGTATCTTTACACCAGAAGACTTCGTATCAAAGTTGAACTATGATTTGGCTAACGATTTGGGTAACCTATTGAACCGTACTGTTGCAATGATTAACAAGTACGAAGATGGCGTTATCCCAGCTTTGAACTCAGGTGCAACTGAATTCGATGCTGATTTGGTTCAAACGGCTAACGATGTTATCAAGGCTTACAATGAAAACATGCAAGCAATGCGCACCGCTGATGCGTTGGCTGAAGTTTGGAAGTTGATTTCACGTGCTAACAAGTACATCGACGAGACAACGCCATGGACTTTGGCCAAGGATGAGGCACAAGCTGACAAGTTGGCATCAGTAATGGCGCACTTGGCCGCTGCATTGCGTGTTGCTGCTATCTTGTTGCAACCAGCCTTGACTCGTGCACCAAAGCAAATTTTCCACCAACTTGGTTTGGCAGAATCAAACTTGCAAATTGCTGATTTGAAGTTTGAAGATTTGCCAGCCGGTGGTAAGGTTGTTGCCAAGGGTGAGCCAATCTTCCCACGTGTTGATGTAGAAGCTGAAGTTGCTTACATCCGCGATGAGATGACTGGTGGGGCTGCTAAGCCTGCTGAAGAGACAGAAGCGTCATATATCGAAGTCCCAACAAAGGACTTGATTGAATTTGACGATTTCGACAAGGTTGAGATGCGTGTGGCTGAAATTTTGAAAGTTACCGAAGTTGATAAGTCAAACAAGTTGTTGCGCTTCAAGTTGAACGACGGTACTAAGGAAGGTCGCACCATTTTGTCAGGTATCAAGAAGTGGTACCCAGAGTACGCTGGATTGGTTGGTAAGAAGGTTGCCTTCGTTGCTAACTTGAAGCCACGTAAGATGATGGGTGAAATGTCAGAAGGTATGTTGTTGTCTGCCGAAAAGGATGGCAATGTTATTTTGACAATCTTGCCAGATGAAATTGAAGCTGGTTCTGAACTAGGTTAATACATGAAATTAAGGAAGCGATGGCCGATACATCGCTTCCTTTTTGTTAAAATAAGGGTATCAATCAGCAATGATAGGGGTTAGAAGCCTGATCTGCTGTAATATTCTGAAAACAGGAAAGAATTATGACAATATTTTATACGCTGGTGCCGATGATACTCACCATTATTATTGCGAACCTCTTGTCGCAAGCAATGCCACGAGTACCCAAGGCATTTTGGCAAATCTTAGGTGGCATTATTCTGGCAATGATCCCAGTGTTGCGCCATTCAGTCGTAGAGCTTGACCCGGAATGGTTTATGATGCTGATAATCGCGCCATTGCTATTTTATGAAGGTCAACGAACTGACGTGCGATTGGTATCTAAAAACTTCCGTGCCATTATTAGTTTGGCTGGAATTATTGCTGTGATGACGGTTGTGGTGTTGATGTTATTCGGCCACTGGGCCATTGGTTGGGCGTTACCGATGGCGTTGGCGTTGGCTGCAATTGTCACACCAACGGATGCCACTGCATTAGAGTCAGTTACAGAAGGGCTGGCAGTTCCTAAGGGGATTGGCCGGGCCTTAAATTTGGAATCATTATTCAATGACGCCACTGGTTTGGTGGTTCTGGAGTTGGCCCTTCTTTGGATGAATACGGGAACATTTTCATTCGTCCACGGCTTTGAAGAATTCTTAGTCGTCGCAGGTGGTGGCGCTATTGTCGGGGCACTTGCCGGGGTGGTGTTGTTATATATCCGTCAGCACCTCTTGAGGGCCCAATTTGACGATACGGTAGCGCACGTTATGATTTACCTTCTATCGCCAATTCTCGTATATGGGCTGGCAGAACACACTGGCGTCTCAGGCATTATCGCGGTGGTTGTGATGGGGATTATCTCGAACGAAGAAAAACACCACACGCAATTTATGTCATCACAATTAAATAACTTGAATAATCAATTAACAACGATTGTTTCACAGTTATTGAATGGACTCGTGTTTGTGTTGTTAGGCTTGTCATTGGTACGAGTATTTAGGACGTATCTTCATGAGCCAATCGTGACATGGTTAGGGTACATTGGGATTGGTTTGGCAATTTATGCCGTGATGACGGCATTTAGGCACATTATGATTGCACGCGTCGACCGCGATTCGCCGATGGCATCAATGGTTGATCAGGCACATAAAAATCGTGATGCGTGGATTTTTGCATTAGGTGGCGTTCACGGAACTGTGACGATGGCCATGGCTTTTTCATTGCCGTTGACATTAACAAATGGTCAGGCATTCCCACACCGTGATATGTTGCTCTTGATTGCGGCTACCGTGATTATTGTCAGCTTGGTGGCACCCTTGTTTATCTTGCCACGTCTTTTGCCAAAGGTTCAGGCTGATTATGATATGACCGAGTACTCGCAAGCACATATTGCGATGATTAACGCAGGTATGGCATATGTTGAGACACTGAATGTTTCTAATTCTGTTAAGCGGAATGTGATTGGCCAACTACAAGATCAGCTGGGATATGGGGCTGATCAATTGGACCGGGCGCTCTGGCAACGGGCGCAAACCGATATTCAACGGGTCACAGACGATGCAGTAGATGCCGCGATTGATGCTGGCTTAGTCTCGCAAGCAACGATGGTTTACTATCGCCGTGTGAAAGCGAATGCTGATGCACGCTGGGCTCGCGGCACAAATAATGTTCGGATGTGGTTCCGTATTTTGGAAGGGGTGGTGCTACGACTGGTAAATACCCGCCAAATTAAACCTGAAGAACGTATGCATAAAATTGCAGCTAAGATGCAACGACGAGTTGATCGGTTACAGCGTAAGGCGGCAAGGCGTACGCTAACAGAACATGAACAGCGCGATTTGGAACAAACCTTGCGGATGCAGAAAAAATTTGCGGCCGTCAAGCAGATGAATTACCGCAGTCCAGAAGACGCCGTCGCCAAGTACCAATCGAGTCGTGAATTGGTATTTACGGAAATTGCGGAAATTAGTGAACCGGCGGTGACGGAATTTATTGCGCAGGCTGAATCAAGCGACGAAGATCCACGTTATGTGGTGGCACTGCGCGATGTAGCTGCGCAAGAACGTGATCGTTTCCACGACCAACAAGTATCCACGGCTGAAGAGCAAGCGGTGCTATTGGGGGCGCTAGGGGCAGAATTGACGTACGTACAGGATGGTCGGCAAAATGACCGTTTCAGTGCAGCGTTAATTAATGAACTATATAACGAAGTCACGTCTGCACAAGCATTAGTTTTAGCGACTGACTCAGAAGAGTAGGATAAAAACCTCATCGTTAACCGATTTCGTTCTTGGTTAGCGGTGGGGTTTTTAACATGCCTTTCGCCGGACGTTTTTTTAGACAAATCATGAAGGGGCATGATTTATATGGGCATGGTTGCTGTGATAGAATAGTAAGTATCACAAACGTTTAGAATTAGGAGATAACATGGCAATTTACGATCCAACAAAGCGTCCAGCAGACAGCTTTGATACGCACACGCACTTGAATGATGAAGCTTTCTGGCATGATGTGGCGGCTTACTGGGCACGTGCACGTGAATATCGTGTCGTTGAAATGAATGTGGTTGGTTACGATACAATCGGTAATCAACGTGCCATTGAAATCGCTCATGAATTTGAAGGGGTAAATGCCATCGTTGGTTGGCAACCGGGCGAAAGTGGCGACTTTAAGCCTGAAGATATTGCCACTTTGCGCGAACAATTAGCTGACCCGGCGGTTGTTGGTGTTGGTGAAATGGGCTTGGACTATTACTGGGAAGAAAACCCAACCCCAGATGTGCAAAAAGCGGTCTTTAAGCAACAATTAGACTTGGCACGTGAGTTCCACAAGCCAGTGACAATCCACACACGTGAAGCAACGGCGGATACGTATGATGTTTTGAAGGATGCAAACGTCGCAGAGTTTGGTGGTGTGATGCACTCCTTTACGGGTACGGCAGATGAAGCCAAGCAATTCTTGGATTTGGGGATGTATATTTCATTTTCAGGAATTGCCACATTTAAAAATGCTAAGGATGTCCATGAAACATTGCAGTCAGTGCCGTTGGATCGTCTGCTAGTTGAGACGGATGCACCTTATTTGGCACCAACGCCAATGCGTGGTAAGCAAAACGAACCAATGTTTGTCCGTTACACGATTGCGAACATTGCTGAGCAACTTGGCATGTCATACAATGATTTAGCTGCCATTACGACAGAAAACGCCCACCGCTTGTGGCGCTTGGACAAGTAATGAAGATTAAAGAAGTGATTGTTGTTGAAGGTAAGGCTGATACGGAAGTACTGCGCCATGCGGTGGCGGCAGATACGATTGAAACGAATGGGTCGGCGTTGTCTGAGGCGACGTTACAAGCGATTCAGCGGGCTGCACAAACACGGGGCATCATTGTCTTTACGGACCCTGATTTCAACGGTGAGCGCTTGCGTAAGCTGATTACAGCAGTCGTGCCAGATGCCAAACATGCTTTTTTAACAAAAGATGAGGCCGGCCGCCAAATCAAGCATCATAGTTTAGGCATTGAGTATGCATCGGCAGCTGATATTCAGCAGGCGCTAAGCAAGGTGTACACGGCAAGTGATGTGGATATGTCATCCGACATTACGCGAGCAGATTTAATTAGGCTAGGCTTAATGGCCGGGGCCAACGCCGCCCAACGCCGTGAACACGTGTCAGAACGCCTAGGCTTAGGATATGTTAATGGCAAACAACTGTTGAAGCGCTTAAATATGTTTGGCGTGACGAATGAAGAATTAAACACCGTCTTGCAAGAGATGGACGAGGAGAAGAATTAATGTCTGATGTACCTGATATTGCGACGCCTGTGCGTACGCAAGCGATTATGAACCAATTTGGTATCAACACGAAGAAGTCTTTGGGACAAAACTTTTTGACTGATATCAATATTTTGAAAAATATTGTGGCAGCTGGGGATGTGCAAAAGACTGACAACGTTGTTGAAATCGGACCTGGTATCGGGGCGTTGACGGAGCAGTTGGCCCGGGCCGCTAAGCAAGTTGTGGCCTTTGAAATTGATGACCGCTTGATTCCAGTTTTGGACCACACTATGGCACCCTATGATAACGTCACAATTGTGCACAATGACATTTTGAAGGTTGATTTGGAAAAGGAATTTGCCAAGCAATTTGAGGATGTGACCGCACCATTGAAGTTGGTCGCCAACTTGCCATACTACATTACGACGCCGATTTTAATGCAAGTTTTGCAATCAGGTATTCATTTCGATAATATCGTGGTGATGATGCAAAAGGAAGTTGCTGATCGCTTGTCAGCTGAACCAGGTACAAAGGATTACGGTTCATTAACCTTGGCCGTTCAATATCGCATGAATGCGAAATTGGCCTTTACGGTTTCACGAACAGCGTTTGTGCCAAATCCAAACGTTGATTCAGCAATTATCTCATTAACGCCACGTGAGCCATTGGCCATTCAACCACGTGATGAAAAGCGCTTATTTGAGCTGTTTAAGATTGGCTTTGTCATGCGTCGTAAGACTTTGTGGAACAATTTAACAACGGCATTTGGTAAGGGTGAAGCGATGCAGGCGAAGTTAACGGCAGCGTTGGCGGCCATTGATCTTGACCCACGGACCCGTGCTGAAAAGCTTTCTTTGGAGCGATTTGTTGAACTACATAACGCATTATTTGATGCGGGTGTTTACAACGCCTGATTTTTGCTATAATATTTCTTATTACAAAATATTTTTATTAAAGAAGAGGTAAAAAAATTATGGATTCCGGTCCGTCTATTATGACCAATATTGTTGTGATTATTATCATTTTGTTGCTGGCAGTCTTGTTTACATTGACTGAGTACTCACTGGTTAAGGTGCGTCCTTCAGCCTTGCGTGCGCTACAAGAGGCACGTAAGCGACCATCAAAAAATTTAACACATGCGATTAACATGACACACCACATGACAGAGTATCTATCAACTGCCCAAGTTGGTATTACGCTGACGTCATTGATTTTGGGTTGGTTAGGTGAGGCGTTTATTGCCAGCTTGATTATCTCATCAGGTGTGTTGCCACCAGCTATTGCACACAGTGTGGCATCTATCGCGGCAATTTTGATCTTTACCTTTATCCACGCGGTCTTTACCGATTTGGTGCCAAAGAACATTGCGATTGACCAACCGGTTAAGGTGCTATTGTTCATTGTGCGTCCCGTGATGTTTTTCCACATTGTTTTGTATCCTTTGATTTGGTTGTTTGATCGAACGGCCGCAGGGGTTACGAAGCTGCTTGGATTTAATGCACATCCCGATGAAGATATTTATTCTGAAAATGAAATTTTGTCTTTGTCTAAGGACGCCGCGGATGCTGGTGAAATTGACGAAGAAGATTTGACGTTCATGAAGCGTGCCTTTGAAATGAACGATAAGGTGGCGGTTGATATTATGATCGACCGTACGCAATTAACAGTTGTTAATGTTACGGATACAATCGGTGATGCGTTGAACTTGTACCTTGAGGAAAAGTTCTCACGTATGCCGGTAGTGGCAGATAATGATAAGGATAAGATCCTGGGTTATGTCTTTTCATATGATTTGGTTCGTCAAGGCCGTTTGAGTATGAATGCTTCTGTTCGAACAGTGTTGCGTAACTTGCCAGTCGTTTCTGAAAACCAACCAATCACGGAAGTGTTGCAAGAAATGATTGAACACCGTGCCCCAATCGTTGTTGTTAAGGACGAATATGGTGGAACATCAGGTATCGTTACGGACAAGGACGTTTACGAAGAATTGTTCGGCACGGTACGTGATGAAATCGATGATGTCTCAGATGATTTGATTCAAAAGCTTGGTTCTGACGAAGATGGTAACATGCACTACAAGGTGTCTGGAAAGATGACGTTGTACGACTTTGAGCGATTCTTTAAGACAGAAATCAAGTCTTTCGAAGATTCAGAAATGGTGACGTTGACGGGATATGTCCTAGACGATCATCCTGACTTCCAAGTTGGTGAAGCCATTAAGATTAATAACTTTGAAATTACGGCCTTGGACTTCAAGGATGCGTATATTGAAGAGTTTGAGGTCGTGGCTTTGCCTGAAGCTGAAGTTGATGATGCTTCAAATGAAGACCAACAAAATAATTAAGCATGTAAGCAAAACCCTGATACCTATCAGGGTTTTTTGTTATAATTGGGACATTGAATATGTATAAAAAGAAAGTAGGAAGATAAAATTGAGTGAAGGACAATTATGGGGTTCAGTTGTTGTCATTATTATTGTGTTGCTATTTGCAACGCTGTTTGTGGCGGCTGAATTTGCCTTGGTTAAGGTCCGCAAAAGTGCGCTAATTGAGTTGCAAGAGAGTCGCGAAAAACCCTCGCGTAAAATTGCGACAACGATTCACATGGTTGAAAACTTGAATGAGTATCTCTCAACGACCCAAGTGGGAATTACGTTGTCTGGTTTGATTCTTGGTTGGATGGGTGAAGAGACGATTGCACACTTGTTGTTGGATGCGGGTCTTTTGCAAAAAATGACGGGGCCAAGCTCAGGCGTGATTGCTTCAATTATTGCGTTGGTTTTGTTGACGTATGTTGAGGTGGTCTTTACCGAATTGGTGCCCAAAAACGTTTCAATTGATTTCCCAGTTAAGGTGTCATTATTTGTGGCAACGCCATTGCGCTTGTTCCACATCATTTTCTATCCATTCGTGTGGTTGCTGAATGTCTCTGCGACAGGTGTCACACGCTTGTTCGGTATGAAGCCAGCTAGTGAAGGCGATGAAGTTTACTCAGAAGCTGAAATTTTGAGTTTGTCACGTACCGCAGCGCGTAGTGGACAATTGGATGAAGAAGATTACGTCTTTATGCAACGTGCCTTTGAAATGAATGACAAGGTTGCGGCAGATATTATGATTGACCGGACCCAATTGGATGTTGTTGATATTACAGACACGGTGCATGATACGTTACAACGCTATTTTGAGACGAAGCACTCACGCTTCCCAGTGGTTGCTGATAATGACAAGGACAAGATTTTAGGTTACGTCTTTAACTACGATTTGATGCGTCAGTCGCAAGTGAATGACCAAATTTCAGTTCGTAAGATTATTCGTCGGATGCCAACGATTTCTGAAAATATGCCAATTCAAGATGTTTTGCAAGAGATGATTGCGCGCCGGACGCCAATTGTGATTGTGAAGGATGAATATGGTGGTACGTCAGGTATTGTGACGGACAAGGATATTTATGAAGAGCTGTTTGGTTCAGTGCGTGATGAAATGGACGCTGTTGCGGATGATTTAGTCGAAAAGATGGGATCAGACGAAAAGGGTAACATGCACTATAAGGTATCTGGTAAGATGACGTTGTATGATTTCGAACGATACTTCCATACGGATATTCGCCCATTTGATGACTCAGAAATGGTGACGTTAACGGGGTACTTCTTGGAAGAAAAGCCAAACCCAACTGTGGGTGAAGCAATTCGCGTCGTAGACTTTGACATTAAGCCACTCGACTTCAAGGATGCATATATTAACGAATTCGAAGTCTCACGTCGATCAAATGACGTGGCGCCGGATGCGGAAACTGAATAATAGGTAACAAAAAATCCCTGAGCGACAATTTGTCGCTCAGGGATTTTAATTTTTAGGCGAAAGTGATCTCGATGTTGTCCGTCAAGATATCCGTGTAGCTGAATGAAGCACGGTCAAATTCATTACCATCTTGCTTCAAGTCCAATACGAATACTGAACGGAACGTTTCGCGTACGACAGCTTCGTGCTCAATCGTACGGTGGCGGCTCTCGTGGGTAACCAACGTAATTGGCTCGCCGATGTGATCGTCTAATTGTTGCTTAATTTCTGCTAATGCTGCAGGCATAAGGCACTCCTTTCGTGAGGCTGTCCTCACAACCAGCGACAAATGAAATCGCTGCGTAAAACCGGTGCGCAAAAAGTGTGCACCAAACCTGTTGTTAATTTTAGCACAAAAAAAGAAAATTAACAATACAAAATAATTTTATCAAGCATTTTGTAAAATTAGATTTTTAGAGATAATGATAAAGTTCTGGGTGCAAAATGCCATAATCCCGAATAGCGCAACAAGTGGTTTGGGAGAATCGTTGGAAAAGCAAACGTTCTGATTTAGCGCGAATGATTGTGTTGTGTTTCGCCGAACATTAGATAAATGACACGCAATCAATTGCCGTACTATGTAATAAGTCAAGACTTGTATAGTTCGTGAATTCTGTTAATCTTGAATTACAAACACAGCAAGAGGGGAATGCGATAATGAAAGACGAACGAATTGGCTGGCCAGCGTATTTTATGATGCAAGCGGCGATGCTGGCTTCACGTAGTACCTGTACACGCCTACACGTTGGTGCGGTAGTCGTCAAAGATGGCCGAATCATTGCGAGTGGCTATAACGGTTCAGTAACCGGCACACCACATTGCACGGAAGTTGGTGATTTACTGGTAGATGGACACTGCATTCGGGCAGTTCACGCCGAACAAAATGCCTTGATGCAATTAGCAAAGATGGGAATTGCAGCAGAAGGTGCTGAAATCTACGTGACAGATTTTCCGTGCGTCCACTGCACGAAGTTCTTGTTACAAGCAGGTATTAAGAAAATAAACTATTTGCGTAATTATAATAATGACGAATTTGCAATGTCATTAATTGAGGCGAAAAATGTCGCCTTGCAACAAGTGCCATTGACGCAAGCGGATGTTCAGTTAGTCGATTTTGAAAAGTACGTGATGGAGGAGAACTAATGAGTCAGAATGAACAAGCATACCTAGATTTAGCGCAAGAAGTGTTGGAGACGGGGCATGCCAAAGGTGACCGAACGGGGACGGGGACGCGGTCGCTTTTTGGTCGCCAGATGCGCTTTGACATGGCGGAGGGTTTCCCGCTGCTCACAACAAAGCGAGTGCCGTTTGGTTTGATTAAGAGTGAGTTGTTGTGGTTTTTGCAAGGAAATACCAATATTCGATTCCTCTTGGAACACAACAATCATATTTGGGATGAGTGGGCCTTTAAGAACTGGATTGAATCAGCAGATTACACTGGTCCAGATATGACTGATTTTGGGCGCCGCTCCTTAGTCGATGAAGCGTTTAAGGCCCAATATGATGAACAACATCAATTGTTTGTGGACCGAATCCTAGCAGATGATGCATTTGCTAAGCAATATGGTGAACTTGGGGATGTTTATGGTGCGCAATGGCGTCATTGGCGTAAGGTGCAGGGTGGATTTATCGATCAAATTGACGATGTGGTCAACCAAATTAAGACAAACCCTAATTCGCGACGGTTGATTGTAACGGCGTGGAATCCTGAAGATGTGCCATCACAAGCATTGCCACCATGTCACACGCTTTTCCAGTTTTATGTGGCCGATGGCAAGTTGAGCTTGCAACTGTACCAACGCTCGGCAGATATTTTCTTGGGCGTGCCATTTAACATTGCGTCATATTCGCTCTTGTTGCATATGGTTGCCGCACAAACGGGGCTTGAAGCGGGTGAATTTGTCCACACGTTGGGGGATGCCCACATTTACTCTAATCACATTGCACAAGTGACTGAACAGTTGTCACGCGAGATGGTTGAATTACCACAATTAGTATTGAATCCAGATGTAAAATCGATTTTTGACTATACGATGGATGATATTAAAGTAGAAGGCTATAAGCCGGCTAAGTCGATTAAGGCACCAGTAGCTGTTTAAAAAATAGACATGAAAAAGACGCTCCGTTGCTAGATATGCTGACGGGGCGTCCTTTTTGTATTAAAATGAATAGGTTACGATAAGTTTCATTAAAGTTCTAGCTCGTAATATTAAAAAGATAACTAAAACAGTCAAGAAAGTTGATTGCCTGGTTACTGACCAGGTAAGAGAGGAGACGCTCATGGATAATGAGCCAAATTCACGTTCTGCGCGTCGAGAGGCAGAACGTGCGGCTAATAACCCGCTGAGTAAGGTACGGATGCCGAATATGAATCCCAAAGGGGACGGGCCAAAGTTCGACAAAGTGCGGGTACGTAATACAATTTTGGCGGTCGTAGCTGTGATTGTATTGGCCGTGGGAGTGATGTTTGGTATTGCCTACAATAATACAAAGAACGCTGTGGATGATGCTTATCAAAGCACCGGTTTGAAAAAAGCCCGCGACGTGTCAGATGTGTTGTCAGACGGTAAGCCATTCTCAATTTTACTATTGGGAACTGATACGGGGGAACTGGGACGTGACTATAAGGGGCGTACAGATTCATTGATGCTCGTGACCGTTAATCCAAAGCTGGATAAAGTGACGATTATGTCATTGCCACGTGATTCGGTGATTGCCCCCGTTGGTTATGAAGATGAATTCCCACAAAAGTTGAATTCAGCTTACGAATTTGGTTCAGCCAAGACGACTATTCAAACCATTCAAGATTGGTTAAATGTACCGATTGATTTCTACGCGCTTGTTAACATGGGCGGTATGGAAAAGGTCATTAATGAACTTGATGGGGTGAAGGTAAAGTCACCGCTAACCTTTGCGTATAACCCTTATACGGCGCATGATGACGCAGGATACTTGTTTAGCTTTAAGAAGGGATCATCAACGTACACGTTTACGGCCCAAGACGGCGTGACGCACACTTACCATAAGATGGATGGTAAGGCAGCGTTGGCATTCTCTCGTATGCGTTATGATGATCCGCAAGGTGATTACGGTCGCCAGGAGCGCCAGCGTATGGTGCTTGAAGCAATCGTTGATAAGGCAAAGAGTAATCCAACGAAGCTTGTGAATGCGAAGTTCTTGGATACTTTGTCAGATTCAACGAAGACTGATTTGACCTTTGGAGATATGACGACAATTATTTCGAAGTACTTGAGTGCTGCGAAGAATATCAAGACTGATCATGCTCAAGGAACTGAAGTGACCTTGTCTTCGGGATCTTCTGAGCTGATTTCACCAGAAGAAAAGCAGCGTGTAACTAATGTTTTGCGCAAGTCATTGGGCTTGAAGCACAAGAAGACTGGTAACATGTACGGTGGTGAAGTCACAGCGGCAACGTTGTTGGCAAACGGTTTAGTAACAACGGGCGCTTCTGATATTGATGATTCTGAATCGGATGACAGTAGCACAGCGACGGATACAGACGCAACGACTGGTGCCACGACGTATGGTACGGGGACGACGGCTGATACGACCGGAGCAACAACCAATTATTATGGTCAATAATGACTGAAAAAGAACGAGACTAGGATAAAATCCCTAGTCTCGTTCTTTTTTTCTAGCCGAAAATTTCGACCCATTGAAAAATGAAAGCGTTTGCATTTTTGTGGCACCTACAATAGACTGAACTTGTCAGCATGTGTAACTGAATTGAACGTAATTGGGGAGTTACATATCATTTACATTTCTGAAGCATGGTAAAGTCATGAAAATGATTGAAATTAAACATACGAATGCACATGCGTGTTCACATTTTGTGCATAATTCGCCCAATAATTGCGCGAATGTAAACGCTATCATTAAGTATGTAATAAACAAACGGGGATTTTTAGTTAATAGGGGTAAGAAAACATGGCACAAGACTTTAAAAAGTTAGCACGCAATGTTGTGGCCGGTGTTGGTGGCGCTGAAAACGTTACGAATTTGACACACTGCATGACGCGTTTGCGCTTTATTTTGAAAGATGAGAGCAAGGCTGATGATGCCAAAGTGAAGAACATTCCGGGTGTTATGGGTTTGGTAAAGCAAGGTGGCCAATACCAAGTGATTATTGGTAATAATGTGGCGGCTGCTTACAAGGAAATTTTGCCACTTGGTGTTGAAGGTAGTGTTGCACAAGATGATGCGCCAAAGGAAAAGCAAAAGTGGACGCCAAAGCGCGTAGGTATGACGATTTTGGATGCCATTATTGGGACGATGACACCGCTGATTCCAGCCATTATCGGAGGGTCAATGGTGAAGTTGCTCGCGATGCTATTACTCATGACGGGTGTGGCAGGCGAAACGTCATCAACGTATGTCTTGTTAAATACAATTGGGGATGCCTCGTTCTTCTTCTTGCCAATTTTGGTGGCGGTATCAGCCTCAAAGAAATTTGGCACGAACACGTACTTGGCTGTCGCAATTGCCGGGTTGATGGTTCACCCAGCATTTATGGACTTGATGGCTAAGGCAGCTGAAGGTCAAGCTGTGACACTGGCGATGATTCCAATTACGTCAGTGAAGTATACGTACACGATTATTCCGGCCATCGTCATGGCATGGTTGTTGCGTTACATTGAAGCAGGTGTTGATCGTATTACGCCAGTGGTAATGAAGAACTTCTTGAAGCCAATGTTAATTTTGTTGGTGGGAGCGGTGATTGCCATTTCATTGGTTGGACCAATGGGTGTTTGGCTTGGTAATGGTATCTCAGCCGTTGTTTACGGTATTCACGGTAAGCTTGGCTGGTTGGCTGTTGCGATTGTTGGGGCGATTTGGCCATTGTTGGTGATGACGGGGATGCACCGTGTGTTTACACCAACGATTGTGACGACGATTGCCGAAACGGGTTCAGAAGCCATGGTTATGCCATCTGAAATTGGCGCTAACAGGTCACTTGGTGGGGCCTCGTTGGCCGTTGCAATGAAGACGAAGAATCGTGAATTGCGTCAAACGGCTTTGGCGGCAGCGTCATCAGCTTTGATTGCAGGAATTACAGAGCCAGCTTTGTATGGTGTCGCAATTCGTTTGAAGCGACCAATGATTGCTTCAGTGATTACCGGCTTTATTGCTGGTGCGGTTGCGGGTTTGGCAGGTTTGGCTTCCCACTCAATGGCAGCGCCGGGCTTGTTTACGTCAGTACAATTTATTGATAAGGACAACCCAACTAGCATTTTGTGGATTGCGGCCGTTATGGCGATTTCAGTAGTCGTGTCATTTGCTTTGACGTTGATTATTGGGTTTGAAGATATTCCGGTCGAAGATGACGAAGCAGATATGACTAATGACGGCAGCGTTAAGCTAATGGCGCCGATGACTGGTATGGCTAAGGGCTTGCACGATGTTGCTGATGAAGTGTTCTCAAAGGGCTTGCTTGGTAAGGGGATGGCGATCGATCCGGAAGATGGTAAGGTTGTGTCACCAATTGCGGGGACTGTCACGACGGTCTTTCCAACGAAGCACGCCATCGGATTGACAGACGATAATGGTGTGGAAGTGTTGATTCACGTCGGTATTGATACGGTTTCATTGAATGGTGAACCATTTACGGCTAAGGTGGCTGCGGGAGATCGTGTTGCAGTCGGTGACGAGTTGTTGGAAGCGGACTTGGATGCCATTAAGGCAGCTGGGCTGCCAACGACGATGGTTGTGATTACAAATTCAGATCAATTTAAGGATATTGCGCCGGTTGCGCCTGGTCACGTTTCATTCAAGGAACATGTGATGGAAGTCTTCCACCACGACAAGGAAGCAGACACAGAACCAGCAATGGCGTAAGTTTAACGAAGAAGAGGGAAGAGATTTATGACGACGAATACTGTATTTCCAGCAGATTTCTTGTGGGGCGGCGCAATTGCTGCCAATCAAACTGAAGGGGCTTGGCATGAAGGTGGCCGTGGCACGAGTAACATTGATATGTTGCCCATTGGCGACAAGCGGATGCCGGTGAAGTTGGGTCAAGTGGCGCAACCTGAATTGGATGAGACATTGTACTATCCAAGCCATACCGGAATTGATTTCTATCACCGCTATAAGGACGATATTGCCCTGCTAGCAGAAATGGGTTTGAAGGTATTCCGAACATCAATTTCATGGAGTCGCTTGTATCCAAATGGTGATGAAGAGACGCCTAATCCTGAAGGGATTGCCTATTATCGATCATTGTTCGAAACGTGCCGTGAGCATGGTATGGAAGTGTTGGTAACATTGGCGCACTTTGATGTGCCGATGGGCTTAGTAACTGGTTATGGTTCATGGCGTAGTCGTGAGATGATCACTTTCTTCACCCGCTATGCGAAGACATGTTTTGAAGAATTTGGCGATTTAGTTAAGTACTAGATTACATTTAATGAAATTAACATTATCTTGCACAGCCCATTTTCGGGGGCTGGGTTGGCGTTCCAACCTGGTGAAAATCAAAAGCAGGTCACGTATCAAGCGGCACACCACGTGTTGGTTGCAAGCGCGTTAACGGTGAAGATGATTCATGAGATGCTGCCAGCCGCCCAAGTTGGGTGCATGATTGCGGGCGGTAGTTTCTACCCTTACACGAGTAAGCCGGAAGATGTTTGGCAGTCAATGCTGGATGACCACGACAATACATTCTTTATTGACGTGCAGGCACGCGGTTACTACCCATCATACATGAAGAGTTTGTTGGCTTCTAAGGGCGTTGATGCGATAGAAATGGCCGACGGTGACGAAGAAATCTTAAAGAATACCGTTGATTTCGTGTCGTTTAGTTACTATGCGTCACGTACATCAGCGCACAACTTAGATGAGTTGACGGCCAACGAAGGTAACGTCGTGAAGTCGGCTAAGAATCCTTATTTACCAACGAGTAAGTGGGGGTGGGTCATTGATCCGCTTGGCTTGCGCATTACGATGAACCAGTTATATGACCGTTATCAAAAGCCGTTGTTCCTGGTTGAAAATGGTTTGGGGGCTGAAGACACAGTTGCTGCTGATGGATCGATCAATGATGATTACCGCATTGATTATTTCCGCGAGCACATTAAGGCGATGGCCGACGGGATGGCTGATGGTGTGCCATTGATGGGTTATATTGCCTGGGGTGTGATTGACTTGGTCGCAGCCTCAACAGGTCAAATGACTAAGCGTTACGGGATGGTTTATGTGGACAAGAACAACGACGGTAGTGGATCTTTGAAGCGTTCGAAGAAGAAGTCGTTCGATTGGTATAAGCAAGTTATCGCCTCAAATGGGACGGTCTTGTCATAAATGTTAATAGGAGAGTGAGACGAAAGGCGCTTTGGCCCCGATGATAACGTTGTTTGACCTGCTTATGCCTTGGAGCGTAGCGTAGAGGTGTGAGTGGGTCAAATGGCGTTATATTAAGGGGTCAGCCTTTCGGAACACGTTTAAAAGCCGCCAATCCTCCGATTTTAAATCGGGAGATTGGCGGCTTTTGAGGTTGGGGCAGAAATTTCTGCCTCAACCTCTTTTGTTTAGAAGTTTTAATTGTAAAGTCGCCTTTTACAAAACGCATACTGAATCAAAAAGAAATCACAATTAAGCCTAAATATTGGACGAGTAGTCTAATACATGTAGAAGGGATTGGACAACTTCATAAAACGAACTAATAATCGTAATTTTTGTTTTTGTTAAAACGTTTAACGTCAAAAAATGAACAAATATGATATTGACGTAAATAATGTTCGTTGTTATCCTTAATACAACCTTTAAATGGGTTACCAATTTGGGTAATGATAATTAGGAACAGATAGCTAAGGAGTACTAGGGGACATGTTTAAAAAGCTTGTTGCGGGTGCTGCAGTTACGATTGCAGCCTCAACATTAGTTACAGCATTGCCAGCGGCATCAGTTAACGCTGCTGACAAAAAGGTTGATTTGAAGGAATTGAATGTACAATTCGTTCCATCATCACAAGCTGACACAATTCAAGCCAAGGCAAAGCCATTGGAGAAGTTGTTGAAGGCACAATTGGGTATTCCAGTTCACGTAACAATCTCAACTGACTACAACACAGTCGTTGAGGCAATGGGTTCAAAGAAGGTTGACATGGGCTTCTTGCCACCTGACCCATATGTACAAGCTCACAAGCAATACGGTGCAAAGGTTATCTTGCAATCACAACGCTACGGCATTAACGACAAGAAGGGGGACGGTTCAAACACCGACAAGCTTGTTGATTACTACCGTGCCGAAGTACTTGTTAAGAAGGACTCAAAGATTAAGTCTGTTAAGGATTTGAAGGGTAAGAAGATTGCCGTTCAAGACACGACGTCCGATGCTGGGTACATGTTCCCAGTTGTTGACTTGAAGAAGAAGGGTGTCAACGTCGTGAAGGACGCAAAGCTGGTGACAGTTAAGGGGCACGATCAAGGTGTGCTATCAGTAATGAACGGTGACACAGATGCAGCCTTCGTCTTTGATGACGCCCGTAACGTTGTTAAGAAGGATAACCCAGATGTCTTTAAGGATACGCGTGTTTTGACATACACAGCTAAGATTCCTAACGATACTATTGCCTTGCGTAAGGGTATTTCAAAGGCTGATACTAAGGCAATCCAAAACGCGATGATTAAGGTGTCAAAGACAACCGAAGGTAAGAAGGTTTTGAACGATGTATACAGCTGGGCTGGTGTTGCAAAGTCAAAGGATTCAAACTTTAACGTTGTCCGTAAGTACCAAAAGGCTGTTGAAGGTATCAACTAAGTCCAATTAAATAAAGCAGGTTGGTCACGCAAGATTTACGTTTAGCGATGACTACTAGCGATGAAAAATGAAGAACGAGTTTCCTGGTGGTGTGTTTTACCGGTGAAGCTCGTTCTTAGTACATATTTTTTAAAACGATTAAGCAAGTTGATTAGTTGTTAAGTAAAACGATCAGGGGAATGAATATGGCAAGCCAAACTGGCACAATCCAAGTAAAAGATGTTTCAAAAGTTTACCCAAATGGGACGGTGGGACTCGATCACATTAACTTAGATATTACTTCAGGTGAATTCGTGGTGATTGTCGGCCTGTCGGGGGCTGGTAAAAGTACCTTGTTGCGGGCAATCAATCGTTTGCACGATGTCACAGCGGGTGAAATTTTATTGGATGGTGCAGATATTACCAAAGCCAAGGGTAGCCAACTGCGAGTGTTGCGTCGTAATATTGCCATGATTTTCCAAAATTTTAATTTGGTGAAGCGCGCGTCGGTGGCCCGAAACGTTTTGGCTGGTCGCGTGGGATACTACTCGACGTTTAAGAGTACGTTCGGTTTGTTTTCAAAAGCTGATAAGGAGAAGGCTGCTGAAAACTTGAATAAAGTGAATATGCTTGATAAATACTATACACGAGCTGATGAATTGTCAGGTGGGCAACAACAACGTGTGGCAATTGCACGCGCGATGATGCAATCACCAACGGTTGTTTTGGCTGATGAACCGATTGCGTCGTTGGATCCGAAAACGACCAAGATGGTCATGGATGACTTGCAACACCTAAACCGAGATCTCGGGATGACGGTGGTGGTTAACTTGCACAGTGTGCCACTGGCGATGGCGTATGCGACCCGGATTGTGGGATTGCGTGCGGGGAAGTTGGTTTATGATAAGCCGATTGCTGAAGTTAATGAACACGATTTTGACGGTATTTATGCTGAAGCTGGAGATAAGGAGTAGTCATGGAATCATTATTACCAGAGCGTCAGTTTAGTCAAAAATGGCATATTAAAGGCTTACTGACAGTCGTGCTTGTCATCTTGATCCTATTTGGGTCAGGACAAATGACGGGTGTCTCGACAGATTTTAGTTGGGATCAATTTTGGCAAATCTTGATTAAGATGACGCAACCAGATTGGTCATACGTGTCAGCGATTGTGACACCAATCTTAGAAACGATTCAAATGGCCTTGGTTGGGACGTTGCTCGGTACTATTATTGCCGTACCATTTAGTTTGTTAGCAGCACGTAATATCATGAAAAATGCTGTGGCGCGTGGCGTCATTCGGTTCTTTTTGAACTTGGTGCGTGCATTACCTGATTTGCTCTTAGCGGCGTTGTTTGTGGCGATTGTTGGTATTGGGCCAATGGCCGGAGTTGGGGCCTTGACGGTGTTCAGTTTTGGCATGATTTCAAAGTTGTTCTATGAAGCGATTGAAACGATTGACGACGGGCCGATTGAAGCCTTGACTGCAGCTGGCGCAAACAGCATTCAAACGATTGTCTTCGCAGTTGTCCCTCAGGTGTTTAACCAATTTTTGAGTTACTTCCTGTACACGTTGGAAATCAACGTCCGTGCATCGACAGTCTTGGGTTATCTAGGTGCTGGTGGTGTGGGATTGTACTTGAGTCAAACGTTGTCGCTTTTCCGCTACGATCGGACGGCGATTGTTATTTTGGCAATCTTGGTCGTGGTCATTATCGTGGATGGTATTTCTAATCGATTACGGGAGGCGTTGGCATAATGCAATTAGTAAAACAAAGCCCCTGGCAAAGATTTCGGCCTTGGGTGATTACGGCAGTCGTGGTCTTGATCTTTGCCTGGGCCTTCTCGGGGATTCCATTGGCATCGGTTAAGCCACAAGCGTTGATTATTACGAAGGCTATTTTTCATGGCTTATTCCATCCGGATTGGTCATACGTTTATACGGGGGATGGCGAAGATTTGGTGACTGCATTGGTTGAAACGCTGGCCATCGCCTTTCTAGGAACGTTTATTTCGGCCATTTTATCAGTACCGTTTGCGTTTCTAGCTGCACGAACGAAGAAAGGCTTCTTCACACCACGGTCAACCTTGGGTAAGGTAATTTTGACAATTGTCCGTGTCTTCCCTGAAATTGTGTTGGCCATTATGTTCATCAAGGCGGTTGGCCCTGGTGCGTATGCAGGTGTCTTGGCAGTATCGATTCACTCGATTGGTATGCTGGGAAAGCTATTCTCAGAAGCGGTTGAAAACATTGATCGTGGACCAAATGAAGCGATTGTCGCAGCCGGTGGTTCAGCGCTCGATGGGTTAACGTTAGCAACTTTGCCAGCGGTTATGCCAGAGTTTATGAATTACACGTTATACCGTTTTGAAATTGCGGTCCGTTCAGCAGCTATCTTAGGTATGGTTGGTGCCGGTGGAATTGGAGCGCCTTTGATTTTTGCATTGCAAACACGTCAGTGGCCAAAGGTGGGGATCATTCTACTTGGGATTATTATCATGGTGACGGTGATTGATTTCTTGTCAGGTCAACTCCGTAAAAAGTTGGTTTAACAGCCAAAGTAGCTTAGAATATAACATAGTAAAAATGCGTGAAAACAGGCTGCTGAATTTAATTTGGCAGCCTGTTGTACATAAAGTAGACTGGGGATATAAGAGATGCGAGTATCAATCATTTCGACGTCTGATGTGCATGGTTATGTGCGAGCGGATGATTTTCGTCGACCATTATTAAATGACGGACTGGGCTTAACACGTGCGGCAACGGTTATTGCAGCGCTACAAGAACGGGCGTCACATGGCGAAGCGGTTGTAACGATTGAAAATGGGGACTTTATTCAAGGTTCCCCACTAACGAATTACGTGGAAAAACAAGCGCCAGAGGCTGCGGGTATTTATCAACAATTGGCTGATGCAGTTGGGTATGATGTCCGCGTCTTCGGGAATCACGAGTTTAATTACGGTCGCGATTATTTAGAGCGGGTGATGGCGGATACGCCACAACTCTTGAATGCGAATGTCCTTGATGCAGAAACACACCAACCGTTTATTGGTAAGCCGTACGCTGTTTTTGAACGGGCGGGCGTTAAAATTGGTGTGATTGGGTTGTTAACCAAATATGTGGCCAAGTGGGAACAGGCTGATAATATTCGAGGATTATTATTTGCCGATCCGGTTGAAGTGGCCCAAAACTATATCGCTGAGTTACGCCCTCAAGTTGATGTGTTGGTGATTGCTTATCACGGTGGTTTTGCGGAAGATTTGCAAACTGGTGAGCCACTAGAACGCCTGACCTCTGAAAACCAAGGGTATCAATTGTTGCACTTGCCAGGTGTTGATGCACTTGTCACAGGTCACCAACACCGAATGATTGCCGAAGTTGCGGATGGTGTACCGACGACACAACCGGGTTACCGGGCGGATAACGTGGGGCTAATCACCCTTGATCTAGATGAGCAACAGACAGTTGTTGGTCGGGAAGCGAGTCTTATCAAGACAGCGGACGCCGCAGAACGGGCAGATATCGTGGCGCTAATTGAACCACTGCAAAGCCAAACGAATCAATGGCTTGATACGGCAGTTGGTACGGTTGGTGACAACATGCGCATTACCGACCATTTTGCGGCGCGTCTCCACAGTCACCCGTTTATTGAATTGGTTAACCGTGTCCAAATGGACGCAACGCAGACGACTATCGCCAATACGGCATTGTTTAATGATGAAGTACGCGGTTTGGCGAATGATGTCACGTTACGTGATATTATGACTAACTATATTTATCCGAATACATTAGTTGTAGAAGCACTGACAGGGCAAGATATTAAGGATGCACTGGAGGTAAACGGGCGTTACTTTACAGTGGCAGCCGATGGTACGTTGACGGTTAATCCGCTGTTTATTGAGCCGAAAGTCCAGCACTACAACTATGATATTTGGAGTGGTATTGATTATACGTTTGATTTTAGTCGACCAGCAGGCGATCGAGTTACGGCAGTATCGTACCAAGGGCAACCCTTGGATATGGCAGCAACGTATGAGGTGGCAATGAATAACTACCGTGCCGGTGGGGCGGGTAATTTTACGATGTTTAGTACGGATAAGATTGTGCGTGAAGTGCAGTTAGAGACAGCTGAATTGATTGGTGACTACATTATGGCCCACCCTGAAATTCATATTGCCCAACCAACGAATATCACGGCGGTTGGCTTTCAAAATTAAGTAAAAAGGAACTGTTGTGTGGCATGCGCAACAGTTTTTTTAGTTAATTTTGGTACGTTAAACGTTTTACCGGACGGATTATCGAGGTTAACCGTTTTACAAAGGCCTTACTTTTGATACACTTAGTTTGTTAAGTTATTTTACATAAGTAAGAACCCCTCAAGGAGAAGTAGCACATGCTATTGTTGATGAACATCCTCGGAATCTTTGTATTTCTAGGGGTGGCATATTTATTTTCACGTGATCGTAAGAACATCAAGTGGCGTTCAGTTGGTGTCATCTTGATTATCCAATTAATTTTGGCTTGGTTCTTTACGAGTTTTTCAATTGGCCGAGATGCTGTGTTAGCCGCAGCGAATGGGTTTGAATGGTTAACCAGTGCGGCCTTTGACGGGATTGCCTTTGCGTTGCCTGATTGGGTCAAGCCTGCATCAGGAACGATGAATTTTGTGACGTCAGCCGTTTTGCCAATTTTGGTGATTATCCCAATGTTTGATATTTTGACATACATTGGTGTATTGCCATGGTTGGTTAAGTGGGTCGGCCGAGGTTTGTCATTTTTGACGGGACAACCTAAGTTTGAATCATTTTTCTCAGTTGAAATGATGTTCTTGGGCACGACTGAAGTGCTGGCCGTTTCTAAGTTGCAACTGCAACAAATGGACGCTAAGCGTAATTTGACGGTTGCCATGATGTCGATGAGTACGGTAACGGCCGCCATCGTTGGGTCATACGTTGGGATGATGCCTGGTCAATTCGTATTGACGGCGATTCCGTTGAACATCTTGAGCGCTATCATGATGACGACAATCTTAAATCCAACGCAAGTCGCCGAAGCTGATGATACAATCGCGGTATTGGATCACGATGAAACGACTGAGGATGGTAAGGTTAAGCGCCAACCATTCTTTGCGTTCTTGGGTGATTCAATCCAAGGTGCCGGTTTGGTGGCGGTTATTATCGTGGCGACGGTAATTGCCTTTGTTGGTTTGGCTTCTTTGATCGACAACTTGTTGTCATTGACGACGTTGTCATGGCTATCATTGGAGAATATCTTCGGTGTCATTATGTTCCCATTTGCTTGGTTGCTCGGCTTTAACGTCGATGATGCCTTCCGTATTGCCCAATACATGGGAACGAAGTTGGTGACGAACGAATTTGTGGTGATGGGAGAAGTCTCAAAGCAAGTTGCTCACCACTCAGGTATGTTTGCGTCAGCTCACGCGCGCGCTGTCTTGACAGTGTTTGTCACGAGTTTCGCCAACTTTGGAACATTGGGGATGATTATCGGTTCATACAAGAGCTTGGTTAATCGTGAAAAGGCCGAACTAATTGCAGCTAACGTGCCATTGATTTTGGTATCAGGTATCCTGGTATCATTGATGTCAGCGGCGATGGTTGGATTGTTCAGCTGGTAAACAAATTTAAAGTGTAAAAAATGAGCGTCACTGCATTTGCGGTGACGCTCATTTTTGTGTTGGTGTCGTGCTACCGCACGAGCAACAGGAGTGGGTTGTATCCTGCGCCTTTGTTCAAAAACTCGGCAACCGAATGGCGCGGACGCCATTCAGCGGGGCAAATAATTCCCCCTAAGCCTTCAAGGTCTGTATGGGCTTTTCTGAATAGCGCCGGCCATGCGGCATGTTGCCGATTTTTGAACGCTCCGGATACAACCCACTCCTGTTGCAGCACCTGAGATATTCTAGGGGAGTATTGACGGTCATCCATATTACCAATCAAAAAAACACCGCGCGATGCGGTGTTTTTTCGTTAAGCCTATTAAATATCGTCGTCGAAACGGTTTGGGGTGATGTCCTTGCGACTGTCATCCTTAAACTCGTATTCGTGGTGAGTTGGGGCATCGGGCATAACAACGGCCGCAATGATGTACAAAATACCCATTGGGAAAAAGCCGGTGAATACAACCAAGGCCGCAAAGATAATGCGCACAAGTGTTGCATCAAAGTTGAAATAGTCAGCGACGCCACCAAGGACCCCGCTAAAGACTTTGTCGTTTGACTTCGTTAGTTTCTTACTTGCCATAATGAAAACCTTCTTTCTATATGAACCCAAAGTGAATTGTTAAAGGGGGTAGCAAAATGCTTTACACAACCCCCTGCGTTCCCTATACTTAGAGTATATTATATGAGTTATAGTATTGTAAAGGAAGATGAACCATGGCGATGCAATTATCTAGTGATCTGATGGATGGACTAGTCTTGTCGTTGCTGTCATCGGAAGATTTATATGGCTACGCGTTGACGAAACAAGTTCAGGAACGCTTTTCAGTTTCGGAGTCGACGATGTATCCAGTGTTACGACGCTTAAAAGCAAAAGGCTGGGTGACAACTTATGATGAACCTTTTGAAGGACGCAACCGACGCTACTACAAAATATCAGACGATGGCCGCGCTGAAATGACGCGTGTGCAAGAAGAATGGCGGGTATTTAGTCACAATGTGAACGACTTAATGATGCCGGCAGAAGGGGAAAAGGTTGATGGAAAATAACATTTACTTCACGCAACTGAAGGGCCACTTGGTTGGTTTGACTGATGAAGAACGCGAAGATGTGTTGGATTTTTATCGTGAATATGCGTCAGACGCAGGTTTGACCGGCGAAACGCTGATTCGAGAATTTGGCACGCCTAAGCAATTGGCACGCCGCGTATTAGTAGATTACTCAATTCGCTACGATGATGTGGCGGATCAAGATGCACCGGAAGAGAATGAAACACCAGTTCATCATTTCCGTGAACGAATCGGGCGACAATTCAACTTATTGTGGGTTGTGTTGGTTGGTTTGGTAACCTCCGTTGTGTGGATTCCAGCAATGATTCTGATTTTGTTGGGCTTGTTTATTGTCATTGTGATTGCCGTATTTTTGATTATGTTGCTATTGGTATTCCTAGCAACTGGTTTGTTCCAGGTTGTTGGGGCGGTTGCCATCATTGGGGCAAGCTGGCAAACGGCTTTGTACCAAGGTGGTATTGGGCTGATTTTAATTGGTCTCCAATTTATTGCTTGGCCAATTGGCTTTGCCATTGTCCGCGTAATCTTTGGTGGCCTAATGAACTTTGTTAAGTATATTGGCCGTAAGTTCTCACGTAAGCAAGAAGGAGGCACGAAGCATGCCTAAGATGATGCGTTGGATACTGACGGGACTAGTGATTGCGGCTGTCGGTGTCGTTTTGATGTTTGTTGGCTTGTCAAACGATGGTCAAAATAGCTTGAACTGGCGTGATGGGCATTTTGTGGTGCCGCAAGTAAAAACTGTTAATCAACAAGTGAAGGCGTTTAAGTCGGTCAATATTAACACTGAGGATATTGACGTACGGTTAGTGACGAATAACGATGATACGTATGCGGTGAAGTCGAGTGTGCGTGATGCAGCCCGGTTACATATTTCGGTGCGGCATAACACACTATATGTTAAGTACAATACGGAAAATGATAATGGTGTGGGCGTTGGCTTTGGCGAAAAGAAGCCGGAACACATTACCATCAGCGTACCGCAAAATAAGCCGTTTGATAAATTTAAGCAAACGTCAGTCGGGTCAGACATTGTGTTAAAGGATTTGACGGCTAAGACAGTTAAAATTAGTGCCACTGCAGGTGATATTACGTTAAATAATTTGACTACCCCAGATATGACGGTGGCTAACCGTGATGGTAGTGTGCACTTAACGGATGCCGTCCTTAAGCAATCAACGATTAGCATGAGCGATTCTGATTTGACGGTGCAAAATGGTGAATTGGGTAAGTTGTTGTTATCTGGTACTGATAGTGATGTGCATTTGAATCATACGGCACTTAATGCAAGTGTAATGCAAGTGAACGATGGTGATGTGACGACGACTGCGAGCCGGTATACGGGAGTGAATACATTTACCTTACGTGATGGTGACTTTAAGGCCGCACAAGCCCAATTCGGTGGGTTGCAATTGCAAACAACTGATGGTGATGTGATGGTTAAGGGAACCAAGTATGCTGGTCAATTTAGCGAAAATGAAACGGCACCAGATCGCTTGAGTATTATTGCGACAGATGGTGATATTCACGTCAATTAAGCCAGGGTAAAGAAGGCGTTGCGTGTATAGGCGCACCGCTTTTTTTCTGGTATTGTAATAGCGATAAGTTTAAAAATAAGGAGCAAGACATGCTTGATTTGTTGAAGTCCTTGGTGATTGGTATTGTGGAAGGATTAACTGAATTCTTGCCAGTATCATCAACCGGACACATTATTATTGCGGAGTCATTCATGAACATCCCAGGCGGGGCCGTATGGACTAAGAGTTTCACGGCGATGTTTGATTACGCGATTCAATTAGGGGCAATTTTTGCGGTTATTCAACTTTACTTCAAAAAGTTGAACCCTTTTTCACCATCAAAGTCATCTTTGGAAAAGCGTCAAACATGGACGCTTTGGTTTAAGGTGATTGTTGGTGTCTTGCCGGCCGTGATTGCAGGATTGGCCTTGAACGATTACATGGATGCCCACTGGCTAAATGCTTGGGTTGTGGCAGCGATGTTGATTGTTTATGGTGTGCTATTCATTGTCGTGGAGCGTTACTTGGCAAACAAGAATGCGATTTTGACGGATTTGAATGCCATGTCATACAAGATGGCTTTGTTCATTGGGTTGTTCCAAGTGCTATCAATCGTACCAGGAACGTCACGTTCAGGATCAACTATTTTGGGCGCGCTAATTTTGGGAGCGTCACGTTTTGTTGCTGCTGAATTCTCATTCTTCATGAGTATCCCAGTGATGTTTGGGGTAACCATTTTGAAGGTGGGTAAGTACTTGCTAGGTGGTGGTGGCTTTACAGGTGCCCAAACTGGCGTTATGGTTGTCGGCTTTATTGTTTCATGGATTGTGGCTTACTTTGCCATTAAGGTCATGATGAATTACATTAAAAATAATGACTTTAAGGTCTTTGGATACTACCGTATTGTTGTTGGTATCGTAGTCCTTGCCTTGGGCGCTGCCGGCATGTTGCACATGCACTAAAAGCGCTATAAACCGTTAACAGACTTGTTAGCGGTTTTATTTTAATTTACAATTAGGTTTAACTTAATAAATTGGAGGGGTATTATGGTGGTGCGATGTACTTGGGTAGCGAATTACGGTGAAGATGACTTAATGACGGCGTATCATGATCACGAATGGGGGCGTCCGACCCATGGTGACCAGCGGTTATTTGAATTGTTGAGTTTGGAAACGTATCAGGCGGGACTCAGTTGGCAGACAGTTTTGCATAAGCGGGCGGCTTTTCGCATAGCGTTTGCCCAATATGATATTGACCAGGTCGCGCAAATGACGGCGACAGATATCGACAGGCTCTTGCAAAATACTGACATTATTCGACACCGACAAAAATTGACAGCGACTATTGCGAATGCGCAAGGTATCCAACGTATTCAGCATGATTATGGTTCTTTTGACGCCTGGCTATGGTCATTTGTGCAGCGAACACCGATTGATAATCGTGTGATTGATTATACGCAAATGCCTAGTTCAACCGACTTATCAAAAAGTGTGTCTAAAGCCATGAAGGCCTATGGGTTTAAATTCGTCGGTCCTGTCACGGTGTATGCGTTCATGCAGGCTACTGGTTTGATTAATGATCACGAGTTGACGTGTGAGTGGCATGGTTAAGCATAAAAGGTCGCCAATCACCCAGTTGAATGGGATGATCGGCGACCTTTTAAATGTGTTTTTTTATTATCGGGCAAGTGAGTCTTGCTGACGACTTCTTAAGTGTTGCTTGATTTGTCGGACAATAACTTCGGCTAAAACAAACCCCACTGCTAGTGCAACTGCAATCGTGACCGTTGTGATGACGCCGGCTTGTGCATTGGCGTAATGGCCTAGCGAGAAATTTTTCATCGCGAGGTAGATAGTACCGCCGGGCACCAGGGATACTAAGCTGGGGATGTAAATCATATTAACGGGTACCCGCTTGCGAATCGCAAACCAGTTACCAAGGAGTCCGATGATGATGGCGGCGGTCATGTTCGCGAGAAAGACATTTGCGTGTAAGTGTTGGACGAAGATGTAACAAGTCCAAGCGGTGCCACCTGTTAAACCAGCTGTTGGTAAGGCGCGACGGGGGATGTTTGTGATGATGCCAAAGCCAACCGTCGATGCGAAACTAATGATGAATTGGATTAAATATGTCATGATGCGCCCCCCCTTAAATCATGCCACATAAGTGCAGAAGTGTGGTTGCTAAGACCACGCCCCCGCCGATAGCGGCCGCGATTAAGAGCGCATCAAGGGCCCGGACCGTTCCTGATATCATATGGCCGGCCATAATTTCACGCATTGAATTCGTCAATGCGACGCCGGGCACTAAGGGCATAACGGCACTGACAATCATGTTTTCAGCATGGTGGCCAACCCCGCTAGCGACCAGGCCCCACGCCAATAAAGCAATCACAAAGCCTCCGGCGACTTCTTTTGCGTAGGGGGTGGCCGTGGCTTTGCGGCCGACGAGTTGCGCAGTTAAGTAACCGGCGATGCCAATGAAAAAGGCCAAGCCTAAATCTGACCAATCGGCAATAAATACCAGCATGGGCGCGACGGACACGAGCCCAGCACCCAAAATTTTAGTCGGCCAGTTGAAATCAATCACGTGCTGATCGATGGCGGCGACACGCGTTACAATATCATCAAATGACACCTGTCCCGCCGAAAATTCACGGGAGAGTTGATTGATGTCATCAACCTTTTGTAGGTTGAATGCGCCAAGTTTTGTTTTGGTTAATTGTGTTTCAGGTTGGTTCGTTAATGATACGAAAACAGCCGTTAATGTGACGTAGCATGAAATTGCAACGCCGGCTGTTCGTCCGATGATCTCCACGGTTTCTTCGATGCGTGGTGTTTCAGCGCCACTTTCTAGTAAGATGCGCCCGATACGGGCACACACGTCTAACACGGCGTGCTCATGCGATGTTGTCATAATGAAAATCCCCAATGCTTCCCCTTTGTATCCTTTGATTTTACCGGATAATTGGGCAAAACAAAACCGCCTACGTTGGTTAGGCGTAGGCGGTTTCGGAGTCAGTCCGAGGACGACTCTTTTTCCCAAAACACGTTGGTTAGGCGTGTTATAACAATGGTTGGTTAGACCATCACACTGGGTAATTCTTAAGGAGTAGGTTGTAGGTTGGTTAGACCTACAATTGCTGAGTTGGTTAAGCTCAGCGATATGAGTAAGTTGCTGTCTCTAATGTTAACAAGTTATCCTTATCAACACTATTAATCATAACGTGACTAGCTTAATAAAACAATAAATATCACTCACTTTTTTCCGTTTTTTCGGATAATAGACTTACCAAATGTTTGAATAACGGCCAATTTATCGTTTTGCGAGGGGAATAACTCCTCCAAGGTTGCGGTGACGATGGTACCGATTAGTGCGGCTAGTGCAATAAAGTTAATCCAAAGCAACAGGATAATGGCCGAACTTAAAGCTTGGTAGAATGTATAAGCCTGTGAGGCTAAACTGACATACCAACCGAAAATTTTTGCTAACCAGATGACGATTGCCACTTGAACGATTGTCCCGACGAGGGCCCATTGCAAGCGGGGCTTTTTAACCGGCAAAACCCAGTTGAAAAGCGACGCACCAATGAACAAACCGCCGATGACCACTGGTGATTTGGCGGATTCGATTTGTTGCACAAGATTAGCGCTGATGGGTAAAGCTTCAAGAATGTTAGAGCCAACTGAAGCAATGATCAGTAGAATACCCATAATCCCTAACACAAGGATCATCCAAGCCATTGAAATGAAGCGATCGATAATGGCAATTGTTTTAGGTTGTACCCCGTAAATACCGTTTTGCGCTGTGCGGATTGATGCGACGACTCGCGATAACGACCACAGAGTGATGATAATTGAAGCTGATAGCACGCCGACCCCTTTTTGACCTAGAATCGATTCGATAATAGGTCGGGCAAAGTCGTATACTGATGTCGGAACGGCCATTTGGACGTAGCTGAGGGCCGTTGAAATGGTTAAGCCAAAGTAGGGCAGGAGCGTTGCGATAATGATGATTGCCGGAAAAATCGATAGGAGACCGAAGTAGGCAATTGATGAACTGGCCGTCACGATATCAACACGCATTGAAACGTCAATGATAGTTTTAATGACGCGATTATTAAAAATCCGTTTGATGATTTCCGACATGGCAGCTCCTCCTTTTTGACGCAATACACCTATTTTAGCAAATAAAAACCGAGTCGGTAACCAACCGACTCGGTTTAGGTGTTGCAATTAAAGGCTAGTGTGCGATTGGTGTGGTGCCAGCGACCACACTGGCGTCCTCAACCACATTAGCGCGGTCACGCAAAGTAGCTTCGATTTCTTCAAGTGAGCGACCACGTGTTTCGAAGACGTAGCGCTTAACGAAGAATGATGCCAATGCACACATTACGGCGAAGACACCGAAGATAATTGGCATTGAGAAGTGCTGTAGCAACACTGGGAACATCAATGAAACAAGTAGGTTGGCGCCCCAGTTAACCAATGAAGAGAAACCAACCCCAACACCGCGAACGGCTAGTGGGAAGACTTCACCGATCATCGTCCACATGATTGGTCCCCAAGTAGCACAGAAGAAAATCAAGTAGAATGCCATCGCAACGATGGTGACGTATGACATGATGCCAGTTGCAGCGAAGTTTGTCAAAATGGCTAGGGCGACCAATGAAACGGCCATGCCGACACCACCGATTAACAACCATTCCTTACGACCACGGGTTTCCATGACGCGGACAGCCCAAGCGGTGATAATCACGTTAACAGTTCCAAGACCAACGGTTCCCATCAATGAGGCGCTATCGCCCATGCCAATGGCCTTAAAAATCGTTGGGGCGTAATACAACACGGTGTTGATTCCCATGAATTGTTGGAAGATAGCTAAACCAACCCCGATAACTAAAGCGGGACGGACGAACTTTGAGAAGAGTTCCTTGAAACCACCAAGTTCAACTTCATCAGCGTCCTTCATTTCTTGTAACTCAGCTTGTGCTTCAGCAGGCTCACGCAACATGTTCAAAACAGCCAAAGCCTCATCGAACTTCTTGATACGACCAAGGTAACGAGGTGATTCTGGTAGGAAGACACCACCGATAAACAAGATGGCTGAAGGAATGGCAGCAAAACCAAGCATCCAACGCCATGAAACGGTGTGGGCCATACCTGAGAAAGCGTAGTTGATGATGTAGGCCATTAAGATTCCTGACATGACCATTAATTGGTTCAGAGATGTTAGTGAGCCACGCATCTTAGCAGGGGCAACTTCAGCCAAGTACGTTGGTACCAGCGCTGATGCGCCACCAACTGCGATTCCAAGGACAACACGACTCAAAACCAAGGTGATAAATTCAGGTGAAAAGGCAGAGCCGAGTGATCCGATAAGGAAAATCAAGGCGGCGAACATGACCATCTTCTTACGACCAAATTTATCAGATAGAGGACCGATTGACATGGCCCCAATCATGGCACCAAGTAGAACAGAAGAAACAACCATTCCCTCTTCAAGAGCGGTTAAATCAAGGGTCCGCTTGACGTATAAGATTGCTCCTGAGATAACACCGGTATCATAACCGAAAAGAAGTCCACCAAGGGCTCCAAAGAAATAAATCAAACGAGGTGAGATTTTACGCATAATTGCATACTCGCTTTCTATAAAATATTTGCATCTGTATCGTTATCGAATTCACAATTACTGAAAACGTTAACAACTCAATTAACATAGTTAACTATACACTTTATATACGTACTTGTTAATAGTGTTTGATAACATTTTCACAATAAAAGTGTGCGAATTACGCGCATGTTAAGGCCGGTATTGTGGAGCGATGCCAGTAAATTGTCTGATGGTCTCAAAGTTATTCTGGTTACGCAAAAAAGGTAGCGACGCGTCTGCATCGCTACCTTTTAGTAGTTAGTCTTTAGATATTAGCCGAAGCGTGATTCTGAAGCTTCCCATGAGTATGATCCGTCTTCAAGTTGCTTGTCGCCAAGTTCCTTGTAGTCGAAGTAGTCGAATTCAGCAGTTGTGTCGTAACCTGAGTAGTCGACAGCTGCCAAACCAACGTAAGCACCCGTGAAGAAGCCACCGTATGATTGGACAACGTAGTCATCTGACAAGACTGCGGCATCCAAGACAACGGGTACTTCAGTCCAGTCAGTACCGTTGAATGAGTACTCGTACGTGTATGATTCCTTGCGAACCTTCGTCTTGAACCAAACGTATTCAGTACCTTCAGGGATGACGATAGCGTCGTCCTTCAAGTATGACGTGTACGTACCGTTACGTTGACCACCCTTGTTCTCAGCAACTTCGATGACACTTTGACCGTCATCGTTCTTCGTGATGAAGATCCATGACCAGTGTGAGTGGTTGTAGTAGTTCGTCAAACCAGCCATTGATTGGTATGAGAATGGGTCGAACTTAACCTTCGTTTCAGCGTCGAAGTAGAATGCTTGCCAACGACGAGCAATCAATGACAAGTCGTGGTAGTTTACCAATGAACCGCGACCGATCAACTTCAATGAACCGTCACCAGTTGAACCGAATTCATCTGAGAATGGCACACGCAACGTGTTCCAGTTCATGTCCAACTTAGCGTCAGTAAACTCATCGTGTTGTGAGTGGTCAGCAGGTGCCTCTGTCAAGATAGCATCCTTAGGTGCCTCAACGAACGTTTGACCACCGTGACCACCAACAACGCGTGGCCAACCAGCTTCATCCCATTCAACCTTTTGGATTGAAGTCTCACGTCCCAAAGTTGACCAGCCACGTGGGTCAGTTGATGACTCAGTGTCGTGGTTCCATGGACGAGCAGTCAATGAAGCGTAGTACCATTCACCACCTGGTGTGTCAACCAAGGCACCGTGTCCTTGCTTTTGCAAGTATGAGTATGGTGTGTCAAAGTTCGTCAAGAATGGACCATCTGGCTCAACCACGAATGACTTCTCATCCAAGCTCTTTGAACGAGCAACGACTTCTTGGTGAGTGAAGACAGTTCCACCTTCAGCAGCGAATAGGTAGTATTCACCGTTGATTTGGTACAAGTGAGGACCTTCAACCAACTTAACGTCAGTACCTTCGAAAATCGTACGAGCTGTTTCTGGCTTCAACTTCATTGTGTCAGTGTCAAATTCAGTCAACGTAATACCATCAAATGGGTGGTGGTATTCACGGTGATCCCAAGTTTGTTGTACCAAGTACTTACGACCGTCTTGATCGTGGAACAATGAGGCGTCAAAACCAACACCGTTAACACGGATTGGTGCTGACCAAGGGCCTTCGATGTTCTCGGCAGTCGTCAAGTAGTTTGTCATGTCCTTGAAGGCACCGTCAGTAATCTTAACGTCAGTGTAGATCAACCAGAACTTACCATCAGCGTATGACAAGTCAGGGGCCCAAATACCACCTGATGAAGGGTTACCCTTCATGTCCAACAATTCAACCGTATCAAGAACGTTTGTTACCAAGTTCCAGTGAACCATGTCCTTTGAGGCGTGAATGCGAACACCAGGGAACCATTCGAAAGTTGACGTTGCAATGTAGTACGTGTCTTCAACACGGATGATTGATGGATCTGAGTTGAATCCAGGCAATACAGGGTTTTGAATTTGCATTGTGAGATGCTCCTTATGTGAAATTAGTTTGTATGTGTCCCGATTAGTTGTGAGAGATCGGGTATAGTTAGTGGTGTTATTGTGGGGGCATGTTCAAGATTAAACAGACCTTTGAAAACGTTACCATTAACTCTGTACGTTAAATATAACATGGTTAGTTGATTAGTGCAACTAACTATTTGAATTATAATTCACAAACTTTTGGTGCACAAAAAAAGACCGGCAGCAGGCTACCGATCTTTCTAATTATGATTACTTGTTGTTACGACGGTTTTCGATTTCGTGGTTCATCTCAGCGACCTTGTCATCCGTCAAAGGATACTTGGCGATGATGATACCAGCGACGATTGCCATGATAATTGGCAACCAAACCATTGACCATTGTACACCCATCAAAGCAGTGGCTGATTGGACCTTCTTAGTACCATCAAAACCAGTAGCGGCGTTGATGTAACCAGGAATGATACCACCCAAAGCTAAACCAAGCTTGAAGAACAAGCCCATGATAGCGTTGATAATACCAGCAACACGCTTCTTTGACGTGTACTCACCGTATGAGACAACTTCTGGAACCAATGACCACATGAAGCCAGTGGCTGAAGTCAATCCCCATTGTTGTAGGAAACGACCAACGTAACCCAAAGCAATTGTGTCTGGCGTCTTAGTCCAGATCCACAAAACAAGTGAACCAGCTGAGAACATTGCCAAGAATAGGTAGAAGAAGCCCTTCTTACCAACCTTCGAACGAATCAAAGGCCACAAAGCAACCAAGAAGATACCAGGAATTGAACCAATCAATGAGATTGAACCGTTCCATTCTGAGTGACCAATGTTGTATTGCAAGAAGAATGGCCAAGCAGTTGAACCAAAGAAGTTAAATGTGAAACCAACCAGGAAGAACAATCCCAAGATTTGCAAAGGCTTGTTGCGCTTGAACTCGGCAAACAAATCTGAGTACTTAACTTGTTCTTGGTTCTTTTCTGGCAAGACACGTTCCTTCGTCTTTGAGTAAGTGATCATCAAAGCGATGAAACCAATCACCATGTAAACGGCGTAGACCTTAAACCAGGCACCGGCTGATTGAGGTGAAGCATAGTTACCCAAGTTCAAGTGAATACCGAACATTCCGATATCCTTAGATTCGCGACCAACTGACGTAGCCAATTGCACGAATAGTGGGAACAATGTGTAAACCATCAAGTTAGCGACGTTGGCCAAAGTCATACGAACCGTTGTCAACTTAGCGATTTCTTCGTTGTCACGCGTCAATGATGCGTTCAAGGCACCGTATGGAATGTTAACGAATGAGTAAATCATTGCCGTTGCCAAGTATGACAAGAAGGCGAATGGCAACTTAATTGCTGGGAACCATTGACCGAATGGCAAGAACAGCATTGCGGCCAAGATAACTAGCGGAATACCGAAGTTACGAATGTAAGGGAGGTACTTACCACCCTTTGGGTCGCGACGGTCAACCGTAGCACCAACCCATGGATCCCAAACCACGTTAACCAAGCGGACAATCAAGAAGATTGTGGCACCAGTTGCGGCTGAGATACCGTTAACTGTTGAGAGATAAAATAGCAAGAAACCACCAACGGTACCGAACACAAGGTTCTGGGCAAAGTCACCCAAACCATATGCGACACGGTCCATTAATGAAAGCTTCGCAAACTCGTCGTTCTTTACGTTTGCATCCATAATGAATAACTCCTTAAAAGATATATGTGAGAGATGTTTTTAGAAGTTAAAACGTTATCATGTGTATCAAATAACGATATATAGAAAACGTTTTCATTTCTTTTACTCACTTATAATAACATGGTTAGTTCCGCCTGACAACTAACTGTTTGATAATTTATTCACATAGTCTTTGTAATTTGTACCGCATTTGGGATACAATAGAAGTTATTGTGACTGGGTTGGTTGATAATCGTGAATTAACTTGGATGAGATGGGCATGCTATGGCAATCTCTTGTACAATAATTAAGGATTGAAAATTTTAGAGAAGCACATGAAGTGCACAGTGAGAAAATAATTTACCTATATAAAGGAGAAAAGTATGGTTAACAAAGTTGATCAAGATGCCATGCGGGATGTTAACCGTAAATTGATGTTGCAAGCCCTCTTTAATGCGGAACAAACATCGCGTAGTGAAATCGCTGATCAAATTGCGTTACACAAATCGACGGTTACAACTATCTATCGTGACGTAGAGGACTTGGGTTATATTGAAGAGCTTGGTGAGGGAGCCGTTTCGAAAGCGGGTGGTCGCAAGCCTAAGCTAATTCGATTTAACCGTCAGTTTGGTTACATTGTATCGTTTGATTTGGGACGGCACCATTTGCGCTATTTAGTTGCGCGGATGACGGGCGAAACAATTGCTCGGGGCCAAATGACTGTGACAGGGATGGCTTACCGCGATATCAAGCGGGCAATGCTATCATATGTTGCGCAGTTGGGTGATATGCACACGGAACGTGGTTTGATTGGCGTGGGTGTGGCCATTCACGGTGTTGTAGAAGATAATTGTGTACGGTACACCCCATTCCACACAGATTTACTAGAACATGATTTGGCTACCGAATTGACTGAAGAACTGGATGTACCGGTATTTTTGGAAAACGAAGCTAATTTGGCGGCAGTCTACTTACGTGATTTTCACGATTATGACTCAGAAGAGACTTACCGCAACTTTGCGGTCGTGAACATCCATAACGGAATTGGTGCCGGAATTATTCAAAATGAACGCTTGTTCCGTGGTTTGCATGGTGAGGCGGGTGAAATTGGTCGTCAGGTGATTATTAACAATGATTATCTATCAGCTGGTAAATTTGATGCACCAATTCATATAGAAGATTTGTATGCCGAAGATGCGATGTTAAGTCGACTTGGCGTTCTAAAAGGACAGGATGAAATCACGCGTGATGATTTTCTTTCCTTATATATGGGTGGCGACTCGGATGCAATTGCACTGTTACAAGAGTGGGTGCATGCCATTAGCCGGACGGTTTATAATCTAGCCCAATATGCTGCACCAGAAGCGATCTTCGTTCATTCACGTTTTATTGCGGGGACACCACAGTTGTTGGATCTGTTGCTGCAAACGTATCATGAGATACTGCCAGAATCGGACACACCGCTATTCTTTGCTAAGAATTCAGTTAATAAAGCGACCTTGGCGGGTGGTGTCGCAATTGTCACGCGCCACTTGCTTGATATGATGGGTTATGAGTTGAAGTTTACGATGACCGAGGAAGATCAAGCGGATGCCAATTGGTTGTAAAAGCTTGTAAAAAGTGCACAATCAAACTTATGAAAGCGCATGCAAAAATTAGAAAAATTATCATAAAAGACGTCTAGAAGCTTATTTCTAGGCGTTTTTTGTTTCTGTGTGACGCAATTGAGAAGAAAATCACATGAAAAGGGTTGCATTCTTACTTTGGGTACCCTATAATAAATCTCGTAAGTTAGTTGGTTGCCTAAATCAACTAACCAAAACCGAAACAGGTTTTGATTGATAAGACAGATTTTAAAAGTATTTTGGAGGATGACATTATGTCAGAATTGTTCGACTTTCCTAAGGTAGAATTCCTTGGTGGTGCAAAGGGTGTTAACTTCTTGGACGCAAAGGGTTACAACTTCTACAACCCAGAAGAAGTATTCACGATTAACGGTGAAACTAAGTCAATGAAGGACTGGATGAAGTTCTCAGTTGCTTACTGGCACACGATGGACCAACGCATGGTTGACCCATTTGGTGAAGGTACTGCCGAGCGTCCTTGGGATGTTGATGGTGTTGATGATGTAACTAGCATGGAACAAGCCTTGAAGAAGGTTGACTACATGTTCGAGTTCATGGACAAGTTGGGTGTTGAGTACTTCGCATTCCACGATCGTGACTTGGCTCCTGAAGGTAAGACTTTGGCCGAGACGAACGCTAACTTGGACAAGGTTGTCGACAAGATCGAGCAAAAGATGCAAGAGACTGGCAAGAAGTTGTTGTGGAACACGTCATCATTGTTCACGAACAAGCGTTTCTTGGCCGGTGGTGCTACGACACCATTTGCTGACGTATTTGCTTACGCTGCTGCACAAATCAAGCACTCATTGGAAATTGCTAAGCGCTTGAACTCAGAATCATACGTATTCTGGGGTGGTCGTGAAGGTTACGAGTCATTGTTGAACACTGACACGAAGCGCGAATTGGACCACATCGCTAAGTTCTTCAAGTTGGCTAAGTTGTACGCTAACGAAATTGGTTACACTGGTCAATTCTTGTTGGAGCCAAAGCCAAAGGAGCCAACTGCTCACCAATACGATACTGACGTGCAAACGACTATCGCATTCTTGAAGACGTACGACTTGGAGAAGGACTTCAAGTTGAACTTGGAAGGTAACCACGCTTACTTGGCTGGTCACACTTACGAGCACGAAGCACGCTTTGCTCGTGAAGCTGGTTTGTTGGGTTCATTGGACGCCAACATGGGTGACAAGCAAACTGGTTGGGATATCGACGAATTCCCTAACGACATCTACGAAGCTACTTTGGTTATGTACGAGTTCATCAAGAACGGTGGATTGCCAACTGGTGGTTTGAACTTCGACTCAAAGGTTCGTCGTGCTTCATTCAAGGCTGAAGACTTGTTCTACGCACACATGGCTGGTATGGACGTTTACGCTGCCGGATTCCGTGTTGCTATGAAGATGATCGAAGACAACTTCTTGGAGAACATCTACAAGGAGCGTTACGCATCATTCGATACTGGTATCGGTGCTGACTTCGAAAACGACAAGGCTACGTTTGCTGACTTCGAAGCTTACATCTTGAACAAGACTAACGAAGAAATCTTCGCTACTGTTGAGTCAGGTCACTTGGAAGCTATCAAGGCTACGTTGAACAACTACATCTACTCAGTTTTGGGTTCAACTTTCAACAAGTAATCCGACTTAACTAAGTAAAACCATGTAAAAAAGGCTTGCAGCTGATGAAAATCAGTTTGTTGGTTAGGTGCCTTTTGCAATGAATCTAACTGACACTCTCAATCTCAAAAAATCTCAAAAATAATCTCAACTAAAAGCATTGCGAGTGCCAATCTCACGCTCACATAGCGAACATAACAGTAGGGCAATTCCCTACGGCAACGAGGGCTGGGCCATTAAATTAGCCCAGCCCTCGTTGTATACATAACAAAGAAAGAGGACATAAACATGAGCGAAGTCGTATTGGGTGTTGACCTAGGAACGTCATCAGTAAAGATCTCTGCTGTTGATCGTCAAGGTAACATCGTTGCACAACAATCATATGATTACCCACTATCACAACCAAAGCCAGGATACAGCGAGCAAAACCCAGAAGATTGGGTTAACGGTACGACCGTCGCAATCGTTCGTTTGATTTTGGATGATGGTATTAAGCCAGAAGACATTACGGGTATTTCATACTCAGGTCAAATGCACGGTTTGGTTTTGTTGGATGACAACAACCAAGTGTTGCGTCCAGCAATTTTGTGGAATGACACACGTACAACGCCACAAACTAAGGAAATCGCTGAGAAGATGGGTCAAGAATTCATCGATATCACGCGTAACAAGGCTTTGGAAGGATTTACATTGCCAAAGATTTTGTGGGTTAAGGAAAACGAGCCAGAAATCTTCTCACAAGCTTCTTCATTCGTAACGCCAAAGGATTACGTGCGTTACCGTATGACTGGTAAGTTGGCGATGGAAATTTCTGACGCTGCTGGTACAGTTGCGATGGACGTTGCAAACCGTACATGGTCAAAGGAAGTCCAAGAAGCCTTTGGTTTGAAGCCTGACTTCTTCCCAGAGATTATCGAAGGACCAGAGTTTGCGGGTAACATCTCACCAAAGTATGCTGCCTTCTCAGGTTTGACGACTGATACTAAGGTCTTTGGTGGTGCTGCCGACAACGCTGCCGGTGCTATCGGATCAGCTATCTTGCAACCAAACATGGTGATGTCATCAATTGGTACATCAGGTGTTGTATTGAAGTACGAAGACAATGCAGATGTTGATTACAAGGGTCAAGTGCACTTCTTCAACCACGCTATCCCAGGCAAGTTCTACTCAATGGGTGTGACGTTGGCTGCAGGTTACGCCTTGTCATGGTTCAAGAAGACATTTGCTGCTGATGAAGACTTTACTGCAATGGTTGAATCAGCTGGTAAGTCAACGGTTGGCGCTAACGGTTTGTTGTTCACGCCATACTTGGTTGGTGAGCGTACACCATACGCTGACGGTGATATCCGTGCGTCATGGACTGGTATCGACGGTACCCACAAGAAGTCTGACTTCGTGCGCTCAGTTTTGGAAGGTATTATCTTCTCATTCAAGGACATCTTTGATATCTATGAAGAAGCTGGTACTGACTTCGATACAGTTGTTGCCATCGGTGGTGGTGCTAAGTCACCATTGTGGTTGCAAATTCAAGCTGACATCTTCAACAAGAAGGTTGTGTCATTGAAGAACGAGCAAGGTCCTGGAATGGGAGCAGCTATCTTGGCCGCTACTGGTTTGGGCTGGTTTGACACAGTGCAAGATGCGGCAACTGCCTGGAACTCATTTGACAAGGAATACTTGCCAGATCCAGAGCGTGCTGCCCGTTACGAAGAAGTTCACGCAATTTACAAGAAGGTTTACGGCGCTACTGCTGAAATCTCACACGAATTGTTGGACTTCCGTCGTTCAGCTAAGTAATAAAATGAAAAAGAGGTTGCAAGTCAGATGGCTTGCAACCTCTTTTGTATCAGGTGGACTACTTAAATGCGACGTCAATTTTTTGATAATCTTCGTCGCTCAAGGCAACATCGAGCGCTTTCAAATTATCATGCAATTGTGCTGCGATGCGGGCTCCTGGAATCAAGGCCGCGATGTTAGGATTCTTGAGGTACCAAGCTAACGCAACCTGTGAGGGACTAGCGTTATAAGCTTGACCAATTTCGGCCAAGATATCAACCCCAGCTAAAATGGCTTGATAACGTTCGCCTTGGAAGTTCGGATTGCGCGATTGCCAATCATCGCTCGTGAAGGTTTGTGTTTTTGTGTACTTACCAGTTAATAATCCAGAAGCAAGTGGATAATAAGGAACGAACTCGATATCATGTTCTTGCAAATATGCCCAAGTTGTCTGTTCAGCAGTACGGTCAACCAAGCTATAGGCGTCTTCCACGATGTCGACATAACCATCCTGATTGGCTTCTTTAATTTGGTCCAGGTTAAAGTTAGAAAGACCGATGGCCCGAATTTTGCCCGCCGCTTTCATTTCTTGCAAAGCTTGGACAGCCAGACGCTTATCAGTTGATGCGTCTGGGAAGTGGATGTAAAAAATGTCGATGTAGTCAACATCTAAGCGTTGCAACGCGCTATCAACTGACGCTTGTAAGAATTCAGGTGAATTGTTAAAGGCATAGTTTTGCGCCGGATCGTGGGCGGCTTTTGTAGCAATGATTAACTGTGAGCGGTCGTAATCTTTAATGACTTGGCCGATAAGTTCCTCTGAACGACCGAAGCCATACGCAAATGCCGTATCTAACAAAGTGACGCCACTATCCAAAGCGGCTTTAACTAGGGCGATACCGTCCTCGTCAGCAAGGTTATCGAATAAATTGTGGCCACCAACCTTATTGGTACCCAAACCAAACTTGTTGAAAGTCGTGAAGTTTTTTAAATAGGCCATTGGTTTCTCCTTTGTATTGCAGAAATTCAAGTTATAACGTTGTATTCATGAACTAGTCTACACTAATTTTGAATACGCTTACAAAAAATAACGTTGGAAAGGTGTAGCCGGTTGGTGTTTATGAATCAAAATTTCGGGAAGTACGAGCGAAAATTAAATGCAATGTGATAATGGATAAGAATATCTCGGCTGCTGGCGTGGTGAACGGGGAGCAACGGAGCAATCCGTCTGGGTGAACTCACAAGTTCGGCCGACCGCCGGTTAGATAAGGCGATCGGACCTAAACTCTTAACCCAATTATTTGGGTGCTAGCCGGTGCTCGTGCCGGCGGAGTTTACCCAGACGGATTTTTGTCGGAGTTACTCCCCGTTTGCCGCGCCTCGTCGCAACGCGACGATGACACCAAATAAAGTTATTCACAAAAACGCCATAGTGTTTAAAAAACAGTAGTTACGTGGGTATACTAGTTTTTAAAATGGTGTAATAATGATACGCTATTAGTAAGTAAAATGGATAAGGGTATAGAGATATGGAACCTAAACGACCTACACGTTTGCAATTCTGGTCTGTAATTGCGGTTGGATACGTTATTTTGTTTGCCGTTGGATTCTTTGCACCAGTTGCTGTTGATGCGGTAGGTGATGTATTTAAGAGTCCTGAGACGACAGAAACGACTTCGGCAAAGTCATCGTCAAAAAAATCTGAGAGTAAGGCTGACCCAGAGACAGCCACAACTGAAAAGGCAGCCGATGTTGATACGGCGTCTGAAGCGATTGAGAGTGAAGTGAGTGCTGCGACTGGTGGCTCAACATCAGACTCTGATGATGCTACCGATGCCTCGGCTTCATCGACAGTGGTAGTCAAGGCGGGGACGACAGCTTTTGCGATTGCAAAGTCACATGGGTTGACGCTGGCGCAATTGCAGGCTTTGAATCCAGGGGTTGATATGAATGGTGTCCAAGCGGGACAAACGCTGGTAGTACGGCAATAATGAAAAACTGACGTATTGTTCACAGCGATAGTATTAGTCGGTATTGTGACGTTAAGTTTTCTATTGAAAATGTTTATTGATAAACATAACCACTAATTGAATGAAATCAAAGTATATCGTCTGAAAAAGGCCACCCGATACGTTTTGGAACGTGTTGAGTGGCCTTTTGTTGTGGTCCATTTATGGTTTCCACCAAATTGGTTAAATTAATTGCTTGATGACATTATCAACTTTATTGTCGAAAAAATCACTACTTGAGATGGCGACTAATTGTGAATTTGGGAAATCGTGACTGTTTACCCATTTTGAAGCGTAATCGGTGACCAATATATATTGGTAATCTTGAAGTTCGCGTGGATTTCCATTTGAAATATCAAGATCAATTTGTATGGAACTATTTATGTTTGCTAAGGCCGCATTTAAAGCGGCTTTAAATTTTGAGGGATTTCCACCCAATACCCCGTTTGGCGTGAAAAAAATAGAATTAACCCCTAGTAATGGCATAGCGTTGTAAACTAATGCACCTTTTAGCATAAATTTGCCCTCCCTCTAAAAAATACTGAGTGTTTGTCTAGTTGTCTCTAATCATACGCCGATTTATAACCATCATAAATAAAGCGAAGACTGAGACTGATGTATCTAAGAATATCAGGACGGTGTTCGGAGCTGAGATATCGTGAAATGCTGGCAATGAAGAATGAATTTAATGAGCGGTAAGCGTTCGGAATGATGTGGTTTAAACAGTCTTTAAAAAAAGTACTTACGAAGAGGGTGCAAAGTATGCTTCAATAGCTAGTGACGCAATTATTCCAAGCGTTTCTATTATTGAAGGAGAGTATTTTAAGTATGACAGAAAAAGTATCACCACGTGTGATTTGGTCGATTGTTGCGACCGCTATTTTGGGATTTGTCGGGATTTTGACAGAAACGTCAATGAACGTGACTTTTCCTGATTTGATTAAGCAATTTGGCGTACCGATGGGGACTGTGCAATGGTTAACCACAGCTTATTTGCTTGTTGTGGCCTTGATGATGACAACCTCAGCCTTCTTAAAGGCAATTATGAGTCCACGTAAGATTTTTATGTGGGGGATGGCTTTGTTTGTGATTGGTGACGTGATTTCCATTGTCGCACCAGGCTTCTGGCTATTGCTAGCGGGCCGTTTGGTGATGGCAATCGGAACAGGTATTGCCTTGCCATTGGTATTCAACGTTATTTTGATGAGTGTGCCACCAATGCAAATTGGTAAGTACATGGGCTTTGGTGGGCTGATTTTGTCATTAGCGCCAGCCCTTGGCCCAGTGTATGGTGGTCTGGTCACATACGCTTGGGGATGGCGTGCTATCTTCATCATCGTCTTGCCAATCGTGTTGATTGGGATGATTTTGGGATTGCGAAATTTGTCTGATGAAAAGCCAAATCAAACGGCAAGCTTTGATTTTATGCAATTCATTGTATTAGGTATTTCATTGACCACGGCTTTGTTGGCATTAGGACAGCTTGAAGCAGGTAAGCTAACGGTTTCAATTGTTGTCTTAGCGGTTATTGCGATTTTGGCTATGATTGTCTTTATTCGAATTGCCTTGCGTTCATCAAAGACGTTGTTAAACTTGTCTGTTTTCAAGAGCAAGGGAATGGTCTTTGCGTTGTTGATTTATGCGATGTCACAAGCGATTAATTTAGCCGTGAACTTTGCTATTCCACAATATGCGCAATTAACATTGGGCGCTTCAACAATGGTGGCTGGCTTTGTCTTGATGCCAGGATCATTGTTGGGATCAGCTTCATCACCAGTTTATGGGGCCTTTTATGACCGCGCTGGTGCAACGAAGCCATTGACGATTGGTTCAATCGCCTTCTTTATTGTGATGATTGTGTTTGCTGTGATGTCACCATCGATTACGACAATTGGGTTAACGGTTATGTACGCATTGTTCACGCTGGGCCGTAACTTGGCCTTTACCACGGCCATGACAGCTGGGGTGGCAGAGGTGCCACGTGAGGTGTCTGGTGATGTGAACGCCATCTTTAACACGATTCAACAATTTGCCGGAGCTGTTGGTACAGCAATTGCCGCGGTCTTGATTAAGACGGATGGATCATCAGCCAAGTTGATTGCGCAAGAAACTGCTACGGGCATGGGTCACATGTTCTGGGTAGGTGCTGTAATCGCTGGCTTGAGCTTGGTTTGGCTAGCTGGCTTCGTTAAAACTAAGACAGGTAAATAGGACGTTCTAAACAGCTCCTGATGCATAGGCATTGGGGCTGTTTTTTAGTAGGGGAAGTGATAAATAATGCCTTTTTTAGCAATAACGTTAAATTTTTAAATTATCTGACGCTTGGTCAAGGATATTTCACAAAGGGCGCATGCGGTCGTCCCGCTTTTTAGATACGATTTAGGCAACTAGACAAAGGGGGACGTCACAATGAAGAAAGTGACAGAGTTGCTGGAACGTTATTTGATGCCAATTGGTGCAAAGCTTGCTGCTAATAAGGCGTTGAATGCCGTTCGTGATGGGATTGCCTACGCGATGCCATTGGTTATTGTTGGTTCGTTAACGATGTTAATTGCCAACGGGTTTTCAATTGACGCGTTTAAGACGTGGTTAATTGATAATGGGTCATTCGATTGGCTTGTGAAGATTACTAACGGTACATTTGGCCTGATGGGTGTGGTTGCCGTGTTCGGAATCGCTTACCGATATGCACAAGAATTGAAGGTGGATGGCGTATCATCAGGAATCATTGCCTTGTCAGGGTATGTGATTTCAACGCCGACGATTATGGCAAAGGCAGGCGAAGGTTTCCCATTAACGTACATGGGCGCTTCAGGCTTGTTTGCAGCTATTTTGATCGCATTGGTTTCGACCAAGATTTTTGCTTGGTTCATGAAGAAAGACATCCGCATTAAGATGCCTGATGGTGTGCCACCAGCGGTTGCCAATTCATTTGCGGCATTGATTCCAGGTGCCGTAATCGTATTGCTGTGGGGGGCAATCTATGCCGGCTTGGCTGCAACGCCAATGGCATCAATTCATGGTATCTTGCAATTAGTTTTGGGTGGACCATTGTCAGCGTTCGGTGGCTCATTGGCCGGTGCGATTGTTGTGTCAATCATTACATCGCTGTTCTGGTTTATCGGGGTGCACGGTGGTAACGTTACTGGTGCGATTATGTCGCCAATTTGGCTTGGTTTGATGGCTGAAAATGCTAAGGTTTACTCACAAAATGCTGATGCGACGATGCCACACATCGTGACCCAACCATTTATGGATTTGTTTGTTTACCTTGGTGGTGGTGGCGCAACCATTGGTTTGGTTGCCGCGATGGTGCTGACAGCTAAGAGTAAGGAATTTAAGACGTTGGCAAAGTTGATTACGCCACCAGGACTGTTCAACATCAATGAGCCAACCATGTTTGGAACACCAGTTGTATTGAATGTTTACTTGTTAATTCCATTTATTTTTGTACCAGTTATCAATGCCATCATCGCATATGTTACGATGGCAACAGGGATTGTTCACGCAACGGTTGGTGTCGTGATTCCTTGGACGATGCCACCAATTATTTCTGGATTCTTGGCAACTGGTTCACACATCTCAGGTGCGGTCTTGCAAATTGGCTTGTTCGTACTTGATACGTTGCTTTACATCCCATTCTTCAAGTTAGTAGACCGTCAACGTCAAATGCTTGAAGGCGAAACGTTGGCAGATGAAACGTCAGAAGAAAAGGCGTTTGAAGGACATTCAGTGGAGGCCTAACCATGGGGGAACTAGGAATTTCGGTGTATCCATCACGTGCGAGTGTGACGGACAATATTGCCTATATTGAAAAGGCGGCTAGTTATGGGTATACGCGTATTTTTACGTCGTTGCTTGAATTGACGCCAGACATGAATGATTTGCTTGATCAGTACAAGCAGGTCATTACACGTGGTAATGAGCTGGGGATGAAAACCATTTTGGATATCAACCCAGAATTGTTTGAACAATTAGGGACGAGTTATACGGATTTACGCTTGTTTGCGGAAATGGGTGCATGGGGCTTGCGCCTGGATCTCGGGTTTACTGGATCTGAAGAGGCACAAATGACGCATAATCCCTATGGCTTAAAGATTGAGTTGAATATGTCACGTGGTCAGCACTATCTTGATTTGATTATGGATTTTGGTGTGAATCGCGATAATCTAATTGGCTCACACAATTTCTATCCACAGCGCTGGACGGGCTTAGGCCGTGATTATTTCGCGGAAACGTCACAGCAGTACCGGCGCTATGGCTTGCGAACGGCAGCGTTTGTTAATGCGCCAAGTGGTACATTTGGTCCATGGCCAGTTAGCGATGGTTTGGTGTCATTGGAAGACCATCGTAACTTGCCGATTGCGACGCAAGTGCAGGAATTGCGCTTTAACGGGTTAGTTGATGATGTGTTGATTGCGGATGCGTTCGCTGATGATGACGACTTGAAAGCAGCGGCCGAAGCGTTCAACCGGACAATGGTTGGGTTGCGTGTTGTCGAAGAACCGCTTGTTTCTGACGTGTCGCAGGCAGTGATGTACCGGCAACCACAAATGTATCGTGGTGATCGTTCCGATTACGTTTTACGTTCAACGCAGACACGCGTTAAGTATAAGCAGGAAGATTTTCCAGCATTTAACACGGTTGACGTGACGCGTGGGGATGTTTTGATTGATAATAATGACTACGGTCAATATAAGGGTGAGTTGCAAATTGCGTTGCGTGATTTGCCGAATGATGGGCGCATTAACGTGGTCGGCCATATCCATCCAGAAGATCTAACGTTGTTGGCGTTGATTGAACCATGGCATGGGTTTACCTTACAACCAGCTAAAAAGATGTAATATGAAAGCGGTGATGCCAAAGGCTGGTGTCACCGCTTTTTGCTGCGGGCTAACTTCTGGTTCAAAGTTAACTCTCATTTTTTTAGAAGAAAGGTTGACAGTTTTGATAAAAAGGTGCAGTGGGTAGGCATTCGTGGTATTATAAATGAATTAGAAACTAAGAAACGGGAGTCGGCAAAAATGCTAGCAACTTTAATTAAGCAACGTGATGTATTGACCACGGTCAGCGAAAATGCGACATTACAGGATGCCTTGGATATCTTTGATAACTCAAATTTTCGTGCTATTCCAATTTTGGATGAGAGTGGTCAATTGTTCCGCGGTGCCATTTATAAGATGCACATTTACCGACACCAGGTAGATGGCGGACGCATGGATTTGCCAGTTACGACTTACATGCGTAACATGACGAAATTTGTCGGCATCGAAGCAACGTTTTTTGAAATGTTCTTTACGCTCCGTGATTTGCCATTCATTTCAGTGCTCGACAAAGAAAATCATTTTGTGGGGATTGTGACGCACAGTCGGATGATGCGTTTGATGGCTGATTCTTGGCAAACAGATGAAGGACGTTACACGTTGACGCTTGTGACGGATGGTGAGCGTGGTAGCTTGGAAAAGGCTGCCAAGATTATCACACGTTATACGCAAATTGCGTCATCAATGACTTTGAATCCTGACAATAACCCCCGTACGATGCGAATTCTCTTTACGTTACCGGACACGGTTAATGAAGGAATGTTGTCAAAGATTATTAATGTGCTGTCGCGCAAGGGCTTCCACTTGGAGTCGCTTGAGGACTTATCAAAAACATCATATATGTAAACAAAAAACCGCCAATCTCCCGATTTAAAATCGGAGGATTGGCGGTTTTTAAATGTGTTTCGAAAGGATTTTTTGACTATTCAAAGGTAATGAGTTCGTGAGGCGCGATAAATCGGCTCCGCATTAAAATATCCGCTAATTCATCTGGTGTTTCTGGGTTATCCTTGTCTAACCAGTGACGCACGATATTGAGTAGACTGTTGAGGGCGATTTCTTTGGTGTAGTCAATCGGTAGCGCGTCTGAAAAACGACCGTGGTTCGCAGTTAACTGATCGGTAAACAAAACGTCAACCAAATTTTTGATACGGTTGAAGAATTGGGGATGACCATTTGGTGAGAAGAGTGCCCGCATGGTGATGCGCTCGCTGTCGACATAGTTGAGCGCCTTGTTAAAGACACGGTAGGTTGAACCTGAAATTTCTTCAGCGGTGTGCTTGGTAAGTGGCTCATCCAAATTTTCACTCAACGCGTGGGTGATGTTGGCGACCAATTCGTCCTCAATTTTAGTGAGGAGTTCGTACTTATCCGTGTAGTGAACATAGAACGTGCCACGACTGACGCCGGCTGCCCGGGTAATGTCAGACACAGTTAAATTGTTGAACCCTTTTTCATTAATTAAATCAATGAATGCTTCTTTGATAATTTGTTGCGTTTTTGCATTACGGTCAGCCTGTTTCATAGCGTCTCTCCAAAGTTATTGAACACCCTGTTCAAAATTGTATATTGTAGTTTCTACTGTACAGACTTAATATAATGCAAGTAGATAATTTATTCAACAAGTTGTTCAATAACTGGTTGGTTAAGTGTGAGAGATTATTAAGTAGGAGGGATATGACATGCTGAAAGCGGAATGGGCATGGCTAAAACAGCACAAATTCTATCTATTAGTTATTTTCGTGTTGTTTTTCGTGCCATCAATTTACGCAGTGACGTTTTTGAGTTCATTGTGGGATCCCTATGGGGCAGTCAAAAACCTGCCGGTAGCGGTAGTGAATCATGATAAGTCAGTTAAATACCAAGGTAAGAAACTGACGGTAGGATCAGATTTAAAGAAGCAATTAGAAAAGTCGAAGGCGATGGATTTCAGTTTTCCAACTGATGCCGCAGCAAAGAAGGGCTTGAAGGATGGTAAGTACTACACGGTCATTACGATTCCAGAAAACTTTTCTAAGAACGCCACGACACTGCTCGATAAGCAACCTAAAAAGATGGTGTTGCACTATGAAACGAGTTCTGGTCACAGCTTTATCGCAGGAAAGTTGTCAGAATCAGGTGCCAAGGCGATTACGGCTAAGGTTTCAGCCCAAGTGACGGAAACTTATGCTAAGACAATTTTTGGTCAAGTGAAGAAAATGGGTAAGGGGATCACCCAAGCTGCCGACGCCAATCAAAAGTTGGCCGATGGGACGACTAAGATTAAGTCTGGTAGCGATGAGGTGACCACGAACCTAGAAAAGTTGGCATCAAGTTCACTAACGTTTAAGGACGGTACGAACACGTTGACCAATGGCTTGTCGCAATACACAGCCGGGGTTGCGCAGGCTGATTCAGGTAGTCAACAATTGGCAGCCGGTTTGAATAAGTTGAACGGCCAAGTACCGACTTTGACACAAGGTGTGGCAAAGTTAAATGACGGTACGCACCAATATACAGCTGGTGTAAATCAGTTGGCAGGTGGTTTGAACCGTGCGAACGATGGTGCACGCCAATATACAGGTGGGGTTAGTCAAGTGACTAACGGTTTGAATACGCTAAATGGTCAAGCACCAACACTAACGCAAGGTATTACGCAGATTAATGATGGTACGCATCAATATACAGCTGGTGTTGAGAAGATCACTGGTGGTTTAAATCAAGCGAATGAGCAAACACCAACACTGACGCAAGGTATTGCGCAGATTAATGATGGTACATATCAATACACGGCTGGTGTTAAGCAATTAACACAAGGTTTAGACGAGTTGAACACTCAGTTGCAACAATCTGATATGACTAATAAGATTGCTAATGCACAACAGACACTTGGTGACATTCAACAAGCGGTTGCAAAATTACAAAATAGTTATCAGGGTAGAAGTGGACAAGATGTTTTAGCGGGTATTCAACAACACGTTAATGTGTTGCAAGATGATGTTACAAAAATTCAAGCAGCTCAAAAGGCTGATAGTGATGCAATGACTGCCAATTTACAGCAGGCATTTACGGATACCAAAATGAACCCAGAGCAACAAGCGGCGGTTGCTAAGGCTGTGCAAGCGACACAAGATAATTCGCAAGTTGCGACTTTGATGAAGGATATGATGGGCGAATATACTGCATTGTCTTCAGAAGTTGCGCCAATTCAACAGATGATTGATGACAATAAGCAACTGGTAGACTCGGTTGAGGTTAATGATAGTACTTTGACAGATGCTCAGAATCAGCTAAATCAATTAGCGACTTTGCCAGGCGCGGTACAGCAACTAGATGCGGGTGCTAATCAGATTGATAGTCAATCACAAGCATTAACGGATGGCACGTCTGAATTACAGGCTAAGTCAGGTGAGTTGGTCAACGGTATTGCACAACTTACGGATGGTGCGAATACATTAAATAGTAAGTCGGCATCGTTGAATGATGGTACGTCAGAGTTGTTATCAAAGTCAGGAGCCATGGTTAATGGTATCGGTCAATTGGCAAATGGTGCGAATGCAGTAAACAATAAGTCAGGTGAGTTGGTCAGCGGTATTGGCCAATTAGTTGCTGGTGCAAACACGCTAGACAGCAAGTCAGCTGAGTTGAACAATGGTACTGAGCAATTGCTAGCCGGTTCTGACGAACTAGCAGGCGGCGCTGGCCAATTGGCAAATGGTGCAAATACGTTGACGAGTGGTTTGGATACGTTGGCTGGCAAGAATAATGAATTGAACAGCGGTGCTGGTCAATTAGCAAGTGGCGCCGGTCAAATTAGTGATGGCTCACAAAAGTTGGCTGATGGTTCAAAGCAAATTGGCCCTGCATTGACCCAAGTTCAGAATGGTAACCAAACATTGGCTAACAAGATGGGTGACGCGTCAGATAAGGTCAAGAAGCTACACGCAACGAAGTCAACGTATCACCAAGTTGCGACGCCAGCAAAGGCTAGCCACAAGGAAAAGGATCACGTTGCTAATAATGGTACGGGTATGGTGCCATACATGTTCTCAGTGGCAATGTTCGTGGGGATGATGGCATTGAATTTGATGCTTGATATGATTTCACCACGCACAAAGATTTCATCATTGTGGGCATGGGCCGGTTCTAAGATGGCAATGCTGTTTGGTATTGCTATTGTTGCGGCAACGGTTTTGTATGGTTTGAGTTTGGCTGTACTAGGTATGGACCCAATCAACCCGGGTGCAACATATGGCTTCATGGTTCTGATTGCAGTGATGGACGCTGCGTTGGTTACGGCAATTTACATGTGGTTCGGTAAAGCTGGTGCGTTTGCAGCCATGGTCTTGTTGGTCATCCAATTGAGTGGTTCGGCTGGAACTTACCCAATTCAATTGTCAAACAAGTTCTTTGAGTGGTTGCACCCATACTTGCCAATGACATACACGGTTGATGGTTTACGTGAAACGGTGATGATTGGTGGTTCGATCGCACCGCAAGTTGAGGTATTGGTTGGCATCTTTGTTGTATCAATTGCGGCAATGATGATTTACTATTTGAGTCACCGTCGCCACTATAATATGTTGGCTGACGCGACTGCTAAGTAAATAAAGAGAGAAGAAATAAGAGATTAAAAACGCCGACGGTCATGTGACTGTCGGCGTTTTTTGTTGAAAGGGCGTAGCGTGAATTTAAGGTTGCACTAACCGGGCGCTAAGTTTTCGTTAACCAAGGCGACTTATGATGTAGACATCAACTCAACAACGAAAGCACATAATGTCACGGAGGATGAAACAATGAACAATAGCGCAATTGATTATTCACAACTGGTCTATGATGTAAGAATTGGTGACTTTGTTTCGACAGAAAATAATGGTACGGATGCAGATATCCGGCAGTCGGCGTATGCAGATCAGCAAATAACGACGCACACGCCAGCGCCAGTGTATCACCAAGTGACAATGTCGTAAGATGAAACCATTCAAAAAATCTTATGAAACAAATACAAAACGAATCCCGTAACGAAATTAAGCGTTACGGGATTTTTTGTGGCCGGATGCCAACGTGTCGTCGAAAAATGCTCAAAGTTGAACAAAACATGAATTTTGCACCGTAGAAATAAAAAAATCACCACATATTTTCGGACATGGATTTCATATCTCTTCGGTATCATAACGTAACGCTTAGAAAAATTTAGATTTACATGGGGAAATGAAAGAGGGGCAATTATTATGCTGAAAGTACAAGTGCCAGAGGAAAATTTACAAGCAGCATACTTGTTCAATACTGGTCAGTCATATCGTGCGGATAAGTTTTTTGGGATTACGCGGGATAAGGCTGAACTAACATTTCGCGTTTGGGCACCACACGCTAAGGCTGTGCATCTTGCATCAGCGCAGTGTGATTGGATGCCTAGCGAGGCGTTTGCCATGCATCCGTTAGAGGAGACGGGCGTATGGGAAATTACCACAACGGCACTGAAGGAAGGCGATTTATACAAGTACGCTATCGAAACGCCGGCTGGGGACGTGGTCTTACGGACGGATCCGTTTGCCCACGAGTATGAGAAAAAGCCTGGTGTAGCAGCGGTGGTCAACACGTGCCCATACAAGTGGCATGACGGGTTGTATCGTGGTCGCCAAGGTCGCCGTCATAAGTTGAATCAGCCAATTAATATTTATGAAGTGCATATGACATCATGGCGTCGTCACACGGATGGCTCGTATTTATCATATCGCGAACTGGCTGATGAGTTGATTCCGTACGTGAAGCAAATGGGCTACACCCACATCGAAATGTTGCCGATTACGGAACACTTACTTGATATGTCGTGGGGCTATCAATCATACGGGTTCTTCGCGGCAACTTCACGCATGGGTTATCTACAAGATTTGCAATATTTTGTCGACGAAGCACATAAGGCAAACCTTGGGGTGATTCTTGATTTTGTGCCGGGACACTTTATCAAGAACTATGATGCGCTTTATCGCTTTGATGGCACACCGACGTTTGAAGCGGGGGATGTCACGATTGCAGAAAACGTCCGCTGGGGGACATGGAACTTTGATTTGGGTAAGTCACAGGTGCAAAGTTTCCTGATTTCGGCCGCACTTTTCTGGTTGGAGGATGTCCACTTTGACGGTCTTCGAGTTGACGGGGTATCAAACATCATTTACTTGAACCAAGATGCCGGTAAGGAAGATTGGTTCAACGAGCACGGTACGGCGATTGATTATGCAGGTGTCGCATTTCTACAAAAGCTAAATGCCATTATTCATGAACGCGTACCATCGGCTTTGATGTTTGCTGAAGAAGCGACGGCATATCCTGGGGTGACAAAGCCAGAAGGATTAGGCTTTGATTTCAAGTGGAATATGGGGTGGATGCATGACACGCTCGATTTCTTTGAATTGGATTATCTCTATCGCACGGGTGCATTCAATAATTTGACGTTTAGCTTTATGTACACGTTTGACGAACAGTTCACGTTACCACTGTCACACGATGAAGTGGTGCACGGGAAAAAGAGTTTGATGCACAAGATGTTCGGTGATCGCTACAACCAGTTCGCCAATTTGCGGACGATGATGGTTTGGATGATGGCGCATCCGGGCAAGAAACTACGCTTCATGGGGAGCGAATGGGGCCAATTCTTGGAGTGGCGCGATGAAGAAGGGTTGGAATGGCGCGATTTACAGGATGGTATGAACCGGAGTATGCAACACTTCACGGCCGAACTGAACAAACTTTATCGTGATGAACATGCCTTTTGGGCGCAAGATTTTGTACCAGCCGGGGTGAACTTTTCACAAACTGACCAAGGTGCTCAGGGCACGATGGCATTGATGCGTCATGGTAAGAAACCAAGTGACACCATCATTATGGCGATGAATACGTTGCCAGTGCAAAAAGATGATTACCGCGTGATTGTGCCACGCGCCGGTCGCTATGATGTTTTGCTAAACACTGAAGATATTGCCTTTGGTGGGACTTGGCAACATATTCCAACAGACTACGAAGCCTTCTTGGTAGGTGATCACTATGAAATTTCAGTGATTTTGCCAGCGACGGGGGCACTGATTATTAAGCAAAAGAAGCAAGTACGGGGAAAAAATAATGGATGATAAAGTAACAGCTTTGATCCTTGCAGGAGGACAAGGAACACGTTTGGGTAAGTTGACGAAAAACTTGGCCAAGCCCGCGGTACCGTTCGGGGGACGTTACCGGATTATTGATTTTACGTTGAGTAACTTGGCCAACTCAAATATCACATCAGTTGGCGTGATTACGCAATATGAACCATACGAATTGAACCAACACATTGGGAACGGCTCGGATTGGGGCTTGAACGTGATGGGTGGCGGTGTTTCGATTTTGCAGCCATACGCCGATGGCAAGGGCAACAAGTTCTTTGAAGGAACGGCTCACGCGATTTACCAAAACATGGCCTACATCGATCGTCAGGATCCGGAGTACGTGATGATTTTGTCCGGCGACCATATTTACAAGATGGACTACACAAAGATGTTGGAAGCACACAAGGCAAACCACGCTGACTTAACAGTGTCAGTGATGCCAGTGCCAATGGACGAAGCATCGCGTTTCGGCATTATGAACACGGATAACGACCATAAGATTTTGGAATTTGAGGAAAAGCCAGCGCAACCAAAGTCGAACTTGGCATCGATGGGAATTTACGTCTTCAACTGGCGCAAGTTACGCGAATATTTGGTAGCCGGTTTTGAAGGTGGCAACGACATGGTTGATTTTGGTAAGAACGTCATTCCGGCGTACTTGGCGAACAACGAAAACGTGTACGCCTATGCCTTTAAAGATTACTGGCGCGACGTTGGTACGATTCAATCATTGTGGCAAGCCAACATGGAATTGCTTGATAAGCACAATGAATTGCAACTTGCTGACCGTCACTGGCGAATCTATTCACACACAACAAACCAAAATCCAATGTACGTGGCGCAAGAAGCGCAGATTCACGATAGTTTAATGGTTGATGCGGTCTATGTTGGTGGGCGTGTCTCGCACAGTTTGATTTCAACGGGGGTAACGGTGGAAGAGCATGCCATCGTCGATCACAGTGTCGTCATGCCAGGTGCGAAGGTTGGCGCAGGAGCAGCAGTGTCATACGCGATTGTGGGTGAAGATGCTGAAATTGCGCCAGGCGCGGTCATTGTTGGTACGCCGGATGATATCGCCGTGGTTGGTTGCGGTGAGTATTACAACCAAACGACTGTAAACGAGGGAGTATTGACGAATGCGTAATGAATTGAGTGTCATTTTAGATTTGAATGAGTCGCAAAGCCACACGTTGGGGCAATTAACGATTGACCGACCACTCGGCAGCATGCCATTTGGGGCCAAGTTCCGATTGATTGATTTTCCATTGTCAGCTGCCAGTAACGCTGGGGTGACCAAGACGATGATGGCAATGCCCGCACGTTGCCAATCAATTTTGGACCACGTGCGCACTGGTCGGGAATGGCAAATGGATCGCTTGGGCGGTGGTTTGTTCATGACGTTCCAGGAGAACCGGGCGTTGTTAAAGGACATGCACCGGTTTGTGACCCATGCCAAGACACCATACACGGCAATTATGGGCACGTCAGAAGTTGCAAATTTGGACTTGTCGCAAATGGTGGCGAGTCACCGTGAACAGGAACAACCGGTCACGGTGATTGCGACGTGGATGGCGACGGAAAAGTTGTTGCCAGGAATGCTGGTGTTGGAATTGACCGACAATGGCTTAGCACGTGATTTAGTGCCAGCGGAGCGTATTCGCCACGTTAAGGGTGAACAAGTATTGGTGTACTTGCAAGCCAGTGTGGTTAATGCGGATATCTTGACCATCGCTTGCGACCGCGAGTTGGAGCATGCCACGGGTAAGAACGTGCAAGCCATTATTCGTCGTATGATGAACGACTTTGGCGCAAACGTGGTTGTTCACGAAGGCATTCACTTGCCAGTGCATGATGTCAAAAGCTATTTTGAAGCGAATCAAGCCTTGCTAGACTACGAAAACTACTACAGCCTGTTGATGGAACGACCAGTTCACACTAAGGCGAAGAATGAAGCGCCAGCCCGCTTTGAACACACGGCGGCCACGCATCGTTCATTGTTTGGAACGGGTGGTTCGTTTGCTGGTACGGTACAAGACTCGGTCGTTTTCCGGACAGTAACCGTTGCTGAGGATGCCAAGGTACGCCACTCGGTCATTTTGCAAGGTGGTCAAATCGGCGCTGGTGCCGACTTGGATTACGTCATCATGGACAAGGATGCCATTATCGAACCAGGTGTTGTGCTCCATGGGACACCAGAGATGCCAATTGTGGTTGGCAAGGATGCTGTGGTGCGCGCCAAGCGTGAAGAGGTACTGAACTAATGAAGACACTGTTTGCAGCAAGTGAAGTGGTGCCATTTTACAAGACGGGTGGCTTAGGCGATGTGGCCGGGGCGTTGCCGAATGCCTTAAATAAGCAAGGTGACGATGTGCGTGTTGTCGCGCCGTTCTATCACGATATCTTTCCAGATGAGTACCGTGACCAATTGATGGATTTGCGTTGGTTCACCGTGTGGATTAATCATCACGAAGAATACGCAGGTGTGAAGACAATGCGATTAAACGGTGTGATTTACTATTTCATCGATAATCGTTCATATTTCTCAGGTAAAAAGTTATATGACCACTGGAATGATGGGGAACGATTTGCGTTCTTCCAACTAGCGGTTATTGAGATGATGCAAGAGATTGACTTTATTCCGGATGTCTTGCATGTGAATGATTGGCATACGTCAATGATTCCAGCGTTGTTAAAGACACGTTATAACTGGCAACAACCGTTGGCCAACATTAAGACATTGCTGACGATTCACAACATGCAATTCCAAGGTGCTTATGCAGCAGACACGTTGCAAACGTTCTTTGATTTGGATTGGAACATGTACAGCAGTGGTGAAGCCCGGTTTGGTGACGGTAGTAATTGGTTGAAGACGGGGATGGTTTTTGCGGACCGCATTAACACGGTTAGTCCAACGTATGCTGAAGAAATTAAGACCGCCGAATTTGGTGAGCGTCTTGATCCAATCTTGCGGTTATACGAGGACAAACTATCAGGAATTGTTAATGGGGTAGACACAGATCGTTATAATCCAGAGACCGATCCGGATGTGCCAGTGAAGTTCTCACGCGATGATTTGAGTGGCAAAGAAGCTGATAAACAAGCGTTGCGCGAAGAGTTTTCACTACCAGATGCGGCGGGACCATTGATGGTTATGGTGTCACGCTTAACGCCACAAAAGGGTGTGCATTTGCTGGCTGAAGCATTGCCATACTTTATGGCGACCCACGATGCACAAATTATTATTTTGGGAACAGGCATTCCAGAATTGGAAGGACAATTGATCCATTTGGCAGCGCAGTACCCAACCCAATTGCGGGTCATCATTGATTTTGATGTGCATTTGGCCCAACGACTATATGCGGGGGCAGACATGTTCTTGATGCCAAGTGCGTTCGAGCCATGTGGTATTTCGCAAATGATGGCGCAATTGTACGGGACACTACCATTGGTGCACCAAGTTGGTGGGCTATGCGACACTGTCGAGCCGTATAACGAAGTCACGGGAGAAGGAAATGGGTTCGGCTTCAAGCAATTTGATGCCGGCACCCTTGGTTGGATGATGGATTACGCGCAACAAACGTTCTTGCACAAGCCAGCAGTTTGGCGCCAATTGCAAGAACAAGCGATGGGTGTGGATGTGTCGTGGACACGTTCAGCAGAAGCCTATCACGCACTCTACGAACAACTATAAAGATAATGAGGTGGCAGGATGCAACAAAACGATACGGTAACACAATTAAAGCAGGAATTTTTAGACTCGCTTGAAGCACACTTTGCGGTTAGCTTGGCGGATGCGACTGATTTGCAGCGCTATCAAGCGTTGGCAGCCGTGGTCAAGCAAAAGATTGCAACAAAGTGGCGTCGGACTAAGGAAGATTACCGCGACACGGGCGCCAAGCAGGTTTATTATTTCTCAATTGAATTTTTGCCAGGTCGCTATTTGCGTGCGAACCTGCTTAACCTGGGGTTGCTAGCTGATACAGAGCAGATGATGGCGGAGTTAGATGTTGACTTCAATGCCGTGATGGAAGCGGAAGTTGATCAAGGACTTGGTAATGGTGGTTTGGGTCGATTGGCTTCTGACTTCATGGATGCGATGCCAAGTATTGCGCTGGCTGGTAATGGTAACGGCATTCGGTACCGCTATGGATTGTTCCGCCAAGCCTTTATTAATGGCTATCAAGTCGAGTATCCCGATGATTGGCTTAAAAATGATGATGTTTGGGAAGTTCGCCAAGATGATGAGGCACAAGTCGTCCATTATGGCGGTAATGTTTACTTGCAAGATACGCCAGATGGCTTGCGACCAGTCTATGATGGCGGGTTAGACGTATTAGCTGTGCCGTATGATACAGGGATGGTCGGTGCTGATAACGATGTCGTGAACACGCTCCGGCTGTGGTCAGCTGAAGTGCCGGAAGGGGTGAAAGCTTCCGTTTCTGAACGTAGCGTTATTGAAAGTATTTCGGGTGAATTGTATCCCGATGATTCCAATGAAGAAGGTCGTCGCTTGCGTTTACGTCAGGAGTACTTCTTTAGTTCAGCTGGTGTTCAAAATATTATTAAGCACCACTTAGCGGATGGTTATTCATTGCATGCGTTGCCATTCCAAGTGGCCATTCACATCAATGACACCCATCCAACGGTGGTCATTCCAGAAATGATGCGCATTTTGTTGGATGAACACGGTCTTGGCTGGGAAGAAGCCTGGGGTATCACCACCCGCACGGTTAGTTATACGAACCACACGTTGCTAGCGGAAGCTTTGGAACGTTGGTCACAAGATTTATTCGCGCAAGAATTGCCGCGCTTGTTCCAGTTGATTCAAGAAATTGATCGCCGCCACCGGGTGAGCGTAGCGAGTGAACATGGGGAAGATTTTGCCTGGCGCACATCACCGCTGCAAGACGGTCAAGTGCACATGGCGCGTTTGGCAGCCATTGGATCACACGCCATCAATGGGGTGGCGCCGTTGCATAGTCAACTGTTGCAAGACAAGGTGTTACATGATTTCTACATTTTATGGCCAGCTAAGTTCTCAAATAAAACGAACGGGATTACGCACCGTCGTTACATGCATGCGGCCAATGAGTCGTTGTCGGCGCTGATTGATACGAAGATTGGACGCGATTGGCGCAAGTTGCTTAAGGACATTACGAAGTTACGTGATTTCAATATGGACGAAGCGTTCTTGCGTGAATTGGCAGTCGTGAAGCGGCAAAATAAGCAACGCTTAGCCGATTGGGTATCACATAACATGGGTATCGACATTAACGTTGATGCAATCTTCGATGTGCAAATCAAACACCTGCACGCCTACAAGCGTCAGTTGCTACATTTGCTCGGTATTTTGACGGATTACTTGGCGTTGAAGCATGATGCCAATGCCTATGTGGCGCCACGTGTTCATATTTTTGCCGCGAAGGCTGCACCGTCGTACCACTATGCCAAGCAAATCATTAAGGTGATTAATGAAGTCGCGAATATGGTGAATAATGACCCAGCCGTGAATGATAAGATGCAAGTGGTTTTCATTCCAAATTATGGCGTGTCGCTAGCAGAATTGATTATTCCGGCCGCTGATGTGTCAGAACAAATTTCAACGGCTGGTAAGGAAGCATCCGGTACATCAAACATGAAGTTGATGGCGAACGGCGCTTTGCAATTGGCGACGATGGATGGGGCGAACATTGATATTATTCATGCTGCTGGCGCTGAAAATGCATATGCCTTTGGCATGGATACGGACACGGTGTACAAGCACTATGAGCAACATGATTATTCTGCTTGGGATATTTACCAAAACAATCCAAAGTTGCACCGCGTGCTGGATGCCTTGATTGATGGTACAGTGCCAAATGTGAAAGAAGAGGGGCAAGCCGTCTTTGATTCTTTGATTCGTGATAACGATGAGTACTTTGTCTTAGGCGATTATGAATCATACGTGGATACACAAGCTCGTCTTGGCCAAGATTATCAAAACCAACATGCTTGGACACGTAAGTCATTGGCGAATATTGCAGCCAGTGGGGAATTCTCAGCGGACTATACTGTTGCGGCGTATGCCGATGAAATTTGGCATGTGCCTCACAACCTATTAGCGCAACAAGAAAGCAAGTAAGGGGTGGCTTAAATGGAATTTAATTCATTTTTCATTTCCCACCGTGATCCATATGGTGCCGTTGTTGTTGGCGAGACGGTCACCCTGCAAACGGCAGGTAAAGCGGATGAAGTACGATTGCGGGTTTATGATGACGAGACTGGTAAGGTGACGTGGCATGATTTGGAACAAACGACTGATGATAATTGGTCGATTTCGATTTCAGCTGCGCATGCGGGATTGTTGTATTACCGCTTTGAAGTCATTTCAGGATATGACCAATACTGGTTAGCCGCCCAAGGTAATAATTTGGGTGGTGAAGCGCAACGTTATGAGATGACCTATTCATCAATTCCGGATTTTCAAATTACGGTCTTAGCCGAGATGGAGGAGTTGCCGGACTGGTATGCGACTGCGAAGTTTTATCACATCTTCGTCGATCGCTTTAATAACGGTAATGCGGACCATCATATTAACAGCCCAAAACCAAACACCTTTGTCTATGCTGATTTGCATGATCGGCCATTTTATGTGCGTGACAAGGCAGGTGAGATTGCTCGTTGGGAATTTTTCGGTGGTAATTTCCGTGGGATTGCGGACAAGTTGGATTACATCCAGGAACTGGGTTGTACAGCGATTTATCTAAGCCCAATTTTTGCGGCCAATTCAAATCATCGGTATGACACCTCGGATTACATGGCCTTAGATCCAATTTTGGGGACGGAAGACGACTTCAAGTATTTGCTGGATGAAATCCATAAGCGCGATATGCACGTTATCTTAGATGGTGTCTTTAATCACGTTGGGCAATTTTCACGTTACTTTAACAAAGATGGCTACTTTGTTGAACCGGGGGCCTATCAAGGACCAACGTCGAAGTATTTTCACTGGTTTGATTTTGAAAAGTTCCCCGATGAATACAATTCGTGGTGGGGCGTGAAGGATTTGCCAGTTGTGAATAAAGGCGAGACAAGTTTCCGGAATTTCATTTATGCCGATGACGATTCAGTTATTAACCACTGGAATAAATTTGGTGTTGATGGCTGGCGCTTGGACGTCGCGGATGAATTGCCAGATGATTTTATCGCGGGAATTCGTGACCAACTGTCAACGAACCAAATCCTAATTGGTGAAGTCTGGGAAGATGCATCTAACAAAGTCGCCTACAATCAGCGCCGTAAGTATTTGCTCGGTGGTGGTCTGCAAGCAACGATGCATTATCCATTACGAAATTTAATTTTGGATTTTATGCTGGGTGAAATTGATGCCAAGGTTTTCACAACGATGATTATGACGTTAGAGTCAAATTATCCCAAGTCCGCCTTTTTCGGCGCATTTACGAACATGGGGACACACGATACCCGTCGTTTGTTTACTGAAATGAACGAAGATGAGGAATTGACGAAGCGGGCTATTGAGTTATGGCTGACGATGCCTGGTGTGCCGTGCGTTTATTATGGTGATGAAATGGGGATGGCCGGCGGTAAGGACCCGGATAACCGGGCGTACTTCCCGTGGGACCAACCGCGTGGGGAAATTTTCAATCATTTCCAACGGTTACTCCAGTCGCGGCAACCGTGGTGGCAGCAATCGGATTGGTTTGAATGCCACGCCATTGATCCAGATACCTTGATTTACGCCTATCACAAGGATAGCGAACACGAAATGCTCCAATTTAACCGCAAAACGGGGCTATCAATTATTAAGCATTAGAAAAAATGAAACAGCTAGGTCGCACGATGAAGACACGTGTGGCCTAGCTGTTTTCTTATAAAAAATGCACGAAAAGTGACCAATAGTTGAAAGTGCGATAAAATAGATGAAGTAAATAAGAAATGTAACAGGGTAGGGTCATTGCGACTCTGCCCCTTTCGTGCGTTAATGCGCGGAATTGAAATAGGAGAATAGCCCCTCATGAAGATGATTGTTGGATTAGGAAACATTGGTAAAGAATACGACCGGACGCGTCACAATATCGGGTTTATGACGGTAGATGCTTTGGCAGATAAGCACAATGCAACCTTCAAGCAAGATGGTGCCCACAATGCGTTCGTTGCGGATGTTCGGATTGCCGGCGAAAAAGTGTTGTTGGTTAAGCCAACAACCTACATGAATGATTCAGGTCGCGCTGTCCGTCCATTAATGGACTACTATGATTTGGATATTCCAGATTTGTTGGTTGTGCAAGATGATATGGATATGGAACTTGGTCGTTTGCGCTTGCGCCAGAAGGGTTCAGCGGGTGGTCACAACGGGATTAAGAGTATCGCCCAACACCTTGATACCCAAACATTTAATCGCTTGAAGTTTGGGGTGGGTCACCCAGCCCATACACAAAAGGCGGTGGTTGATTTTGTGTTGGGAAAGTTTGGCAAGGATGAAGAACCAGAGATGCTTGGCGGTATCGATAAGGCGTTGGATATTTTTGAAGCCTTTGCGTCAGGTAGCGATATGCCAACTTTAATGAACAAGTTTAACTAAAGGAGCAACGATGGAATTAGCAGGGTTACTCCAGCAAGATAATGATTTTCAAACATTAGCAGCTGGACTGAAAAAAGGTGGTCGTCATTTGATGACCGGTATTTCGGGAACTGCGCGTACCGTTTATTTGGCAGCACTGCATGAAAATATCCAGCGCCCCATGGTGATTGTTGGTGACAGTCAGTTCCACGCCGATCAGTTGGCCGAAGATTTAGCAGCGATGGTTGGCGACGAACACGTGGCGGTTTTCCCAACGGAAGAGACGTTATCTGCGGAAATTGCTGTGACGTCTTTGGATACCCGTTTAGCACGTGTGCAAGCATTGCATTTGTTGTTGACGGATCCACAGGCGGTTGTGGTCACCGGTGTTGCCGGGGTGCAACGCTACTTACCACCAGTGGCAACCTTCGCCGCTGCAGCACTTGAAATTGATTTTGATCATGAATATGAATTAGCGGAGTTGCAAGCAACGTTATACCAAATGGGTTATCAACGGAATGGCAGCGTTGAACAGCCAGGTGAATTCGCGGTCCGTGGGTCAATTGTTGATATTTACCCATTGGATGCGGATTATCCGGTGCGCTTGGATTTCTTTGATACGGCGTTGGATTCATTACGTAGCTTTGATGCAGAGACGCAACGCAGTTTGGAAAATCTTGAACACGTGACGATTTTACCCGCAACGGATTTGGTCATTGATGCCGCTGATTTGCAAGCTGCTACGACGCGCTTAGAAGTTGCGATGACGGAAACACGCGATAAGTTAGACGGCGCTGCCAAGCGTCATTTAACGGAAGCACTCGATCCGTTGTTAACGGTGATGGCTCAAGGGGATTTGTTGCCCGAGGTACGCCAATATTTGCATTTACTCTACCCTGATGCGGTAAGTCTGTTAGATTACTTGCCGGCAGACGGTATTGCAGTGTTTGATGACTATCCCCGTGCGCTTGAAAACGCGGGTCAAATGGCATTAGATAACAATAATTGGTGGACCGATCGCTTGGCGGATAATTTGGTTTTGCCAACGGCTGATTTTGGTTGGGAATTGAGCGATTTGGCCCGAGACGTACGCCAAACCAGTTTGGTGTTTTCACCTCTGCAACGTGGTATCGGTCAATTACGGCAAACGAGTTTGACGAATTTGACCGTGCGCCCAGCGCAACAATTTTTTGGTCAAATGCCATTGCTAAAGAATGAAATTGCGCGTTGGCAGAAGCAAAACCAAACAATTTTGTTCCTAACCAATACGCCTGATCGACGGGAAAAGTTGGTTCAAACCCTTAATGATTTTGGGGTGAAGGTGAATGATGTTGCACCAGATGCCTTGGCGCCTGGCCGGACACAGGTCACGACCTTGCCGTTGAGTGCGGGCTTTGAATTGCCGGCTCAAAACTTGGTTGTATTGACTGAACGTGAGCTTTTTCAACAAGTTCGTAAGCGTGCACCTAAGCGCCAAACGTTGTCGAACGCGGAACGCATTAAGAGTTATAACGAACTGAAGCCAGGGGATTATGTGGTTCACATTAATCACGGTGTCGGTGTCTATGAAGGGATGCAGACGATTGAAAATCGTGGGGTGAAGCAAGATTACATCACGATTGCATACCAACAAGATGCGAAAATTTTCATACCGGTCACGCAATTAGACTTGGTGCAAAAGTATGTCGGTGCGGCTGAAAAGGCCCCCAAGATTAATAAACTTGGGGGAACTGAATGGCAAAAGGCGAAAGCTAAGGTTGCTAAGAAGGTTGAAGATATTGCGGACGAGCTGCTTCAGCTATATGCCGAGCGTGAATTGAAGCAAGGCTTCGCTTTTCCTCAAGATGATGATGTGATTCGGGACTTTGAAGATGCCTTTCCATATCCCGAAACACCTGATCAAATTCGCTCAACCCAAGAAATTAAAGCGGATATGGAAAAGACCCGGCCGATGGATCGCCTGTTGGTTGGGGACGTTGGTTTTGGAAAGACAGAAGTTGCGTTGCGTGCAGCCTTTAAGGCAGCCCACGCTGGTAAACAGGTTGCCATGTTGGTGCCAACAACGATTTTGGCGCAACAGCACTACGAATCAATGTTGAATCGCTTTGACGGATTCGGTGTGAATGTGGCGATAATGTCGCGTTTCCAAACCAAGAAACAAATGGATGCAACCAAAGCGGGCTTGAAAGACCACACAATTGACATCGTCGTTGGTACTCACCGGATTTTGTCGAAGGACATGGATTTTGCCGACTTGGGCTTGCTAATCATTGATGAGGAACAACGATTTGGTGTGAAGCACAAAGAACGACTGAAGGCGTTGCAGACCAACGTCGACGTGTTGACGTTAACGGCCACACCAATCCCACGTACTTTGAATATGGCAATGGTCGGTGTGCGTGACTTGTCTGTCATTGAGACGCCACCGGCCAATCGTTACCCAATTCAAACGTATGTGATGGAGCAAAATGGCCGCGTAACGGCAAGCGCAATCGAACGTGAGATGTCTCGTGGTGGGCAAACGTACTATTTGCATAATCGTGTTGAAGACATTGCGCAGGTGGCGGGGATGATTGAATCGCTGGTGCCAGAAGCGCGCGTGGGTTATATCCACGGTCAAATGACAGAAGCGCAAATGGAAGGTATTCTGGTTGATTTTATTAATCGTGAGTACGACGTGTTGGTAACGACAACCATCATCGAAACTGGGGTCGATATTCCAAATGCGAATACGTTGTTCGTTGAAAACGCTGATCACATGGGCTTGGCACAACTGTACCAGCTCCGTGGCCGTGTCGGCCGTTCGAACAACATTGCGTATGCCTACTTTACGTACCCTGGTACACGCTCGTTGAATGAAGAGTCAGAGAAACGTTTGACCGCCATCCGTGATTTCACAGAGTTGGGCTCAGGTTTTAAGATTGCGATGCGTGATTTATCAATTCGTGGGGCTGGTGATTTGCTTGGACAGTCACAACACGGCTTTATTAATGCGGTTGGGTATGATCTGTACACGCAAATGTTGAACGAAGCAGTCGCTGAGAAACAGGGTAAGCGCAAAAAGAGTTTTGATGCTGAGTTGGATGTACAGGTTGAAGCCTACTTGCCAACTGATTATGTCGCTGATGGACCACAAAAGATTGATCTCTATCAGCGTATTCGCAAGGCCAAGACGACCGCGGCGTTCGAAGAAATTGAAGACGATTTGTTGGATCGCTTCGGTGAATTGCCGGAAGCGGCCCAACGCTTGTTGCTAGTTGGTCGTGTTAAGGCAGCTGCTGATCGCGCCGGTTTGGCAACGTTGCGTCGAGACTTCAAACGACAAAACGTGTTGTTAGTGAACTTCGATCCACGTGCGTCAGTGACGGCAGATACTTTCCAAAAGGCGTTGACGTTGGCAAAGGTGCGTGGGCAAGTCAAGCAGGATGCGCCAGTTCAAGCCGAGATTCCAATTCAACCAAACCAAACGGCTGAAGATTGGCTATTTGGTTTGCTAACGTTATTCAATTTGTTAGCGCCAGAAGAGACGGTGACAAATGAGCAAAAGTAGTCAAAATTTAATGGCGGGCGCCGGTGTCTTGGCAGCCGCTGGATTAGTTGCTAAGGTGTTGAGCGCGATTTACCGGGTGCCGTTCCAAAATTTGGTGGGTAATACTGGTTTTTATGTGTATCAACAAGTTTATCCAATCTATGGTATCGGCATGGTGTTAGCGCTGAGTGGCTGGCCATTGTTTATATCAAAAATTATTACGGAACAGCCAGACGATGCGCATCAACAACTGGTAGCGCGGCGTTTATTTTGGTCGTTAGTCGGGATTAGTGCGGTCCTCTTTACAATTGTCTTTGGCGGTGCGCCAGCGCTGGCTTTGGCGATGGGGGGCAATATTCGTCTAACACCAGTAATCCGCGCGGTTGCATGGATGTTTTGGTTTATGCCATTTTTGGCAGTTGGTCGCGGTTTTGCGCAAGGCCAACGCAATATGATTCCAACAGCCACATCGCAGGTAGTTGAGCAGATTGTCCGTGTGGCAATTATCATCGGGGTTGCCTGGTGGGGTGTTCACACGGGATGGTCAGATTACCGAATTGGTGAATGGGCCACGTTTGGCGCGACCATTGCTGGATTGGCGGCGACCTTGTTTTTGGTACGAACACTACGGGGTGTGTGGCAACAGCCGATTACGTTGACTGTTAAGCAAGATAAAACGATTACCTGGCGCCACCTATTCAAGCGCTTATGGTTTGAAGGCGGGCTGTTGGCATTGTTAGCAGCACTGTTAGTGTTACTGCAATTGGTGGATTCGTTTTCGACCAAGGCCTTGTTAGAAACGTTTGGTTTATCGGCGACCAAAGCCGAATATACAAAAGGGGTCTACGATCGTGGCCAACCATTAGTACAATTGGGGATGGTCCTAGCGACGGGATTGAGTACGTCGCTGTTGCCAGCACTCCGCCAGCATTTTGTGCGCCAAGATAACGTAGCGTTACGTCATGATTTTCAGTTAACGATGCGTTTGGCGATTATCTTGTCCGGAGTCTCAGCGATTGGCTTAGTTGCGGTGATGCCCGCGGTCAATCAGCTGTTGTTTGGTTCCCGCGAAGGTAGCGCTGCTTTGTCATGGTTTGTGTTGGCGATTGTGCCGGCGACGTTGATGACCATTGCAACGAGTGCCTTACAAAGTTTTGATCGCACCCGGGGGCTCATTTGGTTTGTCTGGGTGACGATGACGGTTAAGGCTGGCCTGAATGTATGGTTAATTCCACACTGGGGCATAACTGGCGCGTCAATCGCCACAACAGTCGCGCTTTTACCGATTTTGGGGTATGCTTTACTACGATTACCACGGACTTTGTGGCAAGGGTGGTTACCGCAAAATTGGTGGCTAAAATTATTTGGGACGTTAGTGGTTACTGGCGTCTTCGCCAAAATGGCAACCCTGGTCAGTGATAACCTGTTCGGTGTATCGCGTGGGGCAAGCGTTCTAACGGCTGTGGTGGCCGTTATTGTTGGGGCCGTTGCTTTCGTAGTGATGGTGGCAACGACAGATTTGTTAACCACGGAAGAGTGGGAGGCGTTGCCAAAGGGTGACCGCCTATATGCAATATTGAAACGAGGAAAAGAATAATGCGTTTAGATAAGTATTTGAAGGTATCACGTCTAATTAAGCGTCGTACGGTTGCGAAGGAAATCTCAGACCAAGGTCGTATTGATATCAACGGCAAGACGGCCAAGTCATCAAGCGATGTTAAGGCTGGGGATGAATTGACGATTCGTTTTGGTAACAAGACATCAATCATGAAGGTTGAGAGTACCAAGGAGACGGTTCGTAAGGAAGAAGCTGAACACATGTACAGCATTGTATCAGAGTCATACGAACAAAACTTCAACGAAGAAGCATAATTGACAGTTGTGAGAAAAAAGCACCGCATTTGCGGTGCTTTTTGTGTCTAAACTATGTGTGGATTAAGGTGGGATAACTCTGTGGATAACTATCCGTTAGGTTTTGATACGAAAATGTTAAGGAAAGGTAATTACGCTTAAGAAAAGCCTACTTGTACTGTACAGTGTAAAACGTAAAGGTATCGAGAAAAAGAATTGTCTATCAATAACGTTGCCAATCAGACAGTAGGGGGTCAGCGGCATGATGTCTATGAACACAAAAACAAACATCCGGCCGCTGAACGCCGGTGGGGCACGAACACTTGAATTCAATAATCGACAAGAAGCTTACCAACGTAAGGTACACTTACGGCGTCGCTTCGTCTTGGCAGCGTTTATGATTGCCACGGTGATTTATGCCATGGTTTGCTTTCACCAACAATATAATAAATATACAACCGCTTCGGCGAGTTTAGAAAAAACACAAACGCAGTTAGCGAGTGCGAAAACTACGCATCAAAATTTGAAGCAAGAAGTCAAAGATTTGGGTGATGAATCGTATCTCGAAAAGTTAGTGCGTGAAAAGTACATGTATACCAAAGATGGCGAGATTGTTTTCAATTTGCCAGGTGAGTAATGAAGTGAATGAAAGAAAGGTAATCAGGACACTGATTGCCTTTTTTTCGTACAAAGCAAGCTATAATAATAACCAAGAGTGATTGAGGAAGAAGGTTAACGATGCAACCAAAAGTTTTACGTGCGAACTTAACCCGACAGATACGGGAACAGGGATTATTTGACCAACATGATCACGTGTTGGTGGCTGTTTCGGGTGGGCAAGATTCCTTACACTTGTTGCGCTGGTTAACAGAAGGAACGCTGCCGGCTGATGTGCAACCGACGGTGAGTGCCGGCTATGTGAATCACCAGTTACGGGATGATGCCGCTGCAGAGGAAGCGCTGGTTCGCCGAACATTTGCGGCCACACCGCATTTAGCCTACGGTTTGATAGAAACACTTACTTGGGAGGCCGTTCCAACTGTCGCAGTTGAAGAACAAGCCCGGGAAAAGCGATACGAAGCACTGATTAAAATGGCCCGTGAAGTGGGCGCTAACATTATCGTGACCGCCCATCATCAAGGGGATCAAGTTGAAACCATTTTGTATAAGCTGACTCGTGGCAGTCGTTTGACCCAGTTGGTGGGGATGGCACCACGGCAGCAATTACGTGGTGATATTGATTTGGCCCGGCCATTGCTGAATTTAACGAAAGCTGACCTAGCAGATTTGGTCATTCAACCGCTGACTGAATGGGTAGAAGACTATACCAATGCGGACGAAACATTTGCCCGTAATCGCATGCGCCAAACAGTGCTGCCAGCTTTGACTAGCATTAATGAACAGGCTGCTGAACACGTGGTGACGTTTGCAACCCAGTTGGCGGCGCTGCAAAAGCTTGCGAATGGTGCGATTAACGTTCACGTTAAGGCTTTAGAGGCCGGACGCCTGGATTGGACAGTTGATGAGAGTGTCTTGACGATTATCATACAAACGTGGCTAACTAAGAAACACGTCTTAAACGTCAAAGATAGTCAAATTGCCCAGGCAATTCAACTGATGCGCAATCCAAGTGTGTCGACGGGGCTAATTGATTTAGGTGGACAATTACAGCTAGAACGCTTTGATAACTATTTATTGTTATCACAAAAACATTAAAGCGTTCACATTTCTTTTATTTGTAGCACTAAACATTTACCGTCAAACATGGTATTCTTAATGCTATGTAACGGTAGGGGAATTAAGATTTAGGAGATTGAACAGACATGAACCAATGGGACATGAATAACGATATCGAACGCGTGCTTTATAGCGAGCAAGATATCGCCGAAGCAGCAGAACGTGTTGGTAAGCAATTGGCTGCCGATTATGAAGGACGTACACCAATCATTTTGTCAGTTTTGAAGGGTGCCGTACTTTGGACGGTCGATGTAATGCGCCACATGCAATATGCTGAAGTCGAATTTATTGACGTTTCTAGCTACAACGGTGGGATTGCTTCTTCAGGTGAAGTTGACCTTGTAACGGATTTGCAAACGGATATCGCAGGACGCGACGTCATCATCATGGAGGACATCGTTGATACGGGTCGTTCATTGAAGTTTATGATCGACTTGTTGATGGAACGTGGTGCAAAGTCTGTTAAGACGGCCAGCTTGCTCGACAAGAAGGAAGGCCGTGTTGTAGAAGCAACTGTTGATTACATCGGCTTTGATGTGCCAAAGGCATTTGTGGTGGGTTATGGTTTGGATTACAAGCAACTTTACCGCAACTTGCCATATGTTGGTGTCTTGAAGCGCGAAGTTTATGACCCAGCCCACGCTGATGTCGTAGACACGGTGGATATCACACCTGAGCACTAATTTCCAACTCGGATAACATATATTAAACAACGCAGATAGCGGTTGCTGTCGGTAGGAGGAATGGATGAAGAATCAACGAAACGGCAATTTCGTCCGGAATAGTTTGTTCTACGTAATCGTAGTCCTCGGAATTATGGGGTTGATTTACTGGGTAGCCGGTCCATCGCAAACTTCTAATACGAAGACTATTTCTACGTCGAAATTTATGACGGAATTGCGTGATAAGAAAATCAAAAATGTCACGATTCAACCAGGTGCCGGCGTTTACGACGTAAAGGGTGAGTACCGCAAAGCACAAACTGATAAGGACGCAAAGTCCGATTCACTTGTGTCATTAGTTGGTGGTTCATCAGCTAAGGTAACTGGTTTTGAGACACAATTGATTAGTAATGACCCAATTGTTGAGGAAATGCAGAAGGCTGCTGACAAGACGAAGACGGAAGTAACAACGAAGCCACAACCTTCAAACTTCTGGGGAAGCATGGCAACGATGTTGTTGCCAATCTTGTTGATGGTTGGTTTGTTCTACTTGATGATGGGCGGCATGAGCCAAGGTGGCCAAGGCGGTCGTGGTAACATGATGGGCTTCGGTAAGTCTAAGGCAAAGCCAGCTGATCCTTCAGAAAACAAGGTTCGCTTTGCGGATGTTGCTGGAGCTGAAGAAGAAAAGCAAGAACTAGTTGAAGTTGTTGAGTTCTTGAAGGATCCAAAGAAGTTCTTAAAGCTGGGTGCTCGTATTCCATCGGGTGTTTTGCTTGAGGGCCCTCCCGGAACTGGTAAGACTTTGTTGGCCCGTGCAGTTGCCGGTGAAGCTGGCGTACCGTTCTTCTCGATTTCAGGTTCTGACTTCGTGGAGATGTTCGTCGGTGTCGGTGCTAGTCGTGTCCGTGATTTGTTTGACAACGCGAAGAAGGCTGCGCCATCAATCATCTTTATCGATGAAATTGATGCGGTCGGTCGTCAACGTGGTGCCGGCATGGGTGGTGGTCACGATGAACGTGAGCAAACATTGAACCAAATGTTGGTTGAGATGGACGGATTCTCTGGTAGTGAGGGTGTCATTGTGATGGCCGCTACCAACCGTTCAGATGTCTTGGACCCAGCGTTGTTGCGTCCAGGTCGTTTCGATCGTAAGATTTTGGTTGGTCGTCCTGACGTTAAGGGTCGTGAGGCTATCTTGAACGTCCACGCTAAGAATAAGCCATTGGCTGATGATGTGGACTTGAAGGAAATTGCTAAGCAAACACCTGGTTTCGTTGGAGCTGACTTGGAAAACTTGTTGAACGAAGCAGCATTGTTGGCTGCTCGTCAAAACCACGATACGATTTACGCCAAGGATGTGGATGAAGCTGAAGACCGTGTTATTGCGGGACCAGCTAAGAAGGATCGTGTGGTTTCTGCTAAGGAACGTCAAACGGTTGCTTACCACGAAGCGGGTCACGCGATTGTTGGTTTGGTATTGAACGAAGCACGTGTTGTCCACAAGGTAACGATTGTGCCACGTGGACGTGCCGGCGGATACGCCATTATGTTGCCTCGTGAAGATCAAATGTTGATGAATAAGACGGATGCCATGGACCAAATTGCTGGTTTGATGGGTGGACGTGCGGCCGAAGAAATTATCTTTGACCAACAGTCATCAGGTGCTTCAAACGACTTTGAGCAAGCAACAAACATTGCGCGTTCAATGGTGACGGAGTACGGTATGTCTGACAAGCTTGGTATGGTCCAACTTGAGAATGGTGGTCAACCATTCTTGGGCCGTTCATACGGTGAGTCAGCGGCTTATTCAGATGAAACAGCACGCTTGATTGACGAAGAAGTTCGTCGTATCACGACTGAGGGTTACAATAAGGCCCACGAAATCATCGAAGAGTACAAGGACAAGCATGATGCAATCGCAAAGGCTTTGTTGGAGTACGAGACGTTGGACGAAAAGCAAATTTTGAGTTTGTTTGAGACTGGTAAGATGCCAGAATCAACGAAGGTTCAAAATGATACGGTTACGCCAATGTCATACGAGGAAGCCAAGCAAGCGGCTAATAACAAGTTGGTTGATGACGAAGAAGCGTCAGAGGCAACAGTTAAGCCAGAAGTTTTGGAACCACGTCATACTGATGAAGATTAATGATTGAAAGAAAGCCCGTTCAGGTTCTACCTGGGCGGGTTTTTCTGTTAAACTGATACTAAAATAAACAAATAATAAGAGGCACATATAATATGACAGATACACTTGTACGCGCAGTGACAACTGACGGAAACTTCCGTGCAATTGCCATTGACGCGACTGAAATGATGGCAGAAGTCTCAAAGTTCCACGAGGCCTCACAACTTGGTACGACCGTTTTGGGTCGCGCGTTGCTCGGCTCTCTGATGGTTTCAAATGCCATTTTGAAGGGCGATGAGCGTTTAGCAGTGGTCATTAATGGTGATGGCCCTGCTGGTAAAATTGTCGTGGAAGCATCAGCTCAAGGTGAGGTACGCGGTTACGTGACGAACCCAACGGTTGAGTTGCCCCTAACGGCTAAGGGCATGCAGGATGTGGCTGGTGCCGTGGGATCTAATGGATTCTTGCAAGTTACTAAGGAAATTGGTGAAGGTGATCCCTTTACGGGTCAAGTTGAATTGATGACGGGGGAAATTGGCGATGACTTGACGTACTACATGGCCAAGTCAGAACAAATTCCTTCAGCCGTAGCGGTGTCAGTTTTGGTTGACCCAGATGGTACCGTGGCTGCCGCGGGTGGTTTTATGATTTCAGCATTGCCTGATGCGTCAGATGAAGATATTACGGCACTGGAAGACAAGCTTGCTAACTTGCCATCAATTTCATCACAATTGGTTGAGGGACACACACCAATGGATTTGTTGTTCAACCTATTTGGTAAGGATGATGTGAAGTTGTTGGCAACGACAGAAGTGGCATTGTATCCTGAAATCTCGAAGCGCGATTATGAGCGTATGTTGGCAACCTTACCAATGAATGATTTGCAAGAAATGCTTGCCGAAGATCACGGTGTTGAGATTGTCGATCGATTTACTGGTAAGAAGATTCAGTTTGATGAAGCAGAATTATCAGGAATTATTGCAGCGAAGGATGCTGAGGGACTATAAAGTTGGGTTAAGCACTTGCAAAAAGTGCTTAAGATTGGCAAACTTATAGTTATCTGTGACAACACTGTCATAACAAATTAGTGAAAGAAAAAGAGGCAACATTATGGCTGACCAACAAGTGTCATTGAATGACCAAATGATCGCACGTCGTGACAAGATGGCTGAGTTGCGCGATGCGGGCATTGATCCATTCGGACACCGTTTTGAGCGTACACACACTGCAGCACAATTGCACGAGTTGTACGATGATACAACAGCAGAAGATTTGGAAGCACAAGCAATTGAAGTAACGATCGCAGGTCGTATGATGACCAAGCGTCGCTCAGGTAAGATCAGCTTTGCAGACATCAAGGATCGTTCAGGTCGTATCCAAGTCTTTGTGCAAAAGCCAGTTGTTGGTGAAGAAGCGTACGAATTGCTTAAGAAGTCAGACTTAGGTGATATTCTTGGTTTCACTGGAACGGTTATGAAGACCCGCGCTGGTGAATTGTCAATTAACGTAACGGCTTTGACACACTTGACGAAGGCATTGCGTCCTTTGCCAGACAAGTTCCACGGTTTGACTGACGTGGAAACTAAATACCGTCAACGTTATTTGGATTTGATTTCAAACGAAGATTCATTTGAACGTTTTGTAAAGCGTTCAAAGATTATCACGGCTATCCGTCATTATTTGGACGGTGAAGGCTTTATTGAAGTTGAAACACCAATGCTACAAAACGAAGCGGGTGGTGCTTCTGCACGTCCATTTATCACGCACCACAATGCGTTGGATATTGATTTGTACATGCGTATCGCGCTTGAATTGCACTTGAAGCGTTTGATTGTTGGTGGCATGGAACGTGTTTATGAAATTGGTCGTGTCTTCCGTAATGAAGGAATGGACCCTAAGCACAACCCAGAGTTCACGGTAATTGAGACGTATGCAGCTTACTGGAACTTTGAAGATGTCATGGTTGAAACTGAAAACATCATTAAGGCAGCAGCTGCTGCGGTTACTGATGACTTGAAGGTAACCTACCAAGGCCACGATATTGATTTGGCACAACCATTCGCTCGTAAGCACATGGTTGATTTGATCAAGGAAACGACGGGTGTTGATTTCTGGCAACCAATGACGATCGAAGAAGCTCGTGCAATTGCTGACGACAAGGGCGTTAAGTATGAACAATACTGGGGTGTTGGTCACATCATCAACGAATTCTTTGAGGAGTTTGTTGAGGATACGTTGATCCAACCAACATTTGTGTACGGTCACCCGGTTGAAGTGTCACCTTTGGCTAAGAAGAACGAAACAGACGATCGCTTTACGGATCGCTTTGAGTTGTTCATTGTTGGTGCAGAGTACGGTAATGCCTTTACAGAATTGAATGATCCAATTGATCAACGTGAGCGTTTTGAGGCCCAAGTGGCTGAACGTGATGCTGGTAATGATGAGGCGGAAGGTATTGACGAAGACTTTATTGAGGCTTTGGAATACGGTATGCCACCTACAGGCGGATTGGGAATTGGAATCGATCGTTTGGTCATGCTATTGACTGACACGGACACGATTCGTGACGTATTGTTGTTCCCAACAATGCGTTAATAACGACTGAAAACGCGGATGAGTAATCATCCGCGTTTTTTGTTTACAAAAAGTATTGCAAAGTTTGGATGATAGTCGTATTATATTCAAGTTGAGTTTTTCAGTGAGCGACTTTCGCTCGAAAAATGAAACAAAAGAAGTCGAAATTAGTTGTTGACAATTGATGTTCGCTTCTGTAATATAGATTAAGTTGTTACGGGGTATTCATCTCGTTGCAATCGAATCGAAATCAGTTTGAAACAAGTTGTTGACAACGAGTTGATGAACTGATAAGATGAATAAGTTGTCAAA
>NZ_AEKT01000040.1 GCF_000193635.1 Weissella cibaria KACC 11862 | reverse complement strand
TCAAACTTCGTTTGAGCCTTACACCACGTTTTCAACTTGGTTAAGTCCTCGAACCATTAGTACTAGTCCGCTCCATGCGTCGCCGCACTTCCACTTCTAGCCTATCTACCTCATCATCTCTGAGGGGTCTTACTTCATAAAGAATGGGAAATCTCATCTCGAGGCGAGTTTCACACTTAGATGCTTTCAGCGTTTATCTCATCCGTACATAGCTACTCAGCGATGCTCCTGGCGGAACAACTGATACACCAGAGGTACGTCCACCCCGGTCCTCTCGTACTAAGGGCAGCTCCTCTCAAATTTCCTACGCCCGCGACGGATAGGGACCGAACTGTCTCACGACGTTCTGAACCCAGCTCGCGTACCGCTTTAATGGGCGAACAGCCCAACCCTTGGGACCGACTACAGCCCCAGGATGCGATGAGCCGACATCGAGGTGCCAAACCTCCCCGTCGATGTGGACTCTTGGGGGAGATAAGCCTGTTATCCCCAGGGTAGCTTTTGTCCGTTGAGCGATGGCCCTTCCATGCGGAACCACCGGATCACTAAGCCCTACTTTCGTACCTGCTCGACTGGTAAGTCTCACAGTCAAGCTCCCTTGTGCCTTTACACTCTGCGAATGATTTCCAACCATTCTGAGGGAACCTTTGGGCGCCTCCGTTACCTTTTAGGAGGCGACCGCCCCAGTCAAACTGCCTGCCAGACACTGTCTTCCACCACGCTTAGTGGTGCGAGTTAGAGTGGTCATACAACGAGGGTAGTATCCCAATGATGCCTCCACCGAAACTAGCGTCCCGGTATCAACGGCTCCTACCTATGCTGTACAAGCTGCACAAACACTCAATATCAAGCTACAGTAAAGCTCCATGGGGTCTTTCCGTCCTGTCGCGGGTAACCCGCATCTTCACGGGTATTTAAATTTCACCGAGTCTCTCGTTGAGACAGTGCCCAGATCGTTACGCCTTTCGTGCGGGTCGGAACTTACCCGACAAGGAATTTCGCTACCTTAGGACCGTTATAGTTACGGCCGCCGTTTACTGGGGCTTCAATTCGTACCTTCGCCGAAGCTAAGCACTCCTTTTAACCTTCCAGCACCGGGCAGGCGTCAGCCCCTATACGTCATCTTACGATTTTGCAGAAACCTGTGTTTTTGATAAACAGTCGCCTGGGCCTATTCACTGCGGCTCAGCTTTCGCTGAGCACCCCTTCTCCCGAAGTTACGGGGTCATTTTGCCGAGTTCCTTAACGAGAGTTCACTCGCTCACCTTAGGATGCTCTCCTCGACTACCTGTGTCGGTTTGCGGTACGGGCAGGTAAACACTAACTAGAAGCTTTTCTCGGCAGCGTGACATCACGGACTTCCCTACTTTATTTCGGTCCTCATCATAACTTGTCCTTAAAAGATAAAGCATTTAACTCGATCTAAGACTCATTATTTAACCCAGCATATCCAGCAGCTGGGATCCGTTAGCCTTCTGCGTCCCTCCATCGTTCAAACATGTTCACCTGGTACAGGAATCTCAACCTGTTATCCATCGACTACGCCTTTCGGCCTCGCCTTAGGTCCCGACTAACCCTGGGAGGACGAGCCTTCCCCAGGAAACCTTAGTCATACGGTGGACAGGATTCTCACCTGTCTTTCGCTACTCATACCGGCATTCTCACTTCTAAGCGCTCCACCAGTCCTCACGGTCTGACTTCATCGCCCTTAGAACGCTCTCCTATCGCGCCACTTACGTGGCACCCGTAGTTTCGGTGGTGTGTTTAGCCCCGGTACATTTTCGGCGCAGAATCACTCGACTAGTGAGCTATTACGCACTCTTTAAATGGTGGCTGCTTCTGAGCCAACATCCTAGTTGTCTATGCAACTCCACATCCTTTTCCACTTAACACACACTTAGGGACCTTAACTGACGATCTGGGCTGTTCCCCTTTCGACAATGGATCTTATCACTCACTGTCTGACTCCCGGACATACGTGATTGGCATTCGGAGTTTATCTTAATTTGGTAACCCGAGATGGGCCCCGCACCAAAACAGTGCTCTACCTCCAACACGCTACATTCCGAGGCTAGCCCTAAAGCTATTTCGGAGAGAACCAGCTATCTCCAAGTTCGATTGGAATTTCACCGCTACCCACACCTCATCCCAGCATTTTTCAACATGCACGGGTTCGGGCCTCCAGTGCGTTTTACCGCACCTTCACCCTGGACATGGGTAGGTCACCTGGTTTCGGGTCTACAACAACGTACTAATTCGCCCATTTCAGACTCGCTTTCGCTACGGCTCCGGTCTTTCCACCTTAACCTTGCACGTTATCGTAACTCGCCGGTTCATTCTACAAAAGGCACGCTATCACCCATTAACGGGCTCTAACTTCTTGTAGGCACATGGTTTCAGGAACTTTTTCACTCCCCTTCCGGGGTGCTTTTCACCTTTCCCTCACGGTACTGGTTCACTATCGGTCACTAGGGAGTATTTAGCCTTGCGAGATGGTCCTCGCGGATTCCGACCGGATTTCACGTGTCCGGCCGTACTCAGGATCCTG
>NZ_AEKT01000041.1 GCF_000193635.1 Weissella cibaria KACC 11862 | reverse complement strand
AAAGTTTTTTGATATGTCAACAACTTTGTTGAACCATATTTTTTGTCGCTTTCTTTCAAAAGACAACTTAAATATATTACCTCGTTCATAGCATGAATGCAACCCCCAATTTTAAATCTTACATCACCGCAATAACGCACTTGTATATAACGCTTGTTGCAGGATAACGATGTGGATATCAGGTAGCATTAATAGACACACTTCAGTAAGTACAAAGATGGCACAGACAAACCGACACTGTGCGATCGTATAAAGCGCCACGCCCCCTCATTATCAAAGCACTCGATGACAAGCCTAAAGATGCCCCGCAACCAAGCTACTAATACCTAACATGCCATCAACAGGTCGCCTAAACGATAACCTCGTCAGAGAATTCTGCTATTTAGTCAGATTATAGTTCAACAGATTAACTTTCTCTAACGACGTTGGCATGCATATGACTACTTTACCGACGACTAACATTAACACGCTTATTGATTACTAAGCCTATAGGCGCATCCACACTAATCGGGTCTATTGCTGCCAGACGATTCACCAATTACGCCAGATTAACTGGCAAATGATTAATTTTCTCTAAACACATCACGTCATGACCGTTCCTGTCTTCTGGCCAAACGATGAATTCATCTGACCAAACCGTCATAATCCCCAATTATTATTAATGGATCCTCGCTAAAATCTGATGAAATCGCAAATTAGTCTGACCATCCCGCTATCCTTTTCTCACTCATAGCGCCTACTATAGGTGTTCTGCCAACAACGACAAAATTGATTACAGCACACGCACCTGATAAATGTCGCTTTTGGCCAGGTAATTGTCATGAATACACACTACCGGAAATGCCCCCACCCCATTTGGTCAGATAAAACTCACTGCTAGTCAGATAAAGGAGCTGTTTATTAAGTATTTCTAACGGCATATCTACGAATAAGCCCTGTTTATCTGCCTAATCAAGTATTTAGTCTGACTACACCCGCAAAATCCACCTCATCTTGGCAATTACTGCAAATGTTATCTGTCCAAATCGCACTTTTGTCTGACCAAACGTCAAAGATTACATTCTATACTGCCGGTTACCTAACCCTGCGCGATTGCAAATTACAGTGCCACTCACTAATTTAAGGATTTGGTGCACTTAATTCGCTGATGCTACCAGCATTGCATCAGATTATAATGGCAAGTATTAACATTATCTAAAGTATCCTGGGGGCACGTTAGACGTTTTATCCCAATGCTTGCTGTAATCCTAGCCTATCGTCTCCCCCCAGAAATGAGTTATCACCTGGACTCAGCTGTTATATCTAAATGAACGCAGCATTTACTAACCTTAATCGCTGTAATTCTGTCTGGCGATATACCCTTAGCTTCTGACGTACCTCAGTTTCAACGAATCAGTTTAGTTAGATCATCCATCTTAATCTGGCAAAACCGCAATTCCTTCTGACCTTACGTCAAAACAACTAACGCTGCTATTTAGGGTATCGCTATTTATCCGCCGTAACGCATCTACCCCTAGTAGGCACTATCAAGTTCTGGTTTAATCGGGGGCAACATTCTCCGTCTGCTTTATAAGCCGTAGTTAATCGGCTGCCTCACATTAGAAGCGACCTGAGTATCGGTGATTATATAATATCTGTGATGTATCCAAATCATATTCATGCCGCTCTATTTTAATTCTTAGCCAATCTTATGTGGATCACTAGAGACGCAAGTGCAAAATTGAGCTCATTATTCGCCATTCCGACACCCCCCCTTAGTACTAGCCAGACGAATATGTCTGTCAGTCAGACAAACGGGTCTTTTACTAAGAATTTCTAAAGGCCCCTCGTCTAATATGGTGTATTTGTCTGGCAAATCAACCAATCCTTCTGACCATCACACTCAAAATGGTCAACTATGCAATCCATCGAACTTGCTAAGCAGGTTGCTTCGTTTCTTTTAACATTTCGGTCTAACAGCAACAAAAAACACCAGTTACCTGATGTAAACTAAAGTCACCAAACCAACTCTAAGGGGACTGATGCTTTTAATGGATGATACGTTGATTTTAATCACTTCGCCTATAGCAGTAAAAATAATTCACAGGGTTATTATTTACACGGCACTCCGTTTGACCGTGCAAGATATTTCATAGGAAGTGCGTTGATTATTCGCGTTACTCACAGTCATCTGTTCGTTATCTCATCAACGACGAACTTAAAGATTATCGTTATAACTACTAATCATTTACCATTCGATAAATTACGTCACTGATGTAGCTGTTGGAATTTTTAAATGCAATTAAAAAGCAGCTTAGTAAACCCACACTTGATCGTGATCAAACGTAAAAATTGTAGACTCAAGGAAATTGAGCGCACGACTATGGTTATCAAAGCCTAAGCAATTACCTGCATCGTATCCACATTCAAATGAAAGACAGTAGATTCTGAATTATTAAAAATGAGGATCACATTTCTGTCATCCTCACTCTTTGAAAGTCATCCAATCACGTTAATTTTCAATTTTATCACGGCAACTGTCAGTCTTAATTGAATGCAT
>NZ_AEKT01000042.1 GCF_000193635.1 Weissella cibaria KACC 11862 | reverse complement strand
TTATTTCTCAATTAAATAACGTGTCGTGATGATGGCATTGAGGTCACACCTGTTCCCATACCGAACACAGAAGTTAAGCTCAATAGCGCCGAAAGTAGTTGGAGGATCGCTTCCTGCGAGGATAGGACGTCGCGATGCAACTTGAAACCACACCCACTCGGGTGTGGTTTTTT
>NZ_AEKT01000043.1 GCF_000193635.1 Weissella cibaria KACC 11862 | reverse complement strand
GCGTATCATTTTAAGCTGTATCCTTCTTAGCGTTGGTATTGGTGCATTGTATTTATACATCAGGTTTGTTTTTGGACACGAACTTGGTAGTTTGTATACGACTGTCAATGAATTTTCGAGTTACAGAATCTCGTACGCGCGAGAAGTTTTGAAGAAAATAGATTTTAATTGGCTCGTTGGTATAGGCATTGCAAGTCCAGGCTTTGTAAAAGAAATGGAAAACTTGAGTTTGGACAGTACGTTGCTTTATTATTTGGTAACTAGTGGTATGGTTGGGTTGCTTGGATGTTGCGTTGCATTTTTCGGGCTAATGCTACGCCATTTTAGATTGAAAAATAGGTTTCAAATATACGTTGGTCCCTTTTATGTAGTATTCAATTTATTTGAAAATCAATTTCTTTTACCAGATGTGAACACAACGTTGATTTGTTTGTCGATTATATGCATCGGTTTGTCACTTCCGGGAACACAAGTAGTTACGGTGGCCAGCTTAGTACATCGTTGGTTAGATGATATCTTTAATTCCCTAAAGGTGAAATCCTACGATAATATTCAATGATTTAAGTATGTTCACTTAGTCTAGGCATTGTATGTCTAGACTTTTTTTATAAATAAACAATAGAATGAAATTCATAGAATGGTGATGAAGTGTCCGTGCTTTGGGTTCAAGTAATTCAAAATATTTAGTAACAATATACTTCGTAACAACTGTACCCCCTAAGGAGTAGGTGGTACGAGACATTATGGAGGAAATTTTGTATGGCAAAATGGAAAAGTGCAGCGTTGATTACAACCCTTGTGTTGCCGTTAGCAGTTACAGCTGGCGGAGAGGGCGTCGCAATGGCGTCACAAGCTCGTCCTGATGAGACGACAATCAAGATTCACAAGCAAATTCGTTATGATGATACAATCATGAATCTTGCTGATGATGAAAAGTATTTTGCTTGGAATCACGGGTCAGATGAGGATGGGCAACATTACTTCTGGGGAGATGGAACTGAGGCAAATAAAGATACAACGACGTCACTTGGACAAAATGTATCATCAAATAATCCATTTGACTGGGAAAATTATGATCCTAAAACTTGGAAACTAACAGTAGACTATGAGCCAACTGATGATTTTGCTAATCAGGGGAAGGTTCGATGGGATGACTTGTGGTCTGACCTACCAGGCGTTCACTTCATCGGTATTCAATTACCAGATAATGTGATGACGATCGACGATGAGGGTGAGCCACAAATCATTGCTAAGGATGCCAAGGGTGGCATTGCATTCACGACATCCGACGGTAAAGATATTTACTGGCAAGACATTTTGAAGGCCCAATTGGGTGTGCAACACACGGATGAATCTAATCCATCACACGAGACGCCAAAGCACAACTTCAACTCAAAGACTGGTACTGACAAGTATGGAATGAAGCACGAAGTTAACCACAGTGCCTCTGACTTTGAAGTGGAGTTCCAACAACTTGGGGCTGCTAAGGATTTGACAGAAGCCCAAATCCGTCAAGCGTTGGTCGCTAACTACACGGACACGGATGAAACAGATCCTGTCTTTGGCGGTAAGTCCGAGGCCGTAACTGATGAGAATGGTGTCTTGTCATTCAACAACATCACAAACGGTAACTGGTTGTTCATGGAAGATTTGCAAGATTCAACACCAGGTTTGGCTGAGATGGTGACGCAACACGCCGCACCAATTTTCTTGGCAACGCCATACTTGCAACCAAATGCCGAGGTTGATTCAAAGGGTAATGGTACAAACAAGGGTGATAAGACATGGTTCGATAACTCTGATGCGAACGCCATGCACATCTATGCCAAGAACTATGCTGCTCACGGTGATTTGACAATTGAAAAGCTAGATGATGACACCGGTAAGACACTTACTGGCGTACAATTCGCGATGTTGGAATTGACGGAAGACCAATTGGCAGCCTTGCAAGAGCAAATCGATGCCGGTTTGCTATCAAAGTCAGTGACGGACATCAAGAATTATTTGGGTACGTTGGGAACGAAGGATGAGACCTTGTTCTACGGTACAACGGGTAAGAATGGAACGGTGAAGTTCAAAAACTTGACACCTGGTAAGACGTATTATGCATTAGAAATTTCAACGCCAACAGGTTACATGGTTAACCCAACGGTGCAGCAAATTTCTCTTAACAGTGTAAATGATACTACGGTTGATCCAACGGTTGGCGGTGACGATACGACTGTGCAAGCACAAGGTGGAACGTACACGGTCCGCAACGATGACAGCATTGCCTTGGATAAGGACATCAACGTGCAAAACCCTGTGACGGTTGATAACTTGGCTGTTGATGGTTACGATGCTGATGGTAACCCAAATTACATCGACAAGGCGACGAATAATCCATATTACGACGATGACACGCTTTGGGGTGTTTCACGTGGTAAGGCATTCTCATACACGGTCGATGCCGAATTGAACAAGAACATTGGTTCATACAGCAAGTTCAACTTGGTGGACTCAGTGCCATACCAAGTGAACGCCAACTCATGGACGATGTACGTGCAAATTGATGGCGTTGTGACACCATTGTTGCAAGCCGTTGATACGCAAGGTAACGCGAACGAGCACAGTACTGATGACGGTATCTCAAACGAATCTGTTGCGTACGACTCAGATAACGGTGAAGGTGTGAGTTACAAGTTTGCTGACGGTGCCGAAGACTTCGCTAAGTCACTTGGTTACACGGGCGCCTTTGGTAAGGATAAGGCTGCGCTAGAAGCCCAAACAGAATTCGTGGCTGCCAACTTGTTGCACATGTATGGTCAATCAAGTAGCTATGAGTTTGATACCGACTACCGTTCTGTTAAGGAAGGCTCAGGTGAGAATGGTACGATGAACCTGGACTTCAAGACGGACTTGTTGAAGGGCTTGGGTGAATTGATCAAGGATGACACAACTGGTCACACGTCAGTTGTCTTCAAGATTAATGCCCAAACAAACTCAGCTGCGCAAGCTGATACTGACTTGGACGGTACGGATAAGTCAATCAACAACAAGGTGACGTTGAACTACAACCCTTATCCGAACCCAACGCGTATGCCTGATCCAACACCATTGACTGATGAGGCCAAGACACACGCTGCTGGTTGGGATATCCAAAAGGTTGATGAAAACGGTAAGCCGTTGGCTGGGGCCGGCTTCGACCTTGGTCGTCGTGTCAATGAGAACAACGTTGAAAACGTGATTTCACAATTGTTGACGACGAACAACAATGGTAACGTGATGAATGAGGCGTCATTGATTAAGGCCGCGGATAAGTTGAAGCTTGCTCAAGATGGCACGCCTGCAGATAAGGTTGCGGCTGCGACGGCATACTTCAACGGTCAAGCTGAAGAGTTGCGCACAGCCGTTAAGAATGGTCAAACACCATACGTATGGTTCGTCCACTTGGAAGCACCAACTACGGGCAATCAACACGGTGAGTTACAACCAATCTTTGATGTCATGCCATCAAACATGCAAATGGGTGATATTTACTGGACGACTGATCAAGCATTGGCAACGACTCACATGTCAGGTGATGATGGTTACCTCCAATACTGTGGTTTGGCCGATAGTCGCTACGTTTTGACTGAGTCAATCGTGCCAGATGGTTACAACAAGATGGCTGACCAAAAGTTCACGTTGGCTGGTGATGAAAACTCATGGTACTTGCAAGATGAAACAAAGTTGTTGGAGTTCCCATTGATGAATGGTGATGCTTCTGACAACAAGATTACGGGTACGAACGATGATGATACAATGTCAGGCGAGTACTTGGAAGTTGAAAACCAAAAGCGATCAAAGTCAATCTTCCCAATTACGGGTGGTGTTGGTATCTTGGGTGCTTTGGCCGCTGGTTTGACGGTCATGGGATCAGCAATCTTCAACCACCGTCGTCACTAATAAGATTAATACATTAACCATACCGGTCGTGGAACTGGTATAAACATATCTAAAAATTTGATAATCTTATGCTTAGCGAGCAGTTCTGGAAACAGGACTGCTCGCTTTTTGTTCATAATTCGTCCACAGTTTAGGTGCGCTTACTTGGCACACTAAAGTAAGTGCATTTTAGGTAGGGAGAGACTGATGATCGAAAAACTAAAAGACTGGTTGAAAAGTCACACGCTATGGCGCTGGGCAATTCGCCCAACGTTGCGCGTGCAACTGGAACAATTAAACACGGCTAAGCCAACGGTGTTTTATCTCGGGTTACCGGAACATGGTAACTTAGGGGACCAGGCGATCGCCAAAGCCACTGAAATTTATCTACAAGAACAGTTGCCGCAACATCAAGTCGTGCGGATTGCGAATGACGCTGTGTTACCGTGCATTCCACTTTTGAAGCGGATTATGCAACCAAATCACCTAATCGTGATGCATGGTGGTGGCAATCTAGGTGATTTGTGGCCGGGTGCTGAAAGTGTGCGCCGTGCAGTAGTGAAGCGCTTGAAAAAATGGCCGATTATCCAATTGCCACAATCGGTATTCTTTATTGATAAGCAAGAACACACGTTATCGAAGAAGTGCTATGACGACGCAGACCGCTTGGTGCTAGTGGCCCGTGAGGAACAAGCCCACAGCGCGATGCAACAAGCCTTCACGTGTCCGTCGATGCTTGTGCCAGATATGGTATTTACGTTGAGCGGCCGGTTGAAAGAGTTGCCGATTCAACGTGAAGGGGTGATGGTTCTGTTCCGTCACGACGTGGAAAAGTTATATAACGACAATGTCCGCGATGGTGTGATTGATCAACTCGGTGATTTGTTTGACCGGGTGACGGTGACGGATACCGTGTTGCCAACCGGTGTGCCATTGGAGCAACGCGATGACGTCTTGATTCGCTTCTGGCGTCAGATGGCGAAGCACGAATTGGTCGTGACAGACCGGCTACACGGTATGATTTTTGGTCTAATCACCCAAACGCCAACCGTCGCGTTATTGAACAATAATGGCAAAATTATCTCGACATTTGAAACGTGGTTGCAGTCCGTGCCATGGATTAAAGTCTGGGCACCCACGGATGGGCCGTTGGAAGTAGCGATTGTAGACGTTATGCGGGCGCCAGTCGCGCCGGTCGATTTCTCACGTCAGTTCCGGCCACTTAATTTCTACTTGGCGAACTTTCGCAAGGGAGAGTAGTAATGGCTGAACGTGCGCGCGAGTTAATTCGTAACACCGGGGTCTTTGCGATTGGATCATTATCGACGAAACTTCTGAGCTTGTTGATGGTGCCGTTGTATACGACGGTGTTATCAACCGCTGACTACGGAACAGTTGATGTAATTGGCACGTTTACCGGCCTATTAGCGCCATTGGTAACGTTGAGTGTCTACGATGCGGTCTTTCGCTGGGCCCTAGATGACGCAAATGATGCCGGCACTGCATTTTCAAATGCGTTAGTTGTTTGGGCAAGTAGTATGCTGATTTTCTCAAGCATTTGCGTTGGCCTGGCAGCACTGGGGGTGGCGCACATTGGCTACTTCTGGTTTGTGGTTGTGCTGGGGAGCCTGGGTGCGATTTGCAGTAGCTTAGTTCGTGGCTTAGGGTACGTGAAACTATTTACGGTCGCAGGTATTGTTAGCAGTGTTGTGTTTATGACCTTGAATTTGGTGTTCCTACTGCAATTAGAACTCGGCTTAACCGGGTATTTGTTGGCGAGCGCCATCTCAGCAGCGGTAAGTTTGCTGGTTGTTGCAATGGGGGCGCGGGTTTGGCAATACTGGCACGCTACCGTTGTGCAACCGGCCCGTATGCAACAATTATTGATCTACAGTTTACCGCTGGTGCCAAATGCGTTGTCATGGTGGGGCATTGCGAGTGCGAACCGTGTCGTCTTGCTGACCTTTGCAGGCGTTGCGGCCAATGGATTATACGCGGTGGCCAATAAGCTACCATCGTTGATCAATTTGGTGTACGGGGCCTTTTTGCAATCTTGGCAAATGGCGGCAGTGAAGTCGTATGACGATCAGGATGCCGGTGCTTATTACACCAAGACGTTTGATATCGTTGCCCGCTTACAGTTGTTGATGGTCATGGCGCTATTATGCGTCACGCAATTCGTCTTTGCGACCTGGATTGCGCCAGCATATTGGCAAGCGTGGCAGGCAGTGCCGGGCTTATTATTAACGGTCGTCTACACCAATATGTCCGCAATGGTCGGGGCAACTTACTTAGCCGCCAAACGGACGCGCGGGTTGTTCTTAACAACCGTCTACGGTGCCGTAATCAGTATTGGACTGAGCGTCGTCAGCGTGCCGTTTTTGGGGATTATCGGCGCAAGTTTGGCTAGTTGCGTTGGTTTCGCAGCGGTACTAGGGATTCGCTTGTATGAAACCCGGCGCTTTGTCGGCATTCGCGTGACTTGGTCGGCGATGTTGAAATATCACCTGGTGATTGGACTACAAATTGGCCTGATGTGCCTGCTGCCAGTCGGCTGGATGCAAGGCGTCTGCTTAAGTTTACTGATGATGGGCTTAATTTGGTCCGATTGGCCGTATTATCAACGCCTATTCGTCACCCTAACTAACAAAAGATAGGTACGGTTTGTTATACTGGAATTAACGTGTTAATTTGAAGGAGAAACCGTATGATTGTCTTATTTGTTTTGGGAATTGTGTTATTAGCTTACGCTGCCATTAAAGGGGTCACACGCCATGAAGTGCGCTGGCCAGCTTTGGTAGTGGGGCTAATTTTGACTGTTTTGATGGGGCTTGGTTTACAACGCGCTCAAGAACGTCACTTTTTGATGGCCAAGGTGCCAGTTGAAAAGACGCAAAAGATTGCCCCAGCGTTGACAATTAACGGTATTAAGTTGATTACGACGCAAAAGGCGAGTGATGGTGAGCTTCGTTATACCTACACGTTGGGTAAGAAGAGCTACCAAACGGTCACCCAAAATGCGAAGACAATCGTCAAGACGGCGGACAAACAAGCGACGTTGAAGACAGAAGTGATGACGTACCAGGCGACATCTGGTTGGCGTCGCTTCATGTTGTTGGGCCAAGAAACCTTTGAAAAGGGGGCCGCAACGTATACGTTGTCAGTGCCGAAGGATTGGTACTTTGTGACGACGAGCCAAGCCAAGACTTTGCAAAACATGGTCAAGGACTCAAAGGCGGGCATTGCCAAGGAAGTCGCAGCCGAAGTTAAGCAACAATTTGCGGATAAGGCCAAGGCTGACAAAAACTTCATCAAGAACAAGGACGCCCAAACTAAGTTACAAGCCCAAATTGTAACGGACGTGACAAACAAGGCCAACCAAGCCCTTGATCAAGCCATGCTAGAGAAAATTCAAAGCTGGCACAATTAAGACATAAAATACTAGAAGTTCCTAAACGTCCCCGCGACAGTTTGGGAACTTTTTTTTGCGACACTTTATAGTGAATAAAACTATAGGGGGACGCAAACTATGGCGAAATGGCGCAATATGGCGTTGATTTGTACAATCGCAATGCCATTGGTAATGGGTAGTGGCACAGCACACGCAGCTGAGCATAGCATCGATGTGGCTGAAACGGATGTCACGTTGCATAAATACATCACAACAAACACAGTTTTATCGGGTAATGATTATTATTGGGGAAACGGAACGACGGGATTGAATAACCCGTTTACCGCTGAAAATTCAGAGTGGTCGAAGGCAGGTAAGGGTTATTCGTTTACCGCCTACAAGTTAGCTAATGGCGTGATTAAGTTGGCGACTGATGGGACCGTGACGATTTCAACTGATCGGGTGCCTGAATTGGACTTGGCGTGGTCGGATTTGCTGACGGTGCGTTCTGGTGAAACAGCCGCTTATAAGGAAGCGACGAATCCATCGACTGACGTGAGTGACAACATTGTTGAATTAAAGAGTGGGGTCACGGAACAACAAGTGGCCGACTTGCAACAATACTTGGCTAAGACATCCAGTGATCGTCAAACAGTGACGACCAATAATGATGGTGATGCCACATTTGATGATTTGGCTAATGGCCAGTGGATTGTGTTTGAAACTGGTGCACCAGATGCCGTTTCAACGTTAGCGCAACCCATGATTTTGAACTTGCCAATGAAGAATGCGGCTGCCGACACGGCGCAAGGCACGTGGTTCGATGGCAGTGGTGATTACAACGTGAACTTGTATCCCAAGGACTTCATGCCAAGCACGGAAGAGCCAACGATTGATAAGATGATCAATACGTTGCAAAACGTTAGCGTGGATGAGCTAACTGCCAAGTGGGATGACGCCAAGGGCCACCCAGTCTATGGTGGTAACGTGGTTTCTGATGACGGCGCGGCTGTGAAGAGTGCGGTAACGTTCTTAGAAAATGACAACTTGTATGGGGTGTCGCGTGGTAAGTCGTACAACTACACGTTGGATATGCAACTACCAAAATCAATCGACAAGTTTTCATCATACGGGTTTGTCGATACGATTCCATATGAAGTAACGGTTAACTCATGGACAATGTATGCCCAAATTGACGGCCAATTGACGGCATTGCTACAAGCCGTTGACCCGAACGGAAACGACAGTAAGAGTTCGAGTGACGGACTGTCACAACCTAAGGGCGATTACGATTCAGAACGAATTGTGACGCCGGATGGCAAGGAAGCCGACGTGAACTTTAAGTTTGCGGAAGTCCGTGGCGACAATGGTAAAACGGCTGCCACGATGTTTGGTTATACTGGTGAACTAGGTAAGAGCAAGACGGCGATTGCAGAACAAACGGCCTACATCGCTACGCACTTGTTGCGCATGCAAGGATACACGGCGACGTACCAATTTAATGGTGACGTGACGACGGATGCCGGCGAATATGGGGCTAACCGTGCCATTATCGATGCGGATACGGGTGAAATGCAGATTACAACTAAGGAATTGTTCCGTGATAAGTTGGCTGCCTGGGCACCGTTGCAAGATGATACGACTGGTCACACGTCAATTGTCTTTAAGTTGAATACGCAAACCAACTCGGCGGCGCAAGCGAACACGGGCGACAACAAGATCGATAATAAGGTCCAAATGTTGTTTGATAACGGCGCCACGAACCAAGACACGGCTGCCAATAAGTCGGCCGTACGTGATTCGTCATACACGACGGCCGTGGGTTGGGAATTCCATAAGACAGACAAGTACGGTAACCCATTGCGCGGGGCTGGTTTCGATATGGGTCGTTTGGTAACACCACAGAATATCGAAAACGTGATTTCGCAGTTGTTGAGTGAAGATAATAATGGTAATCCAATCAATGACACGAGCTACTTGGAAATGTTCGAGCATTTGAAGGATAGTCCTGAGTACGTGACGGAGTTTAGTAAGTCTGATTACACGACGGACGCTGCTAAAATTGCGGCGATTAAGGAATACTTGGACGGCCAAGCGGCTGATTTGCGTAAGCGCGTTGCAGAATACGATGCCCAACCAGATAGCGAGAAGTCAAAGTACGAAGTCTACGTTTGGTTTATTCACTTGGACAATGCCGCTCACGGAGCAAAGCAACCAATCGTGACTGACATGACTTCAAGTATGGAAATGGGTGATATCTACTGGGTGACGAATAACGCCTTGGCCACGACGCACAAGTCAGGTCGTGATGGTTATCTCCAATATTGTGGGGTGGCGGATGGGCGTTACTTGTTCCGTGAATCAATCGCGCCTGATGGGTATAAGCAAATGGCTGACGTGAAGTTCACGTTGTCGAGCGGGCCAGATTCGGTTTACCAACCAACGGCTGAATTCCCAGATTTGAAGGATGCCAAGGGCGTGTCATTGGGCACGGACTCACAGATTACTGGTTTGGTTGAGAACTTGGATGGGCATTATGTGCACATTAAGAACTACGCCAAGGGGATGTGGCCAGTTAGTGGTGGCATCGGCGCATTGGTTGTCTTTGCCCTTGGTGGGGTGCTGATGACCAGTGCTTACCTCAAGCGTCGATTTGACCGACGAAACGATTAGCCAAATGGCACGGTGACTTTCTTGTATAATAGGGACAAGGAGGTGACGTGATGACACCAAAGGATAAAGCAAAGAGCATCATTCACAGCGCTTCGGCCGCTGCGGGTAGTGTGGCATTATCACCAATTCCCTTTACGGATGCGGCCTTGTTAGTACCGATTCAGGTGGGGATGATTACGTCGTTATTTAAGGCGTATGATCAAAAAATGATGCAGGGGGCCATTCGTGGTGCCGTGTGGGCAGTCGCCGCAACCTCGTTTGGTCGTGGTGTTGTCGGAAACGCCTTTAAGTTCGTCCCTGGTTTGGGGACGGTCGCTGGGGCAACGATTTTGGCAACGACGGCGGTTGGCTTAACCGAAGTGATTGGCTGGGCCATTGTGAATGAACTAGAGACAGGTAACAAAGTCCAACCAGGCGATATTTTCGGCATCATTATGAATGCGGTAAAAAAGCGTTAATGGTTAACAGAATAGACAAAAAATGACGGCGGAAACGCCGTTTTTTTTGCGAAAATTTCAGTGTGAGCACCACACGGGGAGTTGTGGTCGGGGAAATGAATAAGGAGCCAAACAAGATGAAAAAAACACAATCATTGCTTTTGATTAGTACCTTAATTGCACCAATGATGCTCGGTACGGCGGGTGTTTCTGCCAAGTCAGCTGAAGCCAATCCACCCAAAGAGACGTTAGTGCGCATTCACGCGGTGACAGATATGAATGCCACCGCCGTTGATCGACGCGACCAGCATGACTATTGGGGGAACGGCGGGATTCAAGATTTGAATAAAATCGTTGAAGACAATTCCAGCTGGGAGCCAACGGTCGGGGCGACGTATGAAGCCTTTGCCTTACCAACCGGGACCGTGACGTATGAAGGCGAAGATATGAAGCCAGTCATTAACGACACCTTCCATGCCACGGTTGATGGCAAGGAGTGGCGCTGGACGGACATTCTGAAGCCAGTCCGGGCCGACAAGTTAGGTGCTGCTACGACGAACTTGATTAAAAAGGATGGCAATATTTCACCTTGGACTATCGAAATTGCTGGTGGGATGGACGTGCGTAAGGCCGTCTATGCCTTGACGGATTTGGACCCACGTACGCCACATCCGAAAGCCTTTAAGAATACCGATGCCCAAGGCTTGACGGAAATGTCATTGGCTAAGGGACAATGGGTGATTGCGGAAGACTTGGAAGCGAATATGAAGTCGACGGCATCAGTGCCAATGTTTATCGACATTCCAATGATTAAGCCAGATGCCAAGCAAGGTGGCGATGATTTCTGGTATGACAACACACAGGCCGACGCCTTGAACTTGTATGCCAAGCAATATGATCCCACAACGTTGAAGGTAAAGAAGACAGATAAGGAAACAGGCAAGGCTTTGGCTGGGGCGCAAGTCTTGGTAACGGAGAACACCCACGAAGAGCAACTGAAGAAGGTCTTACCAGAATTGTTGGCTGCCATTAAGAAGCAACCGAAAGATGTGGCAAAGTTGGTTGAGCAGTATGTACCAGAATTGAAGACGGGGAACTATGCGATCCGTAAGACGGATAAGTCTGGTGAAGCCACGTTCTCAAGTGACAATGCTGGTGAGCGCTTTATGACGCCAGGGCATACGTATGCCGTGGTTGAGTTGGCAGCACCAACCGGTTACATTGTTGAACCGCAAATTCAAGATGTTGAATTGTCGATGGAAAAGAACCCGGCTGATAAGAGTTTGATTCAAGGACAAGGGAAAGCTGATTTCATTGATTACGATGAATTGCAGGTTGATAAGTCAGTAACGATTGGTGACAAGACGTATGGTGCCGGCGCTGAAGATGGCGGTGACACGGAACAAGGTGTCACCAAGGGCACAACTTTCCAGTGGCACATCAATAGTGAGTTGAACCAAAACGTTGATACGTATATTCAGTATGAATTGGTCGATACGTTACCATACCAAAATGATTGGCGTACGATGACGTTGAACCTGACGTATCAAGATGCGAGCGGTGCGTTGAAGACGACGTCCCTATTGCAAATGACGGCGAATGGCATGAATACCGGTGCTGGCACGACCTACACCACTAATCAAAATGGGGTGAACGGGATTACGTATAACGCCGCAACGGCCCCAACTGTGACGGCATTGGGTGATGCGATGACAGCTGATGGCATTGAATTGTCAGGATCTGGTAGTCGTTATGCGGTTAAGGATGGCAAATTGGATGCCAGTCAATCAGTTGCCGACGGCACGATTATGTTGTCAGTGACGGAAAACGGGCGAAAGCAGTTGGCCACTAAGATGGCTGAATTGGTAGCGAGCGGGGCAGCCAAGGATGGCACATGGCAGTTGTCATGGAACTTAGATGTGGTGGCGAACCAAGGTACGCAACCTGGTGAGATGGTCAACAAGGTCGACTTGAATTACAAGACTGCGTTTGACCAAGACACTGATTCTGATACAGCTAAGACATTCGTGAAGGGATCTGGTACGCCGACGATTCATGATACGCCAACTAAGGGTGGTGGTGTCTTGCCATACACAGCTGGTGTGATGGGCATTGGTTTGACCATTTTGGGGTTGCTTGGGTTGGCGCACTTGTTGAAGAAGCGTCGGGCTGAAGATTAATTAATGAGGGAAGAGAAATGGCGAAAAAACCACGAAAGAAAATCAGTTTAACGACCGCTGTGTTGTTCATTGCTGGTTTGGCAATTTTTTCGTATCCGATTGTGGCACAGGCTTATGAAGCAATGCATCAGAGTGGGATTGTGCAGAACTATGAGCGCGAAACAACGGTGATGCCAAGGAAGGAAAAGAATGCGGTCCAGCAGGCGATTGATGCTGAAAATGCCAAAATCAAGGAAAAGGCGAAAGACACCGGCAATGATGCGGACGTTATTGCTGCGATGACGGAGCTGAACCAGAAAGATAGTTATGAAAATGGGGATGACAACACGCTCAAAAAGTTGGTTGGTAAGCCAATTGGGGTCATTTCGATTCCAAAGTTGGGCGGGTTACGTCTGCCGATTTTCAATAGCATCAAGGATAAGGCAATTAGTAACGGGGCCGGTTTGATTCCAGGTACCTCAATTCCACAGGCAAAGAAGGAAGGGCTACACTCAGTTATCACGAGTCACTCAGGTTTGCCGAATGCGAAGTTGTTTACCGATTTGAAAAAGCTAGAGCTGAAGGACAAGTTCTACATTGAGATTGCAGGTGGTAAGACGTTAACGTATCAAGTGGATAAAATCGACGTGATTAAGCCGGAAAAACTGGAGACCTACTTCAAGTTGGATCAAACCAAGAACTACGTCACGTTACTGACTTGTACGCCAACGGGGATTAACTCGCACCGTTTGCTAGTCCGGGGGCACCAGATTCCAAGTGAAGCGGTCCCAACCAATGTGGTGCGGGCTGAGTTCATGTGGCTGGGCGCGTTGATTGTGGCGGTATCATCAATCGGTGGTTTCTTATTGCGCAAGCGCATCATGTTGAAGAACGCGATGCTGGCTGTGGTTAAGAAGTGATGTTTGTTGTGACGAAAAAAATGATTGTGTTATAGTTGATTTACTGATTGGAGTGCCAGGTAACTGGCGCTCCTTTTGTGGTTTATAGGGGATGATTAACGGGGTTAGCAAAGAAGGGGTGACGGGGATGACAGAATATGTCACGAAGGAAGCGTTTGAAAAGTTCAAGGCGGAGGATTTTGCGCAAGTACGGCAGGACTTAACCGTGTTAACGGTGAAAGTTGACACCTTAACAACAGAAGTGGCTGCCTTGCCGACGACTAGTGACGTGAAGGTACTAATTCACGAAGCGTTCAAAGAAGCACGGGGGACCGCAATCGGTTTAGGCGTGATGATTGCGGTCATCACGGGGACGATTATTGCCATCTTGTCGTTTGTATTTTCGGTTTACGTTGGCCATTAAAACTCACCATGTTCGGGCTTATTTCAAACAAAAGTGATAAAATGATGAGAAATAAACAGAACGAGGTACAACGCATGGCAACACGAATGCAAGATGATTTTTATGATGCGATTAACGAAGCGTGGGAAGCAGATGCGGTCATTCCAGCTGATAAATCACGAACAGGTGGTTTTAGTGACTTGGCGGATGACATCGAAGAATTGATGTTGGATACGACGGATGCCTGGCAAGCAGGTCAAAACGTGCCAACCGATGACATTTTGGCTAATTTTGTGAAGTACCACAAGTTGGCAGCGGATTTTGCGACCCGCGATGCGTTGGGCACTGACCCAGTGAAGCCATTGATTGCGCGCTATCAAGCGTTTACGTCATTTGCTGATTTTGCGGCACACATCATTGAATTGGAAAAGGCGGGCTTGCCAAATGCTTTGCCAATTGGGGTAGCGCCAGACTTCAAGGATGCGCGCACGAATGTGTTGTGGGCAGATGCACTAGGCATTATTTTGCCAGATACAACCTACTATGCGCCTGATCACGAGCAAGGTAAGGAATTGTTGGCGAAGTGGCGGGCAGCGCAAGAAGATTTGTTGCCTAAGTTTGGCTTCAGTGCTGACGAAATCAAGGACTTGTTGGATAAGTACTTGGCTTTCGATGCCCGCATAGCTAAGGTTGTGTTGAGCCAAGAAGAGTCAGCGGAGTATGCCAAGTTGTACCACCCCTACAAGTGGGCTGATTTCACAGCTTTGACACCAGCCTTGCCATTGGATGAGATTTTGACAGCCATGACGGGCACGACGCCAGAGATGGTTGTCGTACCGGAAGAACGTTTCTGGGCAGCATCTGATCAATTCTTCTCTGAAGAAGCCTGGCCTTTGTTGCAAGCAACGTTGATTGTAGGCATTGCAAACGCCTTTACGAGTTACTTGTCAGATGAGGTCCGAGTGCTAGGTGGGGCGTATGGCCGTGCCTTGTCAGGAACGCCGGAAGCAATGAACCAACGTAAGGCGGCTTATTACTTGGCAGCTGGTCCATACACACAAGCGCTTGGTTTGTGGTATGCAGGTGAAAAGTTCCCTGAAGCAGCCAAGACTGACGTGGAACAAAAGGTTGCCACGATGATTGATGTGTACAAGGAGCGTTTGCAAACCGCTGACTGGTTGCAACCAGCCACGCGTGAAAAGGCGATTGTTAAGTTGGACGCCATTGTGCCACACATCGGCTACCCCGAAAAGTTACCTGATCGCTACAAGGACAAGATTGTTGATGATGGAGCGACGTTGTTTGAGACGGCCGAAAAGTTCCGTGCCCAAGGGGTGGCCTACCAATGGTCAAAGTGGAATCAACCGGTTGACCGTGATGAGTGGCACATGCCAGCACACATGGTGAATGCTTACTACGATCCACAACAAAACCAAATTGTGTTCCCAGCAGCGATTTTGCAAGCACCATTCTATAGCTTGGATCAATCATCATCTGCGAACTACGGTGGTATTGGGGCGGTTATTGCTCACGAGATTTCACACGCCTTTGATACGAATGGGGCATCATTTGATGAAAATGGTAGTTTGAACGATTGGTGGACAGAAGAGGACTACGCCGCCTTCAAGTCACGTACTCAAAAGGTGATTGATGAGTTCGATGGTTTGGATTCATATGGGGCTAAGGTGAATGGTAAACTGACGGTCTCAGAAAACGTGGCCGATCTTGGTGGTGTCGCTGCGGCCTTGGCAGCAGCAAAGCGCGATGCTGATTTTTCAGCAACGGACTTCTTTGAGAGCTGGGCAACCATCTGGCGTCAAAAGGCACGTCCTGAGATTATGCAATTGTTGGCCGCTTCAGATGTACACGGACCTGCAAAGTTCCGTGTGAATGTGACGGTATCTAATTTTGATGATTTCTACACGACATTCGATGTGCAACCATCTGATAAGATGTACCGCGCACCTGAAGATCGCGTGATGATTTGGTAATCAATGAATAAAAAAATAAGGTCTGCATTGGAATTTTCCGACGCAGACCTTATTTTTTATAAATTTTTCTTTTTTCGAAGCGGTCGATGGGAGGCGACAGCGATGTAGGCGCCGACCAATGACAAAAGGCCAAAAGAAAAACCACGTACACTCTGCAAAGTAACCGTGGTCAATCTTTAATGTTCAATTAAAGTGCGACTTCGCGGTGCTCCGCCACAAATCTAGTATATAACAGACCGAATGTGTTTGCCACCAGGCAGATCGCATTCGGTTTTTCTTTATACATTACAGTGTAGTTTTTTAGAAAGCGATTAGTTAAATTGTTCACAAAACCGGATTTCCCTTACTCAAAAATATGAAAACGCGTTCAAGGAATGGATTGTTTGCACATTTTTTCACGAATTTACATAAAAGGGTTGCGCTTAATTTGTCTTATGTGATATTATTCACGTGTAGAAAAAATCAGTTCGAAAGGTTGGTATTAACGCATGTTTGGTAAGGGTAATGAATTTTTGCAAATGGTTTTGACAACTATTTGTGAAATGATATACTAATTATGTTAATAAATGAGCAAACGAAAATTTGAAAGATTATTTAGAGGTAAAAATCATGGCTGATGCACCTAAGAAGAAAGTTTTAACGGCAGAAGAGAAGGCAGCGCGTTTCGAAGCTGCCAAGAAGATGACGTCAGAGTTGGTCGACAAGTCTGAAATCGCTTTGAAGGAATTCTCAACGTACACACAAGCACAAGTTGATAAGATCGTCGCTGCAATGGCTTTGGCTGGTTCAGAAAACTCATTGTTGTTGGCCCACGAAGCGCACGATGAAACTGGTCGTGGTGTGGTCGAAGACAAGGACACGAAGAACCGTTTCGCCTCAGAATCTGTTTACAACGCCATCAAGAATGACAAGACGGTTGGTGTGATCTCAGAAGACCGCGTAACTGGTAAGGTTGAATTGGCAGCGCCACTTGGTATTTTGGCTGGTATCGTCCCAACGACGAACCCAACGTCAACGACAATCTTCAAGTCAATGTTGGCCGCAAAGACGCGTAACACGATTGTCTTTGCCTTCCACCCACAAGCTCAAAAGTCATCAGCGCACGCTGCTAAGATTGTTTACGATGCAGCCGTTGCTGCTGGGGCACCTAAGAACTTCATT
>NZ_AEKT01000044.1 GCF_000193635.1 Weissella cibaria KACC 11862 | reverse complement strand
GCACTATCTAAATAATGACAAAACGCCCCAGGTCCGCAGCCATGAACCTGGGGTGTTTTTTAAGTTGTTAGTCTGCGTGGACGATAAATGTATTAACGCGTGATGTTCGCGAAACGAATTCTGTGACGGAACCTTGCATTAACCGTTCGACAGCATTCATACCAGTTGCGCCGATGACGATTAAATCGATGTCATATTGCGCGGGGATCACTTTAGCAATAATGTTTTTAGGATTGCCAGTTTCGCTAATGACGGTCAAATTAGTGACGCCGGCTTGTTTTGCTTCAGTAGCAAAACGTTCTAAAAGTGCTTTGCTCTGTGTAATCGCGTTTTCTTCTAACTCATGTGAGTAATGCGCCGCGTCTTTTAACTTATTCGTATCAACCACGTTTAAGATATACAAGTGTCGTGATGGCGTGTTATTGACAATTTCGACAGCTGTTGCGAAGGCGGCTTCTGATTCTTTTGAGCCGTCTACAGGCGCTAAAATATGTTGGTAGTTATGGATTGATTGCATCGCTGAATTCCCCTCAAAATGTTCATTGCCTTTATTGTACACGATTCAAACAAAACCCGGCTATTCTCTTTGGATAGGGGTATAATGATGGGTAAATAAGTTAAAAACGAGGCCAGTAAAATGGAATATCGAACATTATCAAACGGTGTGGTCATGCCAGTATTGGGGTACGGTATGGCACAAGTGCAGGGGCCTGAGGCGGTGCAAGCAGTTAAGGACGCCATTGCAGCGGGGTACCGGGCGATTGATACAGCTGTCATTTATGATAATGAGGCTGACATCGGTCAGGGAATTGCCGAATCTAATGTCGATCGATCAAATTTATTTCTGACAACCAAGGTTTGGGTGCAGGACATGACTTATGAGGGGGCAAAGGCGTCAGTGATGCGTTCTCTTGAATTGCTACAAACGGACTATTTGGATTTGGTGTTATTACACCACCCAATTGGTGATGTTTGGGGTGCTTGGCGGGCGTTGGAAGAGCTTTATGCCGCCGGTAAAATTCGGGCGATTGGCGTGTCAAATTTCTCACCAGCGTTGTTAGCCCAGTTTATTGCGCTTAATGATATTGCACCGATGGTTAATCAAATTGAAAACCATCCATTCCACCAACAAGTTGATAAGGTAGCGTATTTCCAAGAGCAAGGTGTTTTGGTGGAAGCTTGGGCACCATTCGCTGAGGGCATGCATGATGTCTTCCATTCCCCAATTTTGACCGCGATTGCTGATAATCATGGTAAGTCAGTTGGACATGTCATCCTCCGGTGGTTGTTGCAACGGGGAATTAGTACCATTCCGAAGTCAATGAAGCCAGCACGGATGCGCGATAATTTAAATGTATTTGATTTTGAATTGACTGAACCAGAAATGGCCGCGATTGCCACAATGAATACAGGGGAAACTTTGTTTGGCGGTTCGGATGATCCGGATGTTGCACACGTTGAGAAGATGCTGAACTGGACAGTCACACACTAAGATAGGAAAAAGATGGGATTTATTATCATATTGATTTTGGTCGCGCTGTTTGTGTACACACAATCACGCAAGCGACGTCACGATCACGAGATGCGTCAAAAAGCTGACTATCTTGAAGGTAAATTTGAAGACATCACGAAAAAGTAAATGCTAAGCGTCAATTCAGATTAATGAGTTGACGCTTTTTACCTATCGTCAGGGGCCGAATTACCCTGTATAATAGACGTTGACAGAAAAAATTAGAGAGATAGGAGGCGCGATAAAATATGGACATTGCAGAAATGAAGACGCGCCAGTCTCACATTCGTAACTTTAGTATCGTGGCGCACATTGACCACGGTAAGTCGACGATTTCAGATCGTATTCTGGAAGCAACGCACACGGTTACTGAACGTGAGATGCAAAATCAATTGTTGGACACGATGGATTTGGAACGTGAGCGTGGTATCACGATTAAGATGAATGCCGTTGAAGTTCACTACAAGGCCAACGATGGGGAAACCTACATTTTCCACTTGGTTGATACTCCAGGACACGTCGACTTCTCATATGAGGTGTCTCGTTCACTAGCAGCCGCTGATGGGGCGATTTTGGTTGTTGACGCCGCCCAAGGTGTAGAAGCCCAAACGTTGGCAAATGTTTACTTGGCCTTGGAAAACGACTTGGAAATCTTACCATTGATCAACAAGATTGACTTGCCAGCTGCTGATCCAGAAGCTGTCCGGGCTGAAATCGAAGATGTTATTGGCATTGATGCATCTGAAGCTGTTTTGGCATCAGCTAAGCAAGGTATCGGAATTCCAGAATTGCTTGAGCAAATCGTGGCGAAGATTCCCGCGCCAGAGGGAGATTTGGAAGCGCCATTGCAAGCGTTGATTTTTGACTCAGCCTATGATTCCTACAAGGGCGTTATTTTGACTGTCCGGGTGAAGGAAGGTGTTATGAAGCCGGGTGATAAGATTCGCTTCATGAACTCGGGGGCTGAATACGAAGTCACAGAAGTGGGTGTTAACTCACCACACCCTGTGAAACGTGATTTCTTGATGGCTGGTGATATTGGTTATGTCGCTGCCTCGATTAAGAACATCCGTGACGCTCGCCCTGGTGATACGATTACGTCAGTTAAGAACCCAGCGGCGGAAGCGTTGCCAGGTTACCAACCAATGACGCCTATGGTGTACTCAGGTTTGTACCCAACGGATAACTCAAAGTACAATGACTTACGTGAAGCGCTTGAAAAGTTGCAATTGAACGATGCGTCATTGGAATTCGAGCCTGAGACGTCACAAGCATTGGGATTTGGTTTCCGTACTGGATTCTTGGGCTTGTTGCACATGGATGTGGTGCAAGAACGACTTGAACGTGAATTCGATATGGAATTGATCACGACGGCGCCATCTGTAACGTACCACGCGTATACAACAGACGGTGAAATGGTTGAAGTGGCCAACCCATCAGAATTACCTGAAGCTAGTGCCATCAAGTGGATTGAAGAGCCATACGTGCACGCTCAGATTATGGTGCCAAACGAGTACGTTGGGGCAGTTATGGAATTGGCACAACAAAAGCGTGGTGAATTCGATACGATGGATTACTTGGACCAAAACCGCGTTAACGTGAAGTACTACATTCCGTTGTCAGAAATCATCTTTGACTTCTTCGATAAGTTGAAGTCAAACACGCGAGGTTACGCGTCATTAGATTACGAGATTTCAGGTTACCGCCAGTCTGACTTGGTTAAGATTGATATCTTGCTAAATGGGGACAAGGTCGATGCCTTGAGCTTTATTGTGCACAAGGATTTTGCACAAGAACGTTCACGGATTATTACGGCGAAGTTGAAGCAAATCATTCCACGTCGTAACTTCGAAATTCCAGTGCAAGCGGCCATCGGTTCAAAGATTGTCTCACGTTCAACGATTAAGGCTTACCGTAAGGATGTTACGTCAAAGATCCACACGGGTGACCCTGATCGTCGTGCAAAGTTGTTGGATAAGCAAAAGCGTGGTAAGAAGCGCATGAAGGCGGTTGGAACGGTTGATGTACCGCAAGAAGCCTTTATGGCGGTGCTTAAGGCCGAAGATGATACAGAATTTGCAAAGGGTGCCAACCATTAAGCGCGTTTTACGTGACGACATTCGGAAAATTCTTTGGTTAAGAGTCTACCATTCTTACTGAAGATATGTTATTATATTCAGGTTAAATAAACTGACTCTGGTTCTTATAGATCCAGGGCGATAAGGAGAAACACGATGAAGGCTGATATCCACCCAGATTACCACCAAGTGGTTTTCGTTGATTCAACTACTGGTTACAAGCTATTGACTGGTTCAACTCGTACTTCAAACGAGACGATCGAGTTCGAAGGTGCTGAGTACCCAATGATCCGTGTTGAAGTTACGTCAGATTCACACCCATTCTACACTGGTAAGCAAAAGTTTACTACTGCCGATGGTGCGGTCGACAAGTTCAACAAGAAGTACGGTTTGGCTTAATTTTAAGCGATTCAATACTGAAAAAACCATCCAACTTTCGGGTTGGATGGTTTTTTGTATTGTTGAAATGATAGCTTGCCAGAGCAGGTTTTTAAATAATTTCAAGACCTTACTTTTCGTAAGTTCCAGTCGTATAATAATGCTGTTTTAAAGAAAGAAGGATAATTAATAATGGTTAAGACAGCTTTAGTGACTGGTGCGAACAAGGGAATTGGCTATGCAATTGCCCAACAATTGTTGGAGCAGGGCTATACCGTTTTGGTTGGCGCTCGCGATGCTGGTCGCGGTGAAGCAGCTGTACGTGAGTTGCAAACGTTTGGAAATGCAGAATTGTTGTTAGTTGATGTCGCTGATTTGGACAGTATTCATGCGGCAGTGGCAAGCATCACTGCAAATTATGACGGCTTGGACTTGTTGGTTAATAACGCTGGAATCTCCGGTGATATGGATCGCACAGCATGGGAGTACGAGACACAAGAACTGCTTGATATTTACAAGGTTGACTTTATCGGACCATATGAACTAACGAAGGGGCTTTTGCCTGTGTTGCAAAAGAACAGTGGGACGATTATCAATATTTCGACGCCAATTGAACCAGGTAAATGGTGGCACCCACTTGGGTACATGGCAGGTAAGGCACCGCTTAACGTTATGACTAAGGACTTCGGTCTTGAGTTTGAGCAACAAAATATGCCAATTGAGATTTTTGCCGTGATGCCAGGGGCCGTATCTACGGACTTGAATGGGCACATTGAAGGTGATTTCGTTCGTACTACGGACAATGCGGCTGAGTTGATTTTGTCATTCTTCTTTGATGATCAGAACCACAATGGTCAAGTGATCAATGAAGATGGGTCAGTCGTTAACTACAATCCACAACACTAGGAATGTAAAGTATATTTGGGGTTTGATGGGCATACTCATTGGCACCATTATTGTGCAGCGATTTGGCTGGTATCAGTCAGTTAAGAAGCAAGCTAATGTCATACAAATTATTGGTATTATTATCATGGTTGCGGATGTCATAATGATGCAATTGCAGTAGCAAATTAAATATAGGAAATAGTCGGATTTTTAAACCAATTATTCGTCGTGACAACCGCGAAGCAATATTGCTTTGCGGTTTTTTTACTGCTCTAAATAGCTCGCAAGAATAAATCTTGTACAATTTATGGGAAATAAGTCGACCTTATGTTTTTTGAAAATACACAAAAGCGGTCTGGTTTTTACAAACACGTGCTAAATATAGGAGAAACTAAATGCAACGTTTGTTTAGGTGTACAATTCCGTATGTTTTCACCAGGGAATGATTAACTGAATATTGACGGAGTGTTGTACAATATTTAAGTGAAGAAAAGTAAGTGGAACCGGATTGTCGGAATGTTAAAACGTCCGGCGTCTGAGTTGATACTTTGAAGATCAGAGCCAAACGTTCTGGAAATATTATTTAGAAAGTAATGTTGGATTATGCAACCTCATAATCTTGCATGAGTAAAAAGACTGCCAATCATCCAGGTTGGAAGCCTTTTTTGTGACGTGAGAAATATTAACCATGGATAAGACTACCCGATTAACATTAGCGGCGAATTTAGCAGCCGGTCGCCAACAAAAAAATGTGTCGATTGAAGATATTGAACGAATTGGTATTTCGAAGTCACGTTATTACCGTTATATCAACGGGGAAGTAGATATAACGGTTGCGGATTTACACAAGTTACTTGAATTACTATCAATGTCATTTTCTGAGGCACTTTATCATACAGTTGAAGAAGCTGACATCATTCAAAATCGAGAAATTTCAGTGCTAACGCATTTACGGTCGTTTACGATTGTTGATATGGCAAAACTTGCAATTGACGGACAAACAATGGATGCTAAAACTTTTTGGCCGTTGTATCAAACGTTTGTAAAATCAATTGTCTTGTATCGCGAATATATGCCAAGTACTTTCTATGAAGTGGTGTTATCAATTCACTTGTTAGCGGTTCAAAAATACATCATTAACCCGAAAAAGATTATGCTGGAAAAGATGTTATTTGTAATCGATGCAATTAATCATCAGCCAACGCGATCTTCAAATGTGGAAATGCGATCGTTGAAACGGTTACTTAATTTTATTAACGGTTGGATTATGTCGGGTAATGATAACCGTCGGGACAGTATTGAAAACTTTTTGGCAGCGGCCCGTCGATTGCAAATTGATGTTATCACGATGAATGATTTGCAGGTATCTATGACCGATATCTGGACGAAATCCCAGACTGTGCGAGAGACGGGTACGCCGACTGGTCTCCAACAGTTATCGTATTACGCTGAAATTGTGCCACCATTTGAATTAACGAGTATTGGTGACTATTTGCACCAAGTTATTCGTGATAAGCGGATCAAGGTACAGGAGCTGGCGCAATATGGTTTTTCAAAAACCAAGGTTTACCGGATGTATGACGATGATGCGTCGTTTCGGGTGAACGATTTGTTGACGCTGATGCCACATCTCGGGTTAATGCCTGGTGATTTGGATGCCGTTGTACCACAATTTAATGACGCGACGTATCGTGTGAAGTACAATCTTCAGTTCGTGGCTGAGACGTTTATACCAACGGCGGTTGCGCAGGCGAAAATGCGCTACGACGAAACTGGCCACTTAGGATTTCTGGAACAATGGTTGGAGCTACGCATGATCATTGGTAGTCGACTGGATGGCCGGTGGTATGCCAGCGAAGAAGCAAAGTCGTTGGGCCAACAGGCGCAACGGCTGCTACAAAGTATGGACACCTGGCATGATTCAGAATTTCGTATTTTGAAATTGGCGTGGATGGCAGTCGATTCAGTGGCTGGCGTCCATATGATGGTGAATATGACGCACGCGAATGATGTTGATAATATTTTGCAACGAACTTATGCCAACCGTGTTGTTGAAGGCGTTGAGTATGCGATATTTAAAGCAATGTTTGAAGGTAACCAAGAATTACTGGATGCGCTTTTACAAGTTGCGTTTGAAGAGCAAAAACGCGATGACAAGGCACTAAAGTATGCCTCGTGGCGTTGGCGCTTCTTGATGTATGAAAACTACCGCACATACTTCACTAATCCAGAAGAGGCGGTTGGCCACCTCGTTGATTTTTTTGCTGACTATGATGAACTAGTTGGTGAATTTGAAATTACCGATAAGTACAAAACGTTGTTTAATGCTATGTGGCGAGAACATTTGGCGAAAAAGTAGACATGAGCGGGAAGTTTTCCCCGCTGATGACAAAGAGTCGGTAGAATAGCTAATGTTGAGAGTTAACCGACTCGACACTTTTCTCATATAATGTTTAATACTAACCTAATTAAACAATAACCATATACATAAGAGCACCCGTGATTCTAACCAAATCGTGGGTGTTTTTATGTATATATGCATATTTTATGGATATACGGTTTAGAATTGTATATCTTTGCATAAAACCATGTTTCAAGGCGGGGAAATGTGGTATTATATTCAACGTTGCTGTAAACGCAACCGTAATAAAACAAATAAAGTTATGATTTAAAAAGGAGTCGGGGATGGCTGATAAAAATACGGCACCAGATTCATTACAACGGGGTTTGTCTAAACGACATGTCACGATGATTGCCATTGGTGGCACAATTGGTACGGGATTATTTCTAGGTGCGGGCGACTCGATTAGTCTGACAGGACCATCGATCTTGTTCGTGTACCTATTAACGGGAATTTTCCTTTACATTATGATGCGCGCAATCGGCGAGCTACTCTATGCAGACCCAGATAACAATTCGTTTGTGAGTTTTGTGTCTAAATATCTGGGGCCTGGCGCTGGTCACTTCGTTGGCTGGTCATACTGGATTACGTTAATTTTACCGGCAATGGCGGAGTTAACGGCGATTGGTAAATATGTCCAATTCTGGCTACCAACGATGCCGGCATGGCTAATTGAAATTGTCGTGATGTTACTATTGGTTGGTGTGAACTTGGTCGCAGTCAAATTTTTTGGAGAGGCGGAGTTTTGGTTCTCTTCAATTAAAATTATTGCCATTCTGGGTATTATCATTACTGGAATTTTGATGATGATTACCGGCTTTAAAACACCAGGCGTTCACGGTGGGGTGGTGTCATTTGCAAACATTACCCACCATTTCCAGCTGTTTCCAAATGGGGGCATGAATTTTATGATGGCGTTCCCAATGGTATTCTTTGCATTCGTGGGAATTGAATTTGTCGGTTTGATGTCTGCTGAAACCAAAAATCCACGTGAAGTCATGCCTAAGGTAATTAACACGGTGTTGTTCCGTATTTTGGTGTTCTATGTGGGAGCTTTGGCCATTATCATGTCAATTTATGATTGGCATTATTTACCAGCTGATCAAAGCCCGTTCGTCTTTATTTTTAAGTTAATCGGGATTGATTGGGCGGCGGCTTTGCTGAACTTTGTGGTGTTGACCGCTGCGATGTCAGCATTAAACACACTGATTTATTCAGCTGGTCGTGATGTCTACGCGCTGGCCCTTGAAAATACCGGTAAATGGCAAGACTACTTCAAGCGCTTGTCAACAAAGGCGATTCCAGCCCGCGCAATTTTGTTCTCAGCGATTTTGATTATGCTTACACCTGTGATTAACGCATTACCAATTTTTGAGTCAGCGTTTAATTTCTTTGCGTCAGCTACGGCAGCGATTACCTTGGTTATTTATAGCTTAATCATGATTGCGCACCGCAAGTATCGGGCCAGTGCAGATTTCATTGAAGACGGGTTTAAGATGCCGTTTTATAAAGTTGCTAGTCCTTTGACGTTGCTATTCTTTCTCTTTATCTTTGTGACATTGTTCTTGGATAAGACGGATACAATTGCTGCGTTAGGTGGCATTGCTTGGACCGTGGGTTATGGCTGGTACAGTCATAAAAAATATGGTATGAAATTTAACTAAATCATATGTAAAAAGGTGGGATAACAATTGTTATCTCACCTTTATTTGTGTTTTTATTAAATTTAGATTAGAATAAACGCACGGATTAAACTGGAGGATGGATATGACGACATTGACAGGACAGGATTTGCGCGCATTGCTCAAGGAACAAGCTTTACTGGAAGAAACTATGGCTTTAGCGGGGTGGGACCAGCTGACTGGTATGCCTAAGGATGCCAGCGAGTTCCGCGCAGAATTGCAAAGTTATTTAACAGAAAAGTATCTGGGTGTTTCGACGGGTGATCAAGCCAAGGCTTTGGTTGCGTACTTCGCAGGACACGGGGATGAATTGTCAGCCGACGAACAGGCACTTTTTGCTAAGTTCCAGGAAGACTATGAGCGTGATGCAGCCGTGCCGGCTGATGAATACATTGCTTTTAACAAGTTGACTTCAACAGCGCAGGATGCTTGGGCAGAAGCCCGCGAACAAGATGATTACGCCATTTATGCGCCATATTTGGCACAGCTAATTGATTTAAAGCGTCGTTTTATTACATACTGGCGTAAAGATGAGGCGACACCATATGATGTGTTGCTGAATCAGTTTGAACCAGGGCTAACCGTTGCAAAGCTAGATGCCGTTTTTGCAGAGGTAAAGGCGGGGGTTGTTGCGCTGCGTGAACGTTTGGCAACAGAAGGAACTGAACCGGCAGACGACTTTTTACAGCGAGAGGTCGCGGTTAGTGACCAACGGGCGTATGTTTGGGATGCGGCCGTTCGCTTAGGTTATGATCCTAATAAAGGTCGATTAGACGATACGGTGCACCCATTTATGCAAGATTTGAATCGTAATGATGCCCGTATTACAACCCGGTGGTCAGCCACTGATTTTCAAATGGCTGTGTTAGGAATCTTGCACGAGGCCGGTCACGGTCTCTTTGCACAGAATGTTGCGCCTAAATGGGATTACACACCGTTTAATAAATCAATAGCAATGAGTATTCATGAATCACAGTCGTTATTTAATGAAGTAATGATTGGCCGCTCAGAAGCCTTCTTACGTCATGATTATCCAATTATGCAACAGGCTTTCCATGGTGTCTTAGACGATGTTGATTTTGAGACATTCTATAAAGGGTGGATGAAAACACAGGCTAGTCTAATTCGGACGGAAGCTGATCCATTAACATATCCGTTGCATATCATTATTCGTTATGAAATTGAAAAAGCTATTTTTAACGATGATATTGATATTGCAACCTTACCAGCCCTTTGGAATGCAAAGTATGAGGAATACCTAGGTATCCGACCACCATCAAATTTGACAGGTATCTTACAAGATATTCACTGGGCCGGCGGTGATTTTGGCTACTTCCCATCATATGCCCTTGGCCATTTGTATGCGGCCCAATTCCGTCACGAAATGGCAAAAACACTTGATATCAACAGCTTGCTGGCTGCTGGAAACATCCAACCGTTGTTTGATTGGCGTAAGGCGAATATTTGGCAATACGGCGCATCAAAAACACCTGCTCAAATTTTGTATGCGGCAACGGGCGAGGAGCTTAATCCACAATATTGGCTTGATTTGCAAACGGAACGATATTTGCAAGCGTACCAAATTTCGGATAACAATTAAAAACATCTCATTTTGTTGTTGACATCTTTTAACACTTCCCGTAAACTTGGTTCATCGGTAGGACGTTACATTGTATGGCAGAGAAGCCACGGTTTGCTGTGAGTGGCGCAGGTGTAACGACTGAACTATTTACAACCTAATAGCAGTAAAGTGAATTGAGGCGATTAGTCTCAATTAATTTGGGTGGTACCGCGGATTTTGATGATTCGTCCCAGTGATGTGTGTTGACACATTACTGGGACTTTTTTTGTATTGGAGGACTGAAGCATGGGGTATGGACAATAGTTACTGGCGTCGGCGGGTTAATTCGTTATCGACGCTTATGGCAACTAACAAGACACTCGGTAATGAATTAAAGGAGATCGGACGATGAAACAAACAGAAACGCCGCGATTTGGGCACGCATTAATCCTCGTTATTTTATTAGTTATTATTTTTGGTGGTAGCATTATTGGCCTCGGATTATCACCGTACGTACCGTTGCTTATTAGTTTGTTAGCAACGATGATTTTTGCCAAACTACGTCGCGCAACTTGGGACGATATTCAAACCCAGTTACTGGCCGGCATTCAAACGGCATTAGCACCGTTGTTTTTGTTCTTGCTGATTGGTATGTTGATTGCCCTATGGATGGGCACAAATGTCATTCCGACAATGCTGTGGTTGGGGTTCAACGTCGCCAATGCTGCATGGTTCTTGCCGAGTGCTTTGTTGGTGACAGCGATTGTCGGGTCGATGATTGGGTCAGCCTTTACAACGCTAGCCACGGTTGGGGTGGCACTAATGGGTGTTGGTACGGCGATGGGCTTTTCACCAGCATTGGTTGCCGGGGCGGTATTGTCGGGCGCTATTTTTGGTGATAAAAGTTCACCATTGTCAGATTCAACCAACCTGGCTTCGTCAATTGCAGAGACAGATCTGTTTGCGCACATTAAAAACTTAATGTGGACGACGTTGCCTGCTTTGGTTGTGTCATTTATCATTTTTATTGTGTTAGGAACGGGGCATGCCGGGGCATCCGCTGCTGAATTGCATCATCTAGCCGGTTTACTAACGCCAACGTGGTGGACAGTGGTGCCATTGGTATTGTTAGTCGGGATGGCTTGGGCGAAAATCCCCGCAATTCCAACCTTGTTGGTGAACGTTGGTGTAACAGGCGCTTACTTCCTACTGAATCATAATATGACAACGCTAGCCGATGTTTTGCTAAACGGTTTCAAAACTGCCGCTAAGAACGACATGTTGCAGTCACTTTTGAACCGGGGTGGTATGTTAGCAATGATGCCAACGGTGATTATTATCATGCTGGCTTTGGCACTTGGTGGCTTGTTAACCGAACAGAAAATCTTACAAGCTGTGATGATGCCACTTGCGAACCGAATTAAGCATGGCGCTGGTGTGATTACGGGGACCATCGTGACTGGCATTGCGGCGAACTTCATGATTGGTGAACAATACTTGGCAACGATTCTGCCAGGTCAATTATGGAAACAAGCCTTTGACCGTGTGGGCTTATCACGCTTAGCGTTGGGACGTTCAGTTGAAGATTCGGGAACGGTCGTAAACTACTTGGTACCATGGGGTGTTGCCGGTAGTTTTGCCGCGCAAACCTTAGGCGTACCGGTGCACGTGTTTGCGCCATTTGTATTCTTCTCATTGTTGTCACCAGTCTTTTCATTGTTATCAGCTTGGACAGGTATTGGTATTAAAAAACGTGATGCCTAAAAAAATAAAAGCGACCGGAATTTTTTCTGGTCGCTTTTATTATTTTTAAATGTGTTCCGCAAGTTGGAATTTTTGCGATAACGCCAATCATTTTCCTCGCTTATGAATGGCTTGTAAGGCAAGTTGATGGGCACCTTGGTTTTGACGGTCGGGAATCCAGGTCGTTAAAACAATTGGATAACGATCAATCAGCATCATTAAACGGTCGATCTGGGCCGGATAATGTTTGGCATAAGATTTACCAATGCTATCAGCAACTAATTTAGAATCGGTATAGAACATGACCATGTCGCCCGCATCGGCTAATGTCGCCAAATGTTCAAAGGCTAGGATAGTGGCAGCAAATTCAGCTTCATGATTGGTCATGTCACCTAAATATTCATATTGTTGGCTTTGGGTGCCATCTCGGACGATGACAATGCCGGCACCACTTGGACCGGGGTTACCCTGGGTCGCTGCGTCAGCATACAACTTGATTAACATGACAAATACCTCTGCTTTCATTATACTAGAGAATAGTACAAACGCCCGAAAGGAGACGTGTTAGTCATGAAGGGTTACTACCAACCAGCAGGATTAATTGGCTGGGTAAGCTGGGCATGGATTGTGATGATCGCATTATTCGGCGGTGTCATGTGGCTCGAGGTCACGCATTTGAATGTCTGGACGTACTGGTCATTTGGTATCTTTCTTGTGATTGCCGGGGCGGTAATTTTCCGTCGTCGGGTGTATCTCGATGATGATGCGCTACGCTTCCCACCAATTGTGGGAATCCACACAGAAAAAATTCATTTTGCAGATATGCAATTTGTGCAATTTACAAAACATACAGTCATGTTTAGTCATGATGGTGAACAGTACAGTTATTGGATGAATGCGAGCTTTTTGCGAGCGTTCAAGGCAAAGATTGAAGGAAAAAACGAAAACATATGAGTGAAGAAACGTTAGTGATTACTGACCAAACTGGCCGCCTTGATAAAGTTGTGGCTGATGCGTTTGACGATTATACGCGTACGCAAGTTACGGGGTGGATTAATGATGGCATTTTAACAGTGAACGGGGCTGTTAAGAAGGCTAAGTATAGTGTTAAACCAAATGACGAAATCAAATTTACGGTACCTGAAGCGGTCGAAATTGATTTACAACCCGAGGATATTCCACTTGATATCGTGTATGAAGATGACGATTTGTTAGTTGTCAACAAGCCACAAGGGATGGTTGTTCATCCTGCATTGGGCCATGAATCCGGCACATTGGTGAACGCGTTGATGTTCCACACACCGTTGTCAACAATCAATGGTGTGGTCCGTCCCGGCATTGTGCACCGTATTGACAAGGATACGTCAGGGTTGCTGATGGTTGCGAAGAACGATAAGGCACATGAATCATTGTCTGCGCAATTGAAGGATAAGAAAAACTTGCGTCAATATTATGCCTTGGTGCATGGTGAATTCGTTGAAAACGAGGGGACTATTAAGGCGCCACTTGGCCGTTCATCCGCTGACCGCAAGAAGCAAGCCGTCGTTGCTGGTGGCCGTGATGCTGTGACGCATTTCAAGGTTGTAAAACGCTTCGTTGGGTACACATTACTGCAAGTAACCCTTGAAACAGGACGTACGCACCAAATTCGTGTGCATATGGCCTATATTGGTCATCCAGTTGCTGGCGATCCATTGTACGGACCAAAGAAGACGTTGCCAGGTAATGGTCAATATTTGCACGCGGCTACGTTGGGGCTCACGCAACCAACGACCGGGGAAGATATGACGTTTGAAGCGCCATTGCCAGACTACTTTACAGCGATGTTGGATCAGCTTGACCCATATGCTGAGATTACAGATTAATCAACAATTGAGCGAATATTCGTGCTAGAATGAAGGTATCTTCTTAAAGTCATCCAGAGAGGTGGCTAGGGGGTAACGCGACGAATGAGTTTAATTTAGGCGTTACCTATTTTGTATAGGTAACGCCTTTTTGTTATAGCAAAATAAAAAACGTGAAAAGGATGTCCATTATGGCTAAGGAAATTGTTGACGCAATGGCGATGCAACGTGCACTGACGCGTATTACGTATGAGATTATCGAGAAGAATAAGGGGATTAACAATCTTGTGATTGTGGGGATTAAGACGCGTGGTGTCTTTATCGCTGAACGCATTGCACAACGATTACAGCAACTTGAAAATGCCCAAATTCCGGTGGCTCAGTTGGATATTTCAACCTACCGTGATGATGCAACCGATCGGGGTTCAAAGGCAGAATTGGATATTGATATTGATGGCAAACGCGTTATTTTGGTCGATGATGTGCTTTATACGGGTCGAACAATTCGTGCTGCTTTAGATGCGTTGATGGATAATGGCCGTCCGGCTGTGGTTAATTTGGCAGTGTTAGTGGATCGTGGTCACCGTGAGTTACCAATTCGCGCGGATTTTGTTGGTAAGAATATTCCAACGGCAGCGGCTGAACGTATTAATGTGAATGTCACTGAAATCGACGGTGTTGATTCAGTTGAAATTCGTTAAGACCCGCTTATTTGACGGAAAGGAGGGATCGCTATCCATAGCGATAGCGGGAACGACGTCATGACGAAACGTTATTTAATTTTGCAGGATGGCACCGTCTATGCTGGTGAAGCGTTTGGGGCGCCTGCAACAACTTTTGGTGAAATTGTTTTTCATACCGCAATGACTGGTTACCAGGAAGTCATTACCAATCCGATTTATCACAATCAAATTGTGATGTTTACCTCACCAACGATTGGGGCAGCGGGAATTAATCATCGGGCGGATGAGTCAATTGTGCCAACGGTGAAAGGGGTTATTGTTCGTGAAATTGCTGATGTGTCAACTAATCGGCTGCAGTCAATGAGTTTGCACGACTATTTAAAGCGACACAATGTCCCCGGCATTTCACAAATCGATACGCGTGCGTTGGCCCGCCACTTGCGCAAAACAGGTACGCAAAAGGCGTCAATTGTTGACGTACCAGACGCGCACGCATTTGACCAGTTACGGGCCATGGTGTTGACGACTCGCCAAGTTGCGCAAGTCTCAACGCCGAAAGCCTATGCTAATCCAGGGCGTGGCGCAAACGTGGTGGTGCTTGATTTTGGTTTGAAAAACGGCATTCTCCGTATGCTGAGTGATTTTGATGCGAATGTGACGGTATTACCATATAATGCGACTGTTGATGAAGTGGCTAATCTTGACCCTGATGGGATTGTGTTGTCATCTGGCCCAGGTGACCCACGCCAAATTCCAGATGAAACGTTTGATATTATTCGCCAATTCCAAACCCGGGTGCCACTTTTCGGCATTGGACTTGGACACGAACTATTTGCGATTGCGAATGGGGCTACTTTGCAGCAAATGCCAGTTGAGCACCACGGCATGAATCATCCAATTCGTGAACAAATCACGAGTCGGATTATGTTTGCCACCCAGGGCCAGGGTTACGCGGTTAATCCGGATTCTGTACGGGAAACGGATATGTTCGTGACCCATATTGATATGACGGATGGTGTCGTTCAAGGACTGCGTCACCGCGACTATCCGGCTTTTAGTGTGCAATTTTTCCCAGATACGGCCCCAGGCCCCTTTGAAGCAACGCAAGCATTTGATGAATTTATGGAAATGGTGACGGCACGACGAGGAGGATGGCTTTCATGACCGAGCGAATTTTAATAATCGGTGGTTCAGCGAATGACTTTGGTCGTGAAACTGAAAGTGATGCCGCCAGTTACCAAGTGGTTAACGGCTTGGTGAAACGGGGACATCAAATTGTGATTGCTGATGACAATCCGTATGGTTTTACAACTGAGCGTGAGGAAATAAAAGTCATTGAAACACAATTAACGGCCCCAAATTTGGTTAAAGTGATTGTCGAAGAACATATTACGGCGATCGTGGCATCAGTGGGTGGCTTAACAGCGGTACGCCTGAGTGCTGAAATTTTACAAATTTTAGGTAACGATGCGCCGAAAGTGTTGGGGATGACATTGCCTGTGATGCAAGCCGCCCAAAATACGAAATATTTACAGGAGCGGTTGACCCAATTAAAGTTGCCAGCTGTCCAAACACGTTTAGCTAGCAATGTTAGTGAAGCGTTTGATGCGGCACGCGATTTTGATTTTCCAGTGGTTGTTCGATCAGTGGCACCTGTTGGTCAAACCATTCGTTTGCAGGTTGAGGATGCTGAAGAACTAGAAGGAGCGGCTGAAACGGCGTTAAATCGATCATTAACCCACCAAGTAAACGTGGATAAAAGTATTCGCGGTTACCAGGAAATTGCGATGGTGGTGGTACGTGATCGCATGGATACGACTTTGCTGATTGGCGGTGTCGAAGATATGGATCCGGTCGGCATTCACTCAGCCGATTCAATTGCGATTACACCTGTGCAGACGTTGCCTGATCCAATGTTCCAAACTTTGCGTAACGCGGCCTTTACGGTTGCGCGTGGCTTTAACGTGCAAGGTCTATTGGAAGTTCGCTTTGCGGTTAATCCGGCGAATGAAGAATTTGTCATCACTCGAGTAACACCGTACTTTGATCGCACCTCAGCAATGGTTGTTACGGCGACGGGTTATCCATTAGTACCAGTGATTACAGGCTTGATGGTTGGCGAAAGTTTGACCTCAGTTCGGATTCCATCAATATACGCTGATCACACGGCACTATTAGAACCGACGATGGATCACATCGTGATTCGTTTTCCTGTGTTTGCCTTCGGAGAACTTGAGACGGCCGGTATCAAGACAGAAAATCGATTAGATACCGTGCAAAAATCAGTTGGGGCTACGATTGGTGTCGGTCGTAGTGTTGAAGAAGCGTTGGAAAAAGCGATTCGAGCAGCACACTTTAACAATCGTAATTTTTCACCAACATTGATGAATGCGTTAACGGATAATGAGATTGTTGAGCAGTTGATTCACCCCCGTGATAATCGAATTTTGGTCTTGCTTGAGGCTTTACGACGAGGGTATACCGTTGATGAACTGGCAGAATTAACTAAAATTAATGCCTTTTATTTCTACAAGCTGCAACGACTTAATAACCTGGAGCAAGCTGTGAAAGATAATCCGTGGGAAGCGGATGTGCTCCAACAAGCCAAGTATTACGGCTTGTCAGACGGGTTAGTTGCTAAATTGTGGGATGAAAAGTACGAGGCAGTACGCCGTTATCGTTGGGATAATGGTATTTTGCCAACCTACAAGGCGTTTGAACCATCGGCGGGTGAGTTTGAAGAGTCAGTTTCGCAGTTTTATTCGACTTTCGAATCCGAAAACGAAAGTGAACGCTTAGGTGACGATTCGGCTTTGATTATCGGGACTGGCGCCTTTCGTTTAGGTGATGGTGCCGCAGCCTCATATGTGATGGCGACGGTGGCTGATGAACTTCGAAGTCAAGGTTTAAAGACAATTTTGATGAATAATAATCCGACTGATTTAACTTTCATACCGCAACTTGGTGATAAGCAATATTATGAACCGCTTGAAATTTCAGACGTGATGAATGTGATTGAAATTGAACAACCAACCCGTGTGTTCGTCCCTGGCAATCGCATTAAGCTGATTACCCAGTTACGTAAGATGGGGGTCAATGTGCAAGTGATTGCCAAAGAAAAATACTTGCCAAGTAGCATGTTGAGTGAAGGTGAACAGACAGTCGTTAATTATTTCTATGACGGGGTTGAATTGCACATCATCGGGATTGGCCATCAAGATAATGGCGGCATTTTATTGGATCAGTCTGCTATGACGCCTTCATTATGGGAAACTTTACCCCGGCCGGAGCTTGAAATCGATACGCCGGGCATGTACCAATTAATTGTTGATCGGTTACCAATAGATGGCGAGATTACTGCGGCCGATATTCGGCCTATGCCATTCACACATATTGCCTTTCTAGATAAGGTGACGGGTGTATCCTGGTTGCGACTGGTCGTACGGTATATGCTTGGGACGCCATCCGCGTCTGATGAGCAGTTGGTTGATCAACTCATGACATTACAATGGCGTCTCAAAACGGCACGTCTGCGGTATCGTGATGCGGATTTTGCCGAACATCTCAATACAACGCAAACGTTAGATAATGGACGCTTTGCAATGGGCGCAACGTATCAGGTGCTATAAGCAAACTTAAAGATAATATGGTAAACTGATACACATAATAAATTTTTGAAAGAAGGAATTTTTCCATGTGGAAGAAAGTAGTGGCTATTTTGGTTGTCGTTGCGGCAGCCTTGGGATTGGCTGTTTGGGGTGTAGGCCCTAAGTCAATCGCAACTACCGATTCAGGAAGTATTTCGCAAGCGGACTACTACAAGAAGTTAAAGAGCACCACTGAAGGACAACAACAATTGGCTAACATGATTATCCAAAAGGTGTTGGATAAGAAGTATGGTGACAAGGTATCGTCAAAGGCAATTACAAAGCAATATGATGACGTGAAGGCGCAATACGGTTCACAATTCTCAACGGCTTTGGCTAACAACGGTATGACGGAAGACTCATTCAAGGAGTCTTTGGAGTTGCAAGCTTTGGAGAAGGCCGCGGTTGAAGCAAACTCAAAGTTTACGACAAAGCAATTGAAGGAACAATACAAGAACTACACGCCTAATGTGAACGTTTCTGTTATCCTGGTTTCTTCAGAAGATGAAGCCAAGGATATGATTTCTAAGTTGGACGATGGTGATAAGTTCGCCACGTTGGCTAAGAAGTACTCAACAGACTCTTCAACTAAGGACAAGGGTGGTAAGATGGACGCCTTTGATTCAACCAACACAACTTTGGAAGACGACTTTAAGACGGCTGCTTTCAAGTTGAAGAAGGGTGAATACACAAAGACGCCTGTTAAGTCAGATACGTACTCAGGTTACTTTGTCATTAAGATGGATTCACGTGATGACAAGAAGTCATTCACAACTTTGAAGTCTAAGATGAAGGAAATCTTGGTGACGAACGAGATGTCTGATTCATCAAAGGTGCAAGCGATTATTGGTAACGAATTGGCTAAGGCTAACGTTAACATTAAAGATTCACAATTGAAGAATGTTTTGGCAACGTACACGCAAGCCGCTGCAACTGCTAAGGCTGCTAAGACGTCATCTTCTTCATCTGAATCTTCATCAAGCAAGGCATCTTCAAGTGCAAGTTCAAGTGAAGCAAGCTCAAGTTCAGCAGCTTCATCTGAATCTTCAGATAAGTAAACTAAAAGAGACCGGATTTTTCTGGTCTCTTTTTTTGTGCGCTAAAAATAAAACATTTTTGAATTACCTTGAAATATCATTCGGGAATAATGTACAATAATGAATGTTAAAAACGTTTCGTTCGTGTTTACGAATTTGAGAGGGGTTATATTATGATTGATCGCTACGCGCGACCTGAAATGCGTCACATTTGGTCTTTGGAAAATCAGTACCAATCATGGTTGGATGTTGAAATTGCTGTGACGGCGGGCTGGGTAGCAGAGGGCCACGTGCCTGAAGCGGACTTGGCAGCTATTCGGGCGAATGCTCGCTTTGACGTCACTCGCATTGCGGAAATTGAAGAGACAACGCGCCATGACATGGTAGCATTTACCCGAAATGTGTCTGAATCATTGGGTGAAGAACGGAAGTGGATTCACTATGGGTTGACGTCAACGGATGTCGTTGATACAGCGCAAGCTTTACGTCTACGCCAGGCAAATGACGTTATCAAGGCGGACCTGGTGGCATATCGTGATATTTTGGGTGAACTCGCCCTTCGTTACAAAGATACTGTGATGATGGGACGAACTCACGGTGTACACGCTGAACCAACAACGTTTGGTTTAAAGATGGCTCGTTTTTATCAGGCGGCCAAGCGTGACATTGATCGATTTGAACGAGTTGCTGAGCTGGTTGAGACTGGAAAGTTATCAGGTGCCGTGGGCACGTTTGCGAACGTACCACCAACTGTTGAAGAAGTTGCGATGAACGAATTGGGCTTAACGCCCCAACCCGTTGGCTCACAAGTGTTACCACGCGACTTACATGCGGATTATATGACGACAATCGCCTTGATCGGGACGACCTTAGAAGAAGTTGCCACCGAAATTCGTGGGTTGCAACGGTCTGAAATTCACGAAGTTGAAGAAGGCTTTAAGGGTGGCCAAAAGGGCTCTTCAGCGATGCCACACAAACGTAATCCGATTGGATCTGAAAATATTGTTGGTTTGTCACGTGTGCTACGAGGGTATTCAGTTACGGCGCTGGAAGATGTTACGTTATGGCATGAGCGTGATATTTCTCATTCGAGTGCTGAACGTATTATTTTGGCAGATGGTACAACGGTGCTAGATTACATGTTGCATCGTTTGACAGGTATCTTGGCTAATTTACAAGTGTTCCCTGAAACGATGAAGACGAATATGACCCGCACGTATGGGTTAATTTATTCACAGCGGTTGTTGTTGAAATTGGTAGATGCAGGCATGTCACGTGAAGCGGCTTATGATACTGTACAACCATTGACGGCGAAGTCTTGGGATGAACAAAAGCAGTTCCGTGATTTGGTGGATGCCGATCCAACCATTCAAAGTAAACTGACGGCAGCTGAAGTTGATGACGCATTTGATTATCATTGGCATCTCAAGCATGTTGATGACATCTTTAAGCGGGTTGGGTTACTGTAATTTCCCAAATGGCTAATCTTCAAATATTTTTGGTAGCGCTTTCTTCTGTGTTTAGGTATGATATAAGCAATCACAGATATGGAGGAAATTACTGATGGCATTGGAAGATCAAGTAAAAGGTAAGTTCGATGAAGTCTCAGGTAAGACCAAGGAAGTTGCTGGTGCAGCAACTGGTGATGCAAAACTAGAGGCTGAGGGAAAGGCCCAAGGTTTAACCGGTAAGGCGCGTGAAGCGCTAGGGGATTTGAAGGACAAGGCCGAGGATGCGGTAGATAATCTGAAGGACAAGTTCGATAAGAAGGACTAACAATCATGAGACACACCCGAATTATGGGTGTGTTTTTTATTTACTTTTTGTAAGCGAATGAATAAATATTGAATAATCTGTGAACACGTTAGCATTGCGTTGCGCAGAGAATGCCCAAAAACAGGCGTTTTCTGCGCTTTTTGTGTTAATTGTAAATGGGGTATACGTATATTTATTGGAAAAGGCGTGTTGACAATTCGATGAAAATAAAATACTATTTGAATATCGAATATTTCGATGTTCGAAATACTTTTTGGAAGGAGCGGGACTATGGCAGTTTTGACAACCACGGAAATTATGGATTTGATTCCAAATCGTTATCCAATTCTATATATGGATTACGTTGATGAGATGGTGCCTGGTGAGTCATTGATTGCGACAAAGAATGTCACTATTAATGAACAGTTCTTTCAAGGACATTTTCCAGGTAATCCAGTTATGCCTGGGGTACTAATTATTGAGTCGCTTGCACAAGCGGCATCTATTCTGATTTTGTCATCACCACAGTTCGTCGGTAAGACGGCTTACATGACGGGTATTGATAATGCCAAGTTCAAGCGCATGGTTAAACCAGGCGACGTCTTGAAGTTACACGTAGAATTCGGTAATCTGAGAGAGAACATGGGAACAGTAAACGTCAAGGCAATGGTAGATGGCAAGTTAGCAACTAGTGCTGAACTGATGTTTGTTGTTTCACCTGAAGAGAAATCGGCAGATAATGCCAAGAGTGAGACGGAGAAGTAAGTATGGCAGCTAGTGAAGAAGCATCATTCGAACAGATTAATGAGGCATTGGTCAACGTATTTAATAACGTTGTGTGGATTGAGGAAGCCTCATTACGCGAATCAAAGTTCAATGACATTACGATCAAAGATATGCACACGATTGCGGCAATCTCGATGTATGAGACCCGGACCGCATCGCAAGTTGCAGAAATGGTGCACTTAACACCAAGTGCTATGACGAGTGTTATTGATAAATTAGTCAAAAAGGGCTATGTCGAGCGTCATCGTGATGACAATGATCGACGGGTTGTCCATTTGGCGCTGACTCACAACGGACGTACAGTTTTCCGTGCCCACGAGGCTTTTCACCGCGGTATGGCGCACTCATTATTTGATTCTCTATCTGATGATGAAACCGAGGCGGTGAAAAAGGCCGTGCTTAATTTGCAAGAATATCTTCACGAGCTAATCCAGTTCTAAGAGAGGGCGATATGGAAAGATTTACCATCGTCCAGTCAGCGCGAGTCGTGCCAGAAAGGGTCGTAACTAATGATGAGTTAGCGACATTTATGGACACATCCGATGAATGGATTCAACCGCGTACCGGCATTCGCCAACGGCATATCGTATCGACTGAGGATACAAGTGATTTAGCAGTTGGTGTTGCAACAAAATTATTGAATCAAGCTGGTTTAACAGCTGATCAACTAGATTTCATCTTAGTGGGAACAATGTCGCCTGACACGTTATCACCAAGTGTGGCACAAATTGTGCAAGGAAAGATTGGCGCTACGAATGCTTTTGCTTGGGATCTAAGCGCGGCATGCTCAGGGTTCGTTTATACGTTGAGTATGGCGAGCGCGTTGCTGACAACACGTTACCAACGCGGTTTAGTTATCGGGGCAGAGGTGTTGAGTAAGCTAGTTGATTGGGATGACCGATCAACAGCCGTGTTGTTTGGTGACGGTGCGGCCGGGGTTTTGCTTGAACGTACTGGAGCAGAGACAGGCTTACTAGCTGAATCATTGAAAACCTTTGGTGAACGCTCAGAATTCCTGACAGCTGGTCAACAACGAAACGCAAATTATTTTGCGGGTGAGTTAAAGGCTGCTGATCCGTATTTTAAGATGAATGGTCGTGAAGTGTATAATTTCGCGACACGCGAAGTGCCGGCGGTCTTAAACGAGGCGCTTGCAAAAGCAAGCCTCACACCTGATGAGATTGATTATTATCTGTTGCATCAGGCAAATGGACGAATTGTTAGCAGTATTGCGAAGCGATTCGGTCAGCCAATCGAAAAGTTCCCAACGAACATGGCGTTATATGGTAATACTAGTGCAGCTAGTATCGGTATTTTACTTGATGAACTGCGTGAAGCTGGGACGATTAAACCAGGGCAAACAATTGCGATTGCCGGGTTTGGTGGTGGCTTAACGGTTGGTGCCTTGATTATCAAGGTGTAGTTTTTTTAACCATTTTTGTATATGACCTATACATTTAAATTATCGAATTATTAAACAAAAGAAATAGAGGACAATAACATGACTGAAGCAGAAATTTTGAACAAGGTAACTGAAATCTTGGTAGACCAATTTGACTTGGAAGATGGTGAAGTTAAGCCTGAAACGAATTTGACGGAAGACATCGACGCAGATTCATTGGATTTGTTTGAAGTGTTGAACCGTGTTGAAGACGACTTTGACATTAAGTTGGCTGTTGCTGAAGAAATCCAAACGGTACAAGACTTGGTTAACAAGGTAGCTGCACAAGTTAACGCCTAAATATTCAGCACCAAGAGAAAGGAACCACAAAATGAGCGTTAAGCTAAATAATCCATTATTTGAAAAGTTGGGTATGAAGTACCCTATCATCCAAGGCGGAATGGCCTGGGCGGGTACGGGACATCTTGCTGGTGCCGTCTCTGAGGCTGGAGGTTTGGGAATTATCGGAACAGGTTATTGGAAGGCTGACAAGGTGCGTGAAGAAATTCGTCGTGCTCGTCAGGTGACTGATAAGCCGTTCGGTGTCAATGTGATGTTGCTATCACGCCACATCCGTGAAGTTTTCGATGTCATTATCGAAGAGGGTGTGCAAGTTGTGGCAACCGGTGCAGGTGATCCATCACCGTTTATTGAAGAGTTGCACAGCCACGGTATCTTGGTTATCCCGGTTGTTCCATCTGTTGGTTTGGCCAAGATGATGGAAAAGAAGGGTGTCGATGCAGTTGTTGCCGAAGGAATGGAGTCAGGTGGTCACATTGGTATGTTGACGACGATGACATTGGTTCCACAGGTGGTCGACGCATTGAACATTCCAGTTATTGCGGCGGGTGGAATTGCAGATGGTCGTGGTGTTGCTGCGGCCTTCATGCTAGGCGCCTCTGGTGTTCAAATGGGAACACGCTTCTTGGCTTCGGCTGAGTCAGAGGTCCATGAAAACTTTAAGAATGCTGTTGTGAAAGCAAAGGATATCGATACGCTTGTGACGGGAGAGTTACTTGGTAACCGTGCTCGTGTCTTGAAGACTAAGATGTCAAAGAACTTTGTAAAGCAAGAGCGCATTGAAATTACAAAGCCAAAGCCAGATGCAGATGCAATCGAAGAACTTGAGAATGGGTCTCTTCGTCGAGCAGTGCTTGATGGTGACAAGGAAAATGGGGCCTTCATGGCTGGCCAAATTTCAGGAATGATTCATGAGATTAAGCCAGTGGCTGAAATTCTAGAAGATGTTTGGTCACAAGCTGAAGACTTGTTGAAGTAACCAAACAACGAGGTAAAAAACATGAAACTAGGACTATTGATGAGCGGGCAAGGGGCGCAACAAGTTGGCATGGGTGCTGATTTGTATGCCAGTCTGCCTAAATATCAAGAAACAATCGACCATGCGAGTGAATTACTTGGCTACGATGTGATGACGACTATTGTGAATAGTGAAGATAACATCAAGCAAACGAAGTACACACAACCTGCTATTTTGGCAATGAGCATGGGCATCTACAATGCTTTGTCAGATGTGATGCCTGAACCAGCCGGTGCATTGGGCCTGAGTTTGGGTGAGTACAGTGCATTAACAGCCGCTGGGTCAATGACATTTGAGCAAGGTATGGCCATTATTAAGGATCGCGGTGCTTATATGCAAGCCGCCGGTGATGCAAACCCAGGTAAGATGGTTGCCGTAATGACGGACGATCAAGACTGGGTTGTTGCAACGCTTGAAAAATTGCAAGCTACTGGAAAGCGCGTGTACCCAGCGAACTTTAACACGTTTAATCAATTGGTCATTGGTGGAATCGAAGCTGATGTTGATGAGGCAATGGCCGCATTGACTGAAGCAGGTGTCTCACGCATGGTCGAATTGCCAGTTTCAGGTGCATTCCATACACCATTGTTGCAAACGGCTGCGGATCAACTGGCAGATCGTTTAACGGATGAAACGTTTAGCGCACCAACATTTGCGGTGTACTCAAATACAACGGGTCAAAAGTTTGACGATGTTAAAGCGACTTTGTTAAAGCAAATTACGTCACCAACTTATTTTGCACAAGCATTGCAAGCAATGGTTGATGATGGTGTTGATACGCTAATTGAGTTTGGACCAAGTGATACCTTGATGAAATTCGCAAAGAAAATTGTTGGTAAAGATATCAAGCGCTACTGCGTGAAGGATTTGGCCTCATTTAATGAAGTTCGCGATATGTTGATTGCGGCACAGGAGACAGTGTAATGGATTTAACAGACAAGAATGTGTTGATCACGGGATCGACACGTGGTATCGGTTTAGCGGTTGCAAAAGCCTTTGATGCGGCTGGGGCTCGGGTAATTTTACACGGGCGTTCGGCCGTTAGACCAGACGTGATGGCTGAGTTTGGTGAAAACACACTCGCTATTACAGCGGATATTGCTGATGAGGAAAGCGTTAATAACGCCCTGACTGGTTTGTTTGAAGAAATTGATGGCATTGATATTTTGATTAACAATGCTGGAATTGTTGACGACAAATTGACAATGGGCATGAAGCCAAGTGAATTCGCAAACGTTGTGAATACAAACTTGAACGGTACATTTAACGTGACGCAGCCAATCTTTAAGAAGATGTTGCGTGCCCGCTCAGGAAATATCATCAACATGGCATCTGTTGTGGGGTTGATGGGAAATGTTGGCCAAGCAAATTACGCAGCGTCAAAGGCTGGAATTGTTGGTTTGACAAAGTCATTAGCTAAAGAAGGCGCAATGCGTGGCATTCGTGTTAATGCGATTGCACCGGGCATGATTGTATCAGACATGACAGATGCGTTGTCTGACAAGGTTAAGGAACAAGTCCTAGAGGCTGTGCCTTTGAAGCGTTTTGGAAACGCGACGGAAATCGCACAAACTGCCTTGTTCTTGGCTCAAAACGATTACATCACTGGCCAAACAATTACGGTCGATGGTGGGTTGTACATCTAAGGAAAACGGATACGACTTGATGCACTTATTCTTTTACAACTTATTAATAAGTCGTATCCAAGCTTTAGGAAAGTAGAGGAGAACAACATGACACGAGTTGTCGTAACAGGTTTGGGTGCAGTTACACCCGTTGGTAATACAGCAAATGATTTTTTGGATGGAATTTTTAACAGCCAAGTTGGAATTGCACCAATTACAAAGTTTGACGCAACTGAGACGGGTGTCACAGTTGCTGGTGAAGTGAAAAACTTCGATCCCGCTGCTCGCGTTGGAAAGCGTGAGTCACGTAAGATGGACTTGTTTTCACAATACGCCGTTCACGCTACCGGTGAAGCATTGGAAAACGCCGGCTTGGCCGATGGTGTTGATAACCCTGATCGTTTCGGCGTTATCATGGGTAACGGAATCGGTGGTTTGACGACTATCGAAGAACAAGTTATCAAGATGCACGACAAGGGACCACAACGTGTGAGCCCAATGTTCGTGCCAAACGCTATCCCAAACATGGTGTCAGGTAACGTGTCAATGCGTTACGGTGCCAAGGGAATTAACTACACATTGTCAACGGCGTGCGCCAGTGCGACGAATGCGATTGGTGAAGCTTTCTGGCGTATCCAATCAGGTAAGTATGATGTGATGGTTACGGGTGGATCAGAAGCGACGGTTAACGAAATGGGAATCTCAGGGTTCGCAGCGTTGACTGCCTTGTCAACTGAACCAAATCCACTTGAAGCCTCAAAGCCATTTGATGTAAACCGTCACGGTTTCGTTATGGGTGAGGGTTCAGGAATCTTGGTCTTGGAATCATTGGAACACGCGCAAGCCCGCGGTGCAGAAATTATCGCCGAAGTGGTTGGTTACGGGGCAAACTCTGATGCTTACCACTTGACCAGCCCAACTCCTGACGGATCAGGACCAGCTGGTTCAGTTAAGTTGGCTTTGCAAGACGCCGGTATCCAAGCGAGCGACATTGATTATGTCAACGCACACGGAACGGCAACTGGTGCAAATGACGCGGCTGAATCAAAGGCTATGGAATTGGTCTTTGGTAAGAACGGCGTCTTGGTTTCATCAACTAAGGGTATGACTGGACACTTGTTGGGAGCAGCGGGTGCCATTGAGGCCATTGCTGCAATTGGTGCCTTGGTCCGTGAACAATTGCCAGTTAATGTTGGTGTGACGGAACAAGATCCTGAAACTGCTGGTGTGACGTTGGTTAACGACGACAACAAGTTTGTTGCGCCTAACTACGTTTTGTCAGCTAACTATGGTTTCGGTGGCCACAATGCCGCTGTTATTTTCAAGAAGTGGAGTGAGAATTAATGGGTTTGCAATTAGATGACATTCGCGCTTTGATGCAAGATTTGGAAAATAGTTCGTTGCGTGAGTTTTCATTGCAATCAGATGATTTCAGTTTGCATTTGAGTAAGAACGAAATCACGCAACCTGTTGTCACGACACCTGCGCAGCCAACTGTTGCGAGTGTCGCGACAGCAGAAGCGCCTGTCGCAACGGAACATCATCCTTTGGACAAGGAACAAAAGCAAGGCGTAACGATTGATGCACCATTGGTCGGAACGGTTTACTTGAAGGCCAATCCGGATGCTGCGCCTTTCAAGCAAGTGGGTGACCACGTTGCTGTGGGTGAACAAGTTGCGATTGTTGAAGCAATGAAGCTAATGACACCAGTGAAGAGTGAAGTTGCCGGTGTCATCACTGAAATTTTGGTAGAGGAAGAGGATGTGGTTGATTACGGTCATGCAATCTTCCGTGTCGAACTAGATGCTTAAGGAGGGGCGGCAATGTCAGTATTAAATACACAACAAATTCAAGAAATTTTGCCACACCGTTACCCAATGTTGATGTTGGATACGGTTGAGGAGTTGGTGCCGGGTGAAAAGACGGTTGCCATCAAAAATGTCACCATCAACGAAGAAGTCTTCCAAGGTCACTTTCCAGGCAATCCAACATTTCCTGGGGCGTTGACAATTGAAGCATTAGCACAAGCTGGTGCCGTAGCATTACTTTCGATGCCTGAATTTAAGGGTAAGACAGCTTACTTTGGTGGTATTAAGAAGGCTCGTTTCCGTAAGATGGTTCAACCTGGTGATCAAATGCGCCTAGAAGTGACGCTTGATCGTTTGCGCGGTCCAATTGGTGAAGGTAAGGGTGTTGCTTACGTTAATGGTAAGAAGGCTACTACTGCTGATTTGACGTTTATTATTGGAGATTAAAATGTTCAAGAAAGTGTTAGTCGCGAACCGTGGTGAAATTGCTGTTCGTGTCATTCGTACACTGAAGGAAATGGGCATTAAATCTGTTGCTATCTATTCTTCAGCTGATGCGGATAGCCTCCATGTGAAATTAGCCGATGAAGCGATTTCAGTCGGGGGGCCAAAGTCTAAAGATAGTTACCTTAACATGAAGAATATCTTGAGTGCTGCGTTGTTAACGGGTGCTGAAGCGATTCATCCAGGTTACGGTTTCTTATCGGAAAATGAATTATTCGTTGAAATGGTTGAAGCCGTTGGTTTGAAGTGGATCGGTCCAAGCCCCCATGTCATCGAATTAATGGGTAATAAGGCAAATGCGCGTGAATCAATGCGTGCGGCTGGCGTACCAGTTATTCCGGGTTCAGAAGGGTTCATTCGTGATGCTAATGAAGCCAAGCTGGTCGCTGACCGGGTCGGCTACCCATTGTTGCTGAAAGCCGCTGCCGGTGGTGGTGGTAAGGGAATGCGATTTGTTTATTCAGAAGATGAATTAGCAGATAAGTTCGATGATGCGCAACGTGAAGCGAAAGCTGCGTTTGGGGATGAACACATGTATGTTGAGAAGGTGATGGAGAATGTTCGTCACATCGAGATGCAAGTGATGCGTGACCAATTTGGTCATGTGTTGTACTTCCCAGAACGTAACTGTTCACTACAACGTAATAACCAAAAGGTCATGGAAGAAAGCCCAGCGCTTGGTGTGACACCAGCGATGCGTGAAAATCTAGGTGACATTGCAACTAAGGCTGTGAATGCCTTGCAGTATGAAAATACAGGGACATTGGAGTTCTTGCAAGATCACGATGGTCATTTCTACTTCATGGAAATGAATACGCGTATTCAAGTTGAACACCCAGTAACTGAAATGGTAACTGGAGTGGACTTAATTCGGATGCAAATTGAAGTGGCTGCTGGTGAACCTTTGAAGGTATCACAATCGGATATTGCCCTTAAGGGACATGCTTTAGAAGTCCGATTGAACGCGGAGCAACCCGCTAAGAACTTTGCGCCTAGTGCCGGTACAATTGATTTTGCCTTTCTACCAACTGGTGGACCTGGTATTCGCATTGATTCGGCTATTTACACGGGTGATAAGATTCAACCATTCTACGATTCAATGATCGGTAAGCTTTTGGTCCACGCGGATAATCGTTTGGAAGCGGTCACGAAAATGGACCGTATCTTGGATGAGTTAGTTATTCAAGGTGTTAATACAAACGCTGATTTCCAAAAAGCGTTGTTACATGACCCAACAGTAGCACGTGGCATGTTTGACACGCGCTATCTGGAAAAAGAATTTTTGCCACGTTGGCAAGCTAGTTTGCCAGCCGCTGATTAAGGAGGCGATTCAATGGATTTATTTAATAACACCACGGTTTCAACTCCCAAGATCAAACGTGATGCGAACTTGAATGATCGTATTCCGGATGGTTTGTTCTTGGCCTGTCCATACTGTGGCGCCCAACTATATTCAAAGCAGTTAGGCGACCACCGTGTCTGCCCAGCGTGTGGCTATGGTTTCCGCTTACAAGCGCGTGAACGTGTTGCATTGATGACAACTGATTTTGAAGAACTTGATGCTGATTTGAAGTTGGCCGATACTGATTTCCCAGGCTATGCTGGTAAATTGGAACGTGCGCAACAACAAACGGAATTGGGCGATTCAGTTCTGACAGGGATAGCGACTCTGGAAGATCAAAAGGTTGCCTTGGGTATTATGGATTCCTACTTCATTATGGGGTCACTTGGTACGATTACAGGTGAAAAAATCACCCGCCTCTTTGAACATGCGACGGCAGCTAAGTTGCCGGTCATCCTGTTTACGGCTTCTGGTGGTGCCCGAATGCAAGAAGGTATTCACTCATTGATGCAAATGGCGAAGGTTAGTGCAGCAGTTGCGGCGCATCAAGAAGCAGGGCTACCTTACATCGTGATCCTAACCGATCCAACGATGGGGGGTGTGACAGCTTCATTTGCGATGCAAGGTGATATTACTTTGGCCGAGCCGCATGCGTTAGTTGGATTCGCTGGTAAGCGGGTTATCGAACAAACGATTCATGAAAAGCTACCAAAGGAATTCCAACGGGCTGAAACAGTGCTTGAAAATGGGTTTATTGATGCAATTGTACAGCGACCAGCAATGACGGCAACGCTTGCACAATTGGTACGATTCCACCAAACACAGGAGGTTAAGTAATGGCAGCACTATTTCGTCGTGAATTAACCCCAGTGCAGGTGGTTAAGAAATCACGTGAAGATCGTTTTTCTGCACGTGAGATTATTTCAGGTATCTTTACTGATTTTATCGAGTTACATGGTGACCGTTATGCTGGAGATGATGCAAGTGTGATTGGTGGACTTGCTAATCTTGGTGGTCAACCCGTAACGGTGATTGCTATCGATAAAGGAACTGATATTAAGGATAAGCTAGCGAAACGCAATGGTTCACCTGAACCATATGGTTATCGTAAGGCGACCCGGTTGATGGATCAAGCAGCTAAGTTTGGTCGACCAATTATTACATTTATTAATACGCCAGGTGCATTTCCTGGTAAGTCCGCGGAAGACCAAGGACAAGGTGAAGCAATTGCCGACAGTATCTTGCAAAGCATGAAGTACCCAGTTCCCATGATCGCTATTGTTTATGGGGAAGGGGGCTCAGGTGGTGCGCTTGCATTAGCAACATCCGATCAAGTTTGGATGTTCCAGAATGCGACGTACTCAATTCTCTCTCCTGAAGGCTTTGCAGCCATTTTGTGGAAAGATGCTAAACGCAGTGGCGAGGCGGCAGAATTAATGGGACTAACACCCAATGATCTTTTAGCGAACGGTATCATTGAGTACATTGTGCCAGAAAGTCGCTCGCACAACCGAGTTTTCAATTTGGTTCGGGCAAAGTTGCTAGAAGAAATTCAGCAACTCCAAAGCTTAACAACGACTGAGTTAGTTGCTAAGCGACGTGCCCGTTTCCGCGCATTCTAAAATTTGCAATTATTCATTTTGGACGTCAGATTATCATAATCTGGCGTTTTTTGTGTGTGGCCGTTACAATAAAGGCAGTTAAAAACGACAGTTGTCGCGGTAAAGGGGAAAGCCATGGACAAACAAACGGAACAAAAACGCGCAGCGGGCGAATATGCGGCGAGTCTTATTGAAGATGGGATGGTTGTCGGCTTAGGAACGGGCTCAACGGTGAAATTCTTTATTGAGCGATTGGCCGCGCGAATTAATCAGGAAGGGCTTGATATTGTGGGGGTGACCACGTCGCGTCAAACTTCTTCTCTGGCTAAGGGCTGGGGGATTAAATTGAAATCCGTTGATGAAGTACCAGGAATTGATATCACGATTGACGGGGCAGATGAAGTTGACGTTGCTTTAAACGGCATTAAAGGCGGTGGTGCAGCGCTGCTGTTTGAGAAGATTGTTGCGCTGAATTCAAGTCGGAATGTTTGGATTATTGACGAATCTAAGTATCATCCGAAGCTGGGAACGTTCCCATTGCCAGTAGAGGTCGTGCCGTATGGTAGTCACCAATTATTAAAACGGTTTGCAGATGCTGATTTGCATCCCCAATTCCGGCGCAACGCAGATGGTCTACGTTTAACGACTGATGCGGGTAATTACATTATTGATTTACAGCTAACTGAAATCACGCATCCCCAAGCGCTCGCCTATTATCTTGAGCAAACGATTGGGGTAGTTGAACACGGGCTATTTTTGCAAGTGGCCGATGCAGTGATTATTGGTGGTGATGAGATCACAATTATAGAGAGACAGGCATAAGCGAATGGTTAAACGGATTGTGTGGGCAATCTTATTGGTAATGTCGATACTATTGGTGTGGGTGGGGCTTGCGCAGCAACCGGCCACCCCCGTTCACCAAACGACGAAACATTTGGCGCAGGGGCAAGCTTCGCAAATGCCACTGTATACAGAAAAGCGCTTGCGAATTAATTTGGCGCGGTATCCTCAGTTACGGGCTGGCATTCAACGGATGATCCCAATGCCGGGCTTACAGGGAGCGTGGGCGTTGGCCAAGAACAAATCGGCCACGGCATCGCATCGCCTAATAAAGACGGTTGCCTTTGATCCACAAGGTATCACAACCAGTCAGAATGAAATTTTTGTATCAGCTTATGATCATAATAACAAAGCCAATTCGGTTATTTATGTGCTCAATAAGTGGACGGGTCAATATATTAAGACGCTGTCATTGCAATTTCAGGACCATGCGGGTGGTGTTGCCTATGACCCAGACCGCCAAATGCTTTGGGTGACAGGGCACGATGGCAAAGACTCAATGCTATACGGTATTACGCAGGCACAAATTGACCAGTATGATATCCGATCACGCTTGCCAATTAGTTATCAGCAGGTGTTCCAAATTACCACGGAAACGAATAACTCCACTATGATGTATGCCAATAATGCACTGTGGGTCGGTTATTTCACCAAACGGGGCTTAGGAAATATTCAGGAACTGCCATTTGGTAAAGATGCTTCCGGTAACTTAACGCTTGGACAAAGTGCAGGTGAGCAGGATGAATCGATTGTTGCGGCCACCAAGGTGTACGCCTCAGTGGGACAGTTACAAGGGTTAACTGCTAATCAGCGACATGTGCTGATGACGTCATCATTTGGGAATGTTGATGGTAAGTTGGTTCGGTATGACCGTGAAGCGGGTGATAAGTTCACCAAGGGTGTTTCAGTCACGATGCCACCGTATTTGGAAGCTGTTTCATATGATGGCGATACAAATCGGTTCTACATGATATTTGAAAGTGCCACGCCGGTTTACCGGGTTAAAACAAAGGCCGTGGTTGATCGAATTCTTTACGTTGATAATGATGTTTTTAAAACGGGGGTTACGCCGTTTACGCCATTGTTGCAACCTGAGTTTATGGACTTAACCCGGCCCAAAACGATTAAATAGCATGTGTGCCGAAAAGGTGCTTTGAACACGTTTAAAAGCCGCCAATCCGCCGATTTTGAATCGGTAGATTGGCGACTTTTGATTTCGTTAGTGTTGTTGATCAGGCTGACGCACCAGTTCGTCGTAAATCGCATCATCTAAGACAACGTCAATTTCGCCAATGTACTCAGTTGGGTCTTGGCGGACAAAATTACGCTTGAACTTATACAAGCCATCAGTATTATCGGCATGATCGATGCCGCCGATGTCGTAACGCTTTAAGCCAGCATCAAGCGCCCATTGTACCATGTGGACACGGGTGGCGTAATGGGCGTTGGTCAAATCGTGGTCGATTGAACCAGCGTACATATCCCAGATTTTATCGCCCATCTTGAAGCCAATTGTTGTCGCTAACAACACATCATCCTTCTTAGCTCGGTAAATCCGCATAATATCCGTACCGGCATACGTCTGCATCATGCGTTCAAAGTAGTCTTTTGGTCGGTGGGTGATGCCATGCCGATTTGACATGATGACGTAGGTTTCAAAGAAGTCGTCTAGGAATGACTGATCTAGTCCGTAGTCAACGACGACACCTTCACGTTCAGGCTTGCGCAATTTGTTCTTGGTTTTAGAAGGGACCATATCATAGAGCGACGTCGCGTCTGGGTAGTTGGCAAAATCAATCACCATATTTAGACGTGGTTGAATGGTTGCGTGCATCCCTTGGTCTGCCACATTACGACCACGGACTTCATAACCATGGGCCTGCAAATCCGCTTCAAATTGCGCATCGTAGCGTACTTCAGGATCCAAACGGAGCAAATAGGCATCGTCGCCCAACGCTTGCTTTGCGGTCGCAATGAGTTGATCAAAAGTGGTGAGGTCGGACATGTCCATGACAGGTCCCTTTGACGCGTACGCAAATTTTTTGCCACTCGGTGTCATCGTCAGTAACATGGATAGGGCAGCCGTGATGTTTCCAGCGGTATCCTCTAAATAAACATAGCAGGGTTCCCAATTGTTTTTGACCTTCGCCCAGCCTAAATCTTGACTGATTTGGGCATTGGGTGATTGGCGGATAAACGCATTATATTTAGCGACAGCAACGTCGTCATTTAAATTTAGTACAGGCATCTTTTTTCTCCTCTAAAACATGAAGCATTAAACTAATTAACTCTAGTCTATACTTTTGGGGTTAACTGTGCCTTATCTGTGAATTAAAAATAGCTTTAATTTTTGGGAATGCTAATAAAATTCATATCGTAAAATCAGCATATGGTATAATTATTTCATTAGTGATAAGCGTGGGGACTTATACAAAGGAGAATTTTGAAACATGACTTGGCAAGATAATTACCAAATTTGGGCAGATCGCACTGATTTGCCAGCAAACTTGCAAGCTGATATGCAACAACTTGCAACTGATGACAAGGCGGCTGAAGACGCTTTTTACCAACCACTTTCATTCGGAACGGCTGGTATGCGTGGTATCCTGGGTGCTGGAATTAACCGAATGAACATCTTTACGGTGCGTCAAGCAACTGAGGGATTGGCCCGCTTGATGGATTCATTGGATGATGCAGTTAAGGGACGTGGTGTTGCGATTTCTTACGATTCACGTCACTTCTCACCAGAATTTGCAATTGAATCTGCTAAGGTTTTGGGGGCTCACGGTATTAAGGCGTACGTCTTCGAGACGTTGCGTCCAACACCTGAATTGTCATTTACGGTACGCCACTTGAATGCGTATGCCGGTATTATGATTACGGCGTCACACAACCCAAAGGATTACAACGGCTACAAGATTTATGGTGAAGATGGTGGGCAAATGCCACCAAAGGAATCAGACATCATCACGGCTTCAATTCGTGAAGCTAACATGTTCGAAGTGCCAGTTAAGGATGAAGCTGAACTAGTGGCTGCTGGTTTGTTGGTCAAGATTGGCAAGGAAGTCGATGACGCTTACTTGGCTGAAGTCAAGACGGTGACGGTTAACCAAGAATTAATCGATACGGTCGGTAAGGACATGAAGTTGGTGTACTCACCATTGCACGGAACGGGTGCGTTGATTGCGGGACAAGCTTTGCAAAATGCGGGCTTTGAAAACGTGACCATTGTGCCTGAACAAGCAGAGCCAAACGGTGATTTCCCAACAGTTAAGTTGCCAAATCCTGAAGATCCCGAAGCACTGGCAATGGGAATTTCTTTGGCTAAGGAACAAGGCGCTGATGTCGTTATCGCAGTTGACCCAGACGCTGACCGAATGGGGACGGCGGTACGCCAACCATCAGGCGAGTACCAATTGTTGACGGGTAACCAAATTGGGGCTGTGCTATTGAACTACTTGTTGACGGCCAAGAAGGCTGCCGGTACTTTGCCTGCCAACGGGGCATTGGTTAAGTCAATCGTTTCTTCAGAATTCGCAGCAGATATTGCTAAGAACTTTGGGGTTGAAACAATTAACGTGTTGACTGGTTTCAAGTACATTGCCGAGCAAATTCAACACTTCGAAGACACGAACGAGCACACGTTCTTGTTTGGTTTTGAAGAGTCATACGGTTACTTGGTGAAGTCGTTTGCACGTGACAAGGATTCAGTCCAAGCAACGGTTTTGTTGGCCGAAGTGGCGGCTTACTACAAGTCATTGGGTAAGACGTTGTACGATGGTTTGCAAGAGTTGTTCGAACAATACGGTTATTTCGTTGAAAACACGAAGTCATTGACGTTTGCAGGGGTTGACGGGGCTGAAAAGATTGCCGCTTTGATGAACAAGTTCCGTGCCGAAACACCCGCTGAATTTGGTGGTGTTCAGGTTGCCAAGGTTGAAGACTTCTCATTGCAAACTGAGACGGACACAACAACCGGGGCTGTTACACCAATGACATTGCCAAAGGCCAATGTAGTGAAGTACTGGTTGGCTGACGGTTCATGGGTTGCTGTTCGTCCTTCAGGAACTGAGCCAAAGATTAAGTTCTATGTCGGCACAAAGGGTGCTACGGCTCAAGCTGCTGCTGATGAATTGGCTGCAATTCAAGCAACAATTGCCACTTATGTAGACTAATAATAACAATTGACCGCTACAACTTGTTTGGTTGTGGCGGTCTTTTTTAAACGAACTGTTTTTTCCACATGATATGATAACCATATAAATCAAGAGATGAGGTGATGCCTAATGGCAATGAAAGCAGCTAAAAAGCTAGCCGACGGCATGCGGGGCGGTAAAAAGATGATTTTTACCGAACAAGCATTCGACGACTATCAATACTTTTTGACACAAGATCCAAAGACGATTAAAAAAATTAACAAACTATTGAAAGAAGTCTTTCGCACACCCTTTGAAGGGACTGGAAAGCCTGAATTACAAGCTGGCTTGGATGGCGGCTGGTCCCGCCGAATCGATAGTGCGAATCGTATGATTTATTTCCCAGAAGGTAATGGGGATGTCACGATTGCCCAGCTTCGTTATCACTATATGAAAAGCATGACGTCGTGAGGGCAGGCTAATGGATCAATTAATTGAACGACTTGAAAAAATTGCCCAAACGATGGTTGATGACGGGCGTTTGTTTGGGGCAACAGTTGGGGTGGTTAACTTCAAAGGCCAAAAAGAAATCGCGTCAGTCGGTAAAGTTGGCACCGGTCAATTTGCAGATGAGTTATTGTCGGTTAACCACATCTATGACTTGGCGAGTTTGACGAAGTTATATACGACCATGCGTTTCATCCAACTCTTCAAAGCAGGCCAAGTGACGCCGAATACAACTGTCAAAAGCATTCTACCGAATTATGGTAATGACCGTGTTACGGTCGGCCAGTTACTCTTGCATAATGCCGGCCTGCCAAGTAGTGTGCGACAAGTACCAGCATTAACGAAATCGATGTTGGAAACAGACATCATGGCTGGTGAGTTAATAAATGAGCCTGGCCGGGTAACAAAATACTCAGATGTTGGGTTCATGTTACTCGGCAAAGTGTTAACTGCTGTGACTGGGTTGCCACTGGTGACGGATATGACGGCTAATTTACTGACACCCAAAAAATTAACGGCGAGTGGGTATCGTGTCCCGGGCATTGGCGGCTTGCAGGCACCAACGTCCCGCTTTGTGCCAACAGAAGACGTGCCGGTTCGTGGCGGCATCCTACAGGGACAAGTTGATGATTTCAAAGCATACCTCCTGGGTGGTGCGGCTGGCCATGCGGGGATGTTTGCGACCGCATCTGATGCATTGTCATTTGTACACGAGTGGTTGATGCCAGATGACGATTTACCGGCAAACATGGCCGGTTATTTGGCAGCCAATCAGGCTGGCATTCGAACGTTTGGTTGGCATTTTTGGACCTATGGTGGTGAAGATAACCCAGTCGTCGTGACCGATTGGCTGTACCAAACGGGCTTCACAGGAACAATTATGGCGATTAATTATCGGACGATGCAGGGGCTTGTCGTTTTGACAAATCGGGTCCACCCATCACGTGATAACACATCTTGGTTAAAAGATCGTTATGAATTCACACAGGCATTTTTTGATCAAGTGTAATTTTGTCACGACAAAGTTGAATTTCTGGTAAAATGAAAGTAGTACAAAATAGACCACTAGGGGGATAAAACATGACGATTTTAATTATAATTGCAGTCGTTGTTGTCATTGGATTGATTTGGATGTCAATCTACAACGGTTTGGTACGTTCACGTATGCAAACTCAGGAATCTTGGAGCCAAATTGATGTGCAATTGAAGCGTCGAAATGACTTGATTCCTAACTTGCTGGAAACAGTTAAGGGGTATGCCAAGTTTGAGCAAGGCACACTAGAAAAAGTGGTGTCATTGCGAAACGCATTGACGCAAGTCCCAGCCGGTGACCACCAACAAGCAATGGAAATTTCTGACCAATTGACAACGAGTTTGAAGTCAGTATTTGCGGTTGCTGAGGCGTACCCTGATTTGAAGGCATCAGCGCAATACAACAAGTTGATGGATGAGTTGACGAACACGGAAAATAAAATTGCGTACTCACGTCAATTGTTCAACACGACGACGGCAAACTACAACACGAAGTTGCAATCGTTCCCATCAAACATTGTGGCTAAGATGCATCACTTCCAACCAAGTGAATTCTTGCAAACGCCGGAAGAAGAGAAGGCAGTTGTTAAGGTATCATTTGACGATCAAGGATTATAAACGGAGAACAGTGACCTATGCTATTTGAACAAATTGCCAAAAATAAGCGCAAAACGATTTTGCTCTTCTTTGGTTTCTTTCTGTTCATGGGCGTGGTTGGGGCAGCGTTAGGAACCTATATGTTTGGACGCTGGATGCCGGGTGTCGTGATTGCGTTAGTCGCAGGAATTGTGTATGCCGTCTTTATGTTTGGCCAATCAACTGATGTCGTGATGTCGATGAATCACGCGACAGAGGTGACGTCAGCAGATCAGGCGCCTGACTTGTGGCATATCGTGGAAGACATGGCGATGGTCGCACAAGTGCCGATGCCACGTGTCTTCATTATTGACGATCCCAGTCCCAATGCATTTGCAACCGGAAACGATCCGCAACACGCAGCCGTGGCAGCGACAACTGGCATTCTGCAACGCTTGAATCGTGAAGAACTTGAAGGCGTTATGGCCCACGAAATGACGCACGTGCGTAACTATGATATTCGCATTCAAACGATTGCTGTGGCGATGACCTCAGCGATCGCGTTGTTGGCGAATTTAGGCACGCACTTTTGGTACTTTGGTGGTGGTAACCGTGATCGGGATCGCGAAGGTGGTGGTAGTAATATCATCGGTATCGTCGTGTCGCTCTTGGTATTGCTATTAGCGCCAATGGCGGCAACCTTGGTTCAGTTGGCTATCTCACGAAATCGTGAATACCTGGCTGATGCAGGGGCCGTCGAATTGACCCGTAACCCACAAGGCCTGATTAATGCGTTGACGAAAATCTCGCAGAGTGAACCTATGTCAGAACAGAATGTTTCACCAGAGAGCGCAGCCTTATACATCGCGAACCCATTGAAGGGCGATAAGTTAGCAGGTTTATTTGCGACTCACCCACCGATGGATAAGCGAATTGAAGCATTGCGTAATTTGTAATGATATTAAAAATCCCACTCTTGATGCAGTTTGCATTAGGAGTGGGATTTTTTTATGCACGTGGAGTTTGGTTGTTGGTAATTCGTTCAATCTGGTTACCGGTAACTTGTTCGAATTTTTGGATAGTTAACGTGTGTACTTGATTGTACAACATCGTAATTTGTGGAATTGTTGGAATCTCCTGCCAGACAAACCCAGGCCGTGATTGATCAGCGGTCAGGGCAAAATCAGCGATATATAAATCACTTTGCGCCGTATAGTGGTTAGTGACTAAACTATTTGCACCAAAGATATCTGCTAAGAGACGTTTCGTGTACCGGGCTAGTGAGGCACGTGCTGGCAAATCAACGGTCACTGTTAGTAGCGGGAAGATTTGCTCACGCGGTAAGCGGTCGATGAACGTATTCAGATATTCCGTGAACAATGTTTTGTATACCGTTTCGAAGGAGAGCTTAAAACGGGTTGCAATCCGTCGTAATACGTGCAGTGTGTAAGCGGTATGTAGCGGATAAAATTGGTAGGCATTCAAAATGTTTGGGTGACTATCAATTGGGTGTTGATTGAAATGAAGTAAGCGCAGATGCAACGGGTATAAATCTTGGCCAATCGTGGCTAGTACCGTGGTTTCTAAACCCTCTTGTGGTTTGAAAAAACTCAGGTAACTTGATTGTATAATGTCAGTAAACACAGCCAATGTCGCTAATGTTTCTGTCGTCGCGCTATCAGCTGGCGTTGCCTCAGGAATAAATCCCATGGCTACCAAAGTTGTCATCGCGTAACGGATTTCGATGTCTAACGTATCGGCAGATAGACCGGTTTGCTTACACAGTAAATCAGTTAAAGCAGCGGTGTACTGTCGAACTGGACCAGTCAACGTTGCCGTTGGTCGAAACAAGGGATCCGTAACCGCGGCGTGTAATTGATGACCCTGAGCAATCCGAAAATGCCAAATCCCAAATTGATAATAGAAGGCTAGTTTAGCCGATTCGGGTAAGGGTTGTGGCAGAGTAGCTAAAAAGGTTTCAAAGATTGCTTTGAGTGGCGGACGGTCGGCAGCCGGGAAAGGTTCTTCTTGTGCCGCATAGTAGTGGTAGACGATTTGGAACCCAAGTTGACGAACGCCACGTTCGTTGCCAACTAATTTCAAATCATCACTAATACTAATATCGAATTGGGCTAAGTTTTTAGCCAGATAGAGTTTGATTTCGCGTGCCGTGGAAATGCTGGTATTATGTCGTTCAGCAAAATCTTCCAAACTTGTTAGGCGTTCAAAAAACAAATCGTTAAGGAACAAATTCCGCAAAGATTGGTGGAGATAGTGGAGACGTAGTGCATGCTCAGCGGTTTCCAAGGCGGCATTAATTGAAAATACTTTTTTATGCTCGTCATATGCAATCAGCGTTGGTGCGTCAGGTTGTAAGGCCTGTAAATCGCGCACTAAGTCAATGCCGTTACTTTGGACTAAGTAGCGCGACCAGCCCAATTCTTTTACAACTTGTTTAACGGCAACTGTGTCTGTATTCTGTTGTAGCAAATAGGTGTTTAACCAAAGTTTTTCACGTTCTTTTTTCTGTAGCATCCAGTCCATATTGATACCTGCTATATTGTTTTAATCATTAAGTTAATTATCGCAAGTCTCGTTTCTGAATACGAATTGTCTTTTTTTAGTTTTCATGAAATTTTCTAAATGCGGATTCTCACGGGGATTTCATTAAGTGAGTGTTCTGGTTATGCTATAATGTAAGTACATTTGGTCGTCGAAAAGGCCAACTAAAGGAGATTATGATGAAGAAAAAAGCGCCAGTGGTGAAGAACCAAGAATTTGACGCAACGGTCATCGACTTAACGTACGAAGGAAACGGAGTCGTTAAGGTTGATGATTTTCCAATCTTCGTAGCAAACGCTGTTCCGGGTGAAGAAATTCGGGTCGGTATTACGAAGGTTGCAGGAACGTATGCATTTGGTCGCGTTATTAAGACGTTGAAGGAATCTGCTGATCGTAATAAGGAAGTTGATGTTGCGACATTGACAACTGGAATTGCGCCTTTGGCTCACTTGAACTATGACGCCCAATTGCGTTTCAAGCAAAACCAAATCCAAGAATTGTTTAAGAAGCAACACGTTGATGTTGAAGTTTCTGAGACGCTTGGTATGGAAAACCCAACAGGATATCGTAATAAGGCACAAATTCCAACGCGTGAATTGCGTGGTGAATTGACGACAGGTTTCTTCCGTCGTGGTTCACACAACTTGATGCCAATTGAAGATTTCTATATTCAAGACCCTGAAATTGACAAGGCAATTGTGGTTATTCGTGATATCTTGCGTAAGTACCACATTCCTGCTTATAACGAATTTGAACACACTGGTGTTATCCGTAACATCATGGTTCGTCGCGGTTACTACAGCCACGAAATGATGGTTGTTTTGGTCACGCGTTCAAAGAAGGTGCCCGGGGCTGAAATGATTGTCGCGGATATTCGCGAGGCGTTGCCAGAAGTAAAGTCAATCATTCAAAACGTGAACCAAGAGAAGACGAATGTCATCTTGGGTGAAAAGAATAACACGCTTTGGGGTAAGGATGTGATTACCGACACGTTGTTCGGCAAGAAGTTCGTCATCGGACCAAACTCATTCTACCAAGTTAACCCACAAACGACGGAAACGCTGTACCAATTGGCTGCTGATAAGGCCGGCTTGACTGGTGATGAAGAAGTTATTGACGCCTACTCAGGTATCGGAACAATTTCATTGACCATCGCTGATCGTGTTAAGTCTGTCTTGGGTGTCGAAGTTGTACCTGGTGCCGTAGATGATGCCAAGCGTAACGCCGACATTAACGGGGTTAACAATGCTAAGTTTGAACTTGGTAAGGCTGAAGAGAAGATGGTTGAATGGCATGAAGCTGGTATGCGACCAGACGTCATCTTCGTTGATCCGCCACGTAAGGGCTTGACGCCAGAATTGATTGATGCTGCAACTGGTATGGAACCAGAAAAGTTCGTGTACATTAGTTGCAACCCAGCAACTTTGGCACGTGACACGGTTCAAATTTTGGAGAACGGTTACCACATTCAAGGGCCAGTTCAACCAATTGACCAATTCCCACAGACGACACACATTGAATCTGTCACTGTGTTCGTTAAGGACTAATTTTAAAAACTAAAAACTATCGATAACCCAATTAAGCTCATTAGTCATTTCAAATGATTGATGAGCTTTTTTGGCTTTTGATGGTACAATAGCATTATTGAAAGCGCTTTAAAGTGGGATATAGATTAACTAAGGAGTGAATGATGACGTTAAAGTTAGGAATTATTGGCACAAATTGGATTACGAAAATGTTGGTAGAAGCGGCGCATGAATCGCAAGCATACCAATTAACAGCGGTTTACTCACGACGGGCCGAGACTGGTGAGGCGTTTGCCAAAGACTTTGGGGAAGTTACGGTTTATACCGATTTAGCTGCCTTTTATGAGAGTGGCATTGAAGTTGTTTATATTGCATCACCAAATAGCTTGCATTATGAGCAAACCCTGCAGGCGATTGCACATGATCTCCATGTGATTGTTGAAAAGTCAGCCTTTTCAAATACGAAGGAATATGAAGCTGTTTACTCTGCCTTGCGTGAGCACCCCAATGTCCGCTTATTTGAAGCAGCTCGTCACGTGCATCAAGCTAATTTTAAAGCGATTGAAGCGAAAGTGGCGGAGATGGCGCATATTTCCGGGGCAACGTTAGTGTATGAAAAGTATTCGTCACGCTTTGACGATTATTTGGCAGGCAAAGAGCCCAATGTCTTAACCCGCGAGTTCAGTGCCGGTGCATTGACCGATTTAGGGGTTTATCCATTGTATGCAGCGATTAAGCTGTTTGGGATGCCCAAAGAAAGTCACTACTTTGCAACACCACTACGTAATGGGGCAGATGGCCGCGGAATTGCCATTTTGCGCTATGCTGACTTTGATGTGACGATCCAATTTGGTAAGGGAGCCAACAGTTATTTGCATTCGGAAATTTTGGGGATGCGTGACACGATTGTGATTGATTCAATCGCTGAATTGGGCGAAGTCATTTATAAAGATGGTGCTGGTAACGACACTGAAATCAGCACACCAGCACCTGCAAATCCAATGGTGCCAGAGATGCAAGTATTCGCCGCGATTATTAATGACCCAGTTGGTCAAGATGCGACATATCGCGAATTGCTGACGTTGAGTCAACGCGTGAATATTGTGTTAACCAATTTGCGTCAAGATGCTGGCATTGTTTTCCCAGCAGATAAGTAATCTTTGCAAGCACGCTTCATAATCTGTTCGTGAACAGTTATGAAGCGTGCTTTTCTGTTACAATGAAAGGAACGAAAAGTAAACGAAATGACATGAGGAAAAAGAATGGATACTCGTTTTGAAGAACGTTTGGCATCAGTAGGCTTTACAACCCTAACGCCAATCCAAGAGGCCGTGGCTGAACCACTGGCGAATGGTGAATCAATCGACGCATTGGCTCCAACAGGAACTGGTAAGACTTTGGCCTTTACATGGCCCTTGTTACCAACTTTAGTGCCAGGGGATGGTGAGCAACTCCTTATTTTGGCACCATCACAAGAGTTAGCCATGCAAACGACACGGGTGGTCCGTGAGTGGGCGACGCTATTAGACTTAAAGGTGTTGGCCTTGACGGGTGGCGCTAATGTTAAGCGCCAATTGGATGCATTGAAAAAGCATCCTGAAGTGATTGTTGGGACACCTGGGCGTGTGGCTGAGCTTGTGGATAATGGTAAGTTAAAGTTGCGTCGTTTGCGCACCTTGCTATTGGACGAAGCGGATGAACTCTTGACCGAAGATACGGCTAAGCAAATTGATGCCGTTTGGGATACCGTCGATGATCAAGAGGTGCAGGTGGCACTATTTGGTGCTACGGAAGTCGATCAAACGATTGCGGCTGGTCTATTTGACCGTGAATTTAACCGCATTGACCAACGGAACGTGCCAATCCCAACTGCGATTGCACATGAGTTCTGGCCAACAGCCCGTGAGCAACGCAATAAGCGGTTGCGTCAGTTAGCTGCCCGCAAGAATTTCCAAGCCATCGTATTCTTTAACACAACGAAGCAATTGAAGATTACAGCTAGTTTCCTAGCCCACGAGCACGTCGCAATGGCAACCCTAGTTCGTGGTGATTCTAGCTCAACGCGTGCGAAGTCATTGGAAAACTTCCGCAAGGGGACAGCAAAATTCTTGCTGACGACTGATGTGGCAGCCCGTGGCTTGGACATTCCCGATTTGCCCGCAATCATTAACTTTGATTTGCCACGCACTGGTGAGACGTATACGCACCGTGCTGGACGTACTGGACGTATGGGTAAGCATGGCTTGGTGATTTCATTTGGAAATGACCACGATTTACGTGATTTGCGTCGCTTGGTCGCAGTTGATATCCAACTTGTGACGGGAGTTGAACAAGCGGCTAAACCCAAGTCATTTTCTGGCTCAACTGGCGCACCAACACCAGCCCCGGCAGAAGCGGCTGGTCAACAACCAGCTTCTGCCAAGCCAAAGCAGCCAGCAAAGCCTCGTCTAGGCAAGAAAGCGCCTAAGAAGCAAGCCACCGAAGAAGTTGTGTCGCGAACGGACCGCTTTGCAAAGGAGAAAAAGGCGAAGCGTAAGCACAGCAAAAACAAGGGTAAGCCAAAGCGTTAATGAAAAAAATATTGGCTAAAACACGTCTGAAAAACGGCGATGTTTAGGCGTTGGGACCACTTTTCCGGACGAGTGGTCCTTTTATTTTGTGAAAAACAATTGTTATTTAGTTCACATAAGGGCGGTTATATGTTACTATTAATAAGGATAGAGAGTTCACAAGTGAGAATTTATTTGTGAAATAACTTAGAGATAAAAAATAAAGAATAATGAGGACGGCTGACATGGCAGAACATGACATCCCACGCGCAACCGCAAAGCGATTGCCAATTTATTACCGTTATTTGAAGCTTTTGCTGGATGCGGGCACAACACGTGTTTCATCAAATGAGCTTTCTGATGCAGTAAAGTTTGACGCTGCGACAATTCGTCGTGATTTTTCATACTTCGGTGCTTTGGGAAAGCGCGGATACGGGTATGACGTTAAGGCGTTGATGACTTTCTTTGGTGAAATTTTGAATCAAGATACTTTGGCTTCAGTTGCCCTAGTTGGAGTTGGAAATCTTGGTCAAGCTTTGTTGAACTTTAACTTCCACCAAAGTTCTAATGCGCGAATTTCGGCAGCCTTTGATATCAACGAAGATATCGTGAACACGATTCAAGCTGGTGTGCCAGTTTACAGTCTTGATGATTTGGAAAAGCAGATTTCAGATCAACGGATTGATGTGGCTATTTTGACGGTTCCAGCGCCAGTTGCCCAAGATTTGGCTAACCGTTTGGCAAAGGCTGGGGTGCACGGAATTTTGAATTTCACACCACTACGTTTGGACGTGCCAAGTGACGTTCGCGTGCAAAATGTTGACTTGACGAACGAGTTACAAACATTGCTTTACTTCATCAACAATTTTGGTGGGGCTGAAGCCTAAATGATACGTGAAACACTTTGTTTACCGGTATGCACTGGTGAGCAAAGTGTTTTTCTTTCGCCACCAAAAAAACGAGCAAGTTGTTCAGAACGAGAATGATAATTTCACGAAAAGTGTCCTATGATTGGGACATGGGCGACCTGTTTAATCACAAAAATGTTTGATACACTGCTAATAATGACTATAAAAAAGAAGTAGTGGCGTAATGAATAAGCATAGTGAACGTCTGTTAGAGGCGATGCGGCATATGAAGCAGAACCGCCGGATACATACGAAAGACATTGATCAACACGTGATGAGTAAGTCGGCCTATTATCGGGTGATGAAAGGGGAGACTCCGCTGAATTTACAATTAGCAATTCGGCTAATTCGGTTTATGGGTGGCCGTCCCGTTAATTTAATTGCCTACGCTGAAGATGGCGAATTATCGGCCTATGGTCGTTTTTTGATGAAATTTGGGCGCGCCATGCGGATGGGCGATTTCACACTTGCCAAACAAATCATTACCGATTTAGAGGCGCAAGTTGAGGAGTATCATCTGTTGGCCGACCGGGAAGTGTTGCTGATTGCCGAATATGCGTTAGCACTGGTGTTTGACGATGAGGAACAAAAAGCACTGTTGAAACAGGAAATGCGCCGGTTAGTGGCCAAAACAGACCTATGGACAGCGATAGAAGTCACCTTATACTTCATCTCATTATCATCAGATGCACCAATTGAATCAGTGCTCGCCGAGTTTCAAAAATACGTCATTGATAAACAGCAATTTCGCGAGCGTTTTCCCGCTGTAGAAGTGACGACGATTTGGTCTGATAATATCTTGATGATGGCTGAGACGGTGTTGACTCGAAAAAACTACGATGACTATGTAAAATTTGTGGCGTTTATTAATGAGCTATCCCCTGCAGCGTATATTTTGGAGCATGCCCCATACCGGCGGGCTTTAGCTGATATTGAGCGGGCGTGGCGTGAACATAATCCACAAATTTTGTTAGATGCCGAGCAAAAAATTAGTCGATTTATGAAGGCGATTCATGACAATGCTGAGCAAGCCGGGGAAGTAACCCAAACGTTTGTTATTTTGTTCCGAATTGCCTGGGGGGTTATAGAGACAAATGACTGATCATGTAGGCCAAGTAATTAACGATATTCGCAAAGCTAAAAACATACCATTAACACAATTGTTAACGTACTCTGGTTTGAACCGGGCGACGTATTATCGCTTTGTCAAAGGAGATGCGGATATTGAAATCACCGATTTTTATCATTTAGTCTATGGATTAGGGCTGACTGAAACAGAATTGGCAGAATTGATTATTCCAGAAGATACAACGTTCAGACTACTAGCTGAACGCATTAAACAATTGTCGGTTACAGACTATGACGGCGGTGCGGTTATTCAGGCTGAAATTCAACAATTGCAAGAGCAAACCGGCTACCGTCACTATGGCTGGCTAACATGGATGCTCTATTTCCGGCAAAACACAGATCGTGACGATGAAAAGCAACGCCAAGCCACGGTGGTATTCACAGAATTATTGGCGTTACCTTTTTGGACACGTTATGAATTGGAATTAACCCAATGTGCGTTACCATACTTGTCACCAGAAATAACCGTGCCTGTACTTGAAAAAATCGTTAAAATTAATGTGCGTAGTCGTTTTTTCTCAACCAGACATCATGAATTAAAGATTAATGGTTTAATCTTTAATCTATTACAGCGAGTTGCGAGTGGACACGATTCACGACTGTTTGTCAGCGCTTTACGATCGATTGTGCAACGGTTTACCTTTGCGACAAATTATTCGGCATTGATCTACATCAAGTTTATTCAGCTGTTGCTAACCCGCTATGATGGTGCGTGTGATGATTCGGCGTACACAACCGCGGTGGCTGAATTGTTGGCGGATATAGACTATTTTTATGCGGACGGTGAAATCAAGACGTTCCAGTCGCAGTTTGCATGGTTTGAAAAAATGACATTTGCAAAGGACTAAAGGTGCAATGTTTGTCAATTGTCTTATGAATTTGGACACGTCTGCGTCTTATTTTGATGGTTTCAAATGGTTATAATGGGAAAAGAAAGGTGGGGGGATAATGACAGAAAAAAAGAAACGGCGCGTGGGGGCCTGGCTACGAGCGGTCATATTTGTTGTGCTGCTACTTATTTCTTTGCTGTTGATTTTTCATAATCAGATTGCAAATGTCGCGTTAAAGACGTACGAACCAGAGGTGACGAAGACGTCCATTAAGAAGGGGGCGGCTGAAAAGAAAACGGCTAACTATGATTGGCAAAAGGTTGGGTCATTAACGGCGCAACAGGTACTGGCTGCCCGAGTGAACGCGGGAAAGATTAATTTTATTGGGTTTGTCGCGATTCCTGAGATTGGTCTATCGGTGCCAATTTCAAATGGGACAACTGATTTAAATCTATCATTAGGGGCGGGGACGATGTTTCCTGATCAAACCATGGGTGAAGGTAACTATGCGCTTGCCAGTCACTTCATTCAAGGCGACTCTGGCCGCGATGTGTTGTTTTCACCAATTTACTACAAGGGTGCAGTCGGTCAGAAAATTTATTTAACGGATATGAATCACGTTTACGAGTATCGGGCCGTTGACTTTAAAGTTATTAAGCCGACCGATGTTGATTGGGTGTATCCAGTAGCTGGTAAGAAGTTGGTGACGTTGATTACATGTGATTATACGGCTGAACGCGGGCGTGTGATGATGCGCGGCGAACTTGAACGGACAACAGCTTGGGATAAGACGCCTAAGTCAATTCAAACAGCATTTACAGCAGATAATCGTTGGATTAAGTAAGTCAAACAAAAAGCGGATGAGATTTAGTCTCATCCGCTTTTTCTGTTAATCGTTAATAAAAATAAAGTCGGCAGCGTGTTGCGTGACTTGCACATCACGTGAACCATCTGACAATACAAGTGGGCCATCAAATGGCAGGCGTTCCTTGATTGTCCAAGTTGTCCCTAGTTCAAGGCCAACCGTTTCGACATATTGTAGTAATTCCAAATCTTCAGTGAAACTGTTTAACGTAACGGTTTCTAAATCCTTGGCTTCACGCAAAGTACGCAACTTCTCTTGTTCATAATTAAAGTTGGCGTCAGGAATTAGTAGGCCGTGGGGGCTGTACTTTGGGAAATCTAAGAAACGTTCAAGGGCGTCAACAAATTCAACATCAGCATCGTGATCCAAATTGTCAGCGTTGAAGTGCGCTTCTGAAATCGACAGCCCGAGCTTTGTGGCACCGAAGGTTTCAATCAGACGGTGTGATCGAATCAAGCGCAACGCTGTTTGTCGACCAGGTTCAGTTAGTGTTACCCCGTAGTATGGCACAACGTCAACTTCGCCAGCTTCTTGCAACTTTGCCAGCATGTTTGATACTGAAGAAGGCGTTACATTCAAATGTTCAGCGATTTGGTTATTTGAAATCTTAGTTGTTTCATCCCCACTGCTGAGCTCCAAAATAGTTTGGAGATACTGGGTTTTTGAAATTGATTCGCTCATAATAGCAGTCCTTTTTTTGTTTGAAATGTTTCGTGTGTTCATTATAACACGTGGGGTTTGATAATAGGGTTAACTGGTTGACTAAAATATTTTTAATCAGCATTAAAATAAAATTACATGGTATAATTAATTGTCAATTAAATCACTCTGACGTCCGTCAGATAACACGTTTTGGAGGCCCAAATGCGAGGAAACGAGATTCGCCAAGGAAACAAGTTAGTGGGTGTGCAAAAGTTACACACCCTGATGCAAAGCACCCGGGAAATGCCGGTGCAGACGGCAAAGCTGCTGCAAGGAGCGGTTGAGGCAACGATGACAAAGAACGGTCCGATATTTGTCGGGCGGGTCTATGACAGTTGTATCTACCGCATTGGTTGTGGCAGTATCTATGAAGAATTTGCGCTTAAATTTGCGACGGCGGATGAGCGGAATAAGTTTGCGAATCGGTTTGAAGCAGCTTGTCGTGAAATTGGACTAGCTGTTCATCAGAGTTACTAAAAACTAACCAAACTAATAAACCCCAGCTTTTAAATTCAAAGCTGGGGTTTTTACTCAGTTATTACTTGAATAATAGGCGTTCGCGCATTTGCTCAAGCGTTGGGTGATTCAAGAAAAAATACAGGATAATCGCTTGAATTGGCAAGAAAATAATTTGCTTAATGCCACGAACCCAAAGGAGTGATGTAATTGCCTTAGGATCCGTCATGCCACCCATGATCACAATCCAAAGGGTATTCAAAACGGCGTTAACCAAGAATAGGACCAAGATAACGGTAACAATGACCCGTAACCAACTAATGTGTTCGCGCCCATAAAAAGCGAAGCCGTAAATGGCAGCACCGACTAATGCTGAAACGGCGAATCCCCAAAAGTAGCTATAGCCACTAATCATCGTTGATAGAAAGTCGTTAAAAAAGGCAACAATCATGCCCCAATAAGGACCATACCACTTTGCAATCAAGCCAACGACGATAAATGTGAAGCCAACCTTCACAGAAGCTGGGCCAAATGTAAAGCGACCGATAACGATTTCGAGGGCCATCAGAATGCCCAATAATGCAAGCTGCGTCGTGCGCAGACGAGGTAATGCGTAACTTAATGTCTTCATATCGAAAACACCTCCTTTAGTATTTGGAGGGTTTCACTTCTTACAGTGAATGTGACGATGGTATCGCGAACACGTTGTCCTTCGTCCGTGGCCCACATTCCGTTTCCACGGCACTTAACGCACCAAAGTCTACCCTGCATCTGTTACGTGATTTATTATAGCGCAATTTATTGATTGGTGGCAGGAAAAGTGGGGTGATATCGTAAGTAAAATGTTAAATAACGAAAATATTTAGGTTTAAACGTTTCAATTGTTAGTTTTATGTCTAATAATGGCCGTTGTGATGGGAAACTTGCACGGATTTCTTAATAAATTAAGAACAAACTCTAATTGAGGGGGCTGTCATTTTTAGTAAAACTTGGTAAAATGTTTACAAAGTAATTTTACGAAGAAAGAGACCCGCATGATAACAATAAAAGTACCTGCAACATTAGGGGATTTCGGTCCCGGCGTCGCGTCAATTGGTATTGCGCTCGATCGCTATTTAACGCTTGAAGTTATTTCAGCCAATGATGTCTGGTTGGTCGAACACAATTTAGGTGAGACGATTCCGACGGATGCCACCAATTATATCGTTGCTGTTGCCCAAAACTTATATCCCAATATAACGCCACATCGGATTCGCGTAACGTCGGATATTCCACTCCGTCAAGGGTTGGGCTCTTCAACGGCTGCGTTGCTGGCCGCAATAGAGTTAGCTAACCAATTGGGTGAACTGGATTTAGACGACTATACGAAATTAACGTTGGCAGCACGTACTGAAGGTCAACCAGCCAACGTGACTGCCGCGCTACTGGGTGGCGTGACAGTGAGTTATCTAGAAGCGGGTAACGTTTTTGCGAGTGGGGTTGTTGCACCAGCTTACCAAGCGGTCATTTACTTACCTGAGTATCAACGTGAGGTGGCGACCCATCGGCCCGAGCAATTCTCGCAAGCAGCGGCTATGGCGACAGCAGCGGCGGGTAACATGTTGCTAGCTGCATGGCAGAATCAGCAAGTGGTCCTTGCTGGGCAATTGCTGGAGACCGCCGGATTAGATACGGCCCGTCAGGCTGAGGTACCGGAATTAGCCAAGATTCGGCAAGCGTCACACGCACTAGAGGTTTACGGAACGGTCTTGGCTGGTGCTGGACCGGCAATTGTGACGCTGGTGGCACCAGATAAAGTCAATGATTTATTGGATGTGTTGGCTTACTTGGCGTTGCCAGGTAAGTTTGAAGTGGTTGATATTGCAAACACGGGGATGAGTGTGAATTAAGAAGGAGACGGATAATGGGGAAGGCGTCAATTCGAGACGTTGCAAATTTGGCAGGCGTTTCAATTGCAACTGTGTCACAAGTGTTAAACGGTAAAGGGGAGCGTTTTTCGGATGCAACCAAGCAGAAGGTCTTTGCAGCACGTGATGAAGTCGGCTATGTACCAAACGCCAGTGCCCGTAGTTTAAAGCGCGGGACGACAACGATGATTGGTGTGCTGGTGCCAAGTTTGCGAAATCCTTACTTTGGAGATATTGTGCAACGCATGCAGGAAGGTTTGCCTGATAATGTGTCACTATCGATTATGACTGCTGAAACGGCAACCGCTGATCAAACGGTTGAGACGTTAGTTGCCGCAGGGGTCCAAGGCATTGTGGTGGCGAGTCAACTGTCAAATCCACCCGCCGTTGCTCGAAGCTTGAAGCGTCGCGGCATCGCGATGGTTGTCTTGGAAAATCATGATGAGTTGGAAGATGCTGATGCGGTTTATTCATCAGATACGCAGGGCGGCCGTAAAGCAGCCGAGCATTTAATTGCATTGGGCCACAAACACGTGGTGCTGTTGGGTAACCAAGTGTATACCGATAATTTGTTGTATCGGACGGCCAGCTTCAAGGAAGCGATGGCGGAAGCGGGTGTCAAGGTGAGCGAAGTGGCTACCCGAAATTTGACAAAGCACGCTGGTCGCGCTGCGGCAATGGCTGTTTCCGTGACGCATGCAACCGCGGCGTTTGCCCTTAATGATGAATTGGCCATTGGGTTGATTTCCGGGTTAAATGCGATTGGTATTAAGGTACCCACAGAAATGTCGGTTATTGGTTATGATGATACGGATTATGCGGAATTTTTCCGGCCAGCGCTCACGACAATTGAACAACCGGTTTGGGATATTGCGAAGTCAGCCTTGGATTTGGTGTTGCAACGTATTGCTCAACCTGATGGTGAGCGACAGGTGGCAGCGTTTGATGCGAACCTAATTGTGCGTGAATCAACTGCGCCATTTGCTTAATTATGGTAAGCTAGTGGGAAGAGGAGGTGTGCATATGCTTTTTAAGCGAACACGCGAACTGATAGAAAACCCTAAGGGCGTTGACGTCCACCGGGCTGCGATGTCAGCGGCACTTTTGGGCCAGACTGAAGTACTCACGGCAGACGGGTGGTTACCAAAGGCGGTGGCGGCTTATGTTGAGGCTGTGGCAACTGCACCTGAACTGACGGATGATACGATGACGGGTGTCTTAACGCAGAAATGGTATGAGGCGCACCGGATTGGGTCATCATTATTTACGAAAATGTTAATTTCAGGTTTCCACCGTGGTAGTGCAACGGCAACGGATCGGTTGGGGATGCTTTATCAAGTGTTGGGATTGCAACGTGACGACACGAATTTTGTCCAAATGACCCATTTGGGTGATTGGGCTAAGCGTGATATGACGCCGAACTTGTATTACCTGCAGTTAGAAAATGAAACGGATTTGCAAGACTATTGGGATTTTGTTAACCGAGTTGCCTTTTTGATGCGTCTGAAGTATCGGGCGTGGAACGGTATTCGGTCACGATATGCCACGAGTAAGCAATTGACGGTAACGTTTGACAACCAGCTACGCTATTATCTCGGTAAGCCGGTGTCTGATTTTGTGCGCCACATGAATTGGACGCGCGCCCAATATGAAGCTAAGGTGTTGTTGTTTACTGGCAAAGAAGTTTTGCATCCTGGTGTGGCGTTACATAATCGAGGCGTTGCAGACCAAAGCAATGTTAAGGTGGTGACACCGGATTATCATGTCGAGTTAATTTTCGATCGTGATGATCAGATTGTGTCGCTTTGGGATGCTCTGGAAGAGCAACAAATCGAAATGGCCGATGGTTCATTACGATTTGTACAAGATCCTGCGGCGTACTCTTTGACTGAATTACAGCAGATTGCTAATACTGAATCAGCCAATTATGCTGGTCAGGGTGGCGAAATTCACGAAGCATTGGATGTGAAACCGGCTGCCCGGACGGCAGGGTTGGAATCAGATCTGCGCAACTATGCAAAAAATCAATTTTAACGAAAAAGACACCTGCAACGGTTTATGGTTGCGGGTGTCTTTTTTAATAGCAAACAAAGGGGTTAAAAGACCGCGTCATAAATCACCCGGACGGCATCGTCCACTTGTTCGGCGCGTACGCCAAGCATTAGTGAAATTTGGGAAGCACCTTGGTTAATCATGGGTAATGTAATCCCAGCGTCAGATAATGGGGTCGCGATTTCTGAAAAAGCGCCGATGCGATTATTCATCCCTTCACCAACCACCATAATAATGGCAAAATCATCAATCCATTCCAAATGGTCTGGTTCTAAAGTGGTTTGGATTTCATCACAAATCGCATCACGCATTGCGTCAGTAATTTGCGTTTTATCGAAAATAATGGTCATGTCATCGATACCAGATGGCATGTGCTCATAACTAACCCCATGTTTGGCCAAAATTTCCAGAATTCGTAGGGTAAAGCCGACCTCTTTATTAAGCAAATAACGGTGTAAGTATAGGGCCGCAAAACGGGTATCACTCGCAATACCAGTTACCGGACGTGGGTTGGTGACTTGTTTGACAGGTACAATCATCGTGCCGGGTGCCGTGGGGTTATTTGTGTTTTTCACGTTAATTGGAATATTAGCTTCAATTACTGGAATAATCGCTTCATCGTGGAACACCGCAAAGCCAGCGTAGGCTAATTCACGCATTTCCCGGTAGGACATCGTTGTGATGGCGGCTGGATGATCAATGATGTGTGGATCAACAGCATAGATTGCTGATACATCAGTGAAATTTTCATATAAATCCGCGTGCAACCCGCGTGCCAAAATAGCACCGGTGATGTCAGATCCGCCACGTGAAAAGGTGGCCATTAGCCCCTCATTGGTATAGGCAAGAAAACCGGGCACGATAATAATCTCATCGGCTGCGATTTGGAAGTTCGCTAAGCGCGTATAACTATCTTCGCGAATGCGAGCCGCGCGGGGTGTGCCAGTGACAATCATCCCTAAATCGGCTGGTGACACGAAACGAGCGTTGTGACCAAGACCCCGCATGACATAGGCAATTAGTTGGGCGTTTAGTAATTCGCCATGACCCATAAAGGCTGCGTATAAGTAGTCAAACGAGGGATAGTGGACCCGACTTAGCTTTGCCAGTTGTTCAGATAGGGTCCCAATGATCTCGGTTTCGTCGAGGTTGAAATACGCGACGATTTGACGATATCGGTTAATGATTTCGGCCTGAATGGCGACGGTATCATCCCCCGCAATTGCTTGTTCCGCGTAGCTTGCAAGTAAATCAGTAACCTTGATGTCATCCTTGAAACGCTTGCCTGGCGCAGATACAACGACGACTTGACGGGCAGTATCTGCGCTGATAATTGCAATAACTTTTTCTAATTGTGAGCCCTCAGCTAAGGAAGAACCACCAAACTTGATTACATTCATACTAATTTCCTCTTGTGTATTCATTCATTTGTTGATGATAATTCAAAATTAAAAAATGGCAGATGTCAAGTGTTGACAGTTATATTTTTTAAGGGTATTCTAATGTTACGTTAATGATTGATAGAGGTTGCAATCGACATGAGTAACTTTGTTGAGCCGGCACGGGCGACGACGCAAAGCGAAAGGGGACATTGCCGAAACGATTCAGCGCAACTGAGTCGTTGGGCCTTTGGTTAAGAGCCATCGGACTGTCGCTGTGAAAACAGCGGGGAGCTATCGTCACAGTCAATGAATGTTTTTTAATGAGACGCTCAATTGACGGTGCGATGGTGCCGTTAATTGAGCGTCTTTTTTGCGGAAAAGCCTCACAATTAGCGTGACACTAATGAAAATGAGGACACAAGTTATGGTAGTAGCAGTTACCCGACCAACCCGGTTAAATATTTCACAAGCAGCGGTGACGCACAATATTCAAGAAGTGCGTCAGGCATCGCAAGCCTCATTTATGTTCTTAGCAGTCAAGGCCAACGCTTATGGTTTCGGCCTGATTCCGATGAGCCAAGCGGCAGTTGCGGGTGGCATTGATGGCTTAGCGGTGGCTTTGTTAGATGAAGGTTTAGCGTTACGTCAAGCAGGGTTGACGGAACCAACGTTAATTTTAGGGATTACGTTACCGCAATACGCGCGTTTAATTGCAGAAAATAATTTGATTGCAACGGTTGGATCACTGGCGTGGTTGGAAGCGGCACTACAATATCTGCCAGTTAATGGCCAACGTTTGCAAGTTAACTTAGCTGTTGATACTGGTATGGGACGCATTGGATTTCGTGAGCGAACTGAATTAGAAGCTGCGATTGCTTTTATGGATGAACATCGCGAGGCCTTCACCTATGCTAGCATCATGACCCACTTTGCTGAGGCCGATGCACCGGAAGTTGATTATTTCCACCAACAATTAAATCGGTGGCATGCACTAACGGATGGTATTGAAATGCCACCTTTAGTGCATTTAGCAAACTCGGGGGCCGCGATGTATCACGCGGATGAAATGCCAACGGATGTGATTCGGGCGGGTACTGTGGTTTACGGTGTGGAACCGTCACGCGGTGAATTGCGCTCAGATGATTATTTAGAGCCGGTCCTCACACTGGAAACGGAATTGGTGTTTGTTAAAAAATGCCATGAAGGTGAGGGTGTCAGCTATGGTCATACTTATTACGCCCATGAAGGCGAATGGATTGGCACGGTACCGTTGGGGTATGGCGATGGCTTACCTCGTAAGTTACAAGGGTTTGAGGTAATCGTCGACGGTGTGAAACGCCCGATTGTGGGGAAGTTAGCGATGGATCAAATGATGATTTCATTACCATATGAACTACCAATTGGCACCACCGTCACGATTATTGGTCGGCAAGGTGAACAAGAGAATACCTTGGAGGATGTCGGTCAGTATACGGACCTAGCACCATGGGAAATTTCAACGAATTTACAAGAACGCATTTATCGACAAATTACAGATTAACGGGGAAGAGAATATGCAAACACCTTATCAAACAAATGCAGCAGGTCATTTGAGTATTGGCGGTGTTGATGCCAATGAATTAGCACAACGCTTTGGCACACCACTATACGCGTATGATGTGGGGGCTATGCGCCAACAGATGCGTGATTTCAAGCGCGTATTTGAAGAGCGTCACCTGAATTATGCGGTGTCATATGCATCGAAGGCATTTGCAACGATCGCGATGTATGAAGTTGCTGCCCAAGAGGGGATGCATATTGACGTCGTATCCGGTGGCGAAATTTATACGGCTTTGCGGGCAAAGTTTCCGATGGCGGATGTGTCGTTTAATGGTAACAACAAGTCGGTTGAAGAGTTAACGATGGCGATTGAGAATGGCTTAGGCACGATTATTGTTGATAACTTCTATGAATTACAGGTATTGCATGAATTGTTGGCAGAACGTCAGCAAACGCAAGATATTCTCTTGCGGATTACCCCAGGGGTTGAAGCTCACACCCATGATTACATTTCAACCGGTCAAACTGATAGTAAGTTTGGTTTCGATGTTAATAGTGGCCAAGCTGAAGCTGCGTTGCAACAAGCCTTGGCAGATCCTAATTTGAATGTTTTGGGGGTTCATGCACATATCGGTTCCCAAATTTTTGATGTGACGGGTTTCCAGATGGCCGCTGCAAAGTTGGTGGATTTGGTGCACGAATGGGATTTCGAGCCGCAAGTGATTAATGCCGGCGGTGGCTTTGGCATTCGGTACACCGCAGATGATGAACCATTACCAGCCGCAACGTTCGTTGAAGCAATTATCGATACGATTGCTGAAAAGGCGGCGGCATATGGCATGCAGATGCCAGCCGTTTGGATCGAACCGGGTCGATCAATTGTCGGACCAGCAGGGTATAGTCTCTACACGATTGGCTCGCGTAAAGATGTCCCAGGCATTCGGTCATATCTCGCTGTCGACGGTGGCATGGGGGATAACATTCGACCAGCGCTGTACCAGGCGAAGTATGAAGCGGTCTTAGCTGCTCAGCCAGATGCGCCTTCTGATGAGGTTGTCCGTGTGGCGGGTAAGTATTGCGAGTCGGGGGACGTGTTGGTTTGGGAGCAAGCCTTACCAAAGACAAAGCCAGGGGATGTCTTAGCAGTATTGGCAACCGGAGCGTATGGCTACTCGATGGCGTCAAATTACAACCGAAATGGGCGTCCAGCCGTGGTCTTTGTTGAAAACGATCAAGCTAAGGTCGTAGTGGAACGAGAAACATTGGCAGATTTGGTTCGCTTGGACCGACACTATTTATAGAAGGAAATGTAAAAAATGGCAGAATTAGATGCACAAACGATTATTAATTTCATTGCAAATGCGCCAAAGCAAACACCGGCACGGGTGACATTGGCCGGCGAACTGACTGATATTACCTGGCCCACGGACGTACAAGCATTTATTGAAACGCGTACGGGCACAGTGATTGGCGACTATGCGCTGATTGCACCGGTTTTAACCGCAAATGCTGATAAAATCACGGCGCAACACGTTGAGTTATTAGCCCGCAATTCAGGGGTGCCATTGTTGAACTATGATGGTGTGAAGGCCCGAATCGAACCGGGCGCGGTGATTCGCGAACAGGTGGAAATTGGCGATAATGCGGTCATTATGATGGGGGCCATTATTAATATTGGGGCCGAAATTGGCCCAGGAACCATGATTGATATGGGTGCTGTGCTAGGCGGACGCGCAATTGTCGGCGCGCATAGTCACATCGGCGCGGGTGCTGTCTTGGCCGGGGTAGTTGAGCCAGCCTCAGCAACGCCGGTGACGATTGGTGATAACGTTCTCGTCGGTGCGAATGCGGTAGTGATCGAAGGTGTGCAAGTTGGTGACGGGGCTGTTGTTGCGGCCGGCGCGATTGTCACTAAGGATGTGCCAGCCCATACAGTTGTAGCTGGTGTGCCAGCACGTGTCATTAAGGACATTGATGCGCAAACGGAAGGCAAGACGGCCTTGGTCGACGCCTTGCGGAACCTGGATTAACGAGGTGCTGACATGACGCCGATTGATTTAAAACAAGTCCGGCGTGACTTGCACCGCATCCCAGAGTTGGCGTTACACGAAACGCAGACACACCAGTATTTGAAACAGTTGGTCATGCAATGGCAGCAACCATGGGTCACAATACGTGAAATACCTGAACTACCAACGGCGTTGCTTGTTCGCGTCGCTGGAACCGATCCACAACGAACAATTGGGTATCGGGCGGACATTGATGCGTTGCCAATTACTGAGGCCACGGGGTTACCATTTGCATCAGAACATGCGGGTCTGATGCATGCGTGCGGTCATGATATGCATATGACAGTGGGGTTAGGTATTTTAGCGTACTTTACCCAGCATCAGCCGAAAGATAATCTGATTTTCTTTTTCCAACCAGCTGAAGAAGCTGATTATGGTGGTAAACGGGCGTACGATTTGGGTGTGTTTACTGATGAATGGCGCCCGGATGAGTTTTATGGCTTACATGATCATCCCGGTTTGCCAACTGGGCAAATTGCGACGCGTCAAGGGACATTGTTTGCGGGGACGACTGAGATTCATGTAACCTTTACAGGTAAAGGCGGTCACGCTGCTTACCCACATGAAGCCGTCGATGCAGTGGTCGCGGGTGCGATGTTTGTCAATCAAGTGCAAACGATTGTGTCACGCAATGTCGATCCAGTTCACGGTGGTGTGGTGACATTAGGCACTTTTCACGCCGGGATAGTCGGTAATGTGATTGCCGAAACCGCCCATTTAGATGGAACGATTCGGGCCTTCCACCAGCAGGATATCGAAATGATGCAACAACGTGTGCGCGATATTGTGGCGGGGGTGGCACTGGCAACCGGTGTGACGGCTGATTTGCAGTTAATTCAAGGGGGCTACATGCCGGTTGAAAATGACGACACGACAACAGCGCTATTCATGACTTATATGACCCAGGCAACGGATGTTGATTTTTCAGAAATTGCGCCGGCGATGACTGGTGAAGATTTTGGCTTCTTACTACAAAAATTCCCAGGTACGATGTTTTGGTTAGGGGTTGGTGATCCAACCCATGCGCTTCATAATGCCGGATTGTCGCCTGATGAGGCCGCCTTGCAACCAGGTGTTGACGCAATGGTTGGTTACTTAAATTGGCGAATGATGCAATAAATAATAAGAAGAGGCAACTGATATGTATGATGAAGTTGAGCTGATTACGGCGATTATTACGCCTTTTACAGCAGAAGATACGATTGATTATCCAGCGTTGGATTCGTTGACCGAACGATTGTTAGCCGAAGGTACCCAAGGATTTGTCATTGGCGGTACCACTGGTGAGTCACCAACCTTGACGCATGAAGAAAAACTAGCTTTATATGCTTACTTTGCTGCAAAGGTGGGGACCCGCGGGCCAGTGATTGCGAACGTCGGTGATAATAACACAGCCCAATCAGTCGCATTGGCTGCCGAAGTTAGTGCGATACCTGGGGTAGATGCCATTTTGGCCGTGACGCCATACTACAATAAACCAAGTCAGAAGGGGATGTTAGCCCACTTTACGGCGATTGCGGATGCGTCGGCTGTACCAGTCATGCTGTATAACATTCCAGGTCGTTCAGCGGTTGGTCTAACAAATGACAGTGTGGTGACATTAGCGCAGCATCCAAATATCAATGCCGTCAAGCAAGTCACAAGCATTGATGATTTGGCGTACTTGGTTGACCATACACCAGCAGATTTTGCTGTCTATACCGGTGAGGATGCTCAGACGTTAGCGGCAAAGGCGATTGGGGCGACTGGCACAATTTCAGTGGCGGCACACCTGTATAGTCCTGAAATGCGCGACTTGTTCTTGGCGTTCCATGATGGTGATCTAGGTAAGGCGGGTCAGTTGCAACGGTGGTTAACACCACGGATGAATACGCTATTTAGTTACCCTTCGCCAGCACCAGTTAAGGCGGTTTTGGCGGAAAAGGGCGAGGTGCAAAACCGAACGCGCTTGCCAATTTTGCCTTTGGATGAACATGAAACGGCAGATGTCATTGCACATCTTGCGTAAAGATGAGAGAGGAATTTTTATGACAACCGTATTTCTAGCGGGCGGATTTGGTAAAATGGGAGTAGCCATCCAAAATATGTTGGCCGAACAGGCTGATTTGACGTTGGTTGGTATTCTAGGTCGGACCCCGCACGAGGCGACAGTACCGGTTTTTACAGAATTAGACGAAATTGATGTCATAGCAGATGTTTGGGTAGATGTGACGTTACCCGAATCAGCCTTCGACAATGCCACTTATGCGTTGTCACACGGCTTTGATTTAGTGGTTGGGACAAGTGGCTTGGCAGCCGATCAAGTTTCACAACTTCGCCATCTAGCTGAAAAGTATGCGCGCCATGCGATTATCGTACCTAATTTTTCGTTATCAGCGGTGTTGTTGATGCAATTTGCTGAAAAAGCAGCGCAATATTTCCCGGATGCGGAAGTGCTAGAAATTCATAACCCCAATAAGGTGGATTCACCGTCTGGGACGGCCCGGGCGACCGCAAGTCGCATTGCGGCGGCTCGTAAGGCTAAACCAGTGACCCAGTATCGAGCAGATGCTGCTCGTGGGGAAGCAATCGACCAGGTGCCGGTTCATGCGATGCGTTTACCTGGCTATGTGGCCGAGGAAGAAGTTATCTTCGGGGCACCCGGGGAAACATTACGACTCAAGCAAACATCATTCACGCGTGAATCGTTCATGGGGGGCGTTGCCTTAGCAATTCGTAACGTCACGCAGGTGGATGGCCTGGCGGTCGGCCTAGATCAACTATTGTAAAGCCGCGACTAAGTCCGGTGAGACTTAATAAGATGGCCAGTGAGCCAGAGGAGAAAAACATGCCAGAATTAAATGCTGCCCTTGCTGATCGTTTTAACACACGATTGGCCCAGATTTTACCATCACCAATTCGAGTAGTGGACCAAAAGTTTTCTGCCATCGACGGCATTTTAAAGTTGACACTTGGTGAGCCTGATTTTGCTGTACCAATGCACATTAAGGACGCTGCCAAAGCTGCGATTGATGAAGACGACTCACACTACGCTGCGCCACATGGGCATTTGGCTTTACGTGAAGCAATTAGTGACTACCTGGTTGAACGGTTTGATACACCACGTTACGAGCCAAACGGCGAAGTGGTAGTGACGGTGGGTGCTTCGGAAGCGTTGTTCGCGACGATGAATGCGCTGTTTAATGCGGGTGATGAAATTATTATCCCAACGCCAACTTTCCCAATGTATGAAGCAATCGCTAATATCATTGGCCTGGAAGTGATTGGCATCAACACCGCACCTGATTTTGTATTGACGCCAGAAAAACTACAAGCCACGTTAGCTGAACATCCAAATGTGAAGGCCGTGTTGTTCAACTACCCATCAAATCCAACGGGTGTCACTTATACTGGTGCGCAAGTACAGGCAATTGCTGACATTTTGGCTGAACACCAATTGTTGGTCTTGTCTGATGAAATCTATGCCGAGTTAGTTTACGATGGCGAACACGTTTCAATGGCGAAGTTGTTGCCAGAACAAACCATCTTGGTGAGCGGATTATCAAAGTCACATGCGATGACGGGCTACCGTGTGGGTTATGTGGCCGGACCGGCTGCGTTGATGACGCACGTTGGTAAAATGCACCAATTCTTGGTGACGACAGTGCCGGGTCCCATGATGGCAGCGGCCAATGAAGCGTTGCGTCATGGGCGTGCTGATGCGATTGAAATGCGTGATATCTACAAGGAGCGCCGTGATTTGGTAATGGCTGGTCTGGCAGAGGCTGGTTTTACCGCTGCACAACCAGGGGGCGCCTTCTACATTTTCGCGAAGATTCCAGCAAACTTGAACACTGATGATATGGCGTTTGTCTACGACTTAGCGGAAACCGTTAAGCTTGGGATCGCACCGGGATCAATTTTTGGTGCTGGTGGTGAAGGTTATGTGCGTCTATCATACGCAGCCTCAACTGAAGATTTGCAGACGGCGATGGTGCGCTTGAAGCATTACGTCGACCTCAAGGGTTAATGAGAAAACACTAATAATTAATGGCACAACTGATTAATTTCGGCTTGTGCTTTTAATGTACCCAAATTTCGGGTTTTTATTAAAATTTAAGGAGAAAATATTATGTCAGAACGTGAGTACACAGTTGCAATTTTAGGAGCTACCGGCGCGGTTGGTACCCGCTTGATTCAACAATTGGAACAATCAACGATTCCGGTTAAGTCGTTGAAGTTGTTGGCTTCGTCTCGTTCAGCTGGTCAAACCCGCCAATTCCGTGGTTCCGATATCGTGATCGAAGAAGCGCAACCCGAATCATTTGAGGGGGTTGATTTGGTCTTGTCATCAGCCGGCGGTTCTGTGTCAGCCCGCTTGTTGCCTGAAGCGGTTAAGCGTGGGGCTGTGGCTGTGGATAACACGTCATTTTGGCGGATGAACGATAACGTGCCGCTGGTGGTACCCGAGGTTAATGAACAGGCCCTTTATCAACACAATGGAATCGTTGCTAACCCGAACTGCTCAACGATTCAAATGGTCGTCGCACTTGAACCAATCCGTCAAAATTTCGGTTTGAAGCAAGTCGTTGTCTCAACCTACCAAGCTGCGTCTGGGGCGGGGCAATCTGCTTGGAATGAATTGCTGAACCAGGCGCAACAACACTTGAATGGTGAGACCGAAACGGCTGAAATTTTGCCAACCAAGGGTGACAAGAAGCATTACCCATTGGCCTTTAACTTGTTGCCTCAAATTGACGTCTTTGAAGATGAGGGCTACACGCATGAAGAGTACAAAATGATTCATGAGACGAAGAAGATTATGTTGGGTGATAAGAATGCGCCGGACATCAAGGTAACGGCCACGGCCGTTCGTGTACCGGTACCAGTTGGTCACGGGGAGACAGTTTACTTTGAAGTGACCGACAAGGATGGTGCTAGCACAAAGGGCATCCAACAAGCATTGTCGGATGCGCCTGGCGTTGTCTTGGAAGATGATCCGGATCACCAAATTTACCCACAACCAATTAACGCTGAAGGTAAGCGTGATACGTTTGTTGGTCGTGTCCGCCCTGATTTGGAAAATGATGGCAACTACCACATGTGGGTGGTTTCTGATAACTTGTTGAAGGGTGCCGCTTGGAACGCCGTGCAAATTGCAGAGCGTTTGGTAGCCCTTGATCTTGTCCGAGTACCAGCGGGTTCCGCTGAGTTGTTTGCGGACTAAATCTAATGGAAAGCCTGGGGATAATCTCAGGCTTTTTAGTATAAAAAACTTCCTTTTTATAACCATACGCTTATGAAAGCGGTATAATATGTTTCATATTTGAAACAGGGGGCACGCAACGATGGCAATTATTGGTATTCCAAGTAATCACTTGAACCACCCAAATCCAAAGCACCGAACGAATTACGTTGACTATACGCAACAAAATTATACGGCGGCGCTACGTGAAGCTGGCGCATTACCAGTTGTCTTTCCAATGGGTTCACCAGAGGAAGCGGCTGAGTATGTTAATTCAGTAGACGCCGTCCTTTTGATTGGTGGGCAAGACGTTGGACCACTATTTTACGGTGAAGATCCAACGCCACAAATGGGCGAAACAGACCGACAACGCGACTTATTTGAGTTGGCGATTGTCGCAGAGGCACGTAAACAAAACAAGCCTTTGATGGGGATTTGCCGCGGTGCCCAGCTCATTAACGTTGCCTTGGGTGGCACGCTAATTCAAGATATCGACACGCAATATACGCCAGAAAATGGTAATCCAATTGTGAAGCACGACCAATTCCCAGTGAAGTGGTATGAGCCCACGCATCGTTTGGATGTATTGCCAGATAACTTTTTGACGGGTACGTTGGGTGATAATCCAATTGTGAACTCATTCCACCACCAAGGTATTAAGCAGTTGGGCGCAGATTTGCAACCTGCTGCGTTTGCGAGCGATGGGACGGTTGAAGCGTATCAGAATTCGGATGCATCTGTCCGCGCTGTGCAATACCATCCCGAAATGATGTTCGAACGTGATAAGACACATTTGCGTGTCTTTCAAGGCTTTGTTGATTATGTGAATAATCGTTGATATGACGGCTAAACCCTTGATTTAACGGGGGTTAGACGTTTTTTCTTTTTGGGCTGGATTGAATTTTAAATGTGTTGGTATCTGTCGCGAAATATCGGTAAGTGTTGAAAAATTCGCACTTTTTCGCACTATTCGCACCAGATTTGCACCAAAAAATCATCTTGCGCGTACTCTAATCCAGCTGATCTAGGAGAGTGATTGTTTTGTCTTCTTCTGATTGTTGCTTGTGTTGGAGTAGGTGTGCATATGTGTCTTGAGTGATTGAAATGTTTGAATGTCCAAGCCTTTTTGAAGCATAACTGATGTCAACTCCACTGGATAGTAGGTAGGAAACGTGTGAGTGTCGTAGACCGTGCAATGATATAATATTTTCAAATCCTAGCTTTTTTTCTAATCGTTCAAGCCATCTATTAACAACACTTGGAGTTCTGCGACCATCAAACAATTCGTTTGCAGAGTTCCAATGTTCTTTGGCATCAATGAATTTCTGATAGCTATCGAAAAAACGATTTGGCATAACGATTGTACGATTTGACGTTTTTGTTTTAGGCGTTGTTACAGCACCAGACAATTGTTTTGTTTTGCTAACGTTAATTGTCCGTGCATCCGAATCAATGTCATTTTTAGTGAGGGCCAATGCTTCACCAGCACGTAGTCCGGAAAGTGATATTAGATAGACCATAAACCCCGTTCGCCATGTGATGAGCTTCTCGTCGTTTTCAATGTATTCGATTAAAGTAGTGAGTTCATCTAGTTGCAAGAATTTTTCTGATGCATCTTTTGAATCGGACCCTGGAATCGTGACTCCGAAGGTTGGGTCACTTTGAATTAAGCCATCATGAAATGCTTGATTGATAACTAGTCTTAGTAACCTATGACGTTTTGAAACGGTTTGTCTTTTCTTTCCAATTGCGTAATGGTTTAGGAATGATTGATACATCGGTCGTGTGATTTGGTCTAATGTTAATCCTGTAAAGTAAACGTCAACGACAATCTTCTTTTGGAATCTCCACGATTCATAGGTGGCTTCTTTCATGCCAGTTTCTAGGTGTAGTTTTGCATACTCATCAAAGTAGTCAGTAAAAAGAATTTGTGATCCTTTTTGTAGGGTTGGCTTGCCATGGTTGATAGAATACTCAGCCAACCAGGCCTCAGCTTCTTTCTTTGTTTTGAACCCGCGCTTTGATTTCTTACGATATTTGCCGGAGGCATCTTTAAATGAGAAGTCAGCACGCCAACCATGTTCGGTTTTATATACTGCCATTAGCTTAAACCTAACCTTTATCTAAAAATTTTAGGCAGTTTAAAGACATGCCCGGGTCTGGTACAATTAAATATGTAAACGGGTCAGTGATGTTCTGTTTCGGATAACGCGCACATTTCCTTGTTTGGTCGCAGGATGTGCGCATTTTTTGTTATAACAAAATATTGTTAACGGTATTCTGTCTGATAGAGGTATTTGAAGTATGAACTTTGGTATGCGGAAGCCAAGTCCCATGCGTTCTATTAAAGCTAGGACAACTGGTAAGGCTAAACGAGCAGTTAAGCAGGCAATTATTCCAGGTTATGGTCAGAAGGGCATGGGCTGGTTAACAGATACTAAGAAAGAGGCTTACAACAAAGTCTATAAAAAGACCACCTTTAGTATTTTCGATCTATTCAAATAATTCATCAGTACTTTGCTACCTTAACGGGTGGCTTTTTATTCTATATTAATGCCTTTTTCTCTCAAATTTTCAATACATTCAATTAAATAGATATTGTCATGCTCTGGGTAAATTGGAGAAGTCAGAACTTCACTTGATAGTGAAGTATAAGCAGCTTCCTTAGTTCCACGGTACAAGGGGTCTAACCATAATTCGTTAGGTGTATATCCGCGACTTAGCATCTCATTCATTACTAGTTCGTGATATTGAAATAATTTATATGGTGAGTGATCAAAGACGTAATTCACAGTTGCATGTTTCTTACCCCAACCGCCGCCGCGAAGCGCACAACACTCTCTATGTTGCCCCAGCAATTGCTGCCGAGGTAGTTTAGGGATTAAAGATTCGTGCCACAATCGCATAGTATCCTCCTAGTGGATAAATACAGTAATGAATGCTGTGAATCCAAACAAAATTCCTGGTATATTAGCAATTACGATTGGCATGTCACGGGTATGACCGTCTGACCCAAACAATCCGTGAATAGTCCAGAAGATACAATTTAACATAGCTACAAAGGGCTGTATTGGATCACCTGAGTGACCTGATAGATTATCCAAGATTTGTGGGATATATGAAACGTACATCAGTACAGACATCACACTAGCGATGCGACCAATAAGAACTAGTGATTTTTTATCTTCCATGTTATTTTCTCCTTAATTTAACATTCTAAGTAATTGTGTTGTTGTAGTTTCCTATATAAAAAATGTAACCCGTAATAGTTACCTCGAAAGTGGTAGCGCAGAAACCTAAAATCTTTTGCTTATGCACGGTAGATGCTTTCGATAACTTAATGCTACAATATTTCCAACTTAAGGTAAGTTATTTTTTTCGTATTTCACATTTACTTCGAAAACGTTCATATATAACCGGTTTCTTTTTTGCAAAGTAAACCGTGTCAAGTAGTGATCTGTGATATTTGACTAGTACAATTTGAATATGGAAACAGGGCTATAATGTTTTGTTTTGGTTGATACGCACACTACTTGTTTGGCGACGGGGAGTGTGCGTTTTTTTATTTATTAAGGGTATACAACGGTTGTACGTGGTTTCTTTTGAAGAATTGTTTTTCCAATATAAAGTTGCTCACCAAGACCGTTATCCTTCGAATCATCATACTTATAAACGGCAGTTTTTCCATACTCATCCAAATCAACTCGAATTAACTTGCCGGCTTTTGATTTCCACATGTACATCATTCCACCATCAATTTCAGTTGAGGCATAAGCATAGGTTGCCTTTTGAATCGATTCAACGTCTTTTGTTCCAAAGTATTTTGCTTGCGAAAGAAGTGTTTGACGTTTGTTTACTTTAGATGACTTTTTAGCAGCGTTTTTCTTTGTCACTTGCGCTTGAATATTTTTGTCTTCACCACCAGTTAATTTACCCTTTGAAAAGTACAAATAACCGTATTTTTCGTATGTAAGCATTCCGCTATCATCACGATCAGGCTTACCTAGAATTTTCTTAACTTGCTTTTTGGTCATTCCAAGTTTAACTTTTTTAATTTTAGATTTGGAAGATGCGCTAGCTACCGTAACAAAATGGTTGTTTCCAACTTGAGGGATAGCTTGCAAGGCAGTCGAACCCACTAAGACCGCCACAGCACCGATTCCAATATATTTAGTAAATAAATTCATATAACCCACTCCACACAGCTTTTAACGTCAATCAGCATTGGACGTGTTTTGCCTATGCCGCTTTAATAGCATCCTTTGCCCAATTCTCAAAAGAGGAAGGCAAATTGAACGCGTTCATAAAGTCTACGTAATTACGATACTCCATTGGCGTTTCATTATAAACAAAACGTGAAATTATTCTAAGTGCTCGCTTGTGAGCTTTACGTTCAGATTCTTTCTTTGTACCGATTGAAAATTGATATACGTAATCTTGGTTATCGTTACCAAATAGAATGTGTGCAAGTTCATGTGCGAATCTAAATGTGACGTGGACACCTATAGATGAATTTTCGTTGATTATAATTTTTCTTTCAGACGGGATGCTTAGGTCTGGCGTAGAAGGACTTAGTAGGTCTGTAAATTCTACCTTTATGTCATTTCTAATTGCAATGAATAGAAGGTAATTAAGAAGATCAGTCATCCATGTCCTCCAAAATACGACGAATTATTTTTAATTCAGCTTCGGGGATGGGGTTTCCATCATATTGAAGAATAGGGTGCTTTTCGAAGTAATCCTTTAAATCACCATCACGTTCATCTGTTTTATCTACAGGGTGCATGTTATCGCTATTACCTAATAAGTAATCAACAGATACACCGAGAACGTCAGCTAGTGTTTGAAGCGTTTCAGCTTTTGGATTTACATTCTTGTATTGGTAAATCATATTTTGAGACAATCCGGCAGATTTTGCCACTTGTTGAAGGCTCATTCCGCGTGTCTTTGAAATTTCTTTTATCCGTTCATAAACAGTCATATCAAGGGTTCTCCGTAAGTTGAAGAATTAATTTTACAGTTTTTACAGTTTTCGCTATTGCAAAATTACAGTCTGGCTGTTATATTTAATTCATCAAGTAATTGAGCAACAAAAAACAGACCTTTAAATATCAATGCTTTGGCGAGCGAATAGTGATATGTGGGCGTTTGTTGTGCTTTTCGTATGCCTTTATATTACAGCTACGCTGTAAAAAATGCAATAACTTGATAATAAAAAAACAGAAAGGGGATGAATTAATGTCATCAGAAACACTTGAGGTCATTGAGACGTTGATTGTTGAAATCGCAAAAGCGCCGGAAACAAAAACCAGTTCTGAAATGGTAACGGCCATTTCAGAACTGGTTGCAGCAATCAATCAATATTAGTCGTGTACGACAAAATCAACAATTGAATTGGCATCTACAAAGTGAGTACGCTTTTCTGCCTTGATAACTAGAACATCATTTTCATAAGAAAGTACTGATGAAAAACTAACGGAGTCACCGTTAGATAGGTGCACTGACATATAACGATTTTCATCGGGCTGCTTGCTTTGAACAAAATCAACAATGCGATCTGCAATATTAGACATCTGTTTATCCTTTCTACTGGTTGTAGGGGAGAATTGCGACGCTCACAAACAAAATGTTATCACAAATAAACAAAGGAGGTTGCAACATGACGGCAACAACGATTGAGGAACAAGAAAATGCCCTTAAGCGCAAGATTAAGAAGCGCATCAATGATGAAATGTGGGAGCGAGACGACATGAAGCAATGGGAACTTGCTGAAATGATTGGCGAGGGCGTTAGCCAAACTAATCGAGCTATTAATGGAGAAACGTCGCCGAAGTCTAAGACAATTCGCAATAAGATTTTCACATTGTTTAACATCACTGATTTATAAGGAGAAAAACATGACAAATGAAGTGCAAGTATTTAACGGATTGAAGATTAAGGAAGTAAACGGACAAGTGATGTTCGAGGCAGAAAGTGCAGCGACTGGACTGGGTCTAACTAAGATTTCTAAGGGGCAACAGTACGTTCGCTGGGAACGTGTTAACGAATATCTAGGGTTGTCCACTTCTGGACAACTTGTGAAGCGTGGTGATTTCATTACTGAGCCACAATTCTACAAGTTAGCAATCAAGGCAAACAACGATACGGCTGAACGTTTCCAAGATTGGGTAACAACTGAAGTATTGCCAAGCATTCGCAAGACTGGATCATACCAAGCTAAGCCAATGACTGAAATGGAAATTGTTGCAGCAACAGCAAATAAGCTGGTTCAGCAAGAAAAGCAACTCACTCAGATTGTAGAACGTCAAAATACTACTGAGATGCAAGTAGCTGAATTAAAGAATGAGTTTGGACTTCCCGCAAAGGTAGCTGGCAAGTTGAAGAAGCTGGGAGCGTCTCGTGTGTACTTCTGGCTTGGTGGTAAAGATACCAATGCATACCGTGAAGTTAGCGCAAAGGTATTCAGCGAGATGTGGCGTGACTTCAAAAATCACTTTGGTGAGTTGGATTCGTACACAAGTTTGCCAATGGATCAATTACAAGCGGGTCGTGATTATATCCGGAATTGGCGTCCTTCAACGAACACAGTGATGGATATTGAACGCCTGAATGCTCAAATGGAATTGGAGGTTTAGTGATGAAAAACAAGACAGTGAAAGTTGAAAACGTGCATGTAGAGGGTCTAGATGAATTAAAAAAGCTGTCCCAAGACCTGTTGGAGCAGGCGGAACAGCTTTCAAATACGATTGAGCGTTTCAATCAATTGAAGTTAATCATTTCTACTCGAAACGACCGTTTTATCCCAGAAGATAACGATGGGATAAAGTGCGGGAATCCAGTGTCTAAAAATTTCTAGAATACATGCTCACGCAAATAATCCCACTGATCACGATTTAGCCAACCTTGGTGGTTGTTTGCTGCTAGTTCTGATATGAACAAAGCATCATTGTTATCAAGATAGGGCTTGATGTTCTTTTGAATTTGATCAGCTGATAAATCACTAGTGATGATAAACGTTGATTCAAGGTAATGAGTCCAAGTGCGTGCTGAAGATTTAATTGCAGCAGCAACGTCATCGTACTTTTTTCCTGGTTCGTTAAGGTCATACGTAATGATATATGGTTTTGGCATAAGAGCCTCCTTGTTGTAGTTTTCCACAAGTAGAAGAAACCTAATGGCTGTTAAGTTTAAGTTTGTGGGTAACTTTATTATACAGTATTTTACCCAATATAAAAGTGAGGTATTAATCAAATGTCACTAGGAAATTTTATCAATATGGTGTTGAAAAATAAGGGTTTAACAAATTACTGGCTATCAGGTGTCACAGGTATAGATAAAACAACATTGTATTCGTTAAAGGTTGGCAAATTAAGAACATTGACATTGAGAAACATGATCAAGGTTGCCATTGCGTTAGATATTGATTTAAACGAACTAAAGAAAATTGATTGGGAGGATTAGTTATGGCGCGTTTTTCAGAAGAAAAAGCCACCATCGATGAACTTGAGCAACTACGAGTCGTTGGCCAAGTTGGTGCAAGGCGAATACTTGGGCGTTCGTTATGGTACTTCAAGGAACATATTCGTTACTCAAAGAAGTTTATGCAGAACGTACCAAACAAGACGCCTGGCGCATATAAGCCAACCTACTTGGTTTCTGACGTATTACGTTATCGCAAACTCAACGATTGGTGGTGAAGATGGTGGGGCAGACAGTGTACTAATAAGTTAACGGAGGAAAAGGAAGATGTGGATCATCGACGCATTGAAGTTGGTAGGTTGGCAGGCATTGCAAGCTACGTTGCTGTTTGTAGCCGCTGGGTGGTTAGTGATTGCGAACCGAGTTCGTTTGGCGTGGTTCTTGAAGGGTATCTTACGAATGGTTGTTTATCCGTTCGTGTTTTTAGCCAACGGTTACGATGCTGCCGAAGCATTGAAGCCAACCGGAAAGCTGGTGCGCTATGAAGATTAGCGACTATCAAATGGTTCGGAACTTTGCAGAAGGCCGTGGGTTCTTCAACTATGAAGTGCAAACATTGCCGGTTGGTGGTGTACGTGTCGGCTTCAAGACCAAGCGAGGCGGACAAGTTTGGTTCGATGATAAGCAAGAAGTAATCGATTATGTATTGGAGGCTACAAATGGACTATAAGGGGCCAACAGGTGTTGGCAATATTCATTACAACTTTGCCAAGCCTGTGAAGTTTGATGTTGAAGCAGAGAAGGAACGAATTCGCAAAAGCGGGGTTGAACGGCCAAATAAGGCATTGCCTGAATATGAACGGCGGTATCGTCGATTTGCGAAATTCCTATCGGATTATATGGTTGGGAAGAATGCTGATGAACGTGATGATTTAGTATCACAAGCAAGCCAAGTGTCTGGCCTATCATTCATCACTGCTAGTAATTCACGGTATCTTGGACGCTTTTTACGGGAACGCAGCGAAGCTGAATTAGAAGGCACACCTTTCAACAAGCCGAATATAACATCGGCAGTCGGTTACGAAGATAGATATAAAACATTCAAACGGGCTATGGATTCCAAGCGACCTGAACAATCGTTTTCATATATTGCGACACCGATTGCTAAACAGCTACGAATGAGCCTGGCATCGTTGTACAACACAAAGTACAAGGGCCGATACGACAAGGAAAATAAAAACGCCTAACGGGTGCAACCGTTAAGCGTCGGAGTAAATCTATTCGGAAAAATGATTTTACTCCTCAAGGATAACACAGGGGGCATGTAATGAAAAATGAATTGCGAGTGGAAGCGCTACGGCACATGAACCGAGCGTTCAAGGCAGAGCAACGAGATAACAATGATGGAACTGTTTCGGAGTTTGAAACGGGCGTTGCTGATGTTTTGAATTGGGTGGCTGACCATGTTTGATGAACTGATTGATCCACCTGATGACCCAGAAGATAACGAAGAAGCATTTAACAACTACATGGATGAATACGAGGATAAGGACTTATGAATGAATTGGTAGTGAATCCAGCGAATGTTACTCCAGCAATCGTTGAAGTGACTGGAGTTGATGAATTAGAACAATACGTTGATGGCATGTTGGCAACGTATAAGAAGACACCGGTGTCAGCAGCGACTTTGGCACAGGCAAAACAAGCTCGAACGGATTTGAACAAGGCATACAAGGGACTCGGCGAAACACGACGCAATATTGCCGATAAAGTAGCCGGTAATTGGCCGGACACAGAAAAGCGCTTGAAAGAAATTGAGAAGAAAATTCAGAGCGTTTCAGATGGTACCTTGAAGCCACAAATTGATGAAGTTGTCGAAGCAGATAAGCAAGACCGAAAAACGTTGATTCTTATTGAGATTGAAAAAATTGCAACTGAATACAACTTGCCTGCTGAAAAAATTCAATTTGACGATAAATGGCTCAATAAGACTGCGAAATGGGCAGAGACGGAGCAAACAGTACGGTCTCAATTTGAAAATATCAAGAACGAAGTTCAAGTTCGTGAACTTCAAACGTCTGCTGTCGAAGCATATGCAGCTGAATTGCAAATGGATCCTGCCGGAGTAGCTGGGTATGTGGGACAACTTGATTATAAGGATTTAGATGAAGTCAAGGCATCAATGAAGAAAGATGTGAGGCTTGCAAAGGCGCGATTTGCAGCCGAACGAGCTCGTGCACAAGCTGATTTTGATGCTAAGGTAAAGCGCGCAGAGCAAGCCACAAAAATTGGAAACAAGTTAGTAGATCAAGAGACCGGTGAAATTATTGAAGAACCGGAAGCGCTAAAGCGAACGTATATCATTCAACTTTCAGACATTACAGACCAACAATTTGCATATGTAGAACAGTTTATTCACAACAAATTCGATAAGGGATTTGAGGCAAGTGGTGTCACTTATAAGTCAGCCGTACAACGATAGGAGAAAAAATATGGATTTTGCAGAACGTATGCGTAAGAATGAACGAATTTCAACAAACAATTCGGTGTTGCCACCATTCCCAGGAATGTTTCTAGCGTTTAATGCCAGCGAGGGAAAGTTTTCAATCATGGAACCTGGCGCTGATTTTTCTGAAGCAAATGATATTAAGTCAATTACCATCTTGCCTCACTTTATGATGAATCGTGTGAAGTGGACACGTGGAACAGATGAAAAGGCACTCTCAAATTATGTCGTGACTGATACTGAAGAACGGCAACCCTATGTAATCACAATTGATGGTGAAACATATACTGCTGAAACAATGATGGAGCTTAAGCAACAAATCGTGTTGGGCCAAAACGAGCAATTAAAGCAGGAAGAGATTTACGTTGGATATGCAACAGCGTTGGATGACGTTCCACAAAAAAAGCCGTTAGTTGTTTGGTATGTATCCCGTGGAGTTAATGCGTATGTACTTAATGACGCTATTGATGGTGATTTGACCGGCCGCTCAATTATCAAACTTGAGAACAAGGGGACAACTCGAAAAAACAACAGTGGAAGCATTAATAAAGTTTTGGATTTCAAGGTTGATGAAATTGCTGAGGACAAAGTTGAAGGAATGTTGAAATGGGTATCCCAGGACAGTTCGGACAAAATTGTCGAAGCTTACCGTGACGACATGATTAATGCTGCGATGACAACATCTAATCCAGCACCGACGGTACTCGGAACTCAGCAAAATAGCGAAGATGACGTTCCGGATGTACCACCTTTTAATGGTACGCCGGCATTAGATCCATTTGGACAACCAATTAATGAGGTGGGCATTTCAGATGATGAATTGCCTTTCTAAAAAGAGGTAAATCATGAATTTTATCGGCAAGATAACCGAAATAAACGGGCGGTATGTCACTGTCAAGGTAGATGACTCGTTATCTTTGGGGCTAATAAACTCGGTAAACGATGATGAGCATCCTGAAGTTGATGTGACAGTTGTAGACAAACGCCTAATAAGCCCAGTGCAGAGGCGTAAAACATATGCCATTTTGAGAGATATGTCTGATTTCTTCGGTTATACGCTAGATGAAATGAAAAATGTGATGAAGGGGTTGTTTTACGAAACGATGGATGCACATGAATTCAGTTTAGGAAACACTGATATTACTACTGCAAGGACATTTATTTCTTTCCTGTTGGAATTTGCGTTGAAATACCACATTCCAATGCGGAAACCTGCACTGGAATATCAAGATGATTTGGACGTTTACATGTATCAATCGCTTAAAAACAGAAGTTGTGTAATTTGCGGATTGGCAGCAGATGTTCACCACGTTGACACGGTTGGAATGGGTAATGACCGAAGGACAGTTGATCATCGAGAAAAACATTTAATTGCATTATGCCGAGCACACCACAACGAAGCACACAACATTGGGTGGCCAGTTTTTGCACAGAAATATCACGTTAAGGGTATCAAGCTAGACCCTGAAACATTGCAACGTCTTGGAATTATGACGTTCAAGCGAATGGAGGAAATAGATGGCACAACGACGAATGTTAAGCAAGAAAGTTACTGACACAGACGCGTTCTTAGACATGCCACTGTCAACGCAAGCATTGTACTTCCACTTGAATATGCATGCTGACGATGACGGGTTTGTCGGGAATATCAACACAATTAAGCGAATGATTGGCGCATCAACTGACGATGAAAAGTTACTGCTAGCGAAGCAATTCTTAATCCCGTTCGAAGATAGCGGGGTAGTCGTCATTAAAGACTGGCGCATTCACAATTACATTCGAAAAGATACGTACAATGCAACGATGTACAGCGAAGAACGCCGGAAACTAGGCGTTTCAGAAAGTGGTTCGTATTACGTGGACGAACCGTCGACGGAACGTCCACGGATAGTAGACGACACGGCGACACAGGTAAGGGTAGGTAAGGTAAGTATAGGTAAGAGTAAGGTAAGTGAAGGTAAGGTAAGTGAAAATACGACCGACCAACCGACCGGCCCGCTTCGCAATCAACTTGCTGACTTGGTGGCAATGCATGGATTTGCTGATCATCTAACACCATTGCAGTTGAACCAGTTGCTTGAATACGTGACTGAAGACGGTATGGAAATTGGTGTACTGAACCTTGCATTACAAGACGCTTCTAATCGAGCTATTCGCAACTTTAAGTACGTAGACGCAATACTACGTGCAAAGTTGAATGAAGGCGTTAAATCAGTTGCTGATTGGCATGCAGGTAAAGAGACACACAAACAGGCCGTTGCTGATGAAAAGGTGCCAGATTGGATGCAAGAACTTAACGACAAACTGGAGGGCAGCTAATGAATACTACAAGCGATTGGGTACGTGAGTTGCGACAACGTGGGTTAACACCTAAGACGTTGACACCGGAAGAGCGTGCTGAAAAAGAAAAGGCCGATGCTGAACGCATTACTAAAGCGTGGCAAGCGCAAGAACGCGTTAAATATCAGCGTATGAGCTTGTGGGGCGAGACAGAGACGCGTTCTTTTGAGTTTGAAGACTGGAACCCACAAATACAACGAAACGAGCAGACAGCGCGTGATATTGGCAATCAGGCATATGCAATGACAAATGAGATGCGCAACGGATTGTTCAATGTGTTCCTGTTCGGTCGAGCTGGTGCTGGTAAAACATCGTTGGCATTGGCAATGATGAGCCGACTAAGCGATCGCTACACAACGATGTTCGTGTCGGTTGTTGAATGGCGAAACTTGAAATTTAAGTCATTCAAGGACAATAAGGTTGCAGAACGTTTGAACCTAACAGAGAAGTTCATGCGTGAAGTTGAAGTGTTGGTTCTTGATGATTTTGGAAAAGAGACACAGGCCGAAGCAAAAGAGACAGTATCGTCAATGCTATTTGAATTAGCAGACGCTAGAAGGGGCAAGGCGACGATTATCACGTCAAACGATGATTTGACCGGATTGGCGTTGAAATACGACCAGGCGGTCTTATCACGGCTAATTACGAAGGATATTAAGCACATCATCACGACGAACAAGCTTGATGATGTCAGAAAGGTTTAATCATGAACGAAGAGAAGAAATATGTGAACCGTGGATACGCGGTTGTGGCGAATTTCATGGGTGAAACGCGCTACTGGAACGGTATGACCTACGATGAAGCGCAACAAGATTTCTTGGATAAGCAACATTATTTGGGACAGATTGGGGTTAAGCCAGAAGACATCTGGATCGAGTACAACGGACAAAAGTTGCCACGAATGACGCGAGCAGAAGATTTGCCAGACGTGCCACATGAATTGGCAGAGGCAATCGCTAACGATTATCACAATACACTTACTGATTTCGTTAAGTGGCTGCGTTCAAAGCCTACTGACTGGTATTTAATTGGTCAGCCTGATTTGTTGGCTAGCGCCTACATGAACGGACGTTAATTGAATAGGCAGTGCCAGAAATGGCGGGTATGGGTGGGCAAACGAGGTAAATGAAATGCGACAATTTCCACACAATCGCATCGCACAAGCACGACTTGATGCACAAATTGCACAGAACACAGCGTGGCATAAGTTGGGGCTGACTAGCTTAGATCATTTGATGATGTACGAATCAGGTTCCCTAACAGCTAGTGAAGAAACGATGCGGCGAATGGTAGCGCTATATAACGTGTCGGTTGAATACTTGAAGGAAGAAGATTAATGACTAAGTATGTATTGGATTTGCCGGAGGGCGTGAAGTTTATTGTTGGTAAAGGGTACATGATGCTATCTGAAAAGGAGTTGCTGCGAATTCCGGTTGAAAATCTTCAAGAGTACAGCGCACCAACTGTTGCAGAAAACGCAACAGTTGAAAAGCGTGTGATTGAGTTGCCAGCTGACGTGATTGATAAATTGAAAATGATTAAGGAAGACAATGGCGACGACAATCTTCAAGGATTTATGAATGATGTAAATGACGATGACGAACTTTGGGAAGATGTTGCAGAATTTAATTATTCGGTAATGCCTACCGATGCACTTCTTGGCGAATGGTGGTTAGAACATGTTGAGTTCGCACCGAAGAAAGAACCTAAGTTTGAAGTTGAGGTGAAAATCGGAACAGCGACCAAAAAAGCTCTATTGTCTGACGCGAATTATGTTGCTTTCTATTCAGATCCAGAACATGCACCTAGCGGTTATCAATATCTGTTTTCAGACGAGCAAGCTGACGAGTTAGTAGCTGGTCTAACGGCATTGAATGCACGAAAAGTGAAGGTGGAAGAATAATGAAGATTATCACAGAAGTAAGCAGTCAAGATATTACTGCGACTCTGGTGAATGACACATCACCATTTGGCGAGACAAATCATGACAGGGAAAGTAACGCAAAGCTACGTGAAGTGACGGACATCGTCGAGAGCATGATTAGTGATGTCTTGTGGATTTATCAACAAAATAAGGATCGTAATGAGGCGTCTATGAAAGAGGCAGCCGACATTGCAAAGCATGCACTTTTGAGCATCAAGGAAGATTTAGAAGATTTTAGTGAGGAAGATTAATGGCAATTGCAAAGATTAAGCCAGTTGCGCCAATCGAGTTTAACGGGCAAGTGTTGTCGGTAAACGGTGACTTTAACGAGTGGGTGTTTTATACGGATGCCGACGGTGGATCAGTAGATAGCAGCGATGCTCCTGAACTGTACACGAGAGATGATGTGTTTAATATCCTGCTGAAATATGATTACTGGCGTAGAAATGGTGGAAGTGGTTTTGTAACAGATTTTATGGCGGAGGGTGAAGAAAAATGACATTTGATGAAGCGATTATTAAGTGGAATGCTGCCCTGGAAAAGGGGCCGTTAACAAATCCGCTTTTATCCAGTCCTTTTGCAGGCGTGTCCGACAAAAAATATCATCAGCAACAATTTATCAATCGAACATTTTCAGCGATTATCGAAGAGTTGCGTGAGACGTACGAGAAGCACGTGGCAACAATCAATCTGACACAATCACAATATGAGGATTTGATTATTCTGCGTGATGAAGAGGTTTTCGAGGATACGTATTCAGAGCGTTATCCAAGTTGGGGGTTGACCACAGAACAAGCTATGCAAGCGTGGTTGCACCCAGAGTTGGTCGAAGTGGTGGATTGATGAATGCGAACTTACTACTATTTCAAGGACAGGCAGGGCTACTTCAAGTTAGGTTATGACCGAGAAGGCAAGCGCGTAATGCTGTGCACAACGGATAAGCGGCAGGCGTATCGAACAAGTAGTGAATGGCTAGTGAAGCATATGGTCAGCAAGTGGTTAGTTGGCTATTACTACTGGGTAGAAGAAGGATAGGTGGATTAGATGATTATTTTGTGGAACTTTCTTATGAGTTTTGGAATTGGTGTCTTGGCATATGGGTTTTCAGCTGCTTGGATAAATTGGGGAGATTATCCGCCAACAATGAACACGCCGGGAATTGCTTGGTGGTTGAACGGGGTGGCCTTGCTGTTTTGGCTGATAACGTTCGTGGTACTTAGTATCTATGAAATCAAAAAGGCGCACTAAAAAAGCGCCAGACCGAAGTCCAGCGCCATGTAAAAGAATTTAAGGTAAGTTCATTTTAACATGGTTCGGAGGACGTAGGAAATGGCACTTTTACCAGCGGTGAATGAGAAGGCAACAAGAGAAGCGGTTCGAGATTTTTTTGATAGTGAGTGGCCACGTATCGTGAACATGGCTGATATGGGATATGTTGATTTGAAGTCGGTTGAAATTTCAGACATGCCAAGTGCACGATCATTTGGTAATGCCAACGATGAGCGGTTCACGAACCATACTGACGCTGTGTACTACTACGATGCTGTTGTCCATGCCATTAAAGTCATGACACAGCCACACAGGCACTTCATGTGGTTGCGATACGTTCGCCACTTGGAATGGTTGCAAGTAGAAGCGCTGACTGGTTACAGCACTAGACGTGGCCAAGAGATTATCGATGAAGCGTTTTTATTGTTCGCTGATAAGTTTGCCGATGTTGATGATTTACGAGTTAAAGAATAATTTGGAAAGCGCGTATATGGTTCATAAGTGCCGCATGCAAGGTGCGGGCAGTCCAAGTTATTATGATAGAGTACCAAAGTTGAAACAAAGCATGTGTGGCGGAATAGGTAGACGCTAATTGAATTATAAGACACAGGTGGTGGAAAAGGTGCCCGTATGACGAAGCCGAAGTTAGCCCGATGAGGCACACGCCTATAACTCACGGAATACATTGATTTTTAAGCCAACGTAATCAGTTTACTGATTGAAAGACAAAGGTAGCTTCTAAGTCCGTGGGATGTCATGTCAGGTGCAAATCCTGACCACATGCATCACATAGCAAAAAATAAATTAAAGGATAATCTTCCTTGTATTTGTTTTAAACGACACTGCCGGTTGCTATGTCTGGCGTACATACTCAAAACTATTAAGGATAAACTTTGATAGTTATTACCGGGATCAGGACTTGTATGTGTCGCTGGTCAGTACATAAGAGATATGGAAGTTTATGATATTGCAATAAGACGTTGAAAATGGAGCATCATTTATGGCATAATGATGTGTCGTGTAATATGTGAGAGATTACTGACAAACGATCAATTCTGTGAGATGATTGGTCACTCCTTAACGTTAATACGTTGGCAGCAATATCGGTATTTTTGTATGTTGGTTCGACTCCAACAATTGTTATTCATTTCATACATTTTCTAGTGACTTGCGAAGCACTCCCCACGTGTTAAACAAGTCGTACTGCTTACAGTAGAATACATATGAAATGGGACCGTTCATACTTTAAATGGTCTGAAAGTTCCTTTAGCTCAGTTGGTTAGAGCAGACGGCTCATAACCGTCCGGTCACTGGTTCGAGACCAGTAGGGAACATGGCATGGATTGATAGATGTTAGGTATATTTCATTTCTATAATGTGCCACACCACCTACACAGATGTCTATCAATCTTTGCTTTTATAAGCCGATATGGCGGAACTGGCATACGCAGCGGACTTAAAATCCGTCCCTTAATTGGTTGTGGGTTCGAATCCCACTATCGGCATATTCACATCAGGTAGCAATCAATTAGATTGTTACCTTTTTATTTTGCACTGAAAGGAGAACGGCATATGAGCTTGAATGAGCGACAGGAACGGTTTGTTGATGAATGGGTCAGAAATGGCGGAAACGGCGCACAGGCGGCACGTGAGGCTGGTTATAGCGCAAGGACAGCTAGAAGTATTGCACAACGTTTGTTGACAAATGTTGACGTGAAAGAAGCTATTCAAGCAAGACAAGCCGAACTCCGAGAACAGCGACGTATGACAACTGACAACGTGATCGAATTCTTTGAAAAGGTTGTTCAGGGTGAGATAGGTGAGCAGGAAGTGACGCCATCTGGAAAAGTTATTGAGGTGCCGACAAAGGTTAACAACCGGATTAAGGCTGCCGAAAACTTGGGTAAGGTACTTGGTATCTTCCAGGCTGAAAGTGTCGTAGAAGTGAAGCCAATCGTTGTGATGGGTGATTACACGGAGGATGAAGATGAGTAAGAATGAACAATTGACGTTGGAGTTTCCGAAGCCGGCGCGAGTGTTCAACAAACAAGTCTTTGATTATCTGTATGATTACGATTCGCGAGTTGATTTGTGGTACGGCGGCGCGTCGTCTGGTAAGTCTGCTGGTGTAGTTCAAAAAGTTATTTTAAAAGCGTTGGGTGATTGGAAAATTCCCCGGCGCTTTTTAATTTTGCGAAAAGTAGGTGCGACTGTTAAGGACTCAATCTTTGAAGACTTTATTTCAAGGCTGACTGAATGGGGGCTGATGCCATACGCAAAGGTTCGCAATACTGATTATCGAATTAAGCTATCGAATGGTGCTGAGTTTATTTTCAAAGGGCTTGATAACCCAGAAAAGATTAAGTCAGTAAAGGGCATCAGCGACGTCATGATGGAAGAAGCGACTGAGTTCACGTTGGACGATTTCAATCAACTTGATTTGCGTTTGCGTGAACGTAAGCATCCCCAGAAACAAATCTTCATTATGTTTAACCCGGTGTCTAAAGCGAATTGGGTGTACAAACAATTCTTTGAGCGAACGGATCCGGACACAAAAATTCATTTGTCGACTTACAAGGACAATAAGTTCTTGGATGACGCCAATCGTAGACGTATCGAACAGCTTAGCGAAACTAACGGCGCATACTACAAGATTTATGCGCTGGGAGAGTTCGCGACACTGGATAAGCTGATATTCCCTAAGTATGAGAAACGACTTCTACGGGCCGACAGTGACGAATTAAAGGGTGTCCCGTCGTACTTCGGACTGGACTTTGGATATACCAATGACCCGACGGCATTTGTGCATATCAAGCTGGACGTTGAAAACAAGGTGCTGTATATCCTGGAAGCAACCGGTAAAACGGGGATGTTAAATGGTGAGATAGCACAGATGATTAAAGACTTAGGACACAGCAAAGAAACGATTATTGCTGATGCAGCCGAGCCAAAATCAATTGCTGAGATACGCAAAGCTGGTATTGACCGTATAACAAAGGCACGCAAAGGGCCTGACAGTATTAGACACGGTATTGAATACTTACAGCAATTCAAAATCGTTGTTGATGAGCGATTGTTTCAGGTGATTGAGGAGCTGGACAATTACACGTGGCAAAAAGATAAGAAGACAGGCGAGTACATTAACAAGCCTGTTGATAGTTTTAACCACTTTTTGGACGCGGTTCGTTACGCAGCCGACAAGCAGTCGCTTAAGAGTGCCGATTCATTTGAACAAAAGCTGATAAAGGCACGCACGTACTTTGGATAGGAGCAGTTATGAGTATTGATTTTTTGAGAAAAGGCCGATTTAACCCTAATGCGAATGACGTATTCTTTATGAATGCTGATGATTATGCAATTATGGACCCAGCGGCCGAAGGATTTATTAACCAGTTAGATCGTTTCATTAACCGGCATAAGTCGTCGCAGGTGAACCGGCTAAAAGCGTTGAAGCGGTATTATCTTGCAGATAACGATATTCGTTATAAGGAGCCCAAGTCGGATAAGACAGCAGCAGACAATCGTATTGCCAGTGATTTTGCACGATACATTACGATTTTTGAGCAGAGTTATATGCTGGGTAAGCCGGTGGTCTATAAGAACGCGTCAGATAAGACGTTGCAAGAAGAGGTTGATGATTTTTCAAAACAGAACAATGAGAGTTACCACAATGTGCTAATTAAGACCGACTTGTCAATCTACGGCCGGGCCTATGAGTTGCTATACGTTGACGGTGATGAGAATAACGTTCAAGTAAGGCTTGCCCGATTAAACCCGGAGCAAGTCTTTGTTGTATATGACGATACGGTGCAACGTAATTCGTTGTTTGCGGTTCGTTATTACCGCGTTCGATACGAAGAAGGCAAGTTCCGTGATTTTGTTGAAGTGTACACGAACGATAAGGTGTATTACTACCGCAATGACAATCAAGAAGCTGGGGGCATGAAGTTTGTTGAGGAAACAACTCACGAGTTCAACGGTGTGCCGGTTACTGAATATGCCAGCAACGAGGACAGGACAGGTGCTTATGAAGCTGTTCTGGATACAATCGACGCTTACGATTTGGCCCAATCAGAGTTGGCAAATACTCAGGAAGATTTCAACAATGCATTGTTGATGATTAAGGGTAATCCATTCACCGGTAGTGACGATAACCCGGTAATCGTTGACGACAGCGGTACTGAACGACCAAACCCAAATTTCATTGGTAATGTTGTTGCTCAAATGAAGCAGGCACGCTTGCTGATTATGGACGATAACCCTGATGAAAATGGAGCTGAACCTGGCGCTGAGTATCTGACAAAGTCCTATGACTCAGATGGGACCAAGGCGTACATTGATCGATTGGCTGG
>NZ_AEKT01000045.1 GCF_000193635.1 Weissella cibaria KACC 11862 | reverse complement strand
CCAAACGATCACCAACATCAGTCTTCAAAATGAAGCGCAAGAACGCTGCGATACGACGGTAGCCATAGATGCCACGATTGGTGTTATAAACGGCTTTAATTGCCGTTTTCAGAGCAGTACGCCGTGTTTCTCGTTGGCTAGGTTGCCAGTTTTTCCATTGATAATACGTGCTTCGAGCAATGTTCAAAGCCGATAAAACGCTTGTTATGCGGTGTCCCATTGCGAGTGACCGGTCAATGATTTCCAGTCCTAACTCGCGATTTTGCGTTAATTGTACTTCGAAAGCAACACCGCGGCTCGTTTTAAAATCTCAAGTTCTTCGCGAAGTTTGGCGTTTTCCTTTTGTAATGCGTTTACATCAGCTTGCGTCCATTTCTCGCCGTCCACTTCGTGGACTGTGTACAATTTGACCCAGTTACGGATTGAATCGGCCGAAGGCCCGTACTCAGCGGCTAGTTCAGTGTAAGAACGCCCTTGGTTGTGCATCTCGACAAGAGATTGCTTAAATTCTGGTGAATATCGAATCATATAAAAAATGCTCCTCTGCTATTAGTTTACAGGGCAGAGAAAAATCTGTCCGTAAATCTAGCATAAGAGCAA
>NZ_AEKT01000046.1 GCF_000193635.1 Weissella cibaria KACC 11862 | reverse complement strand
ATTTCAGCCTAAAATGGCGTGATTTCTGGGTGTTTTTGTAGGCGGAACAGGATTCAGCCCTGCCGTTGAGAGAAAACGAGTGGTATAGATTGTGAACCGGCCGGATTTCACAAGTTGTAGCGTGCGGTAAATAAGCCTTCACAAGGCGAATTTTTGAAATTCACAAGTGACGGCTTATAAACTGTGTCATACCGGCTGGTGCCGATAATCGAGATTAAGTAAACCAGACATTGGTCTAGGCGGTCTGAAGCCAATCAGTCCGTGAGTTAATGCGACTGTTGTTGTACCAGTTCACGTACCACTCGACAGACACCCGGACATCATCAATGGTCCTGTACTCTTCGTGATAAATCATTTCGCGCTTGATGAGCGAATGGAAGCTCTCGATACGAGCATTATCGTAAGGATGACCCTTACGGGAGTAAGAGTGATTTATTCCAGAGTTTTGTAATGTTCCTTCGAACAGGCTAGAAGTGTATTGGCTTCCCATGTCGCTGTGAATCATCTTTGGCTTACCA
>NZ_AEKT01000047.1 GCF_000193635.1 Weissella cibaria KACC 11862 | reverse complement strand
ATCCGGATTTTCAGTCGCGGCCTTTGCATTTGCAACAATTTGTTCAACTTCTTCAACCGTTACGGCATTTGTCACTTGATCGAGGTAAGTTTGCTTACCCGCATCGTCCAAGTTCGTCAAACCGCTAATTTCTGTTGTCGCCCAATCCTTTGCGTTCGCCAAGTTCTTTGCGGTGGCGTCAGTTACGATTGCGTCGATGGTATCCGCGGTTGTGGCGTCAGTCACCTGCTGCTTATAAGCCGCCTTTTCTTCATCCGTCAGGTACTTCATTGCATCGATGTCCGCTGCTGCGTCAGCCTTCGCATCGCTTAGGTCAGTACTTGTGGCGTTGCGTGCATCCTCAACAATTTGTTCGACGGCTTCAACAGTCGTAGCATCCTTCAATTGATCAAGATACGTCTGCTTATCTGCATCGTCCAAGTTCGTCAAACCACTAATTTCTGTCGTCGCCCAGTCCTTTGCGTTCGTTAAGTTCTGTGCCGTGGCGTCAGTTACGATTGCGTCGATGGCGTCCGCGGTTGTAGCGTCAGTCACCTGTTGCTTATAGTCGGCTTTCTCTTCGTCCGTCAGGTATTTCATCGCATCGATTGCTGCCGTAGCATCGGCCTTTGCATCGGTCAGGTCAGTACCTGTAGCGTTGCGGGCATCCTCAACAATTTGTTCAACAGCTTCAACCGTTGCGGCATCTGGCAATTGATCGAGGTAAGTTTGCTTGCCTGCATCATCTAAGTTGGTCAAACCACCAATTTCTGTCGTCGCCCAATCCTTTGCGTTCGCCAAATTTTTTGCGGTTGCGTCAGTTACGATTGCGTCGATGGCATCCGCTGTTGTCGCATCAGTTACTTGTTGCTTATAGTCAGCCTTCTCTTCGTCGGTCAGATACTTCATCGCATCAATGGCTGCTGTTGCGTCGGCCTTTGCATCGGTCAGGTCAGTACCTGTAGCGTTGCGGGCATCTTCAACAATTTGTTCAACTGCTTCAACCGTTGTGGCATCTGGCAATTGATCGAGGTAAGTTTGCTTGCCCGCATCATCTAAGTTGGTCAAACCACTAATTTCTGTCGTCGCCCAGTCTTTTGCGTTCGTCAAATTTTTTGCGGTTGCGTCAGTTACGATTGCGTCGATGGCATCCGCGGTTGTGGCGTCAGATACCTGTTGCTTATAGTCGGCTTTCTCCTCGTCCGTCAGATACTTCATCGCATCGATGGTCGCCGTTGCGTCAGACTTCGCAGCATCTAAATCAGTGCTCTTGGCGTTGCGTGCGTCCTCAACGATTTGTTCAACTGCTTCAACCGTTGCAGCACCTGGTAATTGATCTGTATAGGTCTTCTTGCCCGCATCATCTAGATTCGTCAAACCATTAATCTCATCTGTCGCCCAGTCCTTTGCGTTAGCCAAGTTTTGTGCTGTGGCATCCGTAACAACTGCATCAATCGCATCCGCGTTTGTCGCATCAGTTACTTGTTGCTTATAGTCGGCTTTCTCTTCGTCTGTCAGATACTTCATCCCATCAATAGCCGCCGTTGCGTCAGCCTTTTCGGCAGTCAGGTCAGTACTTGTGGCGTTGCGCGCATCCTCTACAATTTGTTCGACGGCTTCAACCGTTGTGGCATCTGGCAATTGATCTGTATAGGTCTTCTTGCCCGCATCATCTAGATTCGTCAAACCATTAATCTCAGTCGTTGCCCAGTCTTTTGCGTTCGCCAAGTTCTGTGCTGTGGCTTCAGATACAACTGCATCAATCGCATCTGCGGTTGTCGCGTCGGCTATCTGTTGCTTATAGTCAGCCTTCTCTTCATCGGTCAGATACTTCATCCCATCAATCGCTGCCGTGGCATCAGCCTTCGCAGCGGTCAAATCAGTGCTTGTGGCATTGCGCGCATTTTCAACAATTTGTTCAACTTCTTCAACGGTCGTAGCGTCTGGCAATTGATCTGTATATGTCTTCTTACCTGCATCATCCAGATTCGTCAAACCATTAATCTCTTCTGTCGCCCGGTCTTTTGCATTCGCCAAATTTTTTGCGGTTGCGTCAGTTACGATTGCGTCGATGGCGTCTGCGGTTGTAGCGTCAGTCACCTGTTGCTTATAGTCAGCCTTCTCTTCATCGGTCAGATACTTCATCCCATCAATCGCTGCCGTAGCATCGGCCTTCGCAGCGGTCAAATCAGTACTTGTGGCATTACGCGCATCTTCAACGATTTGTTCAACTGCTTCAACCGTGGCGGCATCTGGCAATTGATTGAGGTAAGCTTGCTTGCCTGCATCATCTAAGTTGGTCAAACCACCAATTTCCGTTGTCGCCCAATCCTTTGCGTTCGCTAAATTTTTTGCGGTTGCGTCAGTTACGATTGCGTTGATGGCGTCCGCAGTTGTAGCGTCAGCTACTTGTTGCTTATAGTCAGCCTTCTCTTCGTCAGTCAGATACTTCATCGCATCAATCGCTGCCGTAGCGTCAGCCTTTTCGGCAGTCAAGTCAGTACCTGTAGCATTTCGCGCATCTTCAACGATTTGTTCAACTGCTTCAACCGTTGTAGCACCTGGCAATTGATCGAGGTAAGTTTGCTTGGCCGCATCATCTAAGTTGGTCAAACCACCAATTTCCGTTGTCGCCCAATCCTTTGCGTTCGCCAAGTTTTGTGCTGTGGCATCCGTAACAACTGCATCAATTGCATCCGCGGTTGTCGCATCGGCTACCTGTTGCTTATAATCCGCCTTTTCTTCGTCAGTCAGATACTTCATCGCATCAATCGTTGCCGTTGCATCAGCCTTTGCGGTAGCCAAGTCTGTACCGGTCGTATCAACTTGCAATGGTGTCGTTCCTGCTGAATTTGCAAACAAGTCAACATTAATCAATTCTGACCGTGCAATGGCACCCTTTACCGAAACAGAGTCTTGCGTGCCATCTGGCGTAACTTGTGTTGGAATCGTTACCGAGGTACTACCCAGAACAGATAAATCAACTAACTGATTAACAGTATCACCTGTTCCGGTGGTCAACTCGCTAATTAATGGTGTTAACAAATTATCAACCAATGGACTCAAAACTGGGTCCAAATTAACAATGCCCAACAAATTTATACTTGATAAGGTGTCCAACAAGTCTGACAGCGTACCACTCAACGTTTGGCTTAATGCCGTGCCTAGTCCACCATCAATATTCACTGCTAAATATTGACTACCATCCGGCAAGGTTGTGACCGTCGCTTCACTTGGATCGATTGTATATTGCGCTGTAATCGCACCATTTTTCAAATTGTCTAGCGTTGCATTCAAGTTATCCACAACTGAGGACCCAACTAAAAGCTTGGTCACGGGATTATCAATAACGTTAAGCACTCCCTGCAGTCCATTAACAATCGGATCCAGAATAGTTCCTAATCCGCCAGTAACCGCAACATCTACGCTAATAGGACCATTAGCCGTAATATCCGTTCCTGCTGGTACCTGTAGCGCAACCTCACGTGAACCTGTGTTGACCGCTGAAACGTCGGCAACACCACTTCCTGCCACAGTAAAGTTAACATTTGTTGCTTGATTTGCTGGTAATGGTTCAGTCACATCGGCAGTTGTATCAACATCACTAAATATCTGACTATCTACAGCAGCCGCTTCTGCCGTTCGTTGGGTAATATGTACCCCATTTTGATCAACTGACACAAAATCCGATAGCGTAACACCACCAAAAGCTAAACCAACAACGCCAGCAATTACCCACATCTTTTTTGCCTTGTACATCCGCTTTCTTTGAACAGATGACACCAGCGTCTTTCCCACTTTTTTCATAGTGAACCCCCACAGTTCTATACTCTCTAATTAACCTACAACGAGGTTGCCCGACACAATCAATGATTTGAAACCGCTGAGATAGCCGAGTACTACTCCAATAAACCGATTTTTACAAAATACTCTCAACTCTGCAAAACTAATACAATTTATTTTTACCACAAATAAAAAGCGAATACAAAACAAATCTATTGTGATATTTTTAGTTATTTTTATTTTATTTAAAAAGTAAAATATTAACGCTTAAAACATATTTATAATCAATTATTAATGTAATTATGTTTTTTATCTCATATTTACACTTTCTGTTAGTAAGTGCTTGAAAAACATGGTTTTATACGTTTTGTAAGCGTTTGCGTATATATAACTAATTTGTTCATTCATTAACAATTAGCCATTGTCCGGTATTGTGTACACAATTCCCAAAAATGCCGCATGAATTCAAATTCATGCGGCATTAGATTAAATGGCCTTCAAATTCAATACCCAAGCATTACGAGCCTCAGTTTCTGGTGTTTCAGAAATCGTGTAGTTCGGCGTGTTAGTCACAATCATCATGACCGTCGTATCGTAACCTGCGGCCGCAATCGCAGCACGATCAAAGGTTACCAACTTGTCACCTGCTTTAACCTTCTGTCCCTGTTCAACAAATTGTTCAAAGTGTTGGCCGTCCAATTGCACGGTATCAATCCCGATATGCAATAAGATTTCTGCGCCTGCATCAGTCACCAAGCCAATGGCGTGCTTACTTGGATAGACCGCCGCCACCGTGGCATCGGCTGGTGCAACCAAGTCATTATTGGTTGGTACAATTGCGAGTCCCTTACCCATCGCTTCACTAGCAAAGACGGGATCTTTAACTGCTGACAAAGGCAGGATTGTTCCCTGAATCGGTGCATTGAGTTGCTCGCCAACACTAACTGTTTCATTTAAATCCGTGGCTGTTTGTTCTTCAGCTGGCACACCAAAGAAATAGGTGAGTACCGTCGGAATAACAAATCCAACCCCTAATCCGATAACTGCAGACATGAATCCAGGTCCAATAAACGTTGGCACACCAAGCAAACTAACCAGCGTCATAGCGGTTGCTTGTGCGCCACCAACGGCTGCAATGGCCCCACCAATCGCGCCACCAATGACCGCAAAGATAAATGGCTTCTTGAGCTTCAACGTCACCCCGTAGATACCAGGTTCTGTGATACCAAGCAACGCTGACAACGTAGCTGACCCTGACAATGACTTCAACTTCGTGTTCTTCGTCTTCAAGAAGACACCTAGTAGCGCACCTGCTTGAGCAATGACAGCAACTGTCAAAATGGGTTGCAACGGATCATGGCCTGATACCGCAATCGTATTCGTAATCACGGGCACAAACGTCCAGTGCACCCCAAAAATAACAAACACTTCCCAAAGCGCCCCCATAATGGCCCCCGCAATTAATGGCGCAACATTGTAAATTGCTTCAACAGCACCTGACAAGACCGTTCCAACCCCGGTCCCCAATGGTCCAATGGCCAATACGGTAATTGGCATTAGCAATGCAAGTGAGAACATCGGCGTAAAGATATTGCGGACCGACTCGTGGAAGAACTTATCAAAGACTGGTTGAATATATGATAGCAACCAAATTGCCAACAAAATTGGAATAACACTTGAGCTATAAGTGGCGCTGACCACTGGGATGCCAAAGAAGTCGAGTTGCGTCTTGCCCCCCATTGCTGCAACCAAATTAGGGTACAACAACGCTACAGCCAAGCCAATCGCCACAAACTCGTTCACCTTCAACCGTCGGGCAGCCGTTATGGCCAGAAAGACCGGCAAGAAGTAAAAGAAGCCATCCGCAGCTGCATACCAAATTTGATACGCACCACTGGTTTCTTTCAGCACCCCTGTCACGCTGAGTAAGGTTAGCAATCCTTTCAGCACACCAGTTCCCGCCATCGCCCCCAAGAATGGCGTGAAGACACTTGAAATAAAGCCAATGAAGCGATTAATCAGCGAATCCTTTTCAACTGGTTCATCGGTTGTGGTTGCTGACTCGCCCCCATTTCCCAAACCAGCCAACTTTGATAATGGCTCAAAAACATTTGCCACCGAGTTACCAATCACAACTTGATATTGACCAGCCGATTGCACAACTGTCACAACCCCATCAAGATTCTCAATCTTTTCGGTTTGTGCTTTCGCTTCATCCTTCAACTTAAATCGTAAGCGGGTGGCACAGTGCCACGCCGTGTTGATGTTTTCCTTACCACCAACGTCCGTCAAAATTTCTTTTGCTAACCCCTCGTAATCCATCACGTTTCCCCTTTTTGAAACACAAAACCCGCAAGAAAACACGTCACATAGCGTGCTTTCTTGCGGGTTTTGCCTAATTAAATAGTAACAATCCCAATGTGAGATTTAATTGGCCCTAGCTATTGTGCTAAGGTCGATTGCAGTACACGATTCAAGTGTACTGTTAGATAAATACGTTCATTTTCAGCAACTTGTTTATGGGTCTTATCTTCGATGTAGGCAATCACTTTGTCGGCCAAGTCATACGCGTTTGGATATGACCGTTGGACGTGCTGTAACATAACCGCATCGATATTTGCATTACCCGTACGATTTTCTTCGTCATATAAACGATCTAAGAAAAATCGTAAATGGACAAGCAAGCGTTGATAATTAATATCATTTTCATCAATCGTCTGTCCAACCGCATAGCGGATAATGGTCAACGCATCACTGATTAACGTTGTGATTTGACTCGCGCGTTCATTTGCCAAATAGCCATTCTGCTTATCGACAAACTTCAATGCAATGAACCCCGCCTCATCATCAGGTAGCGCCACGCCGGTTTGTTCAAGAATCGCCGCGACGGCCCACTCCCCAATTTGATATTCCATCGGATAATAATGACGGGTTTCCCATAGTAAATTGTTATGCACCACAATTTGCTGTTTGGCTTTCTCGATGGCATAACTGATGTGATCAGCCAACGACACCAATAAATATGTGTTGAACGTTGTGTGTAATTGGGCCTCTGCATGGCGCAAAATATTCGACGCCATCTCAATAACCAGCGGTGAGATTTCACTAGCTAAATCGTTAAACGTCCGGCCCCAATGTTCATCCTGCGGCAAGTACCGCGTATCAATTAATGCTTCTTCAACAGCATCACCTCGCTTCTTTTGAAATCCAATGCCACGGCCTATAACCACAATATCTTGCTGCTTGTCTTCAGCCAGTAAGACATTATTATTGAAAATTTTCTTGATCAGCATCAATATCCTCCCAATAGAAAAGACCAAACAATAAGCCCGTGCCTGCATGCCACGTGATTTCAATACTTATCATTCGGTCTTGCCCAGTTCAATTTTGGTTACAATCCGTATCACTGACTACATGTTAGCACCATTATGTAAGCGTTTACAATACAATTTATGAATGAGCGCAAAAAATAACTTATCTGAGGTCAAAAAGCGATACGGCTGCATTAAACATAAAAAACAAGGCGTCCAATCGCTTGAACGCCTTGTTAATGTCACTAATCCAATGCGGTCCCATTCGTTGCGATAACGCGTTGGTACCAATCAAAGGAATCCTTCTTCTGTCGGTTCAACGTCCCATTCCCGGCGTCGTCTTGATCGACGTAGACCACCCCATAACGCTTCGACATTTCTGAGGTTGAGAATGAAACAAGGTCAATAATGCCCCACATGGTGTAGCCCATCAGGTCGACACCATCAATAATCGCCTCACGCATTTGTTCAATGTGTTGACGCAAATAATCAATACGGTATTGATCATGAATTTGGCCATCAGCTGCAATTTCATCAACGGCGCCAAGACCGTTTTCAACAATAAACAACGGCACACGATAACGGTCCCAAAGTTCATTCAGCGTAATCCGCAACCCAACTGGGTCAATTTGCCATCCCCAATCAGAGGCGGCCAAATAAGGGTTACGACCACCAGTTGCCATATTACCAAGTGTTTCGGCTTCCCCATCAGTGGCACTCGTCACCGTTGTCATGTAGTAACTAAAGCTCAAGAAATCAACTGGGTTGGCCAAAAGGATTGCCTCATCTTCGGCAGCCATGTCAATCTTGATGCCATGCGTTGCAAAATAGCGGTTCATATATTCTGGATATTCACCACGTACCTGCACATCGGTAAAGAATAGGTTCAATTCATCTGCCAATTGGGCGGCTTGCACATCAGCTGGATTTGGCGTGGCTGCATACGTTTGCATGCGTGCCAACATTGATCCAATTTGTGCATCTGGGTCGATCTCATGCAATTGCTTCGTCGCAATTGCACTGGCAACAAATTGGTGATGCAACGCTTGATAACGCAATTGTAGTTGCTCATCAAACGGCAAACCGGCATCAACCACACCGGTTTCGTGGAAACCAAACGTACCTGTATTGATTTCATTAAACGTCAGCCAATAGGTCACCTTGCCCTTATACCGCTTAAAGACCGTTTCAGTAAAGCGGTTAAAGTCAGCAATTGTGGCTCGATCTAACCAGCCATTCCGCGTAACAGTTAGGTGAATTGGGCTTTCGTAGTGAGACAAGGTCACCACGGGCTCGATGCCATATTCAGCCATCTTATCAAAAACCTTATCATAAAATGCCAAGCCCGCTTCGTTTGGCGTAGTCTCGTCCCCATTCGGGAAAATACGTGTCCAGGCTAACGACAAACGGAATGCCTTAATTCCTAGTTCGTGCATCAAGGCCAAATCCTCTTCGAAACGATGATAGAAATCGACCCCACGTCGCTTCGGATAATTTTCATCCGTTGCATCAGCGATCGCAACTTCAATGTCTGCAAGGGTAATATTACCCAAGTTCATTTCCGTTCGCTTTTCAGCCTTCATCACCACTTCTGCGGTGCTAATTCCCTTGCCGTCAGCCTGCCAGGCTCCTTCGTATTGATTGGCGGCAGTTGCACCACCCCAAAGAAAGTTCTCGGGGAATCCTGTTGGGATTGTTGACTTGTACATATTCTTATACCTCCTGATTGAGTTGCATGAGTAAGTGATAAACGGCTCCGAACAAGTTCGCATCGTTGGCAAATTTACCGGCGACGATTTCAGCTGGTGTCAACGTCGACTTCACCAGTTCATTGCCGTTAAAGAACGCAAGATACTTTTCACGGATGCGTTCAGCGACGATTGGTTGCGCGGAAATGCCACCACCAATCACAATACGTTGAATATCAGTTATCGCTTGAATGTTTTGAATTAATAGGGCAATTTGATTCGCGTACGCATCAAAAATTTCATTTGCTGCTGGCTCACCCGCATTAATGTGTTCAAAGACGGTCAAGCCATCATCAATTTCTGGTAATTGCAACTGGGTCCCGATGCGCTTAATCATCTCAACGGCAGACCCGTGCAATCCAATTGAAGTCTCCATCCCTGTTTCAATCTGGCCAAAGATAAAGCTTAGCTCACCGGCTTGATAGTGCGTGCCGTATACTAGCTCACCATTCAGAACTAATCCGCCACCGACACCGGTGCCGAGGACAATCGCCATACCATCTGCCACATCGTTTAACTCACCAAGCCATAGTTCAGCTAGCGCGGCTGCTTTACCATCATTTTCGACCGCGACTGGTAAATCAAGTTGGAGCTCATCCCGTAGATTAACCCCGTCCATAAAGGTCAACGCGCCCCCACCTTTGATTGTGTCTGTTGGATGGGCAACTTTACCAGGCACACTGAATGCCACCCCTCGAATTTGGCCAGCGTACCGATCAATTACCTGGTGTAACTGAACTAGGAATTCAGGCAATCCAGTCGTTACGGTGCGTTCGTTATACTTTTCAATGATATTTCCGGCGCGGTCAATCAAGCCCACCTTTAACCGTGTTCCCCCAACATCGATTGCTAAATAATTTTTCGTCATGATAATCCCCTACTTTGCATGCACTGGTTTTGGTGCACGTTCTGGCTTCTGCAAAGATGCAGTCACCAAAGTAATAACAGCTAATGCCAGCACCAACAAACCGTCAACGCGCATACTAAAGACGGCTGAAGTGTCACCGAACGCCGAAGCGATTAGTTGGAACACATATGGGCTCAAGAAAACCCCCATATTAACAGCAACTAGCAAAATCGTTGATCCCAAATTTTGTGAGGCTTCGTCCGTCTTGGCTGCTACGGCTGAGTAAATGGCTGGCACTGCCATACCAAAGGCCAATCCGTACACTGCAATCGCCACCCCCGACAAAATCAGGTTTTGACTCATACTTAAGACCAGCACCATCACGGCCCCTGCTAAAGTACCCAAACCAATCATATAGCGGCCCAAAATTTGCTTAATTGATCCAAAAATTACCCCAGCGACAAACCCCGTAGCGGCGCTAATCCCTGAAATCAAACTAGCTTCAGCAGCTGTCCCATAACCGGCTTGTTCGAATAATGGCGCAATTTTAACGGTCATCCCAAAGTACGTCACGAACAAAATAAACATAAAGATGCCATAGCCAATCATCGTCGCATTCAGCTTGGGCTTTTGCGTACTAACCGTTGACGTTGAGGCACCTGTAACCGTTGGCGTTTTATCTGAAACAAACAAGCCAAACATAATCAGTGGAATCACGCCTAATGCATACACACCAAATGTCATGTGCCAACCAAATGACATCAGATAACCGACCAACCAAGTAAAGATGGTTGTCGCGGCGGCCGCGGCAGCATTCTCAAAACCAATCAAGCGATCACGTTCTTTGCCTTCGTAGTAAATCGAAATCAGCGAAATCGCTAATGAATTAAACAATCCTACACCAGCACCAAACATGAAACGTGACGCCAATAAGACCGCATAGTTTTCCGTGAACATGGGAATAACCCCCGCAATCACAGCGATTGCCACACCTAATACCACTGTCTTTTTGTTACCAATCAACCGTGTTAAAAAGTTAGACAATAAAATAAATAGCAGAATTCCAAAACTCGTCACTGACATCAATAATTCAATCGACGCTTGCGACTGGTTTGGTAAATCCTTCATAATCATTGGTACTGTTACCTGTACCGCTGCGGCTGCATTCGTCAACGTTGCAATTGATAACAACGATGCCTTAAACAGCCAACCATGCTTATCCATGATGTAACCCCCCGTATCGTAACAATCTTTCTACGAGGTCTATTGTATTATGTAAGCGCTTTCTAAAAAGGGTGTTTCTTGCTTAGTGCTGAGTTATTTTTTGACATTTGCCGGTTTTTGAACAAAAAAAGAACCAGCATTCCTACTGATTCTTAATCTATTTCATATATGACTTTCTTACACAGTTGAATAATCCACAAAGGTAGGTCAATCCTTAAATCATCTGAAAATAATCATGTGACTAGAACACTAGATAAAATAGCCTCAACTACGTGCCTTGAACTCACGTGGTTTAACTTGCCCTATACAATGCACTCAACTTTTAGATAATTTCCCAGCGCTGTTTGCTGGGAAATCCTTATCGTTGTTATAGTGCTCAACAACCTTTTCTGCAATTGGCTTAAGCGACTCTGCCGTTTCTTTAAAAACAATTTCTCTAATATAAAGAATTAGTGCTGCATTCCTAATATAGCGGTAACATTTCTTTTCAAAATCATCATCTAACTTCAGCCCATCCTGCAATTTAAATTGAAGATAGTTTTCAAGGTGAAATCGCTGATTAGGAGTAGCATTGGTTGTTCCATACATCTTTTTTCCATAAATCTCCCAAAGTATTATCCAATCCCTTCGGTGCTTTATTGGAATCTGACATTCAGCACTTTTTTCCCTATCTTTTCTTATATATTTATCCTCCAATCCTTCTTCAACATCATATATTTGCCTAGACCAGTTGGTATCCCAGTCAGCGTTCTTTAAAACATCTAGTACTTCTTGTATCTTCATGCTAATCCTCTCCAATATTCAAACATAATTCTATTTCTGCTTTTTTGATGTTTGTCGTTGCCGAATCAAGCCCGACTATTGTCATACTTCAATGCTAATTTTATTACGCTAATTTGAACACTATTTTATTCATTTATACATCAAAAATCTAATAAACAAAGTCCGTTACTTTATGAATACTCACTCTTATCGCAGAGACTCTCACCAACGAAAAACCCCGTCAGATAGGCATTCATGCCACATCCAACGGGGTTTCTAAATCTATTTATGCGATTGGCGGGGGTCGAACCCGCACGGTATCTCTACCACAGGATCCTTAATCCTGCGCGTCTGCCAATTCCGCCACAACCGCATGTCTGTGCTAAAACTATCAGCACAGATTATATTATCAGATATACCGATGATATGCAAGTCGCTTAGATCTCGTCATCCTTGTGTTGCCGCGGTTGCAAGACTTCTGGTTGCTTATCTGGTTCTGCAACATCCTCATACTTTAGCACGATGTCTTCATCAGCCGGTGTAACATCCTTACGTTCTTCTGGTTCAACTGGTTCTTCCGCTTGTTGTTCTGTCTTGTCCTTCGCGAACAGACCGGTCACCTTATCCTTGATTTCATCAACTTTTGCATTAATTTTAGCTTGATTCTCAGGATCAGCGAGATACTCCCCACCCTTTTGTGCCTGTGCGCCAATTTCCGACACCACGTTACCAGTTGTTTTTGCGACCTTACTTAATACGTCTAAAAATGCCATGTTTTCATTCCTCCTCATTGTTGCTATTATACCCGGTTGCATCAAAAAAGAGCGAACAATTCTGCTCGCTCTTTTGCTTAATTTTCCTTTGGTGCAACCATCGACAGACCGATACGTTCACGTTTTACATCCACGTCAACGACCCAAACTGTCACAATATCACCAACGGCCACAATCTCATGCGGATTCTTGACCATCCGCTTGGCCATCCGTGAAATGTGGACCAGGCCATCTTCGTGGACACCTAAGTCGACAAAGGCACCGAAGTCAACCACGTTACGAACGGTTCCTTGCAACTGCATCCCCGGCTTCAAATCCTTTAATGACAGCACATCCGAACGCAAGACCGCTCCTGGTGCATCGTCACGTAAGTCACGTCCTGGATTACCTAGCGAGGTAATCACGTCTTGCAAGGTTGGTAACCCAACCCCAAGTCGATCCGCCGTAGCTTGGTTATTAAAGCGACGCAACGCTTGACCAGCTTCAGCTCCCGGCGTTGTCACACCAGCCTCTTTCAACAAGACTTCCGCGATTTTGTATGACTCAGGGTGAATATCCGTATTATCCAACGCATTCTTAGCATCTGGTAAACGCAAGAACCCAGCAGCTTGTTCAAATGCCTTAGGACCAAGCTTTGGCACCTTCTTTAATTGCGCTCGTGATGTAAATTGACCATTTTCGTCACGATACGTCACAATATTAGCCGCCGTGGTTTTCGTCAAACCAGCGATATGAGTCAACAATTGTGGTGAAGCCGTATTCAAGTTAACGCCAACCTGGTTAACGGCCGTTTCCAAGACCGCATCCAATTCAGCATCGAGCTCTTTGGTTGGCAAATCGTGCTGATATTGCCCCACACCAACCGCCTGCGGATCAATTTTAATGAGTTCTGCCATAGGGTCTTGCAAACGACGGGCAATTGAAATTGCTGAACGTTGCTCAACCTGTAGGTCTGGGAACTCTTCTCGCGCCACATCGCTAGCTGAATAAACAGACGCCCCGGACTCATTAACTACTACGTATTGCAAATCAGGTAAGTCTGACTTGATAATGTCCGCAATAAACGTTTGTGACTCACGCGATGCCGTCCCGTTACCAATCGCTACCAGTGCAACACCGTACTGCTTAACTAGCTTGATAATCGTCTCTTTGGCACCCTTCGGATCATACTTGGCAGCACGGTGCGGATAGATAACCGCCTTTTCTAGGAACTTACCGTTCTCATCGACCACAGCCAACTTTGAACCAGTTCGAATACCTGGGTCGAATCCCAGTACCACCCTGCCACGCAACGGTGCTGCCATTAGTAGGTGATACAAATTCGTACCAAAGACCTTGATTGCATCCCCAGCCGCCCGTTCGAAAAGTTCTTTGCGCAATTCGCGTTCGATAGCGGGACCAATAAAGCGCTTATAGGCATCATTAGCCGCCGCGACCAAAACATCAGCTGCCTCACCCGTTTTTGAACCAACCAAACGGAATTTCAAATAACGGGCAATCGCTTCAGCGTCCGCTTCGATGCTACCTGACAAAACACCTTCATTTTCACCACGGTTGATGGCCAAGATTTGGTGGTTTGCCACTTTGCTGATTGGCATGCTGAACTCATAGTACAACTTAAAGACTTCCTGGGTATCCTTATCACCCGCACCACGCTTCAACTTCGAGACTAGGTGACCATTATCACGCGTGTACTTACGTGTCCAATCACGTAACCCTGCATTTTCACCAATCACTTCCGCAAAAATTTCATGCACGCCGGCCATAACTGCCGCGATATCAGGCAAGTCTTTCTCCGGGTTCACAAATTTTGCCGCCTCAGCTTGCAAGCCGGTCGTTGGAAACTTTTGCACCAATTGTGCCAATGGCATCAATCCGGCTTCCTTGGCAATCGTTGCCTTGGTACGGCGCTTTTGCTTATAAGGCAGATAAATATCTTCAACTGCTTGCATTGTTTCAGCCGCTGCCAACGCTTTCAGCAAATTAGGCGTCATCGCCTTTTGCTCAGCAATTGCCTTTTGAACGGTTTGCTTACGTGCTTGCAAATCTTCTAAGCGCTTCGTCACTGCCTGGATATCACGGATTTGAACTTCATCCAAATTTCCCGTGACTTCTTTACGGTAACGCGCCACGAATGGCACCGTATTCCCATCGGCCAATAATTCTGACGTCGCCGTCACTTTCGTTAGTGGCAACGCTAATTCTTTTGCTACTGCACTCGCAATATCAATTGTCAGTGCGTCGTTTTCCACCGTCGTCATTACATTGCCGTCGTCAAAATACGACGTACTTGTACCAAGAACTTCTCCATCAATGAGTCTTGATCAGCCTCTGATTGCTTGAACTTGTCCATATCGATTGATTGGTCAGCAACGTTCAATGATTCAGCCATTGCTTCAGTCGCAGCAGCGTATTCCGTAAACGTCTTCTTCATTGATTGGTGCAAGCCCATCAAACGAACGGGTGCAGCCATGGCGTTAATCTTAGCTGATGCATCCTTGTACACTGCCACTGCCTCATCAAATTCAACTGAAATTTCTTGGAAATCAGCCTTTGGCATGTCCGCCACTTGGTCAGCCATAATGGCATCATCAAGCTTCTCGAAGAATGGTGCAACCTTGTTACCAGCATCTTCAGTTGATTGGATAACTTGACCCAAGTTAGTTGCATATTGTTGTGGTGACACGAACTTCATCTTAGCCATGAATAAATCTCCTCTTGCCATTTAGGCGGTTAACTTTTTAAACAATGCTTTTATTATACCAGTTCGCCACCACAAAATAAGCCCACCTCATACATCGGTGGGCAAACAATTATGATTCAGTTACCGCCAACTGCAACGCCTGGTCAAGATCCGCAATCAAATCAGCCACGTCCTCAATTCCAACTGATAAACGGAGCGTTTCAGGTCGGGTCCCTGATGCCAACAGTTCTGCCGGACTGAGTTGCGCATGTGAGGTTGAGGCCGGATGCAAAATTGATGATTTTCCTTCACCAGACGAAGCGAAGTGCGTAAAGACTTGGACGCTATCCAAGACTTTTCGACCAGCTGACGCCCCACCAACAACCCCAAAGGTGAAGATTGACCCCGGCCCCTTTGGTAAGTATGTTTGCGCCAACTCATAGTATGGGCTGTCAGGTAATCCCGCATAATTCACCCACGCCACAGCCGGATGTTGGGCTAAGAATTCAGCAATTTTCTGGGCATTGTCAACGTGGCGTTGCACACGCAATGATAATGTCTCTAGTCCCAGCAAAATTAACCAGGCATTAAATGGCGATAGGGTTGCCCCAGAATCCCGCAACAAATTATAACGAATCCGATTGACGTACGCAGCGTTGCCAAACTTTTCGGTATACACTAACCCGTGATAGCTTTCGTCCGGTTCTGTCAGACCCGGGAATTTGTCATTTTGCGTCCAGTCAAAATGGCCGCTATCCACCACGATACCACCCAACGCAGCTCCGTGCCCTGATAGGAATTTTGTGGCAGAGTACACGACAATATCAGCGCCAAAATCAAACACCCGATTAAGGTACGCTGTTGCAAATGTATTATCTACAATCAACGGAATGCCGGCCACATGCGCTACTTCGGCTAAGGCTCGTAAATCTGCGATGTTTGAATTTGGATTACCAATTAACTCAATGTAAAGCGCCTTCGTATTAAGTTGAATTGCCGCCTTGACCGCTACCAAATCATCGATATCCACAAATGTCGTGGTCACGCCGCGTCGTGGGTACGCCGTCGCTAACAAGTTGTGGGTCCCTCCGTATAGCGTATTTGCGGCAACCAAATGATCACCCGCAACCGTGATATTTTCCAGCGCATAATTAATCGCAGCCATCCCCGATGCAACGGCAACGGCCCCAACGTCACCTTCAAGCTCAGCCAACCGCTTTTCAAGCACTTCGGTCGTCGGATTCGTGAAACGGGTGTATAGCTGTCCTGGCTTATCCAAAGCAAATTGTTCTGCCGCATCTTCTGCGCTGTCGTAAACATACGAGGTGGTTTGATAAATTGGCACGCTGGTTGCGTGGGCCTCAGCGTCGGGCGTGTAGCCACCATGAAGTGCGATTGTATCGAAGTTTAGTGCTGTCATTTGTCTATTCCTTTCTATGCAAAAAAGCCCGTTCCTACCCAGTTACTTACTGGAATAGAAACGAGCTTGTCGTGTTACCATTCTATCTTTATTGCCCCAGTTACCCGGGTCAACCTTACAACGTGCGGTCAGAGCGCGACATGATGCGATGACGATACGCGTGTCCGTTAACGGAGACCAACCCGTAAATCGCTCATGAACTTGCCACTTACGATTTCCAATCACAGGCCATTTTCTTTGTCGTCTCCCCAACTGTTTCACACCAACCAACAGCTCTCTGTTTGGCGAACGACAAATACTTTCCTGATCACTTTGTTTCTCATTGTTTTCTAACAGTATTGATTGTAAACTCTCACTTACTTTATGTCAACGTCTGTATCAAACAAAAACCGCTGATTGATGCCCTATCATCAATCAGCGGTTTTATTTTTTATGTGCTGTGCCCCATAACCACACCACTTTATTATAGGTTTTATGCGTAACGCCTAATCTCTTAGTAATTATGCTTCAGTGTCCAACAAGGCATACTTGCCATCGCGACGCTTGTATACGACAGCAGCCGTATCAGTTTCAGCATCTTGGAAAATGAAGAACTCGTGGCCCAACAATTCCATTTGCAAAACTGCTTCTTCAGCATCCATTGGCTTCAAAGCAACATGCTTTGTACGTACAATGTCCAAGGCTTCAGACTCTTCTGCCTCAAGTTCTTCCGGTGCAGCTGCAAAGTCCAATTCTTCAATGCCCTTGTAGCCCTTCTCACGTGACTTGCGGTTGACCTTAGTCTTGTACTTACGAATTTGACGCTCCAACTTTTCAGAAACGAAATCAACTGTTTGATACATGTCGGCTTGCGTATCTTCAGCACGCAACAACAAGTATGGCAATTGAATCGTAACTTCAGTCTTGAACGTACCTTCCTTGTATGAACGAACGTTAACGTGGGCAACATACTTTGCGTCATCGTTCAAGTAACGCTCCAAGCGTGACAAACGCTTCTCGATGTAGTCGGTCATTGCATCAGTGACCTCAATGTTCTCACCACGTACCTTAAATTCTAGCATAATCCTGTCTCCTGTCTGACTAGATTTGCGTGATGCTATGTCCCCATAACACGTGATCACGCAGTTCCCAAAGTATCTGTCTAGATGTCCTTTCGGTAACTATATTGTAACACCAATATGACAATAAAAGAAAGCGTTTTCATACTCTCTTCATGAACATATCATCTTGCTAACGTGACTGTGCATATTTGGGTCGCACCACTTTCATACAAACACGACGATGCGTGTCGCAACGTGCGTCCTGTCGTACAAACATCATCAACTATACAAATTCTTTGTCCAGTTAAATCAAGATTTTCTGTGACGAGACAGAACGGCTGCGTTGTCTGTAAACGCTCCCGCCGTGTTTTCATAGATTGTACCGCCTTACTGGTTGAGATACAAGTTAAAATTTCATTTATTTCACATTTTTCTAACCATGCACTCACTTGATTGAAACCACGTTGGTTTTGTGTCTCCGTTGTTATTGGGATTGGCACAATCATAGTCGGTGCAACTTTAACCAACCTTTGGGCGAGCATCTCCTGAAACACATCCCTTAAATGATAACCACCTTGAAACTTATACTGCTTAAAGTACTGTTGCATCTGCTCGTCATAAGCAAATAAAGCTTGATTATGGATGGCCGGGTATCCTGCTGTCAGCCAAATTTCACACTCAGCACAAGGCGATATTTGGCTTTGACACCCACATTCGGCACACACCGGCCCCGTAATCCGGGTGAACTGTTGCCGACACGCTTCGCAAATTGACAACATCTGTGGTTGATGAAAGATGAAAAAATCACCCAAGGTCCATTCTCCCTGCTGTATCCGCCCGCACAATTCACACGTCATACTGTTTCCCTTTCATGTTTAAATACCGAATCTCGTTCCGGGCTTGGATGACCGTACGCGTTCGTTCGGTAACCCCTGTCCAAACTTTACCGGTTGGCCGAGAAGCGCTACGTCCACAACGTCCGGCAATTTGAATTAAGGCAGCTTGACTAAAAACAGGATCGTCAGCGCCCAGAATCATCACATCAATGCCTTTAAACGTCACCCCACGCTCCAAGATGGTTGTCGTAATCAATGCTTGCAACTCACTTGCCCGCATCGCCTGTACCTTCCCTTGCCGATCAGGATCACCAGCGTGTGTGGCCGCAATTTTAAGTGATGGCTGCAACCGTGTTATCTCGTTCAGCGTCGCCGTTAAATCAGCAACATGGGGCACAAAAATTAGAAAGCGTTGTTTTGATATAACGTACTCACGGAGAATGCGCTGAATACGCCACGATAATTTTTTGCGCCAATTGCCAATTTTAATAATCGTAAAATTCGGTAACGGCTGCCCATGATACCGGCGAGGCAACAAACTAATCCGCAATCGTTGTTTGCTAACGTCACGTAAGAGTCGCGCACTTGGGGTTGCCGTGAGATAAAAATGACACCCTTGTGGTTTAGTCGCTCGCTGAACAGCACCTTCTAATTGGACATTCTCAGCGTAAGGGAACGCATCTACTTCATCCACAACAATCACATCAAAGGCTGCCCGGAAACGCAGCAACTGGTGCGTAGAGGCTAACACCAACTGTGTGTAACGATACGTCTCTGGTGAGTCGCCATAAAGTACCACGAAATCCGTTTTAAACGCCTCACGTAAACGTGGCGCTAACTCCACAATCACATCCACTCGTGGCGATACTAAGGCAATGCGCTTTCCTGCCTGTAAAGCCACGGTCAACATGGGAAACAGCATTTCGGTCTTTCCCGCTCCAGTTACTGCATAGGTTAAGTGTGAACGCCCTGCATTGAGTGCCTGTACCTGTTCATCTGCCACTCGGCGTTGGGCCGGCGTTAACTCACCTTGCCACTGACAGGGCATTGCATCTGTTTCAAAGACATTTGGCTCTGGTATCGTTGCTAAAAATTGGTCATCTGACAACCGACCTAAATTTGCACAAGCCCAACAGTAGGTACTTGTTGGTGTGCGCCAGGTTGTATTGATTTTCGTGGCACATCGTTGGCATATCCCATCTTTAATGGCCGGTATCGTCATGGATCCCTCGGGTAATGCTGGTATTTGGTCGTGTCGCACAGGTACCAAGCGACCATAGAAATCAGATTCATCCATGCTTGTACTACCACCTCCACTAACTATAGACGACTAACACATGAAAAATTCCAAAAAAAATGCCGACTCACTGGCCGACAATTATTTCATTTACTTATTTACTTTTCTTAACATCACCGTCAGCACTCTTAACAACGTTCATATCAGAAACTGGAATGTAACCAAGTTTCTTAATAGTCTTCTTCATTGCTGAAGATTGCACGAACTTAATGTAGGCCTTGGTATTCTTGTCAGTCTTCTTTACCGTATACATATGCTCGTATGCCCAAATTTGCCACTTATTTGATCGGACATTTTTGTCAGTTGGGGAAACTTTATCAATTGATAGCGTTCGTAAGCCCTTGGCATTTGGCCCACTCGTATATGAGAAGGCCAGGTATGAGATAGCGCCTGGTGTCTTGCTGACAATCTTTTGCACTGCCCCATTATCGTCTTGTTCTTGGGCAGTCTTTGTATCCTCACCGTTCATGACTTCGTGTTCGAATGTGAACCGGGTACCTGAACCTTGCGCACGATTAATTAGGACAATCTTTTCATCTTGACCGCCAACGTCCTTCCAGTTCGTAATCTTACCTGAGAAGATATCACGTAACTGATCCATCGTTAACGACTTAACTTTAATGTCATCATTCACAACTGGTGCGATACCGACAACCGCCACCTTATGGTCCTTCAACTTCTTTGCATCAACACCATCTTTTTGGCTAGCAAAAATATCAGAATTACCAATTGTGACACCGCCTTTACCAACTTGGCTTAGACCGGCACCTGATCCACCACCTTGAACAACGACATTTACACCGGCATGTTTCTCTCCAAACATTTCGGCAGCCTGCGCAGCTAGCGGTTGTAGGGCTGTTGACCCAACCGCCATGACGCGACTATCAGAGGCTGCATGTACAACGCCTCCACTTACCAATCCCCCGGCTAATACTAATGCAACAGAACTCCCCACAGCAAGATACAACTTACCCTTCATGACAATCTCCTAACGTATGACTAGATATTATTCGAGTTAGGTCGCAGGTTTGAAGCTTGGTAGTAGTAGCAGTTAGAGACGTTCTCCCCTACGACACTTATTAGTATAGAGGTAATTTGTAGCGACTTTGCCGGGGTTCTGTCTAGATTAGATGTTAGTTTTGTAAGGACATGCTTTACAAAAACAAAAGGAGCACAAATCTGCCAATATTAATTTAGCAGATTTGTGCCCAGAACGATTTATTTAATTAGAAAGACAATGACTAACATAATTAGAATTTCTACAATACCTTTGATGACCAATCCCCTGTATGCCTTATAATACTGTTCAGCCTCAACGAGGATAGTCTCGTACTCAGTTTGTGTATCTCGCGTCATCCCATTGTCTATCTCGAACACATAATCTTGGTTTTGATAGTTATCCGGATTTTTATTACGCCACCGACTCATTGCCCAATACATAAATACCGTAATTAAGAAGCGAAAGATTGCTAAGGCCACTAAAGCAATCGCTAAATAGCCAATGTACTTTAAGGCCGTTTCTGATAATGGCGCAAATAAATCGATTACATGCGTTATCACAGCCAAAACGATTGGAATCTCAACAGCCCGTTGATCATCACTAATCTGGTTATGACCTTGTTTGACATGATATGAGACTTTCATCGCGCCGCTCGCTCCTTTCGTTTTTTATTAGGTATCATTGGTGTCTGTACTTTAACACATGACCTGGCTATTTTAGCACGAGATTAAGTTGCCTGGGTACGTCAAATGCCATCATCGATGTTTATACTTTATTTTAGAC
>NZ_AEKT01000048.1 GCF_000193635.1 Weissella cibaria KACC 11862 | reverse complement strand
ACCGGGTTAATTGGCACATAGCCATTACCCGGTTTTTTAGTGTCGTTATTTATTCGTGAGTAACCAGACTAGACCAGCGGCTAGCCATACGCCAATAATCAGACTACCACAGATACTAGCAAGTAGTGGTAGGTAGCAAGCCACGTCTAATCGATATAGATAGCGCGACGACAAGATACATCCCCCGAAAGCAAGCAAAACCAGGCAGGTGGTTCGCCAGCAAAAATTGATTTCATGTTTCATCATAACGTCTTCCTTAAAAATAAGTCTAAGAAAGGCGTGTTGTGAAAGCTGGCGATAATTTCGACAAGATAATGGTGAATTTATGATGTTTTGCGTCCGTGCACTAATCTTTTTGCATAACTGACCTGAAGATGCGTACAATAGACGGTAAGGTTTCACTTCGAAAGGAAGATACGATGAAAACGACTTTAATTGTGACCCATACTGATTTAGATGGGGTCATGGCCGGCTTAACGGCAGCCCAAACTAGTCAATCAGACGCCACTATTCTGTACGCTGAAGCTGGGGCACCCGGTATTGATGCTGTCCTGAAGCAAGTGCTGGATGATATTGTAGCAGACAAGGTGCGTAAACCGACACACGTGATGCTGTTAGACAATACCCCATCAATGCAAATGTTACTGCAATTCAACCAAGTAACGGGTATCCAGCCAGTCGTTTATGACCACCACGTTTCGAATGCACCGGTGTGGGCTGAGGCGACGACGGTGGCTCGGTTTATTACTGACGATACGGGGACATCTTCGGCGACCGAGTTGGTATTTAAAGATCAACGAGCGGCTTTTACCACATTGCCATTTTGGCAAACCCTAGTGACACTAACGAATTTATATGATACCTGGATGTGGCAGGATGCGGCATATGATGATGACGTAGCGACAGGTTCAACTGCGCAAGTTTTGAATGAGGTGTTGTACTTTTTGGGTCGCGAACGTTTTAGTACGCTCATTACGGCTGCTAAGGAAGCATCGATTTCATCAGATGAGAAGCCACGTGAGCTGCTGATTAAAATTTTCTCACCGGTCATCATGGGACTGGTAGATGACCGCATGGCAGCTAATGCAGCCTATGTCTTGAAAAAAGCGGAAGCTGCGGAGTTTGGTGATTTGACGATTGGCGACACTACCTACCACTATGCGTATGTGACAGCGTCAAAGCAAATGTCTGAAATTGGTAATGCATTGACATCATTACAAGACGTTGATTTCGGCTTAGTGATTAATAATGGTGCATTATCATTCCGTGTTGCTAAGGATAAGGATGTTGATGTATCGCTTGTGGCGGCCGCCTTTAATGGTGGTGGCCATGCCAAGGCATCCGGTGCTAAATTACGTCTTGACTGGCCGGCCATCCTGCAACAGGCCGTAACGACTGAAAACTAAAGTATTTGCTGAAAACGATCGACGCTGCTAAATGTCGGTCGTTTTTTGATTTCGCAAAAAAAGCGATAATTAAAGTCAAAAAACGCCCCCTTTCAATCCGGAAAGCGCTTACAATAGAGGTATAGCAAATGCAGTCATACGTATCGGGGGACATGACATGGGAATTAAGTTACAAGACGACTTTCTTTGGGGTGGTGCAATTGCTGCCCACCAAGCAGAAGGGGCCTGGCAAGCAGGTGGCAAGGGCGTATCTATCGCTGATATTTTGACAGCAGGTAGTCATACTGAGCCACGACAGATTACGAACGGCGTAGTAGATGGATTGAATTATCCAAATCATCATGGTATTGATTTCTACCATACCTATAAAGAAGATCTGGCGTTAATGGGTGAAATGGGGTTTAAGGCCTTCCGAACATCGATTGCCTGGACACGTATTTTCCCAAATGGTGATGATGCAGCACCCAACGAGGAAGGGTTGCAATTCTATGATGATTTGTTTGACGAGATGCATAAGCATGGCATTGAACCAGTCGTAACATTGAACCACTTTGAAATGCCGTATCATTTGGTCACTGAGTATGGCGGTTGGTCAGATCGCCGGGTGATTGATTTGTTCGTAAATTATGCCAAGGTAGTCTTTGAGCGTTATCGTGATAAGGTTACGTACTGGATGACGCACAATGAAATTTCAAATCAAGCCGCCGTCTCAGACAATCCATTTTTCGAGTTTATGGTGTGGACGAATTCGGGACTGAAATTTGATGACAAGGCAACACTGGCTGATAAGCAAGCAGCTATGATGCAGGCCGGGCACTATGAGTTGGTTGCCTCAGCAAAGGCGGTCCAAATTGGTCATGAGATTAATCCTGATTTCGTGATTGGGGGGATGGTCAACGTGGCCGCTCTCTATCCGGCTAGTCCAAAGCCTGCCGATATGCTGGCTTTCCAAAAGGCGCGTCAGGCACGTGACTGGTTTACTGATGTTCACGTTCGTGGTGCTTATCCAGCCGAGTTGGAGGCATTCTTTAGGCGGACTGGTATCCGACCAGATATTACAGATGAAGATCGGGCTGACTTATTGGCTGGTACCGTAGATTACATGGCCATTTCGTACTATAACTCGACAACCGTTCGCGCAACGTCGGAACAAGACGCCGAAATTGATCATCCAGCTGACGTTGAGGTTGTGAAGAACGATTTCGTGAAGGTGAATGATTGGGATTGGGCAGTTGATCCACAAGGCTTGCGTTACGCATTAAATGAACTAAATGATATGTATCCATATCTACCAATTATGATTGTTGAAAACGGGTTTGGTGCTTACGATGAAATCGTTGATGGTCAAGTACACGACCCATACCGTATTGATTATCTTAAAGCTCACGTTGCTGAAGTTGAAAAAGCAATCGTCAATGATGGTATTCCGGTAATCGGTTACTTGTCATGGGGACCTATCGACATTGTTTCAGCAGGTACTGGTGAGATGAAGAAGCGTTATGGTTATATTTACGTTGATTTGGATGATATGGGTGAAGGATCTGGCGAACGGTTGCGCAAGGATTCGTTCTACTGGTATAAGCAGGTCATCGCGACACAAGGGGAAGACTTAGGCGATTAGCGGATTGATGCCCGTCACGAAACAAACCACAACTACGCTACTTTAATTATTAAATCCTTACACTAATTGATGGGCATCAAGAAAACCACAGGTAGGTTGCTATCTGTGGTTTTTGTTTGCCAATAAACAGCGGATACCGTTAGAAAACTGTAAGAATTATGTCCGGTTTTTAGCACTCTATCACGATAGTCGTCGGATTGCGTTAGAATGTTGATAGATAAAAACAAAGGACGAAGCATCATGAAGTTAAAGTTTAGTGTTTTGGGTTTGGTAGTGGTCGTGATGAGTTTGCTAGTTGCTGGACAGGCAAAAGCTGACACAGTTACAACTGATGCGACGACGAACCAACCACTGTCAGGGTATGTGTTTACTGCTAATCGTGATTGGCGTTGGTATGAGAATGGCCAGCTATATACCGGGTTCCGTAATTATTTTGGGGCAAATTATTATTTTATAAATGGTGTTCGACAAACAAACACGTGGGCGACCGAATGGGGGAAGACCTATTATCTAGGTGCTGATGGTCGAAGCGTGGAAGGCCACCTGGTGACAATTAATGGGATCACGTACGACTTTGGCAATGACCAGACGTTCTACCTGCGTGGTAAAGTTTCTGGTTATTTGAAAGATGGTTCAGCAGCAAATGGTGGTTATCGTTGGTATGACAATGGTCAACTATATACCGGATTTAAGTTTTACATGGGTACATACTACTGGTTTGTCGATGGTGTGCGTCAGAATGCTGGTTGGCGGAGCGCGTGGGGGATGACCTATTATACGGATGCAAATGGCCGAGCAGTGCAAGGCATGCAAACGATTGCTGGCAAGCAATACTATTTTGGTGATAATAACACGTACTACTTACGAGATAATCCAGTCAACACCCGTCAGAATAAAACTAAAGCAACTGCGAATGGCTATATTTACGATGGTTCAGCGTTGAATGGTGGTTATCGTTGGTATGAGAATGGGCAATTGTACACCGGCTTTAAGCATTATATGGGCACATACTACTGGTTTGTTGATGGTGTGCGCCAAAATGCCGGTTGGCGTCATGCTTGGGGTTATACGTACTACACGGACAATCAAGGACGTGCTGTGCAAGGATGGCAGACAATCAACGGCATCCGTTATTACTTTGGTGATAATGGCACATTCTTTATGCGTTACTATTTGAAATAACAAAGAGCGAGCAACTTCTTATCGAGAGGAATGCTCGCTTTTTTTGCTTTATTAATCGCTAATTGGTTAGTGTATAATTAAATTACGGTGTTTAAAAGATTAGAAACAGGGGGGAGAACAGTTGGCGGAAGATCGGTTTAAAGTCAGGGTTGCAGTACTTGCGATTATTCAAATGGATAATAAGGTTTTGCTACAGAAAAGGATTAACACGGGCTACATGGATGGGTTCTATGATTTGGGGGCAGCGGGCCATCTGGAGAGTGGAGAATCACTTAAAATGGCCATGCAACGTGAAATTAAAGAAGAGCTTGGGGTAATAGTCAAACTAGAAAATATAAATTTTGTGTCGATTGTTCACAAAAAGGACGTCGAAAGTGGTCTTGAATATATGTATGTATATTTTAAGGTTAAAAATTTTACTGACAAACCTTCAATCATGGAACCGAATAAAAACGCGGCGTTGCAATGGTTTGATTTGAATGATTTACCGGCTAATTTAATTAGCGATAGACAGACAGTTTTGAATAATCTGACCAATGATTCTTTTTATGATGAATTTGGTTGGAATTTGTAAATAATAAACACAAGTATGAAAGTTAAAGTAGATAGCGTTCTAAAAAAGTAGTCATCGTACAGTTTGCGCGATGACTACTTTTTAGTTGTGATTAACAATCGATGCAAACCCAGATGCAAGGGCTTGATTGTCAGTTGGCTTGAAATACAAGTAACCTTCAGGATTACCTTGATTTTGTTGCGTGACAAGAACTTCAGGTTTTTCGTTATGAAGGGTGAATAGGTACATTGTTAACACTGGATATCTGTCGTTCGAACTGGCACTGCCGCCATAGACGGCAACCAAGTTATAGTCATGATTACCAGTGCCATCGTCGGACCATTGCAAATCAATAGCATGATCATCTACTGCAGGGTGCATGTTCATGGTACCGTTCGTGAGGGGTGTTGGGAATATGACACCGTATAGATTAAAATCATGACCAGGGTAATATGACTCGTAGTGTTGACCCATTTGACTTACCCAATTCAGCATAAATTTAGCCAGTTGTTGGCTTTTATTAGCTGACCATGGGGATGAAGTACTGGCTACTGCCGAATGCTTTATAGCTGGTGAAGACGCCGGCGGATTGTTTACCTGTTTTGCTGATGACGTACGATGATTTGTTGCAGGTGCCGTTTTCAATGAATTCGACCCAAGTTTGGCACCGATTAGGCCAGCAGCCAAGACTGTTGTCACAAGGGTGGTACTTATTAGTATTTTAGAACGCATACCTTTTTTCCTTAACGTGATTTATAAATATAGTCTAATTCCTGTGTATGCTTTTCATATGGTTTAAATAATATGTTTTAATGATTCATTACGAAGCGAACCGGCACTGTAAATTTTGTTACAAAATCCAGGAAACCGCGTATTTACTGATATAATTATTTCTGTTGTTTTTTTAACAAATAAAAAAATTAAAACTAGTATTTATTTCAGGAGACAAATATGGAAGTCTACGTACTAGCAGTTGTGGTGATTATCGTGGCCCTGATCTTTGATGGGGTTAACGGATTCCACGACGCAGCGAATGCAATCGCTACGGCTATTACAACAGGTGCTTTGAAGGCAAGGACGGCAATTATCATGGCTGCCGGGATGAACTTGATTGGGGCCTTGATGGGAACGGCCGTCGCTGCGGTTATTGCACGTGACATCGTTGATATGACGCAAGTGAGCGCTGAGCAGCAATTATTCTTGGTTATTGCCGCCTTGCTTGGTGCAATTGGGTGGAACTTGATTACGTGGTGGTTTGGTCTACCATCTTCATCAACTCACGCGATTATTGGTGGGTTGATGGGAGCTGGTTTGGCTGAACAAATTGCCGGTAATGATGTACACATTAAGTTAGCCAAAGTCGTTGAAAAGGTGATTGATCCCATGGTGTTGTCGCCAGTTGTCGGATTTGGTCTTGCACTTATAATCATGGTTATTTTGAATAAGATCATTAAAAAGGCTAATTTAAAGGAAACGGATAAGTTTTTCCGAAGTGCTCAAATTTTCACATCCGCTTCATTGGCTTTGGGACACGGTTTGCAAGACGCTCAAAAGTCAATGGGATTGATGTTTATGGCGGCTGCCCCGGTTGGTTTCTTTGGCATTAAGCCTGGACAAACGGAAATTCCGCTACAAATTATCTTGATGGCATCTTTGGCCATCTCAGCTGGAACAATGGCCGGTGGACAACGCATTATTCACACGTTGGGTAGCAAGATTACGGTATTGAGTCCACAAAAAGGATTCGTGGCAGAAGCCGTTTCATCAGCAGTGTTGTTCATTTCTGCGTACTTTGTTCACGCGCCAATTTCAACGACGCACACGGTTACGTCAGCAATTGCTGGAACGGGTGCATCTGATGATATTCGTGCCGTAAAATGGAGTACGTTAAAGAACATTGTGATGGCCTGGATTATTACAGTGCCATCAGCAGGATTGATCGGTTTCATGTTCGAAGAAATCTTCCGCATGTTGTTTATGTAATTTAACTTAGTAAAAAACGCTACTTGCCGAAATTGCGGCCGGTAGCGTTTTTAATTTAATCATGATAATTGCAGCGGCTTATAGAACGATCATGTTTTGATTATAGAGCTTATAATTGACAATTAGTTTGAATCGTTTATCAATAATCAAATACTTTGGGGTCATTTACCTACTTTAGTTCAACTCACGATAATATATATTATGTAAACTAGAATAAGTCTGTTTTCTGTAAACACGACATTGCTTGCAAAATTAAACACCAAGATACGACAACTAGCCTATCTTGGTGTTTAATTAGTTTATTCCGCAATCATTTCAATCACTACTTTGCCACGTGCATGATGTGATTCAATACGTTCGTGCGCGGCCCGCACGCCGGCCGTTGTAAACGGAAACTTTGAGTCAATGACAATCTTTAAGGCATCGTTTTGATAATACGCCGCTAGCTTGGCTAAATCCTGCCCATTTGGTTGTAACCAACCAGCCAGTAACGTTTGATCGTTGGCTGCGGCTGCTGCTAACTGTTCAGATGTCGGTTTTGCTGAAATCGTCACAATTCGGCCACCATGTGCTAAAACAGCTAATCCAGCATCAATGTCACCAACACTGTCTAGAACCGCATCATATTGACTGATAACGTCGGTGATAGCTTTTTGGTGATAATCAATGACAATATCTGCGCCCAAGTGACGCACAAACGTTGCGTTTTCGGGACCGGCTGTTGTGGCAACAGTTGCACCAAGCGCTTTTGCAAGCTGAATGGCGACAATACCAACACCACCAGCCCCGGCCTGAATCAATACTTTAGAACCGGCCGTCACGTGTAGCTCGTTTAACATTTGTAAGGCTGTTTCACCAGCCAATGGTAACGCTGCAGCTTCCGCGAATGACATCGTTTCAGGCATCAAGGCAACTTTGTCAGCGTTTACCGCCATTAACGTCGCGTAAGACCCAAAAGCACCGGTATCATCCATGTCAGGTCGTGCAAATACACGATCGCCAACGGTAAAATCAGTGACATCATCGCCAATTTCAACTACAATGCCAGCGATATCCCAGCCTAAGACGACGGGAAATTGCCAATTAAACATGCTTTTCAACGCGCCTTGACGGGCTTTGTAGTCAATTGGATTGACGCTCGTTGCGTAGGTTTTAATCAATACTTGATCGTCAGTTATGGTTGGATTGACATAATCATCGACAACCGATAATTCATTGCTATCCCCATATTGGTTAATAATTGCTGCTTTCATACCACACCTCCAGAAACTCATTATGACATAGTGTCTCCCGAGTGAATTGGAAGTTTAAGATATCTTTTCATTTATTGGCGTTACCAACTACTGCGACGCACCAACTCGCCGCGTAGTAAGGGATCAGTTAAGACAGGTTCTGCTTGAGATAGATCCTTTAAACGGTGATATAGCCATTGGCCTAACGCAAAATAATCGAAACTAACCGTGCTTAAACCTGGTGTCACGATTTCGGCAGCCGGTGTATTGTCAAACGCGACGATTTTGGTGTTTGCAGGTACGGCGATGTGCTGCTCTTGCAATGCTGCTAGTGCCCCTAACGCAATCGTGTCAGTTGCTGCAATGATGTATTTGGGTGACGAATGTGTCTCGAGGTAGTTACGCATAATTTCAGCCGTTTCAGTACGATCAAATGTTGTGTAAAGACGTTGCATGTTGTTGTCTAAAGCTTGAATTATCGCGTTGAACCGTGTTTGCCCAACATTGTAGTCACTAGTTGGATCAACACCAAGTAACAACACATCCGTTGGTTTAACATTAGCAATTAATGGCACGAGTAACTCGCCGGCATGTTGGTTATCAACGTTAACAGTTTCAAAGTGTCGTGACGGTTGTCCCTGCACCACAACGGGTACGGATACTTGTTGTAGCACAGTAGTCATCTCGTTAGTAATTTGCCCAGTCATCACGACGATACCATCGACATTTTGTTGGGCAAGCTGCTTAACCGCTTCAACTTGGCGCTTGGCATCGTGATAGGTGTTGATGGTTAAGAAAAAATCTCCTTGATTAACATCATCCATGCCACGCATCATCTCCGTCAAAGCAAATGAGGCAAATGTGGGGACCACAACCCCAATCATGCCACTGGAAGTTTTTTTCAAACTTTGGGCAAATCGATTGGGTTCATAGTCATACTCTTTGACGACAGCATCTAGCTTAGCCCGCGTTTTTGCGCTAATTGACCCGTTGTTTAAATAACGTGAGACGGTGCTTTTCCCGACGCCGGCTAGACGGGCGATATCATTTATTGTTATACGTTCTTTTTCGCTCATCTTGCCCCTCCGTATCTTTCGTATTCATTTTAACAATAAAAAGCGGCGTTGTGCGCAACGCCGCTAAATAATGCAATTATTACCATTCTTGTTGAATTTTACTTAAGGTTTCGAACTGCATCCCTGTTAAATTGGTAAATTCGAGAGCAATTTTTGGGTCTTGTACTGCTTGCTCAAAATCTGAAATCTCATACCACAAAGCATCTGCAGAATTTCCTAACGCAATCGCTTCTGACTCGCCGGTATCGGTGTGATACCAAATGGCGGCATCAGCGCGTGGGAAATCTGGTATACGTAGGTACCCTTTAGTGCCAGAAATTGTAATGGCCTTAGGTTGCTTAGCTTGCATTGATAATGTGATGGTCGCCATTTCATGATTGTCATTTGCTAGAATCGTCACTGATTGTTCATCAACACCGGTTTCAAAAGGGACCATCATCGAGTTTGCCCTACTTGGCGTACTGTTCATAAAGTAGACAGAGGCCTGTGTTGCATAACCACCAATATCAAGTAGTGCCCCACCTGCTAAATCAGGATTAAAGAATCGATTTTTTGGATCGTAAGGCTTATGACTACCAAAAGTTGTGTTAATCACCTTAATCTGCCCCAATGCGCCTTGATTAATGAGTTCACGAAGTCGTTTGAAAAGTGGCATGTGTACTGGTGTCATCGCCTCTAAGAGAACTAATCCAGCGTCCTGGGCTAACTTTCGAACGATAGTGTACTCTTCGTTAGAGACAGTTATCGCTTTTTCTGCTAACACATGTTTATGATGCGCCAAAGCCTGTTTGATAAAGTCAAAGTGTGTATTATGTGGCGTTGCAATATAGACAGCATCAATTGTTTCATCGGCTAATAAATCCGCGACTGTCTCGTAGGTTTTTGGAATTTGATACTGTTCCGCAAAGGATGTCAGTTTTGCTTGATCTCGAGCCGTCACAGCCATAGCCGGTTGCTGGTGCGCTAATAAACTTGCTGCCATTTCGTTGGCAATCGTGCCAGTACCAATAATTCCCCAATTTAAAGACATGATAATGTCCCCCATTTCTTTTAATCCGCGTCAGGTGCTTTTAGTAACCCGTAGATGACGCCCGCTACGATTGCACCAATGGCTACGAAGAGCAAGTACAACAATGGTGAATTTGTTAAGGCAACCACGAAGATACCGCCGTGAGGTGCCAATAATTTAATCCCTGCTAGGCCTACTAATCCACCTGCCAACGCTGAACCAGCAACAAAACTTGGGATGGCACGCGCTGGATCAGCCGCTGCAAATGGGATCGCCCCTTCTGTGATGAAACTTAATCCCATGACAATGTTGGTTAGGCCGGCTTCGCGGTTCTTTTGACTGAACTTATGTCTGAACAATAATGTTGCGACAAAGATTGCCAATGGCGGCACCATTCCACCAGCCATGACGGCGGCCATGACAGTTGACCCGCCGGTTGCAACACTAGCGGCAAGTGTACCGGTTCCAAAGACATAGGCGGCTTTGTTAACTGGACCACCCATATCGATTGCTTCCATCCCGCCGAGTAGTGCACCTAGTAGGATGGCGTTAGTACCATTCAAGCTAGATAAAAAGCCGTTCAAGCCACTGTTAATGGCCGACATTGGAATGTTGATCAGCAACATTAAAAAGCCTGTTACGATAACACCCAGGACTGGGAAAAATAGAATTGACTTGATGCCATCTAGGGCTTTTGGCAAAAATGCGAAGGCTCGCTTAAGCATTAACATGACACCACCAGCCAAGAATCCGCCGACCAATGCCCCTAAAAATCCTGATGGCACAGGTTGGTGTGAAGCGTTCAAGCCAACATTGAAAATGCTGTACCCATTTGCAGCAAGCGCACCAGCCACGAAACCAGCCACTAGTCCTGGCTTTTCAGCGATTGAATAAGCAATGTACCCAGCCAGGACTGGGAGCATGAAGTTAAAAGCGGTATTACCAATTTGCTTAAAGAATGCAGCAGCGGGATGGTAAGTTCCGAGTTGCGATAAAGCGGATTGGGGAACGCCGAGTGTTTGGTCAATTAAAAAAGCCAGAGCAATCGCAATACCACCACCAATGACGAATGGTAGCATGCTTGAGACACCACTCATGAGATGACGGTAAAACGCCTTACCAAGGGACAGCTTCTCGGTCGTGTCCGAATGCGTGACTGTTTCCGCTGTTTGATAGATTGGTGCATGACTATCTAAGGCCTGGGTAATCAGTTTTTCAGGATGACGAATCCCCTCGGCAACGGGTACGTTGATCAGTGGCTTATCTGCAAAACGGGCCATGTCAACTTTTTTGTCTGCCGCAATGATGACGCCGTCGGCTGCCGCGATATCTTGCGCATTCAGTTTGTTCCCAACACCACTGGCACCGTTCGTTTCAACTTTAATGCGCACGCCCATTGCAGCAGCTTGCTTTTTTAATGATTCCTCAGCCATATAGGTATGCGCAATACCGGTTGTACAGGCCGTCACGGCAACTAACAACGGTGCGTCCTCATTAGCTATCCCCCCGTCTTCTCCCGAGGTATTTGGCGATGATTCATCAAATAATCGGCGCACTTCAGCCGGTGTTTTGGCGGCCATTAATTGGGTTGTAAATCCATCACGTAACAAGAATCGTGACAAATTAGCCAGTGCTTCCAGATGTGTATTACTAGCCGTGTCTGGGACAGCAATCATAAAGAGTAAGTGCACTGGTTGACCGTCTAGCGCATCGTACGCAACCCCCGTTTCAGAACGGGCGAATACGATTGTTGGTTGAAGCACCGCTGCATTCTTTGCGTGTGGAATGCCAATCCCATCACCTAAACCTGTTGACGTTTGTGCCTCCCGTGCCAAAATCCCCTCTAAGAAATCAGCCTCACTTGAAATCCGATTTGCTTGTTTCAAACCAGCAATCATTTCCTTAAAAGCCCCAATTTTGTCTGTGGCGGCCAGATTCAAAATCATTGTCTCTGCCGCTAGCAAATCATTAATTTGCATGATTAATCCCCCGTTTAATTAACCAATTTCAGTTATGTGTACGTGATCCAAGATGGACCTAATTTTTGTTTGCGTGGCAATATCTTCGCTAAATGCCGTTGCGGTTGCGCTTGCGACCCCCAATTTAAATGCAGTCACCGGGTCTTCTTCAATTGTCCACTGTGCTAAGAAACCACCAATCATCGAATCCCCAGCCCCAACTGAGTTTTGTAAGTCCCCTGCGATTGGTTCAGCAAAGTACACATGGTTATTGGCAAATAGTAATGCGCCATCACCACCGAGCGAAATAATTGCTTGTTGGGCACCGCCAGCAATTAATTGTTGACCAGCGATTTTCAAACTGTTCAAACTGATATCTGTCAGTTCAAATAGTGCTTGCACTTCGTCACGATTGGGTTTGACCAATAACGGGTGCAGAGCCAATGCTTGTTTTAAATCATCGCCTGTCGTATCAATAATAAAATTAGCTTGTTTACTAACCACCAGCTGAATTAATTGTTGATAAGCATCGTGTGGTAGCGTACTAGGTAAACTACCGGAAAATACAACGGTATCTGCCGGTTGCAATTTTGAAAATTGTTGTTTAAAAGTCTGCCATTCAGCATCAGTGATTTGAGGTCCCGATGCGTTTATCTCAGTTTCTTGGCGAGACTTTAATTTCACATTGATCCGAGTTGTGCCTTGAATTGGTGTGAAGTCAGTTTTAATGGCTAAATGTTGTAATGTTGTTGCGATAAAAGCACCGGTATATCCCCCGAGAAACCCCCACGCCTGATTATTAATATGATTAGCTTCTAAAATCCGGCTGACATTAATCCCTTTACCACCAGGATAAGCATTAGTGGTCTGGGCCCGATTAGTCGCACCACTGATATAGTCGGGCACTGCCATCACGTAATCAATCGATGGATTGAGTGTGACTGTATAAATCATGATTGGTCTCCGATCTTTAATTGTGTTTTTGTCTGATATGAAGCCAATTCTGTTGCCGAATTTGGTTCAGTAATAATCGTTACTTCTTCCAAGTCAGCTACTTTGGCAAATGCCCGTTGATTAAACTTACTGGCGTCTGCCAAAACGAATGCATGCCGTGAATGTGCGATAACCAAACGCTTGATGGCCGCTTCCTCTAAGTCAGGTGTCGTAATCCCTGCAGTAAGGTCAATCGCATCAGCACCAATAAAACTTACATCAAAGGCAAGTTGTCCGAGTTGTTCAGCCGCTGTCATACCCACAGTTGCGTTAGTAGATAGCTTTACTTGACCGCCAATGACAACTACCGGCACCATTAAATCAGCTAACTGCGATGCATGGTGAACTGAATTAGTAACGACCAAAGGCGCTGGCGTCACTTGGCCAAGTAATGTAATCATGGCCCCAGTTGTTGTACCTGCATCTAGGTAAAGTGTTTCACCTCCTTGCAGTTGGGCAATTGCGGTCAGGGCAATTTGTTGTTTGCTTGGTTGATTCAATTTGGTTTTGTCGGCAATGGCAATTTCGGGTTGTAGCGTGGGGTGTTGACTTAGCAGTTCGACCCCACCATGAATTCGTTTCACTAGCCCTTCGTCTGCTAGCTTGTCCAAATCTCGTCGCATTGTTGATACAGACACTAATAGCAGTTCTTGCAGCTCGCGGATTGATATGCGACCGCGTTTTTGAATCAATGCTAATATTTTGTCTTGTCGTTCTGAAATCATCATAATCATTCACCTATAAAAATGTAAGCGCTTCCTTTTCACCAGTAACTATAGTGTTATTTGGTGCCTTTTGCAACGTTTTTCATTCAAAAACATTCATTCACAATCAAAAAAAGAGACAGTCGTGTTGATGACTGTCTCTTTTAAAAGAATCTTTTATTCCCAATGGGCCTTGTCAAATTCGGTTTTATCACCATGAACGTAAAAATGGCCACGTTCAGCAACGACGGCTACTGCTTCTCTTAGCGTATCTGTTACATCTTGGACTTGTGAAACATCTAGCAAAAATGACACGAGTTCATTTGACCACGTTAGCCGAGGATCGGCACCAAATTGGACCCAGATGCTGTCAGCATCTGGGTCATCCCAGTCACTGGCACCATGATAAGGCCGGTCGTCCACCAAGATGCCACCACCAAAATGTGCGACGGACTTATCGTGGGCAAAAATGATTCGTTTATAAATTGGGCTAGTGTTATCTTCCCCGAAATAATGTTGTAGCCAAATCAGTTTATCCTGCCAAGCACTTGGATTTTGCCAAGGTGCAGTTGATAAAACATAGATGTCGTATTCAGTTGCTAGTTGCTTCACGGCTTCAATTGCCCCAGGCATTGGTGGCAAATCCCGGAAAATGCCAGGAATTTGATCTGGCTTTTCAACAGACTGTTGCCGCATGTCAATCTCGTTTAAAACGGATAATGTATCAACAAGAACATTATCCATATCTAGGAATAATTTAGGTTGCGTCATTTTATGCTCCAATAATTGTTGTGGTAAAGAAAGCGCATACATTGATTAGGTGACTTCATTATAACAATATTTTAGCTCTTGTCGACGGCTCACGACTGCATTGAACATTGTGCATACTATAATGGACCATCGTAAAACGGTGCTGAATCGCTTAGAATCAGCACCGCTTTTAACACGACATTATTCAAATAGCTTACTTTTACTTGGTGAATTCACCATAATGGCAAGCTTTTTGGGCGGCCAGATTTAATACTGACCATTGCCGGTCGAATCCTGGTTGGAAGAAAAAGTCGGCTTCTGCTAAATCATCTACGGTCATTTTTTGTGCAATGGCTAGGGCCAGCGTGTTACCGAAGCCGGTGACATCGTAATCACGCGCCATAATAGCGCCACCCAAAATGATTCGTGAATCAGGACTAAACGCTAAGCGGACAATAATGTCCCCGTTCCCTTCACTGGTGGGCACGAAAGCTGGCTGACGTGTGTCGGTGTAGGTGACGGCTGAAATTTTAATTTTTGACCGATCAGCCGTGACGCTGTTTAGGCCGGCTGAGGCGAATGTATAATCAAAAACTTTTAAAGCTGAGGCACCAACAACCCCTTTGAAATCAACAGCATGCTTGTTGCCCATAATTCGTTGGGCGACATATTGGGCTTCACGACGTGCGGTGGAAGCTAAGGCTACCGGCTGTTGCTGTCCAGTTGGAATATAGTAAGGCTTCACAGCGTCACCAATGGCATAAACATCTGGTAAATTGGTTTCGAAATTACGGGTTGTCTCAATCCAGCCTCGTTTATCGAGTGCTAGCGTATCTGCAAAAGGTGCCGTGTTTGCGGTTACCCCAATTCCTTCAATGACTAAGTCTGTCGCATAGGTTCCCTGGTCAGTTACGACGGCTGTCACGCCCTCATTTTCAGATCCCTCAAATGCGGTGATGGCCTCACCGACTTTTACGTTGACGCCATGGGCAATTAGTTCTTGCGTGATAATATCAGTCATATCGGCGTCCAGGTAAGCGGCTAGCACACGAGGTAACATGTCTAGGACGGTCACGTTTTTGCCAGCTCTCACCAGAGCTTCAACGGCCTCAATACCAATGTACCCAGCCCCAATAACGGTGACGTCTTTGATAGTTGCATCGTTGAGGTATTGTTTAATACGTTTGGCCCAATCGTAACCACGCATCGGAATAATGTTGGCTAAATTCGAACCGGGGATGGTTAAGTGCGCGGGTGTTACACCAACACTTAAGACTGCTTTGTCATAAGTGAATAATTCCTGGTTATTAATTGTGAGCGTGTGGTTCGTCGCGTCAATACCCGTGACTTTCGCGTTATTGCGGACATGACCACCATATTTTTCTAAATCTGATGGCTTGAAATTTCGGACAAGCTCAGCATTTTGTACCGCCTCGGTTAGATAGAGTTCCATCCCACAAGACATAAATGAAATGAAGTCACCGGCCTCGAAGACCGTGACATCGTACGCATCGGACTGTGTTAACAATTCTAGTGCGACTTCGTGACCACCGTGTGATGCGCCGATGACTGCAATTTTTTGTTTTACCATGATAATCCCCCATTAATCGTATGTTATTTTGTGCATATATTAACTATCAAATTTCATTCGAATCACATGTAGACACCTCCCTTAAAAGCCGTAAAAGCTTACAAAATTTAATATACCTGTCGAAAAATGCTTGTCAAAGAAACCTTAAAAAACAACTTAGTTTGTTAAATCACACACTTGTTGTCCTCAAAAAAGGGCTATATTTGTTTTATATCTGTGCTGAAAAAGAAGAGTTGTATTGTTTGGTGAGTCATGTGACCATAATAGTATGGAAAAAACAACAATATGGGGTAATATTTTAGATACCGCAGGCCGGTGCGTTCACTGGCATAGTGACCGTGATGTTATCGCCAATCGCTGTGCGACTTGTGGCAAATTTTATGCCTGTTATGAATGCCATCAGGCATATGAAAGCCACCCATTCGGTCGTTACGCAGCACAAACCCAACAAAAGATTGTGTTATGCGGTGTCTGTGGGTTACAAATGACCTACGCGCATTATGAAGCGATTGATCAATGTGAAAGTTGCGGGGCCCTCTTTAATCCCGGGTGCTCCCTGCATAAGTATTTGTACGTGCAATAGAAAAACGGTAGACATCATGCTGACGTCTACCGTTTTTTTGATTACCAACGTTATCGGTAAGTTAGTGATTTCAAAGAATCTCCCGTGTCATTGGTGACATTAATAACCAATTTTGGATGTTTGGCCCCGCTATCTTGCATTGATTGGACAATTTTACTACCTAATGCATCAATTTGGTCACCATTTGTACGCAGACCAAGATTAAGCATTGTCTGTGACAATTTATCCGTCTTAATGGTATAGGTGACTGTATCGCCGGTGACTTGTGCTGAAGCATCAGTTACCCAACCGTTGGCACTTTGTTTAAGATTAAAAGCTTCATTATTTAATTTTAGGGCAACATTTTGGGGCGTTGTTGGGGCGAGTTCAACATTTTTCAAATCAACACCGGTGGTGTGTGTCCCACTAACAATAGGTAATAACGTGGTGGCCTTATTGACCACCACGTGACGTTCAATTTGAATACCCGCAAAAATTAACACGCCAATCACGGCTAGTACACTAATTAAGATTAACCAAAATTTTTTCATTATAAATTTCCCTTGTCTTGCGGCATGATTAGCTGTTCTACGAGTTGCCCGCTGTTAATCATGTTTGTCATCATTTTTACGACCTTGGCGATATGGTTGTCCACTTCAGATTGTTGCAATAATTGTAACGGGCGCGCATCGATTAGGTAGAAATCATGATTGTATTCGGCCATTAACTGACGTAACGCATCCAAGTTCACGGTAGTGGGTACAACAGATGTGATATCCCGTTCGTAAGGTACCAGTGCATACTGATTAATTAAGAAACGATTCAATTGCTGGAAATCTTGATAATACAGCGCTAACAATTGTTGTCGGACGCCAATGGGACCTGCCGGAATATGGTGGCTGAAGATGTCCTGTAACCAAAGTTCATCAGCAACCAAATGCGTATAGTACCCCAGCATGAAGTTGTTAGTGAGACTGCTAGGATATTGCGTTAAAAATTGTCTGAGATCAATTCGTTGTGTGCCGCGATTACTTGGTACAAGAAAATGGGTGTCCCCTTTAGTCAAATCAGACGTTTTATCAGCGTCAGGTGCCTCATTACCAAGGAAGAAAGCATCATCTAAAAAAGAATGAATGGTCATTAACTTTTGTGCGATTGCCGCGTGAATTAGCCGTGATCCCATCTTAATCCCCCAAAATTAAATATCTATAACCATTATACGCTTTTTAAATATGACTGTTTTATCATTAACTTAAACTAAATAAGGAAAGCGTTTACATTTAGTTAAACTAACTTTATAATAGTGGTACGACATAGCAGTCGCATTGAGATATTTATTTGGGGATATATGGAGAATTAAGATTATGAGCTCATTACTCGTATTATTTGTAGGCATTCTACTCTTACTGTTTTTAATTATTAAGGTTAAGATGAACACGTTTATCGCGTTAATCTTAACGGCTGTGGCTGTCGGGCTTGGCCTCGGCATGAATTTTGCGCAAATTCCAGTTTCGATTCAAAATGGAATTGGTAGCTCATTAGGCGAACTTGCAATTGTGTTTGGGTTTGGTGCAATGCTTGGGCGCTTGGTTGCAGATGCTGGTGGTGCTTACCGCATTTCACACACATTGATCAATTTGTTTGGTCGCAAGCGTGTGCAGATTGCGGTAATGATTGCCGCCTTCATTATCGGGATTGCCCTCTTTTTCGAAGTGGGTATGGTTTTGTTGATCCCGATCGTCTTCGCCATTGCGCTTGAGTTGGGTGTACCGTTGTTGTACCTAGGTATTCCGATGGCCGCTGCCTTATCAGTCACCCACGGGTTTTTACCCCCTCACCCAGCACCAACTGCCATTGCGGGCGCTTTAGGTGCTAATCCAGGTAAAGTATTGGTACTAGGATTGGTTGTTGCCATTCCGGCTGCAATTATTGCCGGACCGGTTTTCGCGAAATTGGCGAAAACCTATGCACCAGAAGCTTTCACAGTGAAGCGTGAATTGACGGCGTTTGGTGAAGTGAAGCAGTTTGATTTAAAGCAAACGCCCTCATTTGGACTATCGTTGTTAACATCATTGTTCCCAGTTATTTTGATGGGAATTACAACCATCTACTCAATCATTGTGAATGATGGGCAACCATTTAACGCTGCAAAAGTTAAAGGCTTGGATGCGTTTGTGACAATGATTGGTAATCCAGTTGGTGCGATGATTATTTCCCTGCTATTTGCACTGTGGTCAATGGGATGGCATCAACATAAGACGGTTAAAGAAATGGCCGCCACGATTGAAGAGTCAGTTAAGTCAATTGCCATGTTGTTGTTGATTATTGGTGGTGGTGCCGCTTTCAAGCAAATCTTGATTGATGGTGGTATTTCAGATCAAGTAGCGACCCTCTTCGCTCACGTTAACATCTCGCCATTGATTCTAGCTTGGGTGATTACGGTTATCCTACGTGTGGCTCTTGGCTCAGCTACGGTTGCTGCCCTTACTGCTGCTGGATTGGTCCAACCGTTGATGCATCAAGCTGGTGTTGATCCGGCCCTGATGGTCTTGGTTATTGGTGCCGGTTCTCTTGCAGCGTCACACGTTAACGATGCTGGCTTCTGGATGTTTAAAGAATACTTTGACCTCGACGTTAAGCAGACACTTAAAATTTGGACGGTCCTAGAATCGTTGATTGCGGTGGTTGGTTTGATTATTGTCTTGATTTTGAATATGTTTATCTAAAAGAAACGCCCTGTCTCGTGCTTGAGACAGGGCGTTTCTTTTGTTTAACTGACTAAAATCATTAAAATTGGAATAACGACTAACATCAATAAGGTTGTTTGTGTGATTGAAATAGACGCAAATCTAAAATCCCCGTTTAATTCGCGCGCCATGACAGCTGCATTTGTCATTGTTGGCATAGCGGATTGAATGATAAAGACTGCTTTAAGTAATTTAGGTAGTTCAAAGGGCATCATCATTAAGGCCATGACACTAGGTGCCAGAACAAAACGACCTAAGGCAAGTGTCAAATTTTCGCGATCAGGGATTAAGTCGGCTTTTTGAGCTTTCGCGATGGAAAAGCCAATGAAAATTAGTGATAACGGAACGTTTGTATTACCCAGATCAGTTAAATCGGTCCGAATAAAGGTTGGCAATTCAATGCGTGCCAGGACTAAAATCACGGCGATGATTAGGGCAATCATCGGCGGCGTAAAAATTCCCTTCAGGGTTTTGCGGAGACTGAATTGCCGACCGGTTACCGTGTCGCGTTCAATCATATATACGCCTAATGTCCAAAAGACGATGGTATTAGCCATATAGTAGACCAAAACGTATGGCAAACTGTCTTTACCGAATAGTGCCATGTTAACCGGTAATCCTACCGTGACGGTATTTGAATTGAATAACAATGATTGAAATAATCCCTTATGGTGTGGATTTACTTTGATTAACTTCGCAATTAAAAATGACAGAGCAAATAACGCTAACATGCTAGCGATCGGTAAGACTAATTTCGGCCCGATTGCTAGTAGGGTTTGCGGTGTAAAGTCTTCCGGAATACTAACAATCAAATAAGCAGGTATGGCAATTTTAGTGACAAATCCAGATAAAAACTTACTTAAGCGCTCATCATCATCGTTGAAAATATGAATTTTTAGTAGGGCGTATCCGGTGCCTACTAAACCAAGAATCATTAAAACACCGGATATACTGTGCCACATAATTGACATTATAAATGTGTTCCTTTCTAAACAAGAAAACCAGAGTCCTGAATCAGGCTCTGGTTTAATCACCTATTCGACTGGGTGCGTGTCGGGGCAAGCAAAGCGACCGCTTTGCTCTGCTTTTTCAAGCACTCGCGTGACAATCGTTAATTCATGTGCGTTGAGCCATGTTGTCGGCAATTGCGCTTGACGATACATCAAGCCGGCAACTGCACCAACTAATGGCATAATTCGGGTTGGTTCACCCGGTAAGCCGGCAGCGAGCGTTAACGCGTCCTCGTAGTTTTGGCTGTTTAATAACACCCATATCGTCGCAGCTAACGTGTCGACGACATAACCTGATGCATGCAAAGATTCGATTGGCATATTTTCAAAATCAGGTGTATTTAATGCTTCAAAAGCGACCAACTCATCAGCGAAGACCGCATGTTTTGCGTAATATTCATATGAATTACTAATTGCGAAGTCAAAGGCCGCTGGTAAACTCATACCACTCAATAAGCCGTTTAGTAACATGGCGTATAAGCCAATCGCAATTAATGAACGTGGGTGGTTGTGTGTCAAGCCACCCACTTGATGCAACGTTAACATAGCAGGGTCATCTTTAATGAAATCTTCCCCGTACGTTGCTTGTAGGTATAACACGACGGGCGTAATTCGAAGTAATGCACCATTCGCGTTATCACTCTCATCTCGCCCACCCGACGTAAATGGATCTTGGGTTTGACGGAAATTTTCAATGGCCATACGGGTCACGTCGCCAGCATGCTGGGGTGCGCCATCCGCTGTATAAGCACCAGTTGTATACCAGTATGTAAACTGGGTCATGATGTCGGTTAAAATGTAGCCGTTAGATAAGCTATCGATAGTTGCTAACGTTAGCGATGAATCGCTACTCCATTGTGAACTGTCGCCCATGATGATTTTTTGTGCAAAAAGGTCACCATTGATTAATCCCAACGTGCTATTTATTAACGGATTATCAGGTAAAGTCATGCCACAATCCATCCTTTCAAGAATTTTATTGTAACACTAATGTAAATTATTGGCAAATATGGCTAGAATACACTATAATTAGTTTATGAAACTGTAATAAAAGGAGTGCGTTATGTCGGAATCAGGACAAACGACAGAAATGAATTTATTCGCATTAACGCTATTGCGTGACCGCTTGCTACCAGAATTGTTGCAAGATGATGAATCAGAAATTATTTATTGGGCTGGTAAGGCCCTTGCCCGTGATGTTGACTTAACAGGTGTCATGGCACTCGAAACGTTTTTCATGGATGCTGGTTTTGGATTCTTAACCTTGACGTCAAAGAAACCAACGGAACAAGTATGGCGGTTAGATGGCCCTGTGGTCAGTGCCCGCTTTGATGAAAATAATCATGCAAGTTTCGCGTTGGAAGCAGGTTTTCTAGCCCAACAAACGCAGCAACAGCTTGGCACAGGTGCCGAGGCACAATGGGAAGCAAATAAGCAGACCGTTGTGATTACGGTAATGACGGAAAATCCCGGCACATTGCAACCCTAACAAAAAAGACGACTAATCATGTTGATTAGTCGTCTTTTTTGTATTACTTGAAAGAACCAGTAAATTTGTAAATTGGGAATCCTTGAGAAGCGAACTTTTGCTCGTACTCTGTCTCAACGTTATCCTGCATTTTTTCCTCGTCCTCGTGCAAGTTCAGTGAAATGCCGTCCTTGTAGAAGACCATGCCGTAGTCAGCGAATGAATACAATGAATACTCAAACAGGCCACGGTTGTCGGTTTTAAACTCTAGTTCTCCACCCGCTGGCAATACCGCTTGGTAACCGGCCAAAAATGACTTGTACGTCAAACGACGTGTCTCGTGACGACTCTTTGGCCATGGATCAGAAAAGTTCAAGAAGAGTTTAGATACTTCACCCTTTGTAAAGTACGTCTCAACGCCAGCACCATCACCATAAATGAATTTCAAATTAGGTAAGTCAGCTGGGTCTTCATCGGCCTTACGTGCGGCGACTGCAACCGCCCCCTCTTGAATCTCCATGCCGATAAAGTTAATTTCAGGGTATTTCTTGGCCATGCCAATAATAAATTGTCCCTTACCAGTCCCAATCTCGACGTGCAATGGTTGCACCTTTTCGAAGATGCTTTGCCAGTTGCCTTGTAGGCCGGTTGCACGGTCCTGAGTAATAACTAAGTCCGTGTGTTCTGCCAACCAAGGGCTTGTCCACTTTTTATTTCGTAAACGCACGTGAATTTCTCCTTCTAAACGTGTTTGCAATTCTGCGATTCGTATACCAGAATACCAAAATACCGCCTACTACGACAAGTCCTATGACATTTTGTAATAGAAGTGTGACAGAAGGCGTCGTTGCGAATCCCACCAGCGACCAAATCATAATGGTTAAGACTAACCAAGGTGTTATGGCAAAGCGGAACGCTTGCTGACGTTGGCCAATTGTAACAGGGAATAAATGGTCAAAAACGAGTTGTTGATGGCTCGCGACTAAAGGTAATACCTGCAACACAATCAAGTACATTAAAATCGCGTAGAGAGCTGTTTGTAGCCACCCTGTCGTAACCAGACCGGCTACGATACCGATGGCAGTTAAGCGCACCCAGACCCCTGCAAATTGGCTCTGCCGAACGAAAGTTGTCACCATTAGTTTAACGAGTGGATTCTGTCGATGACCAGGCCAATTGTGAATGAATCGATCCGCCCAACGATGTCGCTTGATACTTGGTCGCTGACCGGGTACATCAATAAATAAGTTGAAAAAAGCTAGGATGCTATTCTGCCTTTTTTCCTCATTCGCAATTAATGCACGCCAATCAATCATGTCACCTGCTTCGGCTTGTCGATACATTGCGATACGTTTAGCTGCGGTGATTGTCAGGATGATTTTAGTTATCACCAGGACAAGTGTTACTAAAATGACCACACTCAAGTACGGCGTCAGCAGGCGAAACATCATCGGCCACAAAAGAAGTGTCATGATAAATTGCATCACACCGTTAATGACTGCACTGTATAGCGTAGCTGTTCTGAACAAACGTCGCAACGCGGTTTCATCACCCATTAAGAACACAGGATCAGCCGGTTTTAAAAAATTAGCCGGTGTTTTGAAGATGACCAAAGTGATGACTAGGATAATTAACAGCAAGGCTTTTGTTCCCAGCGTAATCGGCGCATGTTGCCAAAGGTTGCGGTATGCAAGGCCAGCTGCACCTAATAAGAAAAATAACGCCAAGACAGCGTGGTCGTTAAACACGTATCGTAAGTACTTACTGAAGAGACGCCATTGTTGTGTCCATCGTTGTTGAAATAAGTGCCGCTTATCCATCAGTTTACCTCGTTGGGTTGCATATCCGGCACTAATGTTGCGAAGTCTTGCGCGGCTCCCTGCGCGGCAACCTGCCCATCACGCAAATAAATGAATTGATCAGCGTGGTTTTCAATGGTCGTTAACACGTGCGTTGTTAGCAAGAAGCTCGTACCGGTCGCTTTGCGCGCGTCAATTAGGGTCAACAAATCGTTAACGGCAATCACATCAAGCCCCAGAAATGGTTCGTCAATAATAAAAAATGGGGCATCCGTGATAAAAGCCATGACAATCATTACTTTTTGTCGCATACCCTTCGAGAAATGGGTTGGAAACCAGTCCAGCTTGTTATCCAGGCGGAACGTGTGCAAGAGACTTGTTGCACGTTGCCAAGCAGTTTCTTCATTTAATCCATATACATCAATCGTTAATGCGAGGTGCTCACGAAGTGTTAATTCGTCGTACAAAACTGGTTGTTCTGGAATGTAGGCAATTTGAGATTTATAGTTGACGGGATCAGCTTGGAGCGTTACCCCATTTAGGGTAATCTGCCCTTGCTTGGGCGCCAATAAACCAATGATGTGATTAATGGTCGTCGACTTTCCTGAACCGTTCAATCCAACCAACGCTAGTAATTCGCCGGCCTGAATATCGAATGAAATATCGTGTAGTACAGCCAATTGACCATAACCACCCGAAAGATTTTTAACTGATAATGTCATATTTTCACTTCCGTTTTTTCGTCTATTTCTATTTTACCAAATAATCCCTAATATTTACGCCCGGACACACAGCGCAAAGCACGTTATAATAGAAGTAATATATAAAACTTGGAGGCATTCTCATGGCAGATGTATTTGATATGATTATCGCGGGCGATATCCCCGCTTATAAGGTATATGAAGATGATGATGTGTTGGCATTTTTAGATTTGAGTCAAGTTACGCCTGGTCATACTTTGATGGTGCCAAAGACACACGTCGCAGATATTTTTGAATACGATGAAGAGTTAGCGGCGCGTGTTTTGTCAAAGCTACCTAAAATTGCCCGTGCAATTAAGGCCAGCGATGACAAAATTATTGGACTGAATATTTTGTCAAATAATGGTGAAGCCGCAGGCCAGTCAGTGTTCCACTCCCACTTCCATTTAATTCCGCGTTACGCAGACGATACTTTTGATGTGCCAATGCCTGACCACAGTGAAACAACGACAGAAGACGACTATCGTGCATTGGCTGACCGAATTGCAAGTCACATGGAGGACTAACCTATGGATCAAGCAAAAGCTTTTTTTGAAACACAAAAGCAACACGTCATGACCTGGGTTGCGGCCGTTAAGCGAACAACTGCTGGTACGAAGCAACTAAAGGAAGCTGTGGCGAATGTGCAACAGGCTGTACCTGAGGTCCAAGCCTTTGCAAAAGACTTACAAATTCAAGTAGAAAAAATGAATTTTAAGAACCAACCTCGTTTGGACCGAATTGCAGAAGCACAAGCTCGCATTCAGACAGAACTAGCCTCGCTTAAAAAGAAGAAATAATGGTGAAAGCGTTATCGATGGTCGATAGCGCTTTTTGCTTGGACCAATACTAGACCACTCACTAATATTCTTTGCGTACCCTTCAAAAATTAGTCAAATTCTCCCACTACACTTGTAAGTGTTAAGTGAAACAAAAGTCAGGAGAAAGAATAAATATGCGAATTGAAATTGTTGATACAAAGCAAGATGTAACAAACGAAACGTCTCACATCCTACTACAAAAAATTTATGATCCAAAGGTACGTAACATTGCCTTGACGGCTGGTACCTCACCTGTCGCTTCTTACGAGCAATGCTTGGAAAAGTTTACGGAACGTATTCACGATCCCAACATGCCTAAGCTTCACTTGTGGAACTTTGATGAAGTGCCACAAGAAGATTCAGAAGAAGGTATGACAACTTCAACGTTACGTAAGTACTTTTTGAATCCAGCGGAAATGCCCGCTTACTTGTACCACCGTTTGGATTTGTCAAACTGGGATACCTTGGATGAGCGTTTGGCACAAGCAAACGGGTTGGACTTTATGCTTCTCGGTATTGGGTCAGATGGTCGTTACGCAGGTAACCTGCCTGGTGTGACCAAGTTTGAAGACGGGACACGTTATATTCCTTCTGAAGCAAATGATCAAGTTTACGCCGCATTGGTTCATTCTGTTGGTTCTGAAGAGAAAGTTCCTGCCGGTTACGTGTCAATGGGACCTAAGACAATCATGAGCGCCAAGGAAATCGTGATGATCGCGTTTGGCAAGAAGAAGGCGAATATTATCAAGGAAGCTTTCTTTGGCCCAATCAGTGAAGACGTCCCAGCGTCTATCTTGCAAACTCACCCCAACTTCACGTTGCTTTTGGATCGTGAAGCCGCATCAGAAATTTTGCCAATGCCAGCAGCCACGGTTACGCCAGCGAATGCAGTGATGTCATAATGAGAATATTAAAAGCGTCTTTGTCAGTTAACAAAGGCGCTTTTTTCTGTTTAATGTGAGATATATTAAGAAAAATTGCATTCTATGAAAAATCGGCGTAAAATAAGTGCATTGTCAAATTTACGAATATTAATTCAGTACAATGAGTAACTGTTAAGAGTGAGGTTTTTTCTGATGGAACAGAAACGTGATACCTCCTTCTTCGGCCAACCTCGAGGCCTGATGACCTTGTTCTTCACCGAAATGTGGGAGCGTTTTTCATATTATGGTATGCGTGCCATTTTGCTATTTTACATGATTTATGCAGTTGATAAAGGCGGCCTAGGTTTTGGTCAAGCAACTGGTGCTGCCATTATGTCAATTTATGGATCATTGGTTTATTTGTCAGGTATTATTGGTGGTTATTTGTCTGACCGAGTACTTGGGCCTTGGCGCACGGTTTTCTACGGTGGTGTCTTGATTATGTTCGGGCACATTTCCTTGGCGATTCCATTAGCTAAGCTGGGATTATTTCTATCAATTGCTTTAATTATTTTAGGAACGGGTCTATTGAAGCCGAACGTGGCCACGATGGTTGGTAACTTGTATCAGCCTGGGGATGAGCGTCGTGATGCCGGCTTTTCTATCTATGTGTTTGGTATCAATCTGGGTGCGTTTGTCGCGCCACTTTTGGTTGGTTGGTTCCAAGTGCATGTTAATTTTCACGTTGCGTTCTCATTAGCAGCGATTGGGATGTTTTTCGGCCTTATCCAATACAGCCTTGATGGACGCAAACATTTGAAGGACACAGCGCACCAAGCCCCTTCTCCTTTGCAACCAGAAGAAATCATGCCGTTGATTTGTAAAATTGTTGGAATTATCGTCGTATTCGCTGTAATCATTGGCGCGATGGCTATGATGCAGGCATTAAATATTAACAACGTTATCAATTTGCTGACGTTCGTGGCAATTTTGGTGCCAGTTATTTACTTTGTGGTGATGTTAACTTCTGATAAGACGACCAAAGCGGAGCGCAAGCGCGTTTGGGCATACATTCCCCTCTTTATTGCCGCGATGCTCTTCTGGTCAATCGAAGAACAAGGATCTGTTGTCTTGGCATTGTTTGCATCTGATCAAACGGCCTTGCACGGTGCACCAGCATCTTGGTTCCAGTCATTAAATCCCTTGTTCATTATGTTGTTTACACCATTCTTTGTGTGGCTATGGTCTAAAAAGCTACGTGATAAGCAACCATCAACGGGCGTTAAATTCTCACTAGGGCTTGTTTTTGCTGGGCTATCATTTGTTTGGATGGCCTTTCCAGGCATGCTGTACGGCGTTAACCACCACTTCAACGCACTGTGGTTGATTGCCTCGTGGGCCTTGGTTGAAGTTGGTGAAATGCTCATCTCGCCAGTTGGCCTATCAGCGTCAGCAAAGATGGCGCCAGTGGCATTCCAGGCACAAATGCTAACTGTTTGGAATCTATCTGATGCAACCGCGCAAGCTGCGAATGCCCAGTTAGTTCAGTTGTACTCAAAATCAACAGAAATTAATTACTTCTTGATTATTGGTGGTATTACGATTGTGGCTGGTTTCTTGCTTTGGATTGCTTCTAAGCGGATTAAGGCACTTCAAATCGGTCTGTCGGAGTAATAAATTATAAATAAAAAGGACCTCATTTGAGGTCCTTTTTATTTATGAAAATTGTGCAAAGCGTTGTTGACGTTGTGCAATCAGTTCTGTTGTTGATAGTTTTTGTAAGTCGGCTATTTCATTTTTTAAATCTAATCGAAGTTGTTCGTAAAAGGCAGTATGATTATCCATTTCTGGAATAACGCGATCCACAACGTGAGCTGTTAACAGTTCCTGTGGGGTTAACCCCAGTAATGCGGCGGCTTCATCCGCTCTTTTGGCGTCTTTAAACAAAATCGATGCAAAACCTTCTGGCGACAGCATGGCGTAGATGGCGTGTTCAAACATCCACACGCGGTTAGACGTCGCTAGTGCTAGCGCTCCACCTGACCCGCCTTCTCCGTAAATAACAGCAATCATTGGCACCTTAAAAGACATGCTTTGTAAGATACTCTCGGCAATTGCTTGACCAACCCCGCCTTCTTCAGCAGTCTTGCCAGGGAAAGCCCCCGGCGTATTGATAAAGGTGATGATTGGCCGGTTGAATCGATCGGCTTGTTGCATCAAGCGCAACGCTTTTCGATAACCACTCGCTTCAGGTGATCCGTTACGCGTTTGTAATTTCTCAGCGATTTCAGCCCCACGATTGATGGCAATAACTGTAACTGGTTGTTCACCCAGTAACCCAACGCCGCCAATGATTGCTGGGTCATCACCTTGGGCGCGGTCACCATGTAATTCTTGAAAATCCGTTATCAAGCCAGCAATGATATCACGAGCCAGAAAACGGTCTTCACGGGAAGCCCGAACAATGTCAATCGGCGTTTTTTCAGACATGAGCATCCTCCTTGGGTGCTTGGTGTACGCGCAAGAGCTGACCAAGGTAATGTTGCAACTCAGGTCGCGCAACAATCGCATCAATGAAGCCGCTGGCTTGCATATGTTCAGCGCGTTGGAAATCCTTGGGCAGTGTCTCATGGATTGTTTGTTCGATAACTCGGCGACCAGCAAACCCGACTAAGGCATGCGGCTCAGACAAGATGATGTCACCTTGCATAGCAAAGGAAGCTGTGACCCCACCCATGGTTGGATCAGTTAAGACAACAATGTATACCAAACCAGCTTCGCGATGTCGTGCAATCGCCGCAGAAACGTTTGCTAATTGCATCAGGCTTCGAATGCCTTCCTGCATACGCGCACCGCCAGATGCAGAAAAAAGGATAACTGGCAAGTCGTTTGCTGTCGCATCATCAAATAGGGCCACTAACTTTGCACCAGTTTTAGCACCTAATGACCCCATCATGAACCCAGCGTCCATAATGGCCAGCGCAGTCCGTTGGTGTTCAATGACAGCTTCACCAGTCAAAACAGCCTCTTTTAGGCCAGTCGCAGCCTGAGCGCGCGTTAACTTTTCGGCATAGCCAGTGAAATCAGGTGTTGTCATTTCGATATCAGCGTGCCATTCAGTAAAACTGTCGGTCATCATGTTGGCGCGTTGGGCCGCGCCTAAGCGGAACCCATAGCCACAAACACCGCATACCAAGAACTCACCAAGTTCCTCTTTGTACTGTTGTGCTCCACAAAAAGCACAAGTTACCCAGTCACCCTTCTGGCCACGAGTCCGGGCATCCGCGGGTGCTGTGTGTTTAAACTTATCCGGGTTATTTTCAAATAATTGCGTCATGGTTCCTGAATCTCCTCTACTGACCAAGCCGGCAAAAATGTCGTTTCGACAAAATCAATTGGGATGATACCTTGCTGTACGGCCTGGTTATGTACCAAATCCCGTTGAATTGAGAGATTAGTATCAATACCGTGAATGACCACCTCGTCCAACGTACGAGATAACTTTGTGAAGACTTCGTCACGACTATTGGCAGATACAATCACTTTACCAATCATTGAATCATAATAGGGCGCGATTTCTTCGCCAGTATAGATAGCCGAATCAAAACGCACACCAGGGCCACCAAACGGTAAATAACTAAATGAAATTTGTCCAGCGCTCGGTTGAAAGTTTTTGTGTGGGTTTTCAGCATTTAACCGGACTTCCACTGCGTGCTGTTTAACCTGGATATCCTGTTGGGCAACGGGCAATGGTTCACCTGCAGCCACAAGAATTTGCATCTTGACGAGGTCTAACCCTGTCACGGCTTCGGTGACTGGATGCTCAACCTGGATACGGGTATTCATTTCCATAAAATAAAAATGATTATCCCGGTCAGCAAGAAATTCAAAGGTGCCGGTATTAACGTAGTTTAAAGCGTTCGCGGCCTTTACTGCCAGTTGGCCTAGATTTTCGCGAATCTCACTTGTGATACCAACTGCAGGAGACATTTCAATCATTTTTTGGTGATTACGTTGAATAGAGCAATCACGTTCCGGAAAATAAACGGTCTGTCCCGTTGCATCGCGCATGATTTGAACTTCGATGTGGCGAACGTCTGTCATCACTTTTTCAACATACATCTCACCGGATCCAAAAGCACGTACTGCTTCAGCTTGGGCGCGATCGAATTGTTCAACTAAAGTTGTGGCGTCGGGAATGAAACGCATACCTTTACCACCACCACCAGCGGCTGCTTTAAGCATGACTGGATAACCAATTTCAGCACTAATTTCAGCAGCTTCTTGACTCGTTGCTAATGTACCGATGCTTCCCGGTATGACGGGAATGCCCGCCGCCCGCATGGTTTCTCGTGCCGCCGCTTTATCCCCCATCAAGTCGATGGTCTCAGCTCGAGGCCCGATAAAATCAATGCCAACGTCATGTAACATGTTCACAAACATGGCATTTTCAGATAAGAAGCCATAGCCTGGGTGGACGGCTTCAGCACCGGTCAATAAGGCCGCACTGACAATGTTTTGCCGGTTTAAGTACGAATCCTGCGGCTTAGGTCCGCCAACGCCAATTGCCTCATCGGCTAGTTGTACGTGCAAAGCTTCTTTGTCTGCAGTGCTATAAATTGCCACTGCTTTGATATTCAACTCATGCAAAGCCCGAATGATACGGACTGCAATTTCACCACGATTAGCAACTAATACTTTTTTGTACATTATTTTTAAACTCCATTAACGTAAAAGAGGCTGGAACAACGTTCCGGCCTCTCTTTCTCATGAATTAATTCGGTTGTACAGTAAACAAAACGTCGTCATAACCAACGACCGCTTCATTTTCAGCGTTAATAGCCACAATAGTCCCGGCTACCTCACTGTGTACCTCAGTCATTAACTTCATCGATTCGATAATTGCCACTGTTTCACCAATCGAAACTGGATCACCCACTTGCTTGAAGTTTGCAACACCAGGTTTCGAGGCTAAATACAATGTCCCAACCAATGGGGCCGTGATTGTTAGTGTTTCATCAACAGTAACTGGTGTATCAACCGTTGTTGCTTGATACACGGGTGTCGTTTGTGCTTCATTTTTGTTCAAGTATAAATGGGTGTCATCTGTATCGAGTTTGAATTCACGCAATGAACTATTCTCGAAATCACGCATTAACGCCTGAATATCAGCTAGACTAAAATCCATGATAATCCCCTAGCAATCTATATTTTTCTGTATTTACAACAGAAATACCAATAATCATTATAACATAGTGTGCAATGCCGTCAGACACCAAGTTGTAGTTTAAGTTCCATGACAGCATCGCGTAAGCTGGCGGCCTCTTCAAAGTCCAATCGCTTGGCAGCTGCGCGCATTTGGTCTTCCAAATTAGCGATCATTGCTTCTTGATCTGGACGAGCCATGTCCTTAAAGGCAACTTCAGTAAAGCTAGTTGACTCGTTGGTCTCCGTCGTATCATGACTAACGGCAATAAGGCCACGAATTTCTTTTTTGATGGTATGAGGTGTAATATCGTGCTCTTGATTGTACGACATTTGGATCGTACGGCGTCGGGCGGTTTCTTCCATCGCGGCTTGCATTGACCCGGTTATGTTATCGGCGTACATAATAACGTGACCGTTTTCATTACGGGCCGCACGACCAATCGTTTGAATTAGTGAGCGAGTATTACGTAAGAAGCCTTCCTTGTCGGCATCTAAAATCGCAACCAGAGACACTTCCGGTACGTCAATCCCTTCACGAAGCAAGTTAATACCTACTAAAACATCAAATTTACCGAGTCGTAAATCACGAATAATCTCAGTACGCTCAAGCGTTTTAATATCAGAGTGCAAGTACTTAACCTTAACCCCGACATCTTCAAGATAATCGGTTAAATCCTCAGCCATTTTTTTGGTAAGCGTCGTTACGAACACACGTTCATCTTTGGCAGTGCGCTCGTTAATTTCACCCAACAAGTCATCAATTTGTCCCATAACTGGCCGAACTTCAATTTCCGGATCAAGCAGTCCTGTTGGACGAATGATTTGTTGCGCAACATCATCATGACTAACCCGTGCTTCTTCATAATCACCAGGTGTCGCTGACATGTAGATAATTTGATTAACGTGTTCTTCAAATTCTTCTAAACGTAGTGGTCGATTATCCAAAGCCGATGGTAGTCGGAAACCAAAGTCAATCAAAGTTTCCTTACGGGCACGGTCACCCTTATACATACCACGTACTTGGGGCATGGTCACGTGAGACTCATCCACAACAATCAAGAAATCATCTGGGAAAAAGTCGAGTAACGTGAATGGCGGTTCCCCCGGTGCCCGCCCATCCATGTGGCGTGAATAATTTTCGATACCGCTGGTGAAGCCCATTTCGCGAATCATCTCAATATCATATTCAGTACGTTGCTTCAGGCGTTGCGCTTCTAACAACTTACCTTCCTCTTCAAAGACTTTTAGCTGGGCATCTAATTCCGCTTGGATTGTCTTTAGCGCCCGATCACGAATGGCATCATTGGTCATAAAGTGAGTAGCTGGGAAAATAGTGGCCAAATCTAGGTCAGCCGTTACTTCCCCAGTAAGGGAATCAACTTCACGAATTCGGTCAACCTCATCGCCAAAGAATTCAATGCGCAAAGCCTTCGCATCAGATGATGCCGGAAAGACTTCCAAAACATCACCACGAGCGCGGAAACGACCACGTTGGAAGTCAATATCATTACGTTGGAATTGAATATCAACTAGGCGACGCATGAGGTCGTTTCGTTCAATCACGTCACCCACACGGACGTTGATAACGTGGTCATTATACTGTTCAGGACTACCTAATCCAAAAATAGACGAGACTGATGCCACAACGATCGTGTCGTTTCGAGCGAGTAAGGAAGCCGTCGCAGAATTACGCAACTTATCGATTTCATCGTTGATTGAAGAGTCTTTTTCAATATACGTATCAGATGATGGTACGTATGCCTCGGGCTGATAGTAGTCATAGTAAGAGACGAAGTACTCAACCGCGTTGTTGGGGAAAAACTCTTTAAACTCGCCGTATAACTGCCCAGCTAGCGTCTTATTGTGTGATAAGACGAGGACGGGCTTATTAGCTTGGGCAATCACATTCGAAATAGTAAACGTTTTTCCGGTTCCGGTGGCACCTAACAAAATTTGCTCTTTTACCCCGTTTTTAAGACCAGTTACTAGCTTATCGATCGCTGTTGGCTGGTCACCGGTTGGCTCATATTTTGAGACGACCTCATATTCATGACTATCATCGCGATTTATCATATTGCCCCTCGCTTCCGTATTGTTAGTTTAGATCATGTGCTGGTCGATTGAATGTCCCTGTCTCGCGGGTTGATTTGAAATAATCATTCCAAGCATCGATTCCAGTTTGATTAATATTTTTAGTTGAACCAAATTCCGTTACGATAAAGATTTTACCGTCTTTTTCACTTAAAGCGACCCCAATTTGGTTCATGTATGGTGATAACATCAGCTTGCGGTGAGAAAAATTGGCAACCCCGTTATCAGTGTACCAGTTAGCAACTGTATTTTTGCCAAAATCAGTTGCGGATGTCCCAAATGTAGTTGTGTCCCCCATTTGAAGGTTTTCCCCAGATAGCGACCAAGTGTTACCACCATTGCGATCAAAGGCCGTCTGCATGCCCATGTGGTTATCAAGCGTTCCCATCTTGGCTTGCTGCTGTGCGCGGTAATGAGCGATTTTCTGTAATTTATTATTGACTACCACCTTTTTTTCGCCATTTTTTTGGCGCAATGCGTTGATTTCAGCCGTCATTTTCTTTAATGCCGTCTTTTTATCAAACGGTAAGCCAGTATTATTTGTCGACGTGCTACTTGCCTGATTGGGGTCAGTTAATTGTTTAACTGCTTTTGCACTAACATAGCCATCGTCGCCAACATCACTTTTAATATGGTAGTAGAGTGTTGTTGTCCACTGGCCCTTTTTGATGGGAGCCATAATCGATACTTGTGCATCAGCAGTTACCAACGTGGTTTTTAGCGTTTTCAGTGTTTTAAATGACAAATTATTCGATAATTGTCCGCCCACAAATGAAAGTAATTTTGTGTGGGTCTTTAATGACGCTTGTTGCGGTGTCAGAGCTGCTGTATTTTGAATGTACGGCAGTGCCCGATAATGCGTTAACTTTTTCAGTACATGCTTATTGTTTGTAGAAGCGATTTGTTGAAATGACCCATCAGATTTTTTGGCCAAAATACGGTATACATCCGCATTGTCTTTTGCCACAATTTGCTGTTGCGCAAAAATTTTGTGTCCCAACGAATCTTTCGTCGATCGAACAGTTTGATAATTATTATTGATTTCTTCTGCCGTTGCCGGTGCAGCAGAAATCACAGTGGGTTGACTTGCCAGGCCAACCGCAAGTTCAGCAACAACGACTGCGCTGAAGAATAAAGTGCGACTTACTCTCATAGATTCTCTCTCCATAGCACCAATGATTACGGTTAATTATCACTGGTTGGTAAAACAATCAAAAAGCCACTGAGAATGCAGTGGCTTTTTGTCTCTTACTATTATTATACCGGAAATTCTCTATTTTGAGTTGAAGATTCCGATGTAGATACGTTGGAGCTGTTCTGATCCAGGAAATTGTTCCGCCAATAGCTCTGGCAAAACCTCCTTGATGAAATAAGCCACACTTGGCATATCGCGGAAGGCGAAAATAGTGGCGAGACTTTCCTTGTAAATTTCCAGGAACACAGGCTCAGGGTTACCCTTCTGTAGTTCGCCGTATGCTTCGTACAACAAATCAACCTTGTCGGCGACGGAAAGAATACGTCCCTCCAAAGTATCGTCCTTACCTTCGTGAAGGCGACGTTTGTAAACCGCTTGTAGCTCCGTTGGGATTTCTGTTTTGACGAAGTTGTCTGATAATGAATCTTCAACATCCGCTAACATTTGACGTAAAGTTGCAGATGCGTATTTAACTGGTGTTCGAATATCACCAATGAAGCGCTCCGTAATATCGTGATTCAAGGCCTTCTCGTACAACATACGCCAATCAATTTCATTGCCAGCCTGTTCCTCGATGTCACCCAAAAATTGCGCAGCTTCAGTTACTTTCCATGAATGGGCTGCAACAGAATGTGGTTGGTACTTGAAGTAACCCGGTGCACGCGTAATCATTTCCAATTCATTTAATCCAGATAGGTATTGATGCATTCCCATATTCTTACTCCCCCAAAATTTCATTTTTTCTATACTACGGGTATTCTTAGTAAAATGCAAGTAAAAACCGACAATCCATTTTACGGGATTGTCGGTTAAACGTTTTAGTATGAACCAAGGATTGTAACAGTGTACTTACTATCATTGGCACCCTTGATAATGTAGGCTTGCATACCAGTTGAGGCCTCCATACGAATTTGTACAGGTACGCCATTTGGTAGATAACTTGGTGCTGTTTCAGCAATGTAGTTAGCAAAGCTTTCAATTTCTGTTGCTGAATAGAACTGCGTTGAGACAGTGACGTTCAACCCTTTCAAGTTTGAGCCATCATAGGAAGCTTGTCCAGTGATTGAAGACAAGTTTGGGAAGAACCCTTGGAGTTTATCCGTGAAGTTCTTAAAGCTTGTATTCAAAGCGCTACCAACGGACTTTTCTGATGTTGTCCCATCTTGCATTGGCAAAACAACGGTTTGACGATCCAAGTCAGTCCAATTGCCCAAGGTATCGCCCGAGTTAGCAACACTCCAGCTATAGAAATTACCACCTGATAATGAATCCTCAGGTGCTTGGGCGTACATTGCCACATAAATTGGCACATCATTGCCAACTCCGCTCATGGCGCGGTATCGCTTGACAACTTCTGCAGCCATTTCTTTACCGTGCGCAATGCGTTCTGCCTTTGAAATGTCTTGCGTAAAGTTCGCGCCCCACTGTTCCTTTTGGTAGACATCTTGCGTATTCATTGCCATACCAATAACGATGCCAGCGAGTTTCAAGTCGTTACCATCTTGCGTCATAAAGTCTTGCTCTTCAAGTGTCTGTAGGTAGAAAGGTGCTCGTGAATCGTCAGTTTTACCGTTATCCTCTGGATTTAATCCATCTGGATTATCGGCCGCCTTACGATCCAACCACTCTGTCGCCGTCGTAGCTGAGAGATATTGTCCCTCTTGGAACACGTACTTAGATGTATTGAAGTGTTCCTTTGAAAAGTCCAAGAGACCACTTTCAAAACTGACCATATTGAAGTTGTTTGATTCTTGGCCAGCCGTAATTCCACGGGCTTTACTTGTTAAATACTTACCGTCTTTGATGACAGTTTTGTATGATGAATCATCCGTTTTACCAGTGACTTGAATGCCTTTTTTTGAAGAAGAATTCGCAGACTTCGTTGTGCTAGATTTTGTCGCGACGTTTGATGAGTTCTTTGAAAAGAAATTCCCAAAGAACACGAGCGCGGCTGCTAGCACAACAACACCGAGAATACCGGCAATCCATTTTAATGCACGCATGTGTTACTCCTTTAGTTGGCGAAATAGTGCTTATCGTCAACAAATATTCATTTTTAGTTGTTGTTATCCATACTATCACGCAATTGCGCTTCTGACCAAATCTCTATGCCCAATTCTTGTGCTTTGGTTAACTTTGACCCAGCGTCAGCACCGGCAATTAACAAATCTGTTTTTTTAGATACGGAACCACTGACAGTCGCCCCTTGGGATTCAAGCCAGGCGGTTGCTTCTGAACGGCTAAATAGCGCTAGTTTACCAGTTAAAACAACTTTCTTATCAGAAAAGACAGTATCCGTTGCGATTTCAACAGCTTGCGTGTAACGCGTATTAACACCGAGTTGCTCAAAATCAGCGACTAATTCTTGCGCATGCTCAGTATCGAAATACTGCGCAATGCTGTGGCCGATGATCAAGCCCATGCCCGGTAATTCTGCGATATCGTCTGCACTAGCATGAGCGATGGCATCTAATGTCACGAATTTTGCAGCAATGGTCTTAGCAGCTTTTGCCCCGACGTTACGAATACCTAACCCGAATAACAGGCGTTCGACTGAATTTTGCTTGGAATTTTCGATAGCACGCAATAGATTGTTAGCGGACGTTTCACCAAACTTGTCCAAGGTTAGCAATTGTTCAAATGTCAGGCGATACAAATCAGAAACCTGACTAATCATATTACGTGAGAGTAACTGTCCAACGATCTTTGGTCCAAGGCCGTCAATATTCATTGCATCGCGAGAAGCAAAGTGCGTCAATGACTCTTGAACTTGTGCAGGGCAGAACGGATTAATGCAACGCAAGGCCACCTCACCATCAATGTGTACCAGTTCTTGGCCACAAGCTGGGCAGCCCAAAGGCATTTGATAGACTTCACTATCTGTTGGACGTTGACTCAAAATTACTTGCCCAATTTCCGGAATAATGTCCCCCGCTTTGTGCAAAGTCACAGTATCACCAATTCGAATATCTTTACTGTTCAAATAATCTGGGTTGTGTAACGAAGCACGCGCCACGGTTGTCCCCGCTAACTGGACGGGATCCATCACCGCTGTTGGCGTAACCGCCCCTGTTCGGCCAACGGTCCATTCAATGTCACGTACAACTGTGTGAGCCTCTTCAGGCGGGAACTTATACGCAATTGCCCAACGTGGCACTTTAACAGTGTTGCCCAACTCCTCATGATAAGCTAGCGAATTGACTTTGATGACAATGCCATCAATACCATAAGCTAACTCATCGCGGGTGGCCGTTTCATCATTAATGTAGGCCGCGATGTCCGCTTCAGAAGCAACAACTGCGTTTGTTGGGTTAGCTGGTAGCCCAAGCTCAGCTAAACGTTGTAATAAGTCAGCCTGCGTCGTGACACCAAGCGTGTTTTCGGCGTCAACTGCTGCATATAAAAAGGCATCCAGTTGGCGTTGCTTCGTCACCTTGACATCTAATTGACGTAGTGAGCCCGCCGCTGCGTTACGTGGATTGGCAAACGTTGACAGGCCGTCTCGTTCGCGTTGTTCATTTAACGTCACAAAAGCTGCTTTCGGCATGTACACTTCGCCACGAACTTCGACTGAGATGGGTTCGTTTAGTTGTTTAGGAATCCGTTTGATTTGGCGGACATTTGCTGTAACATCTTCCCCGATGTTACCATCGCCTCGCGTTGATGCTTGAATCAGTTCACCATTTTCATAAACTAGACTGATCGCAAGGCCATCAATTTTCAACTCAGCATTGTAGCTAAGTGGCGTGTTAAATGATTTTTGCGTTGTGGCCAGCCAGTCGTACAATTCATCCAATGAAAAGACATCACCTAGTGACAGCATTGGGATGTCGTGAACTACCTTTGGCAAGTCAGATTTAGTGGCCTTACCGCCAACTTGTTGCGTGATTGAATCTGGTGTGACTAACTCGGGATAGGCTGCTTCTAGTGCTTCCAATCGATTGTATTCACGGTCATAGACGGCATCTTCAACAGATGGCGCATCATTTTCGTAATATTCTTGCGCCCATTGCTTCAAATCTTGCTGTAGCGCGTCAATTTCTGCTTTCGCTTCAATGACAGTCATCGTTGCGATATCTTGAAAGTTATCCATTGTTCTATAACCTCCTGCAAGTGCTACTCCACCTTTTGAATTGGGGCGAAGGCAGCAAGCAAACGTTTAATCCCTTGATCAGGGAAAGCGATATCTAATTCTTGGTCCTCACCAGTACCTGAAACTTTAACAACGTGGCCGACACCCCACTTTTTATGACTAACCGCATCACCAATCGTCCAGGCCTTTTTATCAGCGCCAGTACCAGGTGTTGCTGACGTGACTGTCGAAGTAGTTCGGAATGGCGTGCCACTTTGTGCAGCTTGGCGTTGTCGACCAGCAAACGTGGTTGCCGTCGCTTGTTGCGTTCGGCGTGCAAATGGTAATGCACCATCACGATTTGCAGTAGCGGACAATTGTTGACCGGCTGGCTGCATAATCAGCTCAGGGCTAATTTCATCGATGAATCGTGATGGGATGTTACTTGTCGTCCGACCATACAGCAATCGAGAGTACGCGTTAGTGATAAAGAGCTTCTCTTTGGCACGCGTAATGCCAACATATGCCAATCGACGTTCTTCCTCTAGTTGGGCATCGTCAGCAGCTGCGCGGGATAGTGGGAAAAGGTTTTCCTCCATCCCAACCAAGAAGACCACAGGGAATTCCAATCCTTTAGCAGCGTGTAACGTCATCAAAGTGACTTGGTTATCTGTGTCCTCGTCCACGCTATCAAGGTCAGATACAAGGGCCAATTCGCCTAAGAAGTCCACATACTTAGAGATGCTTTCTTCCGTTGGTTCGTACTTCTTATCAAATTCTTCAGTTACTGATAGGAATTCTGCCAAGTTTTCCAATCGACCTTGGTTTTCGGGTGTTGGTGAGGCCTTGAATTGTTCTTCATAGCCCGTACGATCCAAAATTTGACGTGTCAAATCCGTAATACTTAGGTCGAATGTTGTCTGTTGGCGGAGCGTGCTAATTAATTCAGCGAATTGCGTCAGTTGATTAGCGGCACGAGTTGTTAATCCTGGAATCATCACCGCATTCGTGGCGGAATCTAATAATGGCCAATCATTCTGTAAGGCAAAGGCACGTAACTTTTCGATTGAGGTGTTACCAATACCGCGTTTAGGCTCATTAACCACGCGCAAAAAGCTTTCATTATCAGCGGGATTGGTCACTAAAGCCAAATAGGCAAGAACATCACGGATTTCCTTACGCTCATAGAACTTTGAACCACCTACCATCGTATAAGGCATGTTGGCCTTCACCAAAGCTTCTTCAATACCACGTGACTGGGCATTCGTACGATATAACACGGCAAAGTCGCGATAATTCCGTTCCTGATTTTGTACACCGTCACGAATTTGGGCGATAACATACAACGCCTCATCTTTATCAGATTGTCCACGGTAATAAGTGATTTTGTCGCCCATACCATTGTCAGTCCACAGATTCTTAGCGATGCGTTCGTTATTATGTTCGATAACCGCATTGGCAGCATCCAAAATGGTTTGCGTTGAACGGTAGTTTTGCTCCAACATAACGGTCTTAGCATCTTTGTAATCTTTGTTAAAATTCAAGATGATTTGCATGTTAGCCCCACGCCAACCATAGATAGACTGATCAGAGTCTCCCACAACAGCCAGGTTGCGGTGTTTTGCTGATAATAGTGTAACTAATTCATATTGGGCGTCGTTGGTGTCCTGATACTCATCGACGTGCACGTATAAGAATTTTTCTTGATAGAATTCAAGCACTTCCGGCTCTTGATGCAACAATTCAATCGTTAACATAATCAAATCATCAAAGTCGACAGATTGTGCAATCGCAAGTTGGTGCTGATATTCAGTGTAAGCTTTCGCCACAATTTCTTCGAACGGCCCGTTAGCTTTCTCAGTATAGGTAGCCGGCTTTTCCATGGCGTTTTTTGCGTTAGAAATAGCCCCTAGCACTGAACGGGGATCATACTTTTCGATATCCACGTTCAAATCTTTTAGGATACGCTTTACAAGTGTTCGTTGCGCACCAGCATCGATGATTGAAAAATCTTTTTTATAGCCGAGTTTGTCGATATCACGACGCAAAATTCGCACAGCTAAAGCGTGGAAAGTTGATACCCAGACCGCATCTGCATCTTCGGCGTCAACCAGTTGACCGATACGTTCTTTCATTTCACGGGCCGCTTTGTTTGTAAATGTAATGGCCAAAATACGCCAAGGCATCACGTTTAAGTCTTTAATTAGGTGGGCGACGCGGTGAGTCAACACGCGTGTCTTACCAGAACCGGCGCCGGCCATGATAAGCAACGGACCTTCCGTTGTCATAACCGCCTCAGCCTGTTTGTCATTCATGCCATCAAGTAGTGAACTCATGTGTTGTCTCCCCTTTCAAATTGTGCATGACGCACGATTAGCGAATCTTCTTACCCCAGTATTGGTACAAATCAACCTTCAAGGCACCGTTATACAACTTACGCTTCTTGGTTGCCTTCGCACCGAATGCTTCTTCGAAACCTTCGTCTGATGTCAAAATGTACTTTGACCAGGTAGGCATGTGGTTGTAGATGTGCCCCATCTCACTGTACAACTGACGGGCGGCGTCTTCGTCACCCAAACGTTCTCCATATGGTGGATTTGCCACAAGAACACCGTTAATCTTATCAGTTGACCAGTCTTTAGCAGCTAATTGCTTGAAAACAATATCATCGCCAACACCAGCCGCTTCGGCGTTAGCCTTTGCGATTTCGATCATGTTCTCGTCAATATCATAACCAGTGATGTCTAATTCGACCTCGAAGTCAATCAACTGACGTGCTTGGGCTTTCAAAGTTTCACCGATTTTTTTATCAAACCAGTCCCATGATGTGATATCAAATTCACGGTTCAGTCCAGGCGCGATGTTACGCCCAATCAAAGCCGCTTCGATTGCAATCGTTCCTGACCCAGTTGTTGGATCAACGAATGGGTTATCAGTGAACCAGTGTGCTAAATTCACCAAGGCAGCTGCCATAGTTTCCTTAAGTGGTGCACCACCCTTTTCAGTACGGTAACCTCGCTTAAACAAAGAATCCCCTGTCGTATCCAAAGTGATCATGACGTGATCCTTATCAACTGCCGTTTCTAACACAAATCGGTTACCAGTTTCAGGTAAGTACCCGCGGGCGTGATAGGCGTCAGTCAAACGGTTAACAATGGCTTTCTTTGTAATCGCTTGGACCGTTGGCACTGAGTGCAAGATTGAGTTCTTAGAACGTCCATTTACTGGGAATTCTGCATCATACGGCAACAAATATTCCCAAGGGAAAGCCTTTGTTTTTTCAAATAGTTGATCAAATGTCTTGGCATCGAATTCTGTTACGACGATCTTGATACGATCAGCGACACGTAACCAAAGGTTGGTACGATAGATGTCTTCCATTGTTCCTTGGAAGAAAACACGTCCATTTTCGGTTTGGGTCGCGTAGCCCATGTCCTTTAATTCACGTGCAACAAGCGCTTCAAGTCCAGCGCCCATCGTGGCCATCAATTTAAAATTTTGCATATTTTTCACCTGCATTTTCTTGTATGTATCCCCCAAAATGAGGGTTTTAGTGCAAAAAGAAAGCCGACGCCACGAGGACGTCGGCTGCCTGATGTGTCAGCTATAAGCCATGTTTTGTACCGATTACAGATTGGCGGTCTATAACCGGTGGCAATCATCTATCTCAGACATTTCTGTCTCCCCGACCATCACTTCAATTCGCTAGGTCAAGCGCCCCTACCAAAGTTTGGGTTGCCCGCTCGAGGGGTTTACCGCGTTCCACCCGTCGCATTTCTTTGACGGTTCGTCACTGTGGCACTTTCACAACTACTAAACCATAGTTACCCGTAGGTTTTTCGTTGGCCGTCAACCGATTGCATCGGCTGCCTAGCCTTATTTTTTCAGCTAGCACGAACACTACTGACATCACAGTCAGTGCGAGCATGGACTTTCCTCATGCGACATAAGCCACACGCAATTACCCACTAACACATCGCATTTACTTATTATACACCTATTCGGCCGATTGTGTAGCCTTTTCTTCAACAGAAGTTGAAAGAGGTGCAGCTGGTTCCGTTGGTGTACCAAAGACGCGACGTTCCAAATTAGACAAACGCTTCAAGATATCCATGTTCGTGTTTGCCGTTGGCGCAGCTGGTGTAGCCTTAGGTGCCGTAGCTGAAGCGCTAACTTGTTTCGTTAGTTCTGCAACTTGTGCCTTTAACTTGTCGTTTTGCGTCGACAACTCATTAATGTTGTTTTGGAACGCTTGGTAATCCGTCATAATTTCGTCCAAAAAGGCATCAACATCTGTCATGTCGTATCCGGCACCGATACGTGTCTTCTTAAATTCCTTATTCAGGATTTCTTCGCGGTTGTGTAGAACATTTTCCATCACTTGGACTCCTCCGTTTAGTTCATAAATCTAGTTTACCAGTTTTTAGGCGTCATGACAAAACCAGTTTATGAAGATTTCTTAACAACTTATCAGTTATCCCATTGCAAGTCTTGATATTCAGTTGCATAGTCTTGTAACCGGTCTAAATCAATGCGGGTAACCGGATAATCAAAGTTTTCAGCATATTCGCGCATGGCGGTGTCATCGTAACGGGCTTTTGATTCAGTTGCTTCTTCGTCGAAGAAAATAATACCTTTATCAGTGTGGGTCAACATGAACCGCTGATAAGCCTGCATTTGTGCCCGTCCACCGAAATCGCCTTGGTGAACAGTGCTGCTAAAATTGACACGACTTTTTAGCTGGTTCAACTTTTCTTGGTTGTTTTCATTCCACTGCGCGCCAAATTTGGCAAATGGGGTCATTAATGCAATTTGAAACTCGGGATAATCCGTCGCTTGTAGGTCAAGTGCGACTTCAATAGCCCATTGTTCAATGCCCATTTGACCGCCTGTAATCAGCCAGTCCGCTCCGTCTTCAATACTTGTCCGTAATAATCGCTCAATGGCAAATTTAATCACAGCTAGCTTAGGGTCTTTGGCCCCATTTACCCCTAGCTCATAACTGCGGAAGCCAGTCATCCAAATGCGATCCATGGTGTACCTCCATATATTTAGGTTTCGTTTTAGTCCTATTGTTAGTATCTTGTTTGTTTTGGTATAATACTAAGGATACCTTAAGACGCAGGAGTACGAAATGGCTTTTAATTATCCAAATGGACGCCGCTTTGATGCAAGTGCGTTTGCGAAGCCGGTGGCAAAATCAAGTTCGCAAAGTAATCGTGGTATGTCGCTTGAAGGTGATTTAAATGATGCTAATCAGTTTTATTTAGTTTCCGGTCAGGCGGTTATTCATAAGAAACCGACGCCGATTCAAATCGTAAACGTGAGCTACCCCGCTCGTTCGGCTGCCAAGATTACTGAAGCTTACTTTCGCCAGGCTTCAACAACTGATTATAATGGTGTTTATCACGGCCGTTATATTGATTTCGATGCAAAAGAAACAACTAACAAACGCTCTTTTCCATTGAAAAACGTCCATGAACATCAGATTAAGCATTTAAAGCAGGTGGTCGCTTCAGAAGGCCTGGCCTTTATGATTATTCGATTTACAACATTGCGTGAGACGTACGTAATTTGGGCCCAGCTGTTATTTGACTACTGGGACGCGCAAGAGACGGCGCGTAAATCAATACCATATGATGTCATTGTCGCGCAAGGTGCGCAGGTGCCGTTGGGAATCAACCCCACGACCCCTTACCTTGTCGCTGTCGATGAACTGCTTAATCAACGTAACTAAGTAAGGAGAACTTTCGTTATGACAGAAGAGATGTCCCGTGTGCAGCGTAATGCTCAGACATCCCGCAAACAGCCTAAGAAAAATAGTTCAAAGGCCAAGCGATATGCAAAATATACTATCTTAACGCTCGCAACATTGGGCGTCGTTGGTGCATTAGGTGGCGCAGGCGTATTCGCTTACTACGCTTCATCTGCTCCAAAAATCACCAACTCTGCCTTAGTCGGCACATCTCAGACGCAACTACTTGATGCAGACGGTAACGTTTTCTACACAACAGGTAGCAAGCGCGAGATGGCTAAGCAATCAGAGATTCCCAAAGAGATGCGCATGGCGGTGGTTTCAATTGAAGACCGACGCTTCTATAAGCACCACGGGGTGGATCCCCGCCGTATTTTAGGGGCAGCATTTGCCAACTTTACTGGGTCATCACTTGGTCTCCAAGGTGGTTCAACATTAACGCAACAATTGATTAAATTGACCGCTTTCTCAACGGCTGCAAGTGATCAAACGATTAAACGTAAGGCCCAAGAAGCTTGGTTGGCGCTGAAGCTAGAAAAAGAATATTCAAAAAATCAAATTTTAACGCTTTATATGAACAAGGTTTACATGGGTAACGGTGTTTACGGTATGAAAACTGCCGCTGAATACTATTTCGGTAAGGATTTAAAGAACTTATCAACGCCACAAATGGCCTTGTTGGCTGGATTACCACAATCTCCTTCTGGTTATGACCCTTACGTCAATCCAAAGGGTGCCAAGGCACGTCGTGATGAAGTCTTGGAAGCAATGGCGCAAAACAACGTGATTACGCAAGCTCAAGCCAAGAAGTATATGGCATTACCTGTGACTGATGGTTTGATGACGACCCACCCTTCTAGTTCAACTCAAGATGAAGAAGCAAAGGTTGATGATGCGTACATCATGTCAACGTTGGCCGAAATTAAGAAACTTGGCTACGACGTGAACAAAGATGGTCTGACCGTTCAAACGAATTTGAACCAAAAAGTACAAGATCGTGCGTACGCCATTGGTAACACAGCTGACTATGTCAACTGGAAAGATGATGATATGCAAGTCGGTATGACGGTAACTGATCCAAACAACGGTAAAGTTATCGCGCAACTCGGTGGTCGTAACTTAAAGACCTTACAAGGTATAAACCACGCAACAAATACAGTGCGGTCATCTGGATCAAACGCTAAGCCAATTGTTGACTATGGTCCCGCGGTTGAAAACCTAGGTTGGTCAACTAATCACTTAGTTTTGGACACACCGTACACCTACCCTGGCACAAATATTCAGCCGAATGACTGGGATCACAAGTTCATGGGATCGATGACCATGCGTTATGCATTGGCGCAATCACGTAACCTACCGGCTATCCGCACGTTGCAAGAGGTTGGTTATACTAAGTCGAGTGAATTCTTGAAGAAATTGGGTATTGATTATCCGGCTGATAAGTTGGTTGGTTCAAGTGCCATTGGAATCGACGTATCTTCAGAACAATTGGCTGCCGCTTATGCAGCGTTTGCCAACGGTGGTACTTATTATAAGCCACAATACATTTCGAAGATTACTGAACAAAGTGGCGTTGTGAAAGACTACAAGGCTGACGGCTCAACAGCGATGAAGTCATCAACGGCCTTCATGTTAACAAATATGATGAAGTCAGTTATTACCGACTCATATGCCAAGATGATCAATACGAATGCCTATAGTCAAGCTGGTAAGACTGGTGTTGTTGGTTATGCAGATGGTGCTGATGTTCCCGATGGTGCAGCCCACGATACCTGGTTCACCGGCTTTACCAAGTCAGCTTCGATTTCAGTTTGGACTGGATATGATCAACCAGACGAGCCTGGCCACTACTTGGCTGAGGGTGAAGAACAATACGTTGCCCTTCACGCTTACAAAGCCTTGATGGATTATGTTATGTCGGGTGGCGATGATGGTTCTGATTGGACGATGCCGGATACCGTCCGTCAAGTAACGGTCAATGGTATCAAGGAATACCAAGTAGTCGGTGCTGATGTGGCCAACGAAAAGACAATTGGTGGTACAGGCGCTGTTTCAACAACGCGCACGCCAACTGTCCAACGTGAACAACAAACTGTTCAACAATCGGTTGCACCAGTTGAAAGCTCTACAGAGCAACCAGCAAGCGAAACCCCTACTTCTTCGAGTGAATCAAGTGCCGAAGAACGAAGCACCTCATCTTCACAAGTTGAATCAAGTGCTTCTCACAGCGAATCACAACCCGCAAGTAGCAGTTCGAATGCACCAAGTTCAAGTGCGTCATCAACGCAGCCTGCTTCAAGCAGTAGCGCACCTGCGACGCGAGAAAGTTCAAGATAATGAAAAAGCCCTTTGGAATATTTCCAAAGGGCTTTTCTGTTACTTAAATTGCGACCAATCAGTGTTAAGAATATCAACATCGGTTGGAATGTTGACGCGTTCTTCTTGATTAAGTTGCTTAAATTGTGAGCGTTTTTGTCGTTCTTGGCGAACCTCTTTAATTGAATGGTAGTTCTTTTTTTGCCAAGCGACCAAAATGGTTTCGATATAACGTAAGTTTAAGGCTGCATTCAAAACAGCTTCCTGCACGGCTGCTTTGATGAATTCGGGCTGGAAATGATCAACATCAAACCAGTTTTTAACCGTTTCCATTTCCATTTGACTTAATGGCCGGCCAAATTCTTGTTCAATCAGGTTGTAAATCGTTGCTCGACTCAAATCATCCTTGGTTTGGGCTGGTTCACCTTGGGCTTCAACCCGTTGTGCAGCCGCTTGCTTTGTCCCACCTGTAATACGCATTAATTGTGTATACAAAGGTTCAAAATCAAGTTGGGTTGTCACTCGCCCACTACCGTCGCGAACGCTCACGAATTTAACCAAGCCTTTTGCACGTAATGATTCCAGGTGCCCAAATACAAGTTGCGGTTCCCAGCCAAGCGCTTCGCCAATTTTTGTTGTACTGGGTTCTAATTCGCCATGATCGATACCGGCTTTGGTTTGTACGAAAACTAAAAATTCATCGTTACTCATCCCAAGGTCGCGATAATGCTGTAATAGATAGTTACTAATTGTTGTCTGGCCAGCTTTTAGGTAGGCCGTCCAATTTAGTTCTGTTGTCATTAACGGTCTCCCTTCGCGTTTTATGCAGTAATATCTGTGATTAAAAAACCGATACAGTTATTGTACCGGTTTTTTAGGTTTATTTTTAGCTTATGGCCACAAACGGTTCATCGTGCGTGGGAATGGAATTGCCTCACGAATGTGCTCTTCACCAGTAATCCAAGTGACAGCACGTTCTAGACCAAGACCGAAGCCTGAGTGTGGCACAGAACCATACTTACGCAAGTCCAAGTACCATGAGTATTCCTTCAAATCCAAACCTTGTTCCTTGATACGTTGCTCAAGGTAATCGTAATCTGTATCACGCTCAGATCCACCAATGATTTCTCCGTATCCTTCAGGTGCCAAAAGGTCAGCTGAGATAACGACGTCGTCACGATCAGGGTGGCGCTTCATGTAGAAGGCCTTAATTTCCTTAGGGAAGTTTGTGATAAAGACTGGCTTTGCAAAGTGGTTAGCCAAGAATGTTTCTTCAGGTGAACCAAAGTCAACACCCCACTCAACGTCAAAGTCGTTTTCTTGCAAAAGCTTGATAGCGTCATCGTATGAAACACGTGGATAAGGAAGTTGTGTGTATGATTGCAACAACTCCTTGTCACGACCCAACAAGTCCAATTCGTATTGGTTACGATCCAAAACAGCTTGAATCAAGTAGGCAATGTAGCGTTCTTGCACTTCCAATGAGTCATCTTGTGTCATCCAGGCCATTTCAGGCTCAATCATCCAGAACTCAGTTAAGTGACGACGCGTCTTTGACTTCTCGGCACGGAACGTTGGTCCAAATGTGAAGACACGTCCAAAGGCCATTGCGCCTGCTTCGGCATACAATTGACCAGTTTGTGACATGTAGGCATCCGTATCGAAGTATTCCGTGTGGAACAATTCGGTCGTACCTTCAGGAGCTGAACCTGTCAAAATTGGTGAATCAATCTTGACGAAGCCTTCCTTGTTGAAGAATTCATAAGTTGCAGCAATGATTGTATTACGAATACGCAAAACTGCAAATGGTTGGATGTGACGTAGGTACAAGTGACGGTGATCCATCAAGAAATCAGTACCGTGCTCCTTTGGCGTGATTGGATAACCATCAGATTCACCAACTACCGTCAAATCCTTAACTTGCATTTCGTATCCGAATGGTGAACGTTCGTCTTCACGAATCGTTCCAATCAAGTACATGCTTGTTTCTTGTGTCAAAGCCTTAGCCTTGGCGAAGATTTCTTCACCAACTGCTTCCTTTGAAACAACACCTTGGAAGAAGGCCGTACCATCACGTAATTGCAAGAATTGCATCTTACCTGAACCACGCTTGTTACGTAACCAAGCGCCTAGACGAACTTCTTGGTCGACATAGTTTTTCGCGTCTTCAATGCGAATTGTATCCATCTCTATGAACTCCCTTAATTAATATCAACTTATAAGTGTTGGATGGTTCGAACTGCTTTTCCATCCGAGAATTGGAAGGTAATTAAATTAAGATTACCTTGCCTATCAGTAAAGGTTACTTCCCAAACTGGGACCTGCTCATAAATGGCTAGGCCCAAACTGGTAATTCGCTTTGGCTGATATTTTGATTTAACGAGATTACGCACCTCAGCAGCAGATAAGCCATTCTTCATTTGAACGGTTGTTATCTTTTTCGACTTATCCTTAACAATGACGCCAATTTCTTGATGCTGTTTATTCTCACCAATCACACTGTAGTACGTATGTTGTCGAGAAACTCGGAAAAATTGAGTTGCTGAGGTGATCTTATTTCGCTTAATCGCCAATTCCGTCACACGTTCCCGCGCAGTATTCACGGGACGTAGCGCAATTGACGCAATAGTTGCACCACCTGCGATAAGCACCAGAACAACGATTAAGCCAATCAGCCAACGCCGACCGTGGCCACGACGCCGAGAACGGGACATTGTACGCATCTCCATCTTACGTGGCTCCTTTAGCTGTTTTGTCAATGCAAAACAAAATCATCTATTACTTTACCAATATTAGCGGTGTTGGTCAAAGAATTTCTTCAATTCAGGGACAACATCTCGGTCTTGCGAAACGTGCTGTGGCATTTGATCTGGCATCATATTTCGCAGAGTCTTCCCGTACGACTTTGTTAGGATGCGTGGGTCATAGATAACAACCGCACCAAAGTCATCCGGCTTGCGAATTAAGCGCCCTACTCCCTGACGCAGCCGTAAGACAGCTTTGGGTAAGGTACTTTGGTAGAACGGCTGTTTACCATGTGCCATCAAAACGGCTTCTTCAGCACGTTGGAGGACGGTATTAGGTTGATCGAATGGTAAGCGGGCAATCACGACTAAACGTAATTGGTCACCCGGCAAATCGATGCCTTCCCAAAAACTATTCGCGCCAAGCACAACCAAATGTGATTCATTGGCCATGCGCTTCATAATTTTACTACGCGTACCTGTCATCCCCTGTGCCAACAAAGTCATATTGCCCTGCTGCCACGTTTGATTTGACTGCATGTGATTATAGACCTGTTGAATCGTCTCTAATGAGTTAAACAATACCAGCGTGTTTTCTTGCACCGTCGTGGTTAACTGAACCAACTGCTTGGCTAAGTAGCTAACGTAGCCACCATCGGTTGGCGATGGCGCATTTTCAACCATCACCAATTCAGCTTGGTGCGCAAAATCGAAGACTTCAGGATAACGCCGGGCAAAAACCGTCTCACGATCGATATTTAACCGATCATATAGGTACCCCGACTTTGTTGAAGTAAACAAAGTTGCACCAATCACGGTTGGTGGCATGAAATGCGGATAAACTTTGTCTTTAAAGAAATCAAGCGTGTGTAACAACCCACCACTCAACTTCAGATTACTGTTATCGTGATTTTGATTTTCAGTTAACCAGAACACACTTGCATCTGGGAAATCAACCAAATCCTGTTGGAAAGTGGTCAGACGTTGTTCGTATTTCGCAATACTTTCAAGCAACCGACGGAAATCAGCCAGATGTTGGCGTTCGCTAAGTGAGAAGGCGTTCTTCGTGTTACTAAATTGGGCTAACAAATAATCCAATGAGTCTGCTAAATCACGTACGGCCTGTCGCATGCTTTGCAAACGATGTGTTTGGTCGACCCAAAATTGGGCTAAATCAGAAATTGGTAGCTCAACCTCGTAATGGCCCTCTGTTGCCGGTGTGTGCCCGTTTAGCAAGAAACGACGGTAGAATGCCACTTGTAATTTGGGCAACTCTGAAGACAGTGCTTCAAGACTCTGTAGAAAACGTGACTTGAGCTGTTGCCCACCAACTAACCGATTCAAAATAATGCCAATTGAAGGTTCGTTATCGCGCAAAACCAAATTTGTCGCGTTCTGAACACGGGTCAACCAAACCTGAAATGGTAATTGATGGCGACTTTGTTCTAAGACTGCATTTGGCAAATTTTGCGCTTCATCAATAATTAAATATGGTGTATCAATACTGTCACCCAATTCAGCGGCATATTCCGCCAAGTAGGCGTGGTTAACGACCAAGAATTGGGCGTTTTGCGCCAAGACGTGTTGGCGTTCACTAAACTCGTGACCGTAGTAAGGTGATCCTGCTGGATTATTAGCTGGCTGGGCTAATTTTGCCATGAAATCGACTTGCGGGTTAATCAAGTTCAACTCGTCAAAATCACCTGTTAACGTTTCAGTTAACCAAACTAAGATTTGCGCCTTAATAAATTGGAGAGATGTTGATCCTTCATCAACGCGGAGTGCGCGCTTGAAGCTCTGCAAGTTCAAATAATGTGTGCGTCCCTTCAAACTGGCACCACGAACTTCAAACGGCAGAATATCCTTCAATGTTGTATTAATTGTTTCGGTCACTTGCTGTTGCAACGTAATTGTTGGAACGGCGACGACCACTTGCTTGCGCTGCTCATCAGCTAGGTATGCGTATGGTAGTAAATAAGCTAACGTCTTGCCCATCCCCGTTGGCGCTTCCGCAACAAAGGCTGTCTCCCCTGGTGTTTCTGACAGTTCAGCCTCAGTGTAATGCGTGTAAATGGCATTCATCAACTTAGCTTGCTGTTCACGGTATGCCAACGCCTTGCCGTAAAGTTGCTCTTTTGCAGCCTTTTTAGCAGGATAGCTTGTCGCCTTGCCAGTAACCAATGGCGCCGGTTCTGAAAAACGACGTAACGCCAAACTATCGATCACTTGTAAGTGACTAGGTAATGGTTGTGGCTCTGCTTGATTTTTTGCTAACGCTTTTTCAAATACGGTTTTCGTGTCGCGTGGTAGGACCAATGGCAAATCAGCTAACGCCTGAAGCGTAATCATTGGTAACCCTTCGGCCCGTTTTAAGATGGCAATTAACAATTCACCGGTTGCTAATGCATCACTATCAGCCTGATGTGGATGATTGTGTTCGAGTGACAAGCAATTTGTCATGTCGACAAGGCGGTAACCTGGTGCAGTTGGCCAAAGAATTTGACTAAGTGGCACTGTATCTAGGGCCGTACTTTTAAGAGCGGTTAACCCAACACGTTCAAATTCTGCATTTAAAAATGGTAAATCAAAATTAACATTGTGCGCCACAAAGATTGTGCCTTGTAGCATCGCATGAAGTGTCATTGCAACGTCTTCAAAGAACGGTGCCCCTTTTACCATGTTTTGGGTGATACCGGTCAATTGTATAATATTGCGGGGAATTTGCTCGCCCGGATTAACCAATGTTGAAAATTGATTAATGATTTTTTTGTTTTGTACGAATGCGACCGCAATCTGAATAATACGGCCCGTTTCGCTCGTTGTACGAGTTGTTTCTAAGTCCACAACCGCATAGATGTCTCTATTTAGCATCAGAGCGTACCACGACCTTCTTTTATAATATTTAAATTATACCATACGTTTTACTGATTCATTTCCCTATTTATAGGCGGGTTTGGTATGATAGTAGCAGTTTAAAAACAAAAATGAGAATGGATTGGTGGTTTCTAATAGTGGAAAAGCTAGCGAGTGGTTCTAGCCACGCCAAAGTGATCTTGCTTGGCGAACACGCGGTCGTTTATGGCCAACCTGCCATTGCCCTCCCTTTACCGGACTTGGCAATGACAGCAACAATCGAGGCTCGAGAAGCTGGACAAGTCGTAATTGCGCAAGGGTATCAAGGCCCTTTGGCAACAATGGCTGAAGTATATGAAGGCGTTCGACAATTAATTCTGCGCCTCTTGCGTCATTTCGACGCGCTAGATGCACCGTTTACCTTACGGATTCAATCAAACATCCCCCAAGAACGCGGGATGGGGTCTTCTGCTGCATCGGCGATCGCCATTATTAGGGCGTTTTTCGCATTTTTTGATACGCCCTTACCAGATGAAGAATTGCAACGCTGGGCTAATGTTGAAGAGGCCATTACCCACGGTTCACCTTCCGGCATCGATGCGGCAACAACTGCCCATGACGTCCCGGTTTGGTTTGTGAAAGGTTCAGCGCCTGAACCAATGTCAATGGCCCTACATGGCACCTTAATCATTGCTGACACAGGCGTTCATGGTCAAACCGGTTTGGCTGTTTCAGTTGTTCGCGAACAACTAGCCAATGAGCCCATTGAAACGCAGGCCCATATTGATGCATTAGGTGCCATTGCCCGTGATACACGTGAGGACTTAGCTCACGATGACATCATTGCCTTGGGTAATCACATGAATGCAGCTCACCAACATTTGGCAGCTCTTGGCGTCTCACACCCCCAGCTTGAAGCCCTTGTGCAAGCAGCTCGTGAAGCTGGTGCTTTAGGGGCTAAGTTAACTGGTGGTGGTGTTGGTGGTGCTATGTTAGCACTAGCCAAGGATGATACTGATGCCCACCGCATTATGCTGGCTTTGGAAGCAGCTGGTGCGCAAGAAGTGTGGTCACAACAGTACCCGCAAATCTAGGAGGCAGTTATGACACACTACACAGCACGCGCACACACGAACATCGCCCTACTGAAGTATTGGGGTAAAGCAGATACAACGCTCATGTTACCAACAACGACGTCGATTTCGCTAACCCTGGATGAATTTTATACCGATACAACTGTTTGGTTTGATGCCGCATTGATTGCGGATGACGTAACGCTTGATGATGAAGTCATGACTGGTAAAGGCTACGACAAAGTCACCCGCTTCTTAGATTTGGTCCGTGAAATGGCTGGCGAAACACGTTATGCCCACGTTCATTCGGCTAATCACGTCCCAACGGCAGCTGGCTTGGCGTCTTCGGCTTCTGCATTTGCTGCCTTAGCTGGTGCGGCTAGTCGCGCAGCTGGCCTGGCTTTATCACCAGCTGAACTGTCACGATTAGCACGTCGTGGGTCCGGGTCAGCATCGCGGTCTATTTTTGGCGGTTTCGCCCAATGGGATCGCGGTCATGATGACCTAACATCAGTTGCTAAGCCCTTGGTCGAGACAATTGACTGGCCAATACAATTGTTAACAGTGATTATTAACGATCAGCCTAAAAAAATAGATTCACGTGGCGGTATGCAACATGCAAAAGCAACCTCACCTTTCTATGATGATTGGGTTAACCGGTCGAATGCCTTGGTGCCTGTTATGCAAACAGCCGTTGCGAACCACGACATTGATCAAATTGGTCAATTAGCGGAAGCCAATGCGCTACAAATGCATGCAACAAATGCCACTGCCCAGCCAGCGTTTAATTACTTAACTGATTCCTCATGGCAGGTCATTAACCTAGCAACCACGCTTCGTGAACAGGGCATCTCCGTCTATGCGACAATGGACGCTGGACCAAACGTCAAGTTAATTTCACGACCAGCGGATACTGAGGTCATCACAGCGGCTTTAGCTGAGGCAATTCCTGGTGTCGTCGTTCGTACTGCAACGCCAGGTCCAAGTATCAAAATCGTTGAAGGAGATCAGATTTAATGGTTATGGCAAAAGCCCCCGGCAAATTATATTTAGCCGGTGAATATGCAGTCACATTGCCTGGGCAACCTAGCATTATCATGGCAGTCGATCGTTTTGTCACGGTCAATCTTGACCCACGAACGGATGCGTTAATCAGTATGACGAGTAATTTACTTGGCCACCGTGAATTATCAAGTTCTGAATTGTTGACGGTCGCTTTGGATGATGACTGGCGTCTAGTCCTTCGCACCTTGCAATTAATCCAGACGTATGCAATAGAAAACGGTCAACCTTTTACTGGGTTGACCGTTTCTATTGATAGCCAACTAACCATGGCCGGACAAAAATTAGGGCTTGGTTCATCAGCCGCCGTCGTGATGGCTTTAATCAAGGCTTACGTTGCGCTTAGCGAATTACCAATGTCCTCAATACAACAATATAAGCTAGGAGCATTAGCTACCTTAACGACCCCTAATTTTAAGGCGGGGTCTATGGGGGATTTGGCTGCTGCGACATTTGGCGGCATTATTCGCTATCAAAAATTCGCATCACCTGTTATATTCAATTGGCTTGACCAACATCGCTATGTTTCTGAAATGTTGGCAGCAACCTGGCCGGATTTGGTAATCGAACCGTTAGCGTTGCCAGCCGATTGGTCACTCTTGGTCGGTTGGACTGGATCGCCTGCGGATACACAAGCGCTACTCGAAAGTGGTGACCTAACTGATCGAGATGCTGCGAAACAACTCTTAGCACAGAACACTGCCCCTTTAGTTGGTATGATCGAAACAGGATTGCGCCAAGCCGATTTTGATAAAGTTCGTGCGGCCATGCAATTGAGCCAGGAACAATTATTTGCCTATGCCAGTCGCGTTGGACTCGCTTATGTCACACCGGCACTCCTATCACTCCTATCAATCGCCACAGAAGCTGGTGTAGGTGCTAAAATATCAGGAGCTGGCGGTGGTGATAATGGCATCGCCCTGACAAATGATGCGACAGTTGCAACCGCAATTAGAGATGCTTGGCAACGTGCTGGAATTACGCCGTTACCTTTAGCAATTGCATTTAATTAGGAGAAAGTATTATGGAATCTGCACACGCACATCGTAAAGATGAACACTTGTCATTGGCAGAAGCCGAATTTCGGCGCCATGCGCCAGTGTCATCTTTACATCAGGTTCGAATTATTCACCAAGGGTTACCTGAAACGAGGGTCGCTAATGTTGACTTAACGGTTGATGACCCAATTTTCAACTTTAAGACCCCTTTTTATATCGAAGCGATGACCGGTGGTAGCCAAAAAACCGGTAAGATTAATGCGCAGTTAGCAACTGCTGCAAAAGAGACTGGCTTGGCGATGGCTGTTGGTTCACAAAGTGTGGCCTTAAAGGATGAAAATGCGATTGACACATTTAAAGTCGTTCGAGAAATCAACCCCGATGGCTTTATTATGGCCAACATCGGTGCCGGTCATACCGCGGCTCATGCCCAAGAAGTCGTTGATATGATTGGCGCAAATGCCTTAGAAGTTCACATTAATGTCGCCCAAGAAGTGGTCATGCCTGAGGGTGATCGTGACTATGTTTGGCAAGATGAATTAGCCAATATTATTCAGACGGTTTCCGTGCCAGTGATTATCAAAGAAGTCGGCTTCGGCATGGCTAAGGAAACCATTGGCCAATTACGTGATTTAGGCGCCCAATATATCAATCTGGGTGGCCGTTCAGGGACAAACTTCGCCGTTATCGAAGATCGTCGTAATCGGGCGATGACTGCTGAGCACGGCTATTTGTATGACTGGGGTCAAACAACTGCCGAAAGTTTGTTAGAAGCGCAACTAGTCGCAGATGCACCAACACTCCTCGCCACTGGCGGTATTCAAGACCCCCTCGACGTTTTGAAAGCTCAAATTTTGGGTGCAAAAGCGGTCGGTGTCGCAGGACATTTCCTACACACGGTCTTGAACGAGGGAACTGATGGTGTCATCACTGAAATTCAGCGTTGGCAAAACCATCTCGCAAAGCTTTACGCGATGGTCGGTGCTGAACGGCAAGCTGATTTACAACACGTACAAACAGTCCTATCACCCGAATTGAAAAACTATATCGATCAACGTCGGTAAACAAAGTCTTTAATCTCAAAGCAATCAATTGGTATTGTTTTGGGATTTTTTTATTTGATTAGTCTTAAATTTCAGTGGCAAAGTTAAATGATTGTTAAAGGCGTTAAAGGTCAGCTTGCGATTATCGATAACCCACCCCGTTCAACCTTAAAAGTCGGTATATTGGAAGCATGAAGAACATGTTAACGGAGAGTATTCGTCAGCAGACTGACGATCAAATCATTGATGCAACGCTGACTTTGTTGCAAAGCCAGTCCTATGACCAACTTGCGGTTACTGAAATTACCCGCATGGCAGGCGTGTCACGGATGGCTTTCTATCGCCACTTTGGCACAAAGGAAGCGGTCATCAAGACTATTGTTGAACAACTAACAGATGACTTTGCGAAGGAAGCTGCTGCTCTGCCTTTGGAAAGTGAACAAATTGCGAGTGCCTTCTTTGGCTTTATCCAAGCAAACGGAATGGCGATTGCCGTTTTGTTGAACGCCGGATTACGAGAGCAATTTTACCCACCTTTGCGCGATATTTTGCATGGGTTGTATGCAGAATTGTTCCGCAGCCAAGCAAACCATTCGACATCTATCGATTATGTTTCTGACTTTACGGCATCTGGGATGTTGGCACTAGCTATTCGCTGGATTGCCACGGGGATGCATGAATCAGTACCTGAGATGGCACGGATTGCAACAGAAATGACTGATGCACAACACGCAAACCTATAATTGTTGTTGTGCGAGTTAACTAAAACGACGAGATAACCCATTTGAGGTTACCTCGTCGTTTTAGTTTAAGGTAGAAGGTTGAACCGGCGCTTCTTAGGCTGCGCGTAACTGAAACCTTCACCGAATGTCTCCTGTGTATCCATCACAGTCACAAAGGCTTGCGGGTCAATATCATTGATTAGCCGACGCACAATGTTCATCTCTGAGGGATCGACGACAGCATAGACAACTTTCCGTTCGTTATGCGTAAAGCCACCCTCTGCATGCAACAGTGACGTGCCCCGTTCAAGCTCTTGCATGATAGCATGCGAAATTTCTTCGGGGTAATTGGTGAAAATCAGGAATGCCCGCGCTGCATAGGCGCCCTTTTGGGTAAAATTAACAAGCTGGGCGAATACAAACGCCGCAATCAGTGTGTACATCATTTCCACCACATTAATGTAGACTAGTGACACTGTTAGGACCACCACATCTAATGCAAATAACGTTTTTCCCATCGGAATGTTTAACTTTTGTTCCAGGATACGCGCAATAACGTCTGTTCCGCCCGTTGTGCCACCAAAACGATAAATCAAACCAGAACCAAGGCCACCAAAGAAACCGGCTAAAATGGCTGAAATAAGCAAATCATGGTGCAGATCTAAATGCATGGGATACAGTTGCCAGAACCACAGCCAAAATGACAAGCCAATAATACCGTACAATGTATAAATCAAGGCCCGCTTCCCTAACATTCGTAAACCGAGCAACAACAGGGGAATATTAAAGAACAAGGTTGATAGAGCCGGGTTAATATGGAATAGCGCTCTAAAAATCAGCGTAATTCCGGTCACACCACCCTCCGCCAAGTGACTTGGAATATTAACGTTAACTAGTCCCCAACCATACATGCTGGTTCCAATTGTAAAGATGATGAAATCGCGAAGTCGAATTTTTTCAATCACTCGCGTGGCCATTGTTTGTTCTGCCATGGCACAATCCCCAATCTGAATAAATTATCATGTGGCAATCGGTTACCCCTCCTCTAAATTAAGGCATAAGACTAACCGGCCGTATTATTTTAAGTGTACCAAAAATTTGCTTAATCGGTTAAAAATAACGAAAAAACCGTGACCAATTCAAAAGTCACGGTTAGCATCAACCAATCGACCATGACGTTAGCCACGACCACCTTGGAATTCATTATAGAGGGTAATTCCCCCATCGATATAAAGTGTTGTACCAGTAATGTAAGAAGCTTCGTTTGAAATTAACCAAACCGCCGCATTCGCAACATCAACCGGGTCCCCGACTTTCTTCATTGGAATCATACTTTCCGTGTCGGCCCGGACGGCAGGATCTGCAAATCGTTGTGCATTGATCGGCGTTTCTAGGGCACCTGGTGAAATCGCGTTAATCCGAATACCTTGCTCAGCATATTCCAAAGCCGTTGTTTTAGTAAACATCAGCACGCCAGCTTTAGCCGTTGCGTAAGACGCATAGGTAGGCCAAGGAATAATGTCGTGAATTGACGACGTGTTTAGAATGCTACCTTGCTTATTGTGCTTCAAAAAGTGTTGCACAGCAATTTTAGTCCCCAAGAATACCCCATCTAAATCGACGTGCAGCACACGTTGCCAGTCCTCATACGAAGTCTCGTGCGTAGCTGATTGAATCTCGAAGCCAGCATTATTGACCCATACGTCAATATCACCAAACGCTTCAATTGCCTTATCGTAGATTGCTTGGACGCCGGCTTCAGTGCCCACATCGGCCCGAATGCCAACGGCATGTCCGCCTGATTGTTCAATTAGGTAGATCAGCCCGTCGATTACCTTTTCATCAGCACTCATGTAGTTAATGACCACATTCATCGCTTCTGACCCCATGTGACGCGCGATCGCTTCACCGATACCTGACGAGCTACCCGTCACAACTGCGGTTTTACCACGTAAATCGGGATAGCGAGTTGTATCAGTCGTATGATTAATTGTCATAGATATCACCCTCCATGTGACTATTGTACGTCATAACCTATTGCTAATGATGAATAATCTTTAATATCGGATGAACCAAAAAAAGACCAAACAACAGTAAGTGTTTGGTCTTTTTAGGATTAAAAATTTTAATTAACGCTTTTGTTTACCAGCATTACGACCGTTTGACTTTGATGAATCAGTATCGCTTTCGCTGACATTACCTGTAATATCTTTGCGTTCTGTCCCTTGTTGTTGCGCTTGCGCTGCCTTCATGGCTTCAGCAAATGGTCCCGTTGGCTCTGATTGCAAACGTCCGGCCAATGCATCGTCAACGACATCCTTAACAACGAACGTTTCCGCAACTTGCGCGCGCAACTTTGGCCGCCAAACAATGATGATCAACGTTTGAATAATCATAACCAACGCACCAACGAAGAAGTACAGCGCAATACCACCGTTCGTAACCCAAGTCATAATCAACATCATGATCGGCATCATCAACATCATTGATTGCATTTGCTTCTTTTGTTCGGCTGGAATACCAATCAATGACAAGTATGCTTGGACACCATAGGCAACTGCTGTTGCAATTGCTAACACTGGTGATTGTGAGCCTAGGTTAATCCCAAAGAAGGTAGCGTGTGCAATTTCGTGTGAATTCTTAATAGCAGCGTACAACCCCATAAAGACAGGCCATTGAATAATCAATGTCGCAAAATTCATACCACCAAGCATTGAAACACCGTTTTCACGGTAAACAGCCATCATAGCTTGAGAAGCCAACATCTTTTCTTCTTGTGTTTGTGCTGTCTTCTGCGCTTCTTGAATCTTGCTCATCTGTGGTTGCAACAAACGCATCTTTTCTTGTTGAATGGTTGCGCCACGTTGTTGGTGAATCATCATTGGCAACAAAATCAATCGCACCACAAATGTCAAAATAACAATTGACCAACCAACTGCATTCGTACCACCAATCCAGTCCTCTGACATGTGCATGAAACTAGTCAACGGACCTTCCAAAAAGTCTGCGTGACCAGTAACAAACAAAATAATCAACAAAATAAACAAGATGGGCGTTAAGCCTTTAATTTTCATGGAATATCGATCCTTACCTATTTCTCTTTTTTACAATAATCCATTATATCACAAAAAAATNTAT
>NZ_AEKT01000049.1 GCF_000193635.1 Weissella cibaria KACC 11862 | reverse complement strand
GGTTCGTACTAGTACGGACGGATTTTTTTGCGCTTAACAAGCCTAAAAAGCCACCATATCGTCATTTGCTAGCCCACCATAATTGGTCGAGCGGGATATGAGCATTGCCGATAATTACGGCTGACTCAGTGTAACCCGTGACTAAGCCGGTAATGATTTCAGGCACCACACCATCAGTAGCGCTGAAATTTTGTTGCACATGGACAATTTCATGCCGTCCGTACGCATCAAAAAGTAACGCGGTAATGGCTGCTAAATCCATTTCTGGCATTCGTCGTCGGGTGGCCGCCTGCGCCGCGGCCAATTGGTTTTTATGAACATCTTCAGTGTGGTCAGATAGGTAGTAGCCTTGCCATTTCACCATGCCTCTTTCATGATAGTCATGTGCGAAGAAGCGGGCAGCTTGGGCAAAAATATCGATATCATCATCCATAAGCGTTACCGCCATTGTGGCCACCAACTAACCCGATGCGATTTAGCATCGTTCCACCAGCGACGCTAGAACTTTTAAAGACAGCGCCGACGCCAAATTTTTGTCGAATCGTATCGATGACGCTGTCAATTTGGCGTTGCTTCATGTTAATCGTCACAGGGGTGAAGAGGTCGATTTGCTCCACGCCATCAGGAGCCAAGCGACCAGCGCTGACGTAAATGTTACGAACAACCTCACCATCGTAGTGGGTGCGAAAAATTTCGCGTAGGGCGTTGGTAATGGGGAGGCTTAGATTGGTGGCGTCAATCGTTACCTGGCCACTAAAACCATGATTCGGGCCGGTCGTACGATAGCCAAAGCCAATGCCTAAACTGATTTGGCTAGCCACGACATGTTTTGCACGCAACCGACTAGCTACTTGTTCACCGATTTCGCGAATGACAACTTCGATTTCAGCAGGGTTATCGTAATCGCGAGGCAAAACTTGGCCGTTGCTAAAGGAACTTTCTTTGACGTGATATTTATTACTGAGCCGACTGCGATCGACACCCCAAGCTAGCGCATATAATTCAATCCCTTTGACCCCGAGCAGTTCCCGGAGCCGATAAGGATTAAAAGCGGCTAAATCACGCATCGATAAAATGCCTAAACGGCGTAAGGTTTTGGCAGTACGGCTACCAATACTCCAAACGTCATCGAGCTTGGTAATCGGCCATAAATGCTCGGGAATTGTTTCGTAGTGCCATTCCCCAATTAAATCCTTGTTATGTTTAGCTGAAATATCGAGGGCCATCTTAGCCATCGCGGGATTATCGCCAATGCCAACCGTCAAATAAATGCCGGTTGCATCGTGAACGGTTTCCTGAATGAGACGGGCCATGTTGCGAAGTGTTAACTTGCGCCCAAATTTTGATTCGATATAGCGCCAACTGTCCGTTAAATCGAGAATGGATTCATCAATTGAATAGATATGTAAATCTTCATCAGCGACAAATTGTCGATAGATGTCGTTGATTTGTTTATTTTTTTGAATGTAGTAATTCATGCGTGGTTGGACGATAGCCAAACGTGGATCACGAGGAACGTCGCGTTGACGCATCACATTGGATACACCAAGGATTTTTTTAGCCTGTGGTGACGCAGCCAGGACGAGACCACCATTTGTGTTTTCTTGCTGGCTCATGACCACTAACAAGGACTTGAGGGGATTTAATCCTAAATCAACACTTTCCACACTGGCGTAAAAACTTTTGGAATCGATTACCATGACAGCACGCCGTGGTTCGTTAGCATACACATTATGACTCATAAGCAAGGCCTCAAAATGATATATTAGGTTTATCCTAACGTTAGGATAAACCTAATATACACCCTTTAGAAAATCTTTGCAATTGTAAGAATGCCTGTATGACAACAAAAACGCCCATTATGGCTGACATTGCTGTCTTAGCCATAATGGACGTTTTAAAAATTCTTAATTACTTACCGAAGATACGGCGGGCGATGTTTTCAGCATCGCGCAAGTTCTTATCGTTAACCCCTGAACGAGGAGCAAACGTTGTGAACCATGACCAACCTTCCGTTGGGACACCCCAAATGAACAAACCATCAACTTCGTTATCGTTAGCATCGATAACAGTCAAATCTTCCTTGTTCATACGGGTACCACCAACAACATAAGTTGAACCGTCAGCCTTTGTGTACTCGGCGGCACTCAACAAACCACGATCACGCAAGTTGGCAACCAAAGGGTTAGTTGATGCAGCTAATGACACAGGGAACAAACGTGCTTCTACCAAGTTGTTGACCGTCCACGTGTTGCCACGGTTATCCGTTGCAACGTAGTGGTCATCACGGACAGAAACTGCCAAGCCAGGGCCAGCAACTTCCAAGACACCAGCTTCAATCAAAGCGCGCATTTGCTCAACACGTAGGACAGGAGGTCCAACGGAAATCAATGAGTTAAATGGGTTGAACTTTGATAGGAACTTGGCATATTCGTCAGATGACAAGTAGCCAGCATCCAAATAGTGACGAATGATACCACGGACGTCACGCAACATATCAAAGGCACCGGCATAAGGTGCATCGTTGTTACCTTGGTTGGCATCGTTAATATCCCAAGTTAGGTAATTCATCATGAAGTCACTGTATTCAACTTCAGCTGGTACATCATCAACGGGGTTCAAAATACGATCCCAATCCATGATGTATTCTTCAGAAATGCCGTACTTACGGGCAGTTTCATTCAAATCATCACTGGCTGCCAAAGCATCCATGAATTCGGCAGCGTTGAATGGCCATGTGACACCAAAGTCGTTAATTGTGTTTTGATAGTGCTTGTATTCCAATTCCTTACGCAACAACGTAAAGAATTCGTCATAGGTAACTTGACCGTTTGACTTTTCAGCCAACTTATCCAAATTTTCTGACGTAAAGAATAGTGGTTGATAACCTTCAGCCGCAACCTTTTGGTTAACACCACGTGCGTGCATAGGCAAGCCCTTGCGAGAACCAGCAATCATGTGAGGTTCCTTACCAGATGGTAGGTAGTACATCACACCGTTGTTATCGCGAGCGAAGCGACCACCACGGCTGATTGTTAACTTAGCAATGTAGTCGAAGAAGCTCAATCCCAAACCACGTAAAACAACTTTTTCACGGGCTGGAACAGCATCGAGGTCGGCTTCTGAAGGGTGCGTTGGGGCAACGTACAACATGTTAGCATTGCCTGCAGCGGCATCAGCGAAAGCTTGCTCTTCATCGTTCAAGCTGTTGTCCACGTGACCCAATGCCATCACCACTTGATCAGCAATGATGGTATCAGTGCCGTCGATAGTGACCGTATATTGATTATCTTGCTTAACAACATCAGTGACACTGCGACGTTCATATGACAATGTCACATTTGCAGGGACGTGAGCACCAAGGTGTTCAAAGAACCATTGGCCATACACACCAAACAAAGCACGTGACGTGAAACGGTTAGGGTTGATACGCGTCAACTCATCCAAGAAGTAAGCTTCATTCTTGAAGTCGTGCATCTTCACGTATTCCTTACCGAACGTGACAGACCATTCATAAAAATTAGGACCATACAACGCGGTAGAAGCGTGGTTAGGTACTGAAGGATCAGTAAACAACGTCAATTGTTGTGTAACAGTGTTCATCAAGAAAGTTGGGTCTTGATCTGGGTTCCAAACACGACCACCGATAGGAAATGGGTCGTATAGGGTGATGTCAACAGGCTCGGTCGTTGACTTGGCGTGCGCCATTAGACGCTCAACCAAAGACAAGTTACGTGGACCAGCCCCGACTAATACGATATTCATTAGTTCTCGCTCTCTTCCTGTTTAAATTCTGCTAATTCTTCCGGTGAATAAATGCCAATGTCTTTCACATAAATATTGCCGGCGCGTTTTAGGCCTTCGTTTTGCAACAACCCTTGCTTAGGATAGGCGAAAGTAACAGTTGCGGTGGCACGAATAGCAGAGCCAAGGATTTCTCCAGTAGTTGCGTGCAAACCAGATGGGACATCAACAGAGACAACCGGAATATTAGCGGCATTTACTCGTTTAATAATATCACCAAGTTTGCTTGGAACGGGCTTAGAAAGGCCTATTCCAAATAGCGCATCCACGATGACCGTGTAATTGCGGAAATCACGGACACGGTTTTGGGTGTGAATACCATAGCCACGGGCAATCTTAAGTTGCGTGGCTGTGTTAGCGGTAGCACGATTTTCATCACCAAGAATCAATAGGTCGACGTTAACACCTTTTTGAATCAACATGCGTGCAATGGCGACACCGTCACCACCGTTATTACCAAGTCCGGCGATAACAAGCACGTTGGCTAAATCAAAGGTACCGGCTGCCAAAACTTCAATGGTGGCCATTGCGGCGCGTTCCATTAAAACCAAGGCGGGAACACCGATTTCTTCCATTGTATAACGGTCAAATCGTTGCATCTCTTGTGCGGTTACTGCTTCAACCATGAAAAGTAACCTCCTTATAGTAGATTAAATGTTATCGATAACGTTGTTTTGGACATTATCGGGTTATCTGGCAGTGTTAAGCAGGTGCTGCGAATACGTCAGATAACGGTGACTGGACCTGGTCAGGGGCCTAAAAGCCCTAACATGACCAGTCTGCTTTATTATATCGCAACTCACTGCTAAAATGTGTTTAGTAACGTGTTTAATTCTGAACACAAAGTAAGTCACTGAAAGAAGGAGTAAAGATTATGAACGAGCATTCAATTCCTGAGGATATGACACAGGTTGCGGATCGTGTCGCATTGATGGCCGCACGTGGCTTTCCAGTCAGCGAGGATGATGTCATTAAGGAAGCCTTGAAGCTTGGTTTCCAAGATATTGTTGATGAACGCATGGAAGGTAACTACTATACAGTTCGTTGGGATGAAGAATTTAATGCCTTGCAAGTCTTTGGCATCGAAAATTCATTCGAAGGTGAGGCAAAGCCAGAAGAAGGTAAGCCCTCATTCATTGAACAATTTAAGGCAAACTCAATGAATGCTTGGTTAGCGTTGGATCGTGCAGCCAGCAAGATTATTGGTCGCTAATATTAAAATTACGTTAACGGCGGAACTTTAAAGCTGAATTTAAGTCGGTTTTTGTTATATAGTAGGGTCAGAATTTTTTAATTTTGTACAGTCGTACAAAGTATATCTCGAAGGAGTTTTTAATCATGGAAAACATGCGCAAGTATCTTGCCGAGTTCTTCGGAACTTTGATGTTGGTTGCCATGGGTACTGGAGTTGTTATCTTCGTCGGTACTCAAGCTGGTCCATTGCCAGTTGCTTTGGCATTCGCCATCGCGGTTGCAGCCGGAGCATACGCTTTTGGCCCAATCTCAGGTGGTCACTTTAACCCAGCCGTTTCTTTGGCACAAGCCATCAACGGTCGTATCTCATGGGTTGAATTTATTGGTTACGTCGTTGCCCAAATCATTGGTGCTTTTGCTGGTTCAGCTGTTATCTTTGGCTTCATGAAGGCCTTTGGTGCAACTGCTGCAACAATCAAGCAAGTTGGTTTTGGTCAAACAGACTACAACACACCAGTTTCATTCTTGTCAGCTACGTTGATTGAAGCATTCTTGACGTTTGTCTTTGTTTTGGTAATCTTGATGGTTACGTCAAAGAAGAACGCTGAGAACTCAGCTTTGGCACCAATGATCATTGGTTTGACGTTGGGTGCATTGATCATGCTTGGTTTGCAAGCAACGGGTGGTTCATTGAACCCAGCTCGTTCATTGGCCCCAGCCGCATTCTTTGCAATGTTCGGTTCATCAACTGCATTGACTCACATCGGTGCCTACATCGTAGGTCCTTTGCTTGGTGGTGCGGTTGCAGCCGTAATTGCTAAGTTTGGTCTTGGTTCAGAAGAAGACTAATTGTTAAATAATAAACCGCCCATGACGCGTGAACTGGTCATGGGCGGTTTTTGTATACGGTGGCGCTTAATTTAATTAGAAAAAGATTAGAATGAAGTGTTGACACTTATCATAAACTGCGTATACTTAGAAACATCAAGAAAAGGGAGGACGACGTCATGAAGAACGTGTCTGTTGAAAAATTGAATGTTATGACGTTGGTTGCCCCAATTATTATTGCGATTATTATTATTATTTCGCAGTGATGGTTGGCTTTTTGAGATGCTTGCTAGCCATGAAACTGCTACACAGTTAACATGGCTAGCCAAATTTAATTACTTTGTAAACGAGTAACGGCTAGTATTTTGCGCAGAATACTAGCCGTTTTTTTATATATTTTTGAGCTCAAACTATTACTCGTCCCACCCAAATTATAGGAGCGTGTAGGTTATGAATAAGTTTGTTAAGAATTCAGTATTGATGTCAGTTGCTTTGGTTGCAGTTGCAGGTGCTAGCACACAAGTGGCGCATGCGGCCGGTAAGGAATTGAATTGGACGTTGACGGGGGACTTGAAGACAACAGATCCTTCAAACGTAGCGGATATCCCATCACAAAATGCGGTGCAAGCCACTGGTGAAGGATTGTATCGTGTTGGTACAAGTGGACAACCAGAATTGGCGGCCGCACAATCAGTAGATGTCTCAGATGACGGGTTAACGTGGACATTTAAGTTGCGTGACAATTTAAAGTGGTCCGATGGATCACAATTAACGGCGCATGATTTTGTTTGTAGTTGGCAACGCACAAACAATCCTAAGACGGCGGCAATCGGATCGATGTTCTTTAGCGGTATCAAGAATGCGGATGCTATCCAATCAGGAAAAGTTACTGATATGAACCAATTAGGCGTGAAGGCCCTTGATGACACAACGTTGCAAGTCACGTTGGATCGGCCGTTGCCACAATTGAAAGCTGAGTTGGCGATGATGTACTTCTTCCCAGAAAAGGAAAGTTTTGTCACAGCGACTGGTAAGGCGTTCGGAACGACGGCTAAGGATTCATTAGCAAGTGGTCCATATGTCTTGAAGAAGTGGGATGGCTCAAGTTCAACATACCAATATGTTAAAAATCCTTATTACTGGGATGCCGATGCTGTTAAGACGCCAGCTGTAAATGTCACCACAACGGCAGATGCGACGACAAGTTTCAATTTGTATAATGCCGGTAAAGCTGATTTTGCGCAGTTAAATGCTACCCAAGCACGTAACTCTAAGCACAAGCATGGGTTTACGACGGTTCATACCGCAGCGACAACTTATATGACGATGAACCAAAAGAATCCAGTGTTGAAAAATGTGAAGTTGCGTCAAGCGATGTCTTATGCAGTAAATCGTGAAAAGTTGGCGAAAAACGTGCTAACGGGGGCTGCTGAACCAGCCAAGACCTTTGTGGCAAAGGGATTAACGAAGGATCCAAATACGGGTAAGGATTTTGTCGACACGGCCCACACGAAGTACGTTAGCTATAACAAAGCGGAGGCAGCTAAGTTATGGGCTGCTGGTTTGAAGGAAACGGGTAAGAAGACCGTGAAGTTGACCTTGTTAACAGGTGATACGGATGCGGCTAAGCAAACAGGACAATATCTACAGTCACAATTGGAAACGAATTTGAAGGGCTTACAAGTGAGTGTGAAGTCAGTGCCCGCTAAGCAGACTAGTGCGTTGACCAAGGCAGGAAAATTCGATTTGGGACTCTCGACTTGGAACGCGGATTACACGGACCCAGTCGATATGCTACAAACATTGGTTACGGGGGCTTCATGGAATTTGACGGGTTGGTCTGATCCCAAGTATGACGAGCTATATCGCAAGGCGACGGTCACGGATGCTAATGATAAGGCGGCACGTTACAAGGATTTGGTTGCTGCTGAACAATATGCTGAAAAGCAGGGTGCGGTTGCGCCACTGACGTACTCAAAGATCACGGCGTTACAGAATCCAGATGTTAAGGGTGTTTACGTCAATCCAGTCGGGGGAACCTTTGATTGGAAGCACGCTGAAAAGAAATAGGGGGATGATTGGATGACAAAAGATGGCACGCACATTTTATCGCTTGAGAATGGCTATCATTTATGGTCGCGTACAGATGGTACGGGCAAGCCAATTAAATTGCTGACGTTGCACGGTGGACCGGGCGCTGGGCATGAACCATATGAGCGTTTTCCAGAATTTTTAAATCCGGATGGTGTCGAAGTCACACAATATGATCAGCTGGGGGCTTGGTATTCAGACCAACCAGATTTTGATGATCCGGCTAACGTTGAACGATTTTTAAATTATGACTACTATCTAAATGAGGTAGAAGAAGTTAGGCAGCAATTAGGTTATGAAGATGGTGAATTTTATTTAGCGGGCCATTCATGGGGTGGATTATTAGCGCAGGAATATGCGTTGCGCCACCCGGGCGTCGTCAAAGGACTTATTATTATTTCAATGATTGATAATATTGATGATTATGTAACGAACATCAATGCCATTCGAGAACATGAATTCGATGCTGATGTCGTAGCGTTTATGCGTGAAGTTGAAGAACGGGGTGAATGGGATAATCCAACCTATCAAGCCTACGCCACGCAACTTGATCAGGCATATATCACGCGTCACCCAAATGCACCGCATCATCAGATTAGTACAATGGGTACGGCCGTCTATAATCATTTCCAGGGAAATAATGAATTTGTGATTACTGGCGAATTGGCCCATTGGTCGGTTGCAGAGCGGCTACATGAAATCACGGTGCAAACGTTACTAACATTTGGTGGCCATGAGTCAATGCCATTGTCAGTAGCGCGGGAGATGCGCGATAAAATGCCGAATGCGCGGTTGCGTGTCACGCCAGATGCTGGACACGTCCACATGGTCGATAATCCAGAAGTATTTTTCTATAATCTGCGACATTTTATCCAAGATGTTGAGACGGGCACTTTCCAACCAGATTAATTACGGCTAGCCCGTTCGTGAACTTGATTTAACAAACCGGTAAAAAAGGACTACACTATAAGGGTAGACATACACGCCGGGCCAATCACCTGACGCGCAAATTAAAAATGTGCTGGAGGTATGGATTTATGTCACAGAAGAATAAGTTGAAGAAGTTGTTGGAAAAGAAGGGGATTGAGTCAATTAACGTTGACGGAACACCAACACCTGTTCAAAGTGCTAAGGAGATCGATTTGATCGAAGCTGCCAAGGCAAACGGCATTATGTAATTGATAAATGAACAAAAATAAAGCCAGACACACGTGCCTGGCTTTATTTTTGTTCATTTTTAATCGTGCGCAATCCGGGCTTGGGCGGCTGCGGCAATTGCTGATACGATATCATCAATAAAGGTGTTCACACGACCGCCAGCGTGTTGCTCGTCGTTCAAACGACCAACGATACCGGGCTTTAATCGGTCGAGGTAGCCAAAGTTTGTCCAAGAAATGGTGCCGTAAACGCCAAGGATTGACATAACCAATTGCTCATCAATGCCGTAAGTACCATGATCACGGTCGATGCGACCTTGCAATGGTTGTGGCAATTGTCGAGCTTCCGCCAAGTCGTCAATTGCGAGACCGGTCATCACTGCATCTTGTACTTCGGTTTTGTGTAGGACGTGTTGTACTGAGTCAACGGCGTCTGCCATTGTTAGGTTGGGAATGATGGCCTTTTGACCGAACAAAACCAATTCGCCGATGTCTTCTAAGTTTACCCCGCGTGCGTTTAGCATCGCCACGACGTCTTCGTAATAGTCACGTTCTGTGAATAGCATAGTAATTTCTCCCGGAAAAAAGTAATAGTTCCATTATAGTCAATAACAAAAGCGAACGGTGTTTCACATGAAACATTCGCTCGCTTAAATTTTACGTTTAATTAAAAGGTTAAGACAACTTTACCAGCAGCTGAACCTTGACGAGCAGCAGCATGTGCGTCACGCAAGTTAGCTACAGTGAATGGCTTAATTTCGCCAACCTTGACGTTGATTTTGCCAGCGACCATATCGGCGTACAAAGCTGCCAGGTTAGGGCGCTTACCCTTTAGGTAAGTGTGTTCAGCATCAATGTCGAATGCGCTCATGGCTTCGTCATCGTAACTTGTTAGGTTGCGTAGCTTACCACCTTGCTTCAAAATCTTAGCAGATTGAATGGCAACGGCCCCGCCAATTGTGTCCAAAACAGCATCGAAATCAGACAAGTCGTTTTCATAAGCTGTGTGATAATCAACCGGTGTGACATCACCAAGTGACTTCAAGTAGTCGAAATCAGCTGGCTTAGCCGTTGCGTAGACTACCGCACCACGGTTCAAGGCAGCTTGAATAGCAACGGATCCAACAGAACCGGCCCCACCTTGAATCAAGACTTTTTGTCCAGCCTGAACGTCTAAGTCATCAGTAATCATTTGATAGCCAGTAGCAGCACCGATCACGGCAGCTACCGCGTGTTCGTCATCTAGTTCAGCTGGCACCTTGGCAACTGCAGATTGGCCAACGGGAACTTCTTCAGCGTAGGTTTGGTGGTGGCGCGTTGCGGCGACACGGTCACCGACTTGGAAATCCGTGACTTCTTCGCCGACGGCAATAACTTCACCAATCACGCTTGATCCAGGAATCAATGGGAGCTTATCGGCTTCACCGGCAAGTCCTTGGATAAACTTTACATCGTAAGGATCGATTGCAACCGCGTGGTTCTTAACTAGCACCTGCTTCTTCAAAATCTTTGGTGTTGGGGTGTCAATTTCTTCAAGTACATCAACGTCACCAAACTCTTTAATTTGAACTGCCTTCATGATACGAATACCTCCTCGTTTGACCAATCTTGATTTAATGACTTCATTGTAGCTTGTTTTATTGGGGATGTACAAAATAAGGTGATTAATTTGCCGGTATAGACCATTAAATTTTTTGACGTTCTGACAAAATTAATACAGCTGAAATCGTTTACAATGCCTATGTGCAGGCCTTATTATTAATACATACAAAAGGAACGTAAAGGGGGAAACGATGATGACATTATTTATGAGTGCAATGAGTTTGGGAGCTGCAGCCGCTGCAGCTATTGCTTACATCATCACGTTCCGTTTAGAGGATAAGGAAGACTTGGACTCTGACATTGAACAAGTTGATTCAACAGTAGCTACCAAGGTGGCAGTACAACATTAGTTAATGAAGCGCGATACTACAAGGCGGTCATAAGATCGGTTGTGGTATCGCGTTTTGATTTGCAACGTTTTTTAAAAAGGCATACACTTATTCTTCGTGAGTTTTAGAAAAAGGAAGGTAAGTAGCGTGTCGAAAGAAATTAAAATCGCGTTATTGATGGCAGCAAGTTTGTTTATGGATGTCATGGATGGCACGATTGTAACCACGGCTCTGCCCAAGATGGCCCAAACGTTTAATGTTAGTGCGGCGACGGCGAGTTTGTTGGTTAGTACATATATGATTGCCGTGGCTGTTTTCATCCCATTGAGTGGCTGGTTGGCGCAACGCTATGGTAAAAAGAACATTTGGTTGTGGGCGGTTGTGCTCTTTACGCTAAGTTCCTTTGGTAGTGCAGTAGCGCCCAACTTTACCGTGCTATTGATTATGCGAATTGTACAAGGAATTGCGGGGGCTATGATGACGCCAACGGCCCGGCTAATGGTGTTGGAAAAGACACCGGCAGATCAGCTGTTGAAGATGATTAGTTATTTGGTCTGGCCGTCATTGATGGCACCAGCTGTGGCGCCAGTTATTGGCGGTATGTTCGTGACATACTTTACTTGGCACTGGATTTTCTTGATTAATCTGCCAATCGGCTTGCTCGCTTTTTTGATTGGCGTACGGTTATTGCCACGTGATGATCAGCAACAACCACGGCCGTTTGATGTGCGTGGTTTCGTTGAATTAGCGCTGGCGTCAATGGCGTTGCTGACGGGTGCTGAAATGTTAGCACGTACAGGCGTGGTTGTCTGGTACGGTTTGATTATGGTCGTTATTGGTATTGTGTTGGGCGTAAATGTTTACCAGCACTTGCGCCGAGCTGAACATCCATTGTTCTCGGTGGCGACGATGAAGGTACCGACGTTCCGAGTGTCGCAAACTGGTGGGACGCTATTCCAAGTTACCATTGCCAGCTTGCCATACGTCTTAACGGTGCTGTTGCAAACGGTCTTTGGTTGGTCAGCGGCCCGCGCAGGATGGTATGTCATCTTTATTTTCATTGGTAACATCGGCATTAAGCCGTTTACGAATCCAATTATTCGTCGCCTTGGCTTCCGTGGGGCATTAATTGCGTCATTTTTGATGTTGATATTGAGTTCATTTGGATTGGCGCTGGTTCGGCCGCATACGACAGCGATTGCGATTATGTTCCTGGCACTCGTTTCGGGTGTTGGGCGGTCGTTGGCCTTTACGTCATATAATGGGCTACAATTCACGGATGTTGCCCCAATTCACCGGAACGGGGCTAATACCTTAACGGCTGTGACGCAGAGTCTTGGCCAAGGCTTGGGTATTTCATTGATTACGGTGATTATCCACATCTTCCGTCATGGTATGACACTGCAAGGCGCCTATGCATGGGGCTTTGTCGTGCTAGGGATTTTTGCCATTGTACCGATGATTGAAGTGATGTTGCTACCTAAAAATGCTGGTGAAGCGGCAATTAATTAAGTGTCATAACTAGACCAATCCAAGAAATGGTATACGCCAATTCTTGGATTGGTCTATTTTATTCCCTTTTTAATTTAACGGCATAAAACCCGGTGCTATAGTAATTAACGTTGATAAAAAAGAGTTGAAAGAGAGAAATGGTACATGTCAATTATGTATGCTTTGATTCCCGCCGTATTGTGGGGAGTAATGGGAATTGTAAATGGATGGGCTGGTGGTCGTGTCGCAAACCAAATTTTGGGTGGCGCGCTTGGTTCGCTGGTCTTCTCAATCGTAGTTGGCGTGTACGCCTTGTTTGAGGGACCAACTTGGCCCGTTGTCTTCAGTATGGCTGGTTTGACGTACGTCTTATCAGGAATCGCTTGGGCTGCCGGAACGAGCTTCCAATTAGCAGCCTTTAAGAAGATGGGTGTTTCACAGGCGTCTGGTTTGAATACAGCTGGCCAAATTGCGGTGAACGCGTTGGTTGGTGCAGCAGTATTTGGTGAGTGGCAAGGTGCCCACCAGTGGACAATTGGCTTGTTAGCCATTGTTTCCGTTATTATTGGTGTTTTCTTGATTTCAGGTAAGCCATCACACTTGAATAAGGATGGGGTACGGTTAACGATCATTTCAGTCTTTGCTTACATGATTTATTTCATGATTCCAAAGACAGTTGCTTTGTTACACTTGGTCCACGTTGATACAGGTACGTTGCACAACACGATGGCCTTGTCGTTGCCCATCGCCATCGGTCAAACAATCGGGGCTTTGGTTTTTGGTATTTTCATCTTCAATGGTGGAAACTTCAAGTTGCCATTATTGACGAAGGAAACGGCAAAGAATGGTTTGGCTGGTATTATGTGGGGAACTGGTGAGGTGATGATTCGTCTTGCTGTCTTGAACCCTGCAGTTGGTCAAGCGAAGGCCTCAACGTTGTCACAGATGGGCATTATCGTTTCAACGTTGGGTGCGATTTTGATCTTGAAGGAACGTAAAACAAAGACGCAAATCATTGGTATTGCCATCGGGGCCCTCTTCGTTATGTTGGGCGGTATTCTAGTAACGCTTGCTGGTTAAATTGAATTAATAGTAAAAGTCTTAACTGTCAGAAATGTGGTTAAGGCTTTTTTACGCTCTTTATTATTAGCAATTCTGACTGCGGTATAATGGTTGCTAGTACAGATTAGACGAGGTTAATCATGAAAAAATTAGCGTGGATAATCAGTGGTCTCCTCTTTTTAAGTATCCTGATTGGGTTGGTGGTTTGGTCGCAGACGCAACCTAAATTACCAGTGGCATCACAAGTAGATTTGCGGGTTAACTTGCAACCAGGATCCGCGCATGCGGTTGCGTCACAATTAAATACCTACCAACGTCGCGTATTAAAACTGTCGCAGGGGATGGTTACGTCGGCCAATGCAACCGATGATCAGAATCGTATTATATACACCATCCGGACAACTAATGTGTCAACAGAACTCATTAATTTTGGCTTGAAGCATGAACAAGCGCAGGTACAGAAGTTAACGGATAAGGTGCTGGGGGCCATGCGGGCTGGTGGGGTAACGCAGCCTGGATTAGAAATTCGAATTCTAAATCAGTCTGGGGATGCATTGAAGATATTAAAAATAGAATGAGAAAACCTATTGCACAAACGATGAGATGATGATAAAGTTCTAATCATACAAAAACGCCAAAAGGAGGGCAGACTTATGAATAATCGAATTAGCACAGCTATCATCATGACGACGTCCTCTGACTCAACCGTCCAGTTTAACGGTTGAGGATTTTAGCGTACAAAAATTATTAAGCGCTTAATCGAACACGCAATCGTTAACTGACGAAATTTTCGTCGAGACGATTGCGTGTTTTTGTGTGATATTGGGTTATTTTGAAAGTAGAGGGTATAGGATATGGCAGGGCAAGAGCATCATTTGAAACGGACGATGGGTGTTTGGACGGGTATCTCGATTGTAATCGGAACCGTTATCGGATCGGGAATTTTTTTCAAGCAGGGACAAGTGTTGGAAACGGCTGGTAGCACAACACTTGGGTTACTCGCTTGGGTTGCTGGTGGGGTAATCACTTTGGCAGCCGGGTTAACGATTTCAGAAATTGGCGCGCACATTCCCCAGACCGGTGGTATCTATATTTATATGGATAAGTTGTACGGTAAGTTTTGGGGCTTTTTGACCGGCTGGACGCAAGTTGTAGTTTATGCGCCGGCAATTGTGGCTTCTATTGCTGCATACTTCGCGTATCTGTTTGCTAATTTTTTTGGCCTACCAGATAGTGCGGTGATTTGGGTTGGATTGGGAACATTAGTGCTTATCACATTGATGAATTCGCTAGATAATCGAATTGCTTCGATGTTCCAAGTCGCTACGACCAGTATTAAGTTGATTCCAATTGCAGTCTTGATGGTATTTGGTTTGTTTTTCGGTAAGGCTGACGCACTGGGTCAGACGGTTACCCAGCTATCATCAACGGCAACGGGAAACTTTGGTATGGCCGTTTTGGCAACGTTGTTTGCTTACGATGGGTGGGCAACGCTGACCAATTTGGGGGGTGAATTAAAGAACCCACGGCGTAATATTCCCCGTTCAATTATTGGGGGTATTTTGATTGTTATGTTGGCCTATGTTGGTGTTTCATATGGTGTGTACCGTGCGATGCCTGCCGATCAAATTGTTAAACTTGGCAATAATGTGACTTATGAAGTAGCAAAGTCGGCCTTCGGTGAGCTAGGCGGTCGTCTACTATCGATTGGTATTTTGATTTCAATGGCGGGAACTTTGAATGGTAAGATGTTAGCTTTCCCACGTATGGTGTATGCGATGGCTGAAGATGGCATGTTGCCCAAGTTCTTAGCCCGTTTGAATAAAGCGCAGGCCCCGGTTGGCGCTTTGTGGACCACAGCTGTTTTAGCCGGTGCGTTGATGTTTACGTCAAAGGCAGATTGGCTATCAGATATGGCTGTGTTCGTCATCTGGTTGTTCTATACGGCAACATTCTTTGGTATTTTCATCTTACGTATTCGTAACAAACGGGCCGGTTTGGCACGTGATCCGGAAGTGTTTAGCGTACCGTTATTCCCGTTTGTGCCTTTGGTGGCTATCTTAGGTGCGTTGTTCATCTTGATTAATACGTTGATTTCTAGTTTTACAATGGTCCTCATTTCGTTTGTGTTTGTGGCTGTTGGTATTCCGGTTTATCTATACTATAAAAATAAGCAATAAATCAAAAAAGCGTCCCCGCATCTGCTGCGAGGACGCTTTTGATTTATTGCTTGTGCTTGTTCGTTGCGAAGAAGAATAGTGATAGCAACACGAGGAAGCCGGCTCCAATTGAAACTGAGATGCGTGTTTCAGGATTGATGAACATAAAGATGACAATCAAGACCAAAGCGAAGATTGCGAAGTAGTTCGTCAATGGGTAGAGTGGCATTTTGAAAGGGTGATCCTTAAGTAATTCCTTGTTTGAACGGCGGAAGCTAAGTTCTGACCAAAGAATAACGAACCAAGGCACCATACCAGGTAACACACTTGAACTATAAACCAGGACAAAGATGTTTGCCGTTGACTTACTATAAAGTGATAATACCGTGTTCAAAATCAAACCAAGTAAGATACCACCTGAAATGGCCAAAATTGAAACGTATGGGACGTGGTGTGAAGATAGCTTTTGGAAAACACCAGACGTCTCCTTGTCGCGTGACAACTTGAATAGCATACGACTTGAACTGTAAATGCCTGAGTTGGCGCCTGACATGGCAGCCGTCAAGACCACGAAATTAATGATTCCAGCGGCACCAGCAATTCCAACCTTTGAGAACGTTTCAACGAATGGCGAGCCAACGGCTGCCAGTTGGTTCCAAGGGTAAATCGTTACGATAACGAAAATGGCCCCGATGTAGAAAATCAAAATACGCCAAACAACTGACTTAACTGATGAGACGATAGCGTGACGTGGGTTGGCAGCTTCACCAGCTGTGATACCCAACACTTCGATTCCTTGGTATGACCCAACGATAATTGATAGTGAGAAGATGAATCCCTTCACACCACCGGTGAAGAAGCCACCATGTGACCACAAGTTTGATAGGCCAAGTGCGTGCCAGTGATTACCCAATCCTAAGAAGATGACCATCACACCCAATACAATCATCAAAATGATCGTGACAACCTTAATCATGGCAAAGTAGAATTCCATCGTGCCGTATGCCTTGGCTGAAGCAAGGTTCGCTAGCGTCAAAGTGGCAATAACGACCACGCCGGAAATCCAACCAGGTAGGTTTGGCCACCAGTAATTGAGATATTGGCTAACCGCGATAACTTCACTGATACCAACGACAATATATTGGAAAACGTTACTCCATTTTGTAAGATACCCAGCAAGCGGGTGAATGTAATTGGTTGCATAATCAGCAAATGATCCGGTTGTGGGGTTGATGAAAATCATTTCACCCAAGGCTCGCATCACTAAGTACAGGAGCAAGCCGACGAAAGCGTAGGCTAATAGGACGGAAGGACCAGTCCATTTAATTGTTGAAGTTGAACCCATAAATAGGCCAACCCCGATGGTACCACCCAAGGCAATCATCTGCATTTGATTTGACGTTAGCGACCGTTGTAACTGGCCGTCAGGTAATTTATCTTTGTTCTTTGCCATATTCTTTTTCTCCTAAGCATACAAAAAGACCGTCCAACTAGCCATGCACCGCAATGGGGTGTAGAACTGATTGGACGGCCTGTTAACAATCTTTATTTAACAGTACTTTAAAGAGCCCAACCAGCCAAAATGGTGGTTGAGGTGGTGGTCGTCGTGATGACAGTAATGCTGTTGTGACGGTATTGCTTAATCATAATGATGACCTCCATTTCTTTCTTGTTAGTACTTAATGATTAGAAGTTTATCATTATTACTAAAGGTACGCAAGCTAAAAAGGCATTCATTATATTTTGCATAGTCGATAATCATTTATGAAAAGTATTTAATAATAATGCGTTAAGTTCCGAAAACTGGGCATTTGTGGTGGTAAATTCAGTTGACAGTAACTGGTTTTGAATGTAGAATTATCACATTATTTTCTAATGATTGAATGAGTAAATCTAGTAGCTAGATGAGTAGTTGAAACGAGGAAACGTTTATGGAACAAAAGGGTTTGTTCGCGCGCATGGCGCGCAGAGAAGATCCGCGAAATTACGCGGATAAGGACGGCCATCTGAAGCCTGTGCTCGGATTGCGTGAAATGATCGCAATGGGAGTCGGAACGGTTGTGGGTGCTGGTATCTTTACGATGCCAGGTATCGTGGCGGCTGATTACGCAGGACCAGCGGTTGTTATTTCATTTATTATTGCAGCAATTATTGCCGGTTTATCAGCCTTGGCTTATTCAGAATTTGCATCAGCGATGCCATATGCGGGGTCAATCTATTCATGGGCTAACGTCATTTATGGTGAATTTGTCGGTTGGCTAGCCGGTTGGGCGGTCCTAGCAGAGTACTTGATTGCCTTGGCGTTGATTTCAGCATCGTGGTCATCATATTTCCAAGGTTTCCTATCAAGTTTTGGTATTGCGTTACCAAAGGCGTTGACGACATCGTTCTCGCTAGGTAACGGAACGTGGTTCGACTTGTTTGGTGCCTTGGCGTTGTTGGTTGTTGGTCACCTGGTTTCACGTGGTGTGAAGGGTGCCGCCAAGGTTGAAAACTGGTTGGTTATTGGTAAGATTGCGGTTATCGTTTTGTTCATCGTAGTGGGTGCTACTGCTGTCCAGTTGCAAAACTGGGTACCATTTGTACCGAAGCACGTGCCCGGAACAAACTTCGGTGGTATGCACGGTGTCATGATGGGAGCTGCGCAAGTCTTCTTCGCATACATCGGTTTCGACACAATTGCTGCCAACTCAGCCGAAGTTAAGAACGCACAAAAGACAATGCCGCGTGCAATCGTTGGCACGTTGTTGATTGCAACAGTTTTGTTCGTTGGTGTTGCAGCCGTTTTGACGGGTATGTTCCACTACACGAAGTTTGCTGGTAATGCTGAGCCGGCCGCTTGGGCATTGCGTCAATCAGGTCACTTGTTTACAGCGAACTTGTTGTCAGTTGTGGCGTTGGTTGGTATGTTCTCTGGTTTGATTGCCTTGATGATTGGTGGGTCACGTTTGGTTTACTCATTTGGACGTGACGGTTTGATGCCAAAGGCTTTTGCCAAGTTGGATAAGAATGGGTTGCCAAAGAATGGTACATTGGTTTTGACAATTTTGGCCGTCGTGTTGGGCGCCGTATTCCCAGTTGGGATGTTGGCAAACTTGGTTTCTGCCGGAACGTTGATCGCCTTTATCGTCGCCTCAGTGGGTGTTTTGAAGTTGCGTAAGCGTCAAGATATTGACCACTCAGGTTACAAGATGCCATGGTACCCAGTGTTGCCAATTATTTCAGCATTGGCTTCAATCGGTTTGTTCGTTTCTTTGAACAAGGATGCCTTGATTTTGACCCTTGTTTGGGTCGTTGTAGGTGCGTTGGTATACGTGGCCTATGGCGCAAAGCATAGTACCAAAGATTAATATTAAGAATTAAACGGGTTTAGCAACGTTGGTTGTTAAACCCGTTTTTATTTGCGGATATGCTGAAATTAATCGCAATAGACAATGCGGTCTGTGCGATAATGTAAGGATATCTAGAAAGAAGCGTAGGGGAGGGTAGTAGCGTGAAAGAAGTGCTAGTACTGACAACGGGAGGCACAATTGCCTCAACAAAGACGGAGAACGGGTTGGCGCCTGGGTTGGCGGCGGAAGTGTTAGTCAGTTATTTTGAACGTCGACCAGGGGTGAATTTGTCCGTTGAAAACGTGATGAGTAAGGATTCGACTAATATGCAACCGGAAGACTGGGTTGAAATTGCGGAACGAATTCAAGCGCATCACCAGGCGTACGACGCCTTCATCGTGACGCATGGTACGGATACCATGGGCTACTCGGCTGCTGCTCTGTCATATTTGCTGTATGGCTTTGATAAGCCGGTTGTTTTGACGGGATCGCAAGTGCCACTTGGTATGGCTGAAACCGACGCGGTGCGTAATCTACACGATTCGTTAACGTTTGCTAGCCAAACGGACCTGCAAGGTGTTTATTTAGTCTTTAATGGTCTTGTTATGGCGGGAACACGGGCAGTGAAGACCAAATCAAAGAGTTATGATGCGTTCGAAAGTATTAATTATCCGTACATTGCTAGCGTATCAGAAGGTAACATGGTGCCGTTGTACCAACCTGAACCTGAAACGCCGGTACTGACACCTAGCATTAATCTGGATACCAAGGTGTTTGTACTTAAGGCGTTTCCGGGTCTAACGGTCGATATTTTTGATTATTTGGCCGCTAATATGCATGGTGTCATTATTGAAAGCTTTGGTAATGGCGGTCTGCCATTCGAGCGTCGCAATCTTATTCCGGGTGTTGAAAAATTGACGGCAGCCGGTATCCCAGTTATTATTACGACCCAGATTTTAGAAGAGGGACAAGATATTTATCTCTATGAAGTGGGCAAGCGGGTTGCGGATGCTGGTGGTATTACGGCTGGTGATATGAACACCGAAGCAATCGTGGCAAAACTAATGTGGGTGCTAGGTCAGACGCGACAGCTTGAGACAGTTCGAACGCTTATGCAAACACCAATCGCGCACGACTTAGATTTTGTATAATACAATTAGTGAGACAAAATTTGCCTGTTACAGGCGTTACAAGCAGAAATGAGGTTGAAATGGCTGATTTGAAGTATGAAATTTTAGAAGAATTGGGGACGCTCTCAACGAGTAAGTCTGGCTGGGAGATGCAATTAAATGTCGTGCAATGGGGTGCCAACAAACCGAAGTATGATTTGCGAACGTGGTCACCGGATCATGCCAAAATGGGTAAGGGGCTAACGCTAACCCGCGAAGAAGTTGAAAAGTTGCATGATTTATTGGGACAAGTGCTTGCGACAGGTGATGGCCAATTTGAGATGCCTGAGGTGGTTGAATCAGAACCGGCGGTCGCCACACCAACTGATAAGCAGGTGAAAATGCAGCAACCAGCTGCGCATGATTATTTAGCGGATATGTATTATGCCGACAAAGTGGCGGCTGAATCTGAAGCAGAGGCGGAAGCGGACGCGCGACCTAAGTGGGGTCGTTTGGGCGATTTATGAAATTAAATTTTTGTTGATTATGCTGACTGTTATGCAGATTAATCATCAAAGTATAAAATACGAAACGTGATTAGACCGGTGCTACTGGCTAATCACGTTTTTGTTTAACCCGTTTATTGTTAACGGTGATGGTACATTTTTTGCATGATAGTTGTGCAGAAATGCCCTTGTTCCGGGGCTTGTAGTCCGCTAGACTGAGCTATATTAGCGACTTTTTGGGGGATGAAAATATGCGTTTAGTAGTGTTGGAAATGGATTGTTTGGCCGCGGGCAGTGTGAATTGGGGACGAATGGTGGCAGGGATGTTGTCGCAAGGTGTGACAATGGTTGTGATTCCGGATGCTAGTCAGCATGTGTCGGCCGGCTTGCCACAGCAAATTGGCGACGGCATTTTACCGCGTGATGGCGTATCGCAATTGCGCGCAGACAATCCGCTAGTGAGTTTAGAGGCGGCGTTTCGTGAATTTGGGGAGCGGCCAGTATGGTCTTGGTCAGCGACGACGCGATTGCGTGATGTTGAAAGAGGTGTTGGCATCATACATTTAGGCAAAATTGATGCAGTTTGGCATCGTGCAGTGGGGGAGGGGAGTGAAGCGCACATTTTTGATTTAGGTGCGACGGTGTTGGTGATTCCGCATGTGTCACAGACACGTAAACCGCAGGTGCAAGAAGAAGTGAAGCAACTACAAGATTATCTCCATGGTCAAATTAAACCGATGATGATGTTGCCGCCATTAGAGTGGATGCCACGATTACGCTTACGCGGTTGGGTACGATGCGACGTACTGGCGCAACAAAAAGAAGCGGATGTAGCCAAATTAAGACCAATCGTCATTGATTATGACTGTGATGTATTGATGTTAAAGCGTTGGCGCCTATCAGGTGATACAAATGATACTGGGGTGTTTGTTTCGATTGCCTAATTAAAGCTTATTGCCATATACAAATAACGTGACAATGGATTTGAGATGTCGCAATGCGTCGCCTGGGTAATCGTTGTATAATGTAAGTACACTAAAAATGATTGAGGGATATGACATGAACAAAGCGCCACAACGTGTCCAAGGCATCTTTGATGGTTTGGCAAAAGACTATGACAAGATGAACGATATTATCAGTTTGGGGACACACCGCAGTTGGCGTGCCAAGACGATGGCGTCAATCGATATTCCAAAGAATGGCCAAATTTTAGATGTTGCTGCTGGAACGGGTGACTGGACGATTGCGTTGGCTAAAGAATTAGGTGATAAGGGCCATGTGACTGGGTTTGATTTGAGTTCAGAAATGTTGGCTGTCGCCCGCGAAAAAGTTCGCGAAGCCGGCGTGAGTTTTTGGGTAACCCTAACGCAAGGGAATGCCATGGAACTACCATATGAAGATGACACCTTCGATTTGGTAACGATTGGATTTGGTTTGCGTAACTTGCCAGATGCTGAAAAGGGGATGCAAGAATTGTATCGTGTATTGAAGCCTGGTGGTCAGTTGGTTGTCTTGGAAACATCACAACCTGACAATCCGGTTATCAAGCCATTCTGGAAGATGTACTTCAAGGGTGTGATGCCGATGATGGGTAAGGTGTTTGCTCATGATAAGGATTCATATGACTACTTGGAAAAGACGACAGAAGAATTCATGTCATTTACAGCTTTGGCTGACTTGATGCGTGAGACTGGTTTCAAGACGGTTGCCTACCAACGTTTTAATTTTGGAGCAGCTGCAGCGCATTTTGGGATTAAATAATAATGAGAAAAAGCCACTTTGGAAAATTTGTCCAAAGTGGCTTTTCTAATTTTTGTTCTAGTCTAGATTGTAATTAATATCCGGTGTCACGGTTGCACCGAGCACGTTCTTGAAGTGCCAAAGTGCCCAACGGTGACCTTCTTGGGTAAAACTTGCGACGCCATCGGCATGGACGGTAATGTCGTAGTTCAAGTTGTAGGCGTCGACCGCTGTGTGCAAAATGCAAATATCGGTGTCGACCCCGGTCAAATGAATATCCTTAATATCACGTGATCGCAAATAATTATCCAAATCAGAATTAGCGAAACTGCTGTAACGATTCTTAGGATAAATCCACACGTTAGCATCGTCCTTGTGCGCAGCAACCCAATCAGCAAGGACGCCATAATAGTCGCGGCCTGGTGTGTTGGCGACGTTGTGAGCTGGATACAATTTTGTCTCAGGGTGATAGGGGTCATTTGGTACGTGTAAATCAGTTGGCAAAATGACGGCATCACCGTTAGCTAAAAATTCATCAGCAAGTTCGACCAATCGTGGTGCGAGTGCTTGAGCTGTCTCCCCGGCAGTTAATGGTCCCTCTGGTGCGACGAAATCATTTGTGTAATCAATAATCAACAAAGCCTTCATGGCAATCTCCTCTAGTTGAACTGAAAAATGACGTTTCTGTTTGTTGACTATTATACGTCGCGATTAGCAAATCACCTAGCGCCGAACGGGAATAATCATAGCCGTTAATGTTGATGAGGAAGTGTGCTTACCAGTTTCGACAACGAATGTATCGATTTGCCAAGTTTGGATTTGACGACCAGCGTGAATTGGCTTGGCGATGGCGCGCAATGTGCCTTCTGTCGCTTGTGCGATGTGGTGCGTGTGAATGTCCAAGCCGACAGGTACTTGCTTGGTGTTATCAAGGCCGTAGTTGGCGCCGAAGCTACCGGCTGTTTCGGCAAGCAACGCATTGATACCGCCATGAACAATGCCGTATGGTTGCTTAACTTCATCACGGATTGGCATGGTCAAAATGACTTCTTCCGCGGTTAGTTTTTCAGTAGAAATGTTTAAATATTCAATTGCATTCATTGTGATAATCAACCTTTCAATTTAAATGTATGTATTTTGTATGTACACCAAAATAAAGCGAACACGAACAAAAAGTCACACAAATGGTTAAAGTGGTAAATATAAGTTTAACGAGTTTTTGGAAAAATGGGTAGAAAAAAGCTATAATTTAAGAAGCATATTTTGAGACCAAGGGAATTGAAACTCGAAATTCAGAAAGTGAGATATATAAATGACTGTAGAATGGACAACCATCAAAGAATACTCAGAAATTTTGTTTGAGCGTTCGGATGCGGTGGCGAAGGTTACGATGAACAATCCAGCCCGTCACAACGCCTTTACACCGGTAATGGTGCAAGAGATGATCGATGCATTTTCAATGGCGCGTGATGATGCCTCAATTGGAGTTATCATTTTGACGGGAGCTGGTGATAAGGCATTTTCATCTGGTGGTGATCAATCAGTACGTGGTAACGGTGGTTACGTGGGACCAGACCACATTGCCCGTTTGAATGTGCTGGACTTGCAACACTTGATTCGTATTATTCCAAAGCCAGTCATTGCGATGGTCAAGGGTTGGGCCGTTGGTGGTGGAAACATCTTGCAATTGGTTGCCGACCTAACGATTGCGGCTGACAACGCCATGTTTGGTCAAACTGGACCAAAGGTTGGTTCATTTGACGCAGGTTACGGTTCAGGTTACTTGGCCCGTGTTATCGGTCACAAGCGCGCGAAGGAAGTATGGTTCTTGACGAAGTTCTACACGGCTGATGAAGCGTACAGCATGAACTGGATTAACCGCGTTGTGCCTTTGGCTGAAGTTGAGGATGCCACGATGGAATGGGCAAACGAAATTTTGAAGAAGTCACCAACTGCTATCCGTTTCATTAAGGCAGCAATGAACGCTGACACGGACGGTTTGGCTGGTTTGCAACAATTCGCGGGTGATGCCACGATGTTGTACTACACGACGGACGAAGGTAAGGAGGGTAAAAATGCCTTCCTTGAGAAGCGTGAGCCAGACTTTACGCAGTTCCCTAAGTTCCCATAAGCGGCATTTTTAAAGACAAAAGAACAGACGCCCCGCATCAATGATTTTGTGATGTGGGGCTTTCTATTGAAAGGAAGCACAATGGAAAATTGGCTAACCAAGCGCGCGAATTTAACGCCCGCCCGGATGGCGATTCGGTTTGGTGATGCAACGCTCACCTTTGCTGAAATGCGCAAGCGGGTGTTGCAGATTGCAGGACAAATCGCGAAACATGTGGATGATAATGAGCGCATTGCCTTAATTACGCCCAATAATTTAACGGGTTACCTTATGATTTTAGCGATTCAACAACTTGATAAGACGGTCGTGCTGTTGAATCGCCGGTTGTCACCTCGTGAAATGGCCTTTCAACTAGCAGATGCTGCAATCACAACGGTTTTACAAGATGATGCCTTTGTTGGCGAGTTGGCGAATGTTCACCAGCTTAACTTTTCAGCGATTTTAGCAACTGAAGCGGAACCAATCACGCCAGTTGCGGCGTTTGAATTAGATAAAGTGACGTCAATTATGTATACCTCGGGTACCACCGGTAATCCCAAGGGTGTCATGCAAACGTTTGGGAATCACTTCTATTCAGCAGTTGGTTCAGCGCTCAATTTGGGGCTGACGCCAAATGATGTCTGGCTTGCGGCGGTTCCAATCTTCCATATTAGTGGGCTGTCAATTATGATGCGCTCATTGATTTATGGAATGGGTGTTGTGCTATATGAACGTTTTGATGTCGAACGGATTAACCAGGAATTATTAACAGGTCAAGTGACAACCATCTCAGTGGTCCCAGTCATGTTGAAACAGTTATTGGCTCAGCTACCGGCAGGAGCTGTCTACCATGAACGTTTCCGGACCATGTTGCTTGGTGGCGGACCAACTGATTTAACGACTTTGGAAAAAGCGACGGCTGCCGGCATTGAGATTGTGCAATCATATGGGATGACTGAAACAGCGTCGCAAGTGATTGCACTGGATGCAAGCAGTGCAACGCGCAAGTTGGGATCGGCGGGGAAGCCTTTATTCCCGGTTGAAGTGCGAGTCCAAAAAATTAATGATGCTGACAAAGTCGGTCGCATTCAAATCAAGTCGCCAACCTTAGCGGTGGGTTATCTTAATCGCCCAGATAAGTATGCCGAGGCGTTTGTCGATGGCTGGTTCGATACCGGTGACATGGGTTGGTTGGATGATGAAGGCTTTTTGTACGTTGAAGGGCGTGAAGGCGATATGATTTCGTCAGGTGGTGAAAACGTGTTCCCTGACGAAATCGAATCGGTCTATGGTGAAGCGGATGCGATTGCCCAAATGTCAGTCGTTGGTATTCCAGATGATCGTTGGGGTGCTGTCCCGGTCGCTTTTGTGATGTTTAAAGGCGAACAAACGATGGATTTTGAGGCGTTACGTAACTTTGGTCGTGACCGATTGGCCCACTATAAAGTGCCGGTACGATTCTTTGAGACGGAAACTTTCCCCCGAACGGCTAGTGGCAAGATTCAACGCCACAAATTGCGGGATCAACTGACGACCGCACAAGAAATTAAATAACAAAAGCAGAAGCGATATAGCGAATTGGTCTATGTCGCTTCTTTTTTGTTCGCTAGACTGTTCGTAATGGACTTACGTATAATGATCGAAGTTGATTTTCGTCCGACAAACAGGGGGTATGGGAGTGCGAATGGCGTTGATGAATGAATGGTCAGTGGGACAAATGCCCAAATTAGGGCTTAAAGGGCCAACGGTACTATTGGGTGTGACAATGACGGTGTTGGGGATAATGCCGGTAGTTCGAGCGGCAGAACAAGACAAGGTCACCATGATGGTGGCACCTAATGTGGCAACTCGCGACCCTAAAAATTGGGATTGGTCTACCGATAATTTAGTAGCACGAACTGTGACGACAACGGTTAGTGGCGCCGTTAATGCCGCCGGGACGGTTTTGCCAGCTGGTACAAGTTTTGTGCAAGTGGCTGATGCACGAATTGTGAATGGATTTGCAGTGGGGCTAACCATTGATAATACCACCGGCCAATACCAGGCCGGTGACACGATTACGATCCCGTTGTATGGTGAAATGATTTCGGATAACACGGTTAATCGCCAGCGATATGATTTGGTGCGCGCGAATGGTGTGTTACAACATGATAAACAGATGATCGGGGCATATGAAGTTGTGGGACAAGCGTTACGGCTGACACTACAAGCAACCCCGATTGGACGGGTGGATTCACATTTAACGATTACCGGATCGACCGCGGCGCCACTGCCGGAAGCGCCAATTTGGGCAGCGAAAACCGGGTCCGCTCGCATCGTGTTCGGCCAGACTGAAGTTGTGGGCCATTTTGCATTCGCATCACGTTTTCAGACTGATGCGCCGGGCGTCGCAACGCAACATATTTTTACCAAAAGTGACCAGATGGGGGTTGGTAGTTATTACCAAGATGATGGGTATATGAATGCCTTGTTACGTGGGGATGCGACTAAGACGGCCCAAATTCGCGAAAATGACCAGTTTGCGACCAGTGATTTAGTGCAAATTCAACAGGTGAAAATTGAAGCGGGTACGGTGTTATCAGTGAATTCGTCGTCCGGCTACTCGACGTACTATGTGGTCGATAAAAATAAAAATGGTGACTACCAAGCGACAGTCATTTCAGCGACCACCCGTCAAATGAATACCGAACCGACTTACGCGCAAACGTTCGTGACCATTGATGGGGCTGCGTCAGACGAAACGATTGCGCGTGAGTTGGCACGAAATGGTCGCGGCGCGTACACGACGCGACTGAACGATGATGGCTCGTATACTTTGGCCTATAATATGGGGAATCCATACACTGAGTGGGGCATTGATAATTTTCATGATGGTTCATTCTCGACATTTTTGCAGCAACATCAGGCAACGGGGGCGTTGACATTAGCCGACCTAAAACAGCTTGACGCGAATATTGGCCGGGCTGGTGGTGACCACCCGTCAGAGGGGACAGGGTCACATGGGCACCAGTTCTATCTCCGGTTTGCTGATAACACAGCAGTTAATGCGGCCGTTAGCGTCCTGAAAACGTATGATGGTAACGGTGACTTGTTGGCGGTCGCCGCGCCGTTGTATGCCCAAACCACGCCGGATGTGGTTGATATTAATGGTCAAGCCCGTTTGAAGGTGTTTCACGTTGATGAATTTGGCCATGAAGTCGCGCCGACCGAAACAACCATTGCTAATCCAGGAACGGCCTACGCGACGACAGCTAAAACCTTGCCGGCTTATCGCATGGTTCGGGTGACAGATAATGCCCACGGACATTACGGTAAAGCCAATGAAACCATCGCGGTTGTGTATGTGTACGATTCATACGTCGAAGAAACACCTGCTGAAATAATTGCGGGGGATGACGATGGCGACGGTGATCGCACAGAACATGGCATTCCGCTTGATGATGATGTCGCGATGACACCTGCAGTTGAAATTGACCATGAGGATAAACAGCCTAAAATAATTGGCCCAGTTGAAACGCCCACACCAGTTAGTGTGCCAGTTGAACAGACACGGCAAGTGCCACGTCGACGAGTGACACTGCCGTCCGTTCGTGTAACACCGCCAAAACAAGATGTGCTGACACGTCGATTAGTGACGCCATCTCAACCAGTATTGCAACCGGCCCAGTCGGCACCGCATGAAGTAACGGCACGGCCAGCGAAGTTAGTGGCCCAGAATGCGCGTCGCCCGAATAACTTAGTTAATCAGAAACTAAACCCAGCGCCAAGGCCTGTAGCAACTCTGCCGGAAATGGTTACGCAGGCGCCTACACCAGCGTTACCAGCAACGGATTTTGCGGCGACGCCATGGCTAACTTGGGCCGGGCTGGGTCTGTTAACAACAGTAGCCGCCGTGGGTGTTATTCAGCAGAAAAAAGAATGACTTTCATACTTGAATTTCCAAAATTAGGGTCTATAATTATAGTCAATCTAGGAAAGGGGGTGATACGTTTTGTCAGATTATAGCAATCAAACGATTCGTATCGCCCTTGTATAGGAAACAAGGGCGATACGTAATTGTATTTAGCCCGGTAGGCAACTACCGGACGGCCATGCGGATTGCAATTTAAGAAGTATGGTCGGAAAGGCACCAGGTGGCGAACCTGGTGCCTTTTTCCTTTGGTTTCAAAACCTATTCATGAATTTCAAGCGGTAATCCATCAGGATCAAAAAAGAAGGTCATTTTCTCACCGGTGTAATCATCGGTACGAATGGGCTCACTCTTGATGCCTTGGGTAGCCAAATAGGCGACCGTGTCAGGGACACTGGCAACTTTAAAAGCCAAGTGGCGTAGACCGCGCGCTTCAGGGAACGATGGTCGCGTTGGAAATTTATCACTGATAAAAATCTCGAGTTCCTGTGTGCCAAGGCGCAAATCCAACTTGATATCATTTTTCTCTGGTCGCACGTTTTCGCGAATTACTTGGAAGCCAAGTTTATTAACATAGAAGTTTTTAGTGGCATCGTAGTTTGATGCGTTGATGGCAATGTGGTGAATGGTATCAAATAACATAGTTGTTCCTCCTATTAATCATTCTACCAAGACTTACGGAATGGAAATGATTATAATGAAGGAGAAACCTTAAATATTTAAGGTTCGGCAAAGTTGCCACTATGCCGATTTTAAGGTTCAGTCACTATATTTAAGTCATTAAATACGAAATGAAAAAATCTTTGGGTGCAGCGAGGTTAGTGAGATGGCAGGAAATACGATTAAATTATTGGTAGTTGAAGACGATTATGCATTGAACGATACGGTTCGTGAAACGATTTCAGATCTTGGTGAAGTGACGCAAGTGCATGACGGTGATGAAGGCTGGTACGAGATTGAATCTGGTGTTTATGATGCCGTGGTCTTAGATGTCATGTTGCCAGGTCAAGATGGTTTTACCATTTTGAAGAAAGCCAAGGAGCTTTATCCAACGTTGCCGATCTTGATGTTGACGGCAAAGGGCGAATTGTCTGATAAGATGCAAGGCTTTAACTTAGGCGCCGACGAATACATTACTAAGCCTTTCTATAAGGAAGAATTATTGGCGCGTTTGAAGACGTTATTGCGTCACGCGGGTGTTTTGGGTCAAGATGGCGCTTTGGAAGTTGGGAATGTGCAAGTTTTCATCGATCAACACCGGGTTCTCGTTAATAATGAAGAAATTAGTCTGCAAGGTCGTGAATTTGGTCTGCTGGTTTACCTTATGCAACACGTTGGCCAGATTGTGACAAAGGATCAAATTTTTGATCGTTTGTGGGGCTTTGACTCAGATACGTCATTGACGGTTGTTGAAGTTTACATGTCAAACCTTCGTAAGAACTTGCGCAACGCGGATGCCCAAGTAAACATTAAGACGTTGCGTAACGTGGGTTACACCCTAAATGCAGCGACGGAAGCTTAATGGTGCCAACTGAAAAACAGTCGAAAATCGCCGTGATGCTTGAAAAAATCAGGGCGTTTTTCGCGAAAATAAAACTACCCAAGTGGTTGCAAAGAATCCGCGCTTCGCTACCGCAACAGGTGAAGATGACTATTTTGATGGTCGTCGGTTTTACGATGGTGTTCTCGTTGATTGGGACGTTTACTATTAGCCAGTTCCGGGTCGTGATGTACGGCAATGCGCAGGAACGTGTCGAAAAGGCATTTGCCCCGCAAAGTGGGTTTGACCGGCCGTTGCAAACTGCCCAAGTGACTGACTATGTCCAAACGTTCCAAGATGCGTTGGCGTTGAAAGAAGGCAAGGTTTATTTGAAGTCATATCGGGGTAGTTGGTACTTTTTCTACCGGCATGGTGATCAAATGGCATTTGTTGATGTGACGACCGAACACGAGATGGTTGATGCGTTCCAGAATCGACTGGTATGGATTTTCGCACTGTCTGAAATTGCGTTGTTATTGATGGCGATTGCGTTAACTCGGGCCAATATGCGACCAATTATGCGTTCGTGGTCACAACAACGGACGTTCGTGGCTGATGCCGCCCACGAATTTAAAACGCCAATGACGGTTATTCAGAATAACTTGGAACGGATGCTTGAACGGCCAAATGACACGGTGATGGACCAAGTGGAAAACGTCGCGAATGCGTTAACCGAGGTCCGACATTTGAATAATTTGACCGGTGACTTGCTGACGCTGTCGCAAGCTGACGCTGATGTGCCATTGTTTGCGTTTGCCGACGTTGATTTGGCCGCCATTGCGCGTGAAGTCGGTGATATTTATGAATTTAATGCTGAAGAAAAGGGCCAAACATTGTCGGTTGATGTACCAGAAACGTTGCCGATGGTCGGGGATGCCCAACGTCTGCGCCAATTATTGGTGATTTTGACTGATAATGCGCAAAAGTATGCTGGTGAAGGTGCTAACGTTGTGATTAGTGCGAGTGCGGCTGGTAATAATATTAAATTGCAAGTTTCTGATACTGGTAAAGGCGTGCCGGATGCCGATAAGCAACATCTGTTTGATCGTTTTTACCGTGTTGATAAAGCGCGTTCCCGTTCAACGGGTGGGCACGGTCTTGGACTAGCGATTGCCAAGTGGGTTGTGCAGGGGCACCGTGGTTCGATTGAAGTGCTTGATAATCAACCACATGGGACAGTCTTTAGTATGACGATGTCGAAAAACCAAAAATTAAAATAAATCAGGTGTTGCGAACGCTCGAATTTTCCGATTAACGGTTGGATAATTCGAGCGTTTTTGCGTTTAAGATTTGTTTGTGGCTGGTTGAAGTTTCGCTTCGGTTACAAATCATAAGATGTTCCACGAACAGAAAGCGAGGAACTGCTTATGAAGATTGAACAAACAGGGACCCATGCCGTGATTGTTATCCCGGCATTTGAACCAACTGAAAATTTTATTACTGTTATGATGGCAATTCGCAAAGTGTCACGTCGCCCGGTTGTGGTGGTTGATGATGGATCAGGCATTCACTTCCAAACCATATTTGGTCAAGTGGCAGAGTTAGGCGCTGTTGTTTTAACTCATGAGACCAATCGGGGGAAGGGCGCCGCTTTGAAAACAGCGATTGGTTATGTCCAACAACATTTTCCAAACAGTGTCGGGATGGTGACGGCCGATTCAGATGGCCAACATGCGATTGACGATATCGTTCACATGGCGGAGGTGTTAGAGGCTGGCGAACAAGGTCTTGTGTTGGGCGTTAGAAATTTTGAAAAAGGGCAAGTGCCGGCAAAGTCGTATTGGGGGAATACCATTACGAGTAAGATGACGAAGTTGGCAACGGGTCTGACGATTCCGGACACACAAACGGGTTTACGCGGGCTACCAATGGCGATTTTACCTGCAATGGCTAATGTGCAAGGAGAGCGTTTTGAATACGAGATGAACATGCTGCTTGAATTAAAGTCGTTGCAAATCAAGCTGACGATGATTCCAATTCAGATCATTTACGAAGGGCAAAATGAAGGAACGCACTTTCATCCAGTGCGTGATTCGCTCTTAGTCTATCGACGTTTCTTGAAATTTGGCTTGTCTTCGTTAACTTCAGCCGGCGTTGACGTACTGTTATTCGCATTGTTGTTAATGACCGTGTTTCATAATGCGTCAACAGGAACATTGTTGCTAGCCTCTGTACTAGCGCGTCTGGTTTCTGGCGTTGTTAACTTCAGTTTGAATCAGCGCTGGGTGTTCCGAAGTCAGAATGTCGCGGGTGATCGTCGACGATATCTCATCCTATTTAGTGTTCAGATGATTTTGTCGGCTGTGCTATTACAACTTGTTGATACGGTTATTCCGCATCCAATTCCTGTGAAAATCATGGTCGATGTCATTATCTTTATTGGTAGTTACCTGATTCAAAAGCAACTAGTATTTAAGCAACGTCAGGAGCAAATTCATGAGTCGTAAATTAAATTTAATAACCGCAACCATCTTAACGCTTTATACGAGTTTCACGTTGGTAGATACGTTTATGCTGCAACACTCTGGTACGGCCATTGCAACGAGTACAAAGCAGGTCAAGACGACGGTTAAAAAAGAAACGAGCTCGGTTAAGACGACTGCAACGTCGTATGAAGATAGTCATATGAAAATTAAGGTCACAACAGAACGAGTATCTGGCACGAGTGTTTATGTGGCAGATATTACGGTCGATGATCCGAGTTTATTGCAGACTGCCTTGGCTAATAATACGTATGGCCGAAATTATACAGAAACCACGTCATCGATGGCGAGTGATCATCAGGCAATATTTGCCATTAATGGTGATTATTACGGCTTCCGCGACACAGGATATGTCGTTCGAAACGGTACGCTGTACCGTGATACAGCTGCTGCGGACACGGATGCGTTAGTGATTGATAGCGATGGCAATATGAAGTCAGTTAATCAAACTGATACTAGCGCTAGTACATTACTGAAGGATGGTGCGCAGCAAGTTTTGAGTTTCGGACCGACCCTTGTAGAAAATAGTAAAGTGACGGTTTCTGAATCTGAGGAAGTCGGGCAATCGCAGGCGTCAAACCCACGGACGGCCATTGGTCAGGTGGGTAAGAATCACTATATTGTCGTGGTTTCAGATGGTCGTACGTCAGAATCAACTGGTCTGTCGCTCTATCAGTTAGCTAATGTGATGGCCGATCACGGTGCGACCTACGCTTATAATTTGGATGGTGGTGGCTCATCAACAATGGTTTTGAACGGTAAAGTGATTAATAATCCAGTTGGTGGTTCTGGTCAGTCATCCGAACGTGCAGTGTCAGATATGCTGTATTTTGGTTACGCAAATTAAAGGAGCAAAAGATGCAACGATATAAAACGGTCCTAAAATGGGTAGGCGTTTCAATTTTTATTTTTATCTTCCATCTTGTGTATAATCATTTTGGTCATGGTGTGCAATCAGCGAGCCTGAATTGGGCGTGGTTGATACCGTTAATACCCGCGTTGATCCGTGGGACGCTGATTTTAACGAAAATCGATGTCACCTGGCAACTCGCGCTACAACGTTTTTGGCAATGGTCGAATTTGGCGATTTGGTCAATAACAATCTGGTTAGTCCTGCAAGGTATCTTGACGATTGCGGGAACGGGCTCTCAATATCTATACGGTTATGGTATTTTTGCCGTCTTGTTCTGGATTATTGGCGTCGGTGGCGGGTTGAAACAGCGATCTAAAGGTAATTAAAGGTGCGTAAGGCCACCAATCTACCGATGTGAAATCGGCCGATTGGTGGCCTTTTAAACGTGTTCCGAAAGGCTGAACCCTTAATATAACGCCATTTGACCCACTTACACCTCTACGCTGCGCGCCAAGGCATAAGCGGGTCAAACAACGTTATCATCAGGTTCAAAGCGCCTTTCGTCTCACTCTTTTTTTAAACGTGTTCCGAAAAGAATCGTCATTTTTTGTTCAAAAAATTTAAGGTTCATATCAGCCCAGTTAAGTCGTTGTTTAAGCTTTCTCCCGCATAGTAAAGATACTTAATCACGAGGTAATAATTATGACAACGAAGAAAACAATTGCAACGCTTGCGTTGGCAGGCGTATTAGTAATCGGTGGTGCCGGGTATGCGGTAACGCAGCAATCACAAGGTGATAATCAAACATCGCAAACAGCAAGTTCGTTATCAACTAAAAAGACGAATCTTGCGGTAACGACCAGTTATCCCACGAGTGCTAAAACTGGGGATGCTTCTGGCAAGGTGGCCGCCAAAGGGACTGTTAATTTGTCTAAGATGACAACTTCGGGTGAAGGAGTCAAGGTGTCAGGGAAGACGGTTACAATTTCAAAAGGTGGGACGTACTACTTTACGGGGACGGCAACGGACGCTCAAATCATTGTTGATGCCGGCGACAAGGATGCGGTCACGATTATTATGAATGGCGTTGATTTGACCGCTAGTCAAGGAGCTGCTATTTATGAAAAGAATGCCGATAAGACAGTTATCGAAACGGCCGCTAATTCCGTTAACCTAATTGACGGTGGGACGATTGCCGATACTGATGAGGTTAAAGGGGCTATCTATGCGACCCACGATTTGACGTTTAAGGGTGACGGAACACTGGCGGTGAATGGCGATGCTAAGGACGCAGTATATACCAAGGACGATTTGAAAATTAAATCAGGTACTCTATTTGCCAAGGCAGCTAATGATGGCTTAGTCGGACATGATTCCGTGCATATCACAGATGGAACGGTCAATGTAACGGCTAAGGATGATGCTATCGAATCGAATCAAGACAATGATGAAACCAAAGGGTTAGTTGAAATTAAGGGCGGCGATATTACGGTAGCGACCGGTACTGAATCTGGTAACCATGGTATTTCAGCCGAGCGTAAGTTAGTTATTTCTGGCGGTAAGGTCAAGGTAACTAGTTCATATGAAGGACTGCAGGCAAATGAGATCGACTTGAATGGTGGTGATACAACTATTTCAAGTACGGATGATGCGGTTAACGCATCCGGGAGCTACACGACGCCAATCTTAAATATTACGGCTGGTAAATTGGCGTTCTTAGCTGGCGGTGATGGCTTAGATTCGAACGGTGATGTGAAAATTTCAGGCGGTACAATCAACGCGATGATCAATTCATCGCCTGATAATGAAGCGGTTGATCTTGACGGTACCATGACATTTACCGGTGGGACGTTGCTGTATGGTGGAACTGGTACAGGTGCAACTTTCGATGGCGCTTATGTGAAGCTACCGAACGGTGTTAAAACCGGTGATGCGGTTAAGGTAAGCGATGAATCCGGCAAGGTTATTGCGACGTTTACGGCCAATGCTGACGGTGATACCGTAGCAGTTGCTGCAACGGGTATTACAGCTGGTAATTCGTATCAAGTGAGTGTCGCGGGAACAACGACTGCTGTTACGGCCGGGTCTGGTTTGACAGAAGGTATGGCTGGTGGCCCAATGGGTGGCATGCCGCAATAACGGGGGGAAGAGTCATGCAAGTATTTAATCGATATGAAGTGAAGTATTTAATTACGGCTGATCAGGTCGACAAAATTATTCAGCAGCTACTTAATTCCGGTAAGATGCGACTTGATAAGTATAATCAGGCCGGTGATTGGTACCCGATTCAATCGTTATACTTTGCGTCAATTACGGATGTCGTCTCACAGCAGGCATTGCGGTTGGAATTGAATGAATTTAAACAACGCCTACGTTTGCGAACGTACGGGCCGGCTCGTGCGAGTGAGCCGGCGTTTCTAGAAATCAAGAAGAAGTTCTTGAAGAAGACGTATAAGCGACGCGTAACGGTTGATTATCAAACGGCGACGGCCTTTTTAATGACGCAAGTTTTACCAACGAATCAAATTACGCGCGAGGTGGCTGCGCTGCGGGTCCAACAACAAGACCCGGTGATTAAAATTGCTTACGATCGCGTAGCGTTGCATGCGACCCAGGCGACCAGTGATTTGCGGATTTCGTTTGACCGGAATGTACGATATGACATGGCTGAACTAGATATTGCAACTGAGACGATTGGCTATCAATTATTAAAACCAGGGATGGTGTTGATGGAGATTAAAACCGAGTTGGGGATGCCTAGTTTTTTGCGCCAAATTTTGGGCGAATACAAGCTCCGGCCAACGCGATTTTCAAAATTCGAACGCGGTCTAAAGGATGGGTTTCAACGTCATGCGACTGCGTATCAAATGCTAATGGAAAAGGATTTTACACATGCTTAATTCAATTTTTACAACAACAAGTTCAGGGACGAGCGTCACATTACCGACGTTTATTCTTGCAATGGCGACGGCGATGTTGCTTGGTTTAGTGACTGCGCTTGTCTATCTAAAAACTTATAACTCACGCGTGTCACCACAGAAGTTTTCATTTACGCTGGTTTTATTGCCGGTCGTAATCGCGGTCATTATCATGTTAGTGGGTAATAATGTGGCCCGCGCCTTTTCTTTAGCTGGTGCTTTCTCAATTATCCGTTTTCGTTCAGCACCGGGTGATCCAGCTGAAATTACGTATGTTCTGATGACAATGGCCATTGGGTTGGCTTCTGGGCTGGGTTACCTAGCTTATGCGGTCATTTCGGCAATTATCTTGCTAGTCGCGATGTTGCTGATGAATGTCTTGAACTTTGGCGGTCACGAAACAACCGATCAATTATTAAAGTTGACGGTGCCGGAAGATATGTATGATAAGCAAATGGTAGAAGATGTGCTGAAACAGTACGCGCAAAAGGTTGTGCTCAAGCGTGTTAAGACCACAGAATTGGGTTCGTTGTTTGAGTTACAATACTTGTTGCGCATGAAATCCGGGGTTGATGAAAAAGCGTTTATTGATGCTTTGCGGACAACGAATGGTAATTTGGGTATTGCGATGCAATATAACTTGATTGCCGATGAATACTAATAAATAAAGCGGTTGAGACTTCTGTCCCAACCGCTTTATTTATTAAAGTTCATTATCATCATCGTTGAATGATGATGGCGTCTCGTTTTGCGGACGACCAATCCCAGTGATACCAGCCAGTGAATCAGTGGGCAAAACGGTCAAGATGAAACTAATAATTCCGAATAGTCCAGTGAAACTAAAGGCGATTGCAAAATGTTGATCAGAGTTGACGTTAGACACAACGCCACCCACAGCACTCAAAATCCAAATGACCCAAGCGAGCCAAGTGGCCGTACCGGCGTCGCGGTAACGGCGAATCAATAGCGCGATATTTGGCAAAATCATGGCCAAATACAAGATAGCGCCAATAATTAGAACGGCTGCCAAAATGGGTGTGCTGGTGAACATAAAGTGCACGGCGTCACCAAAATCGGCATGATTAATCACCTTGTCATCAACGTCGTGCAAAGATGCATCAGCCACTAAGGAAGCAACCAACAAGATGACCCAAACTGTCCAAATGATAAATTGCCAGAGGGCCATCCACCAATATTCAGCGCGGGTTGATTGTCCCGTGAAGTTGACGTACCCACGCCAGAAATTTTTAAATGCTTGCCACATTGTCACCATCTCAAAATACCTCCTCATACTTTGTAGGTTCATTTTGTCATAAAAATGAAACAATTCATATAAAAAAGCACCGATTTAACGGTGCCTTAATGATTTTAGATAAGTGGTTGTGGGTGAGCGTCGAAAATTTCGACGTCATCTTGGCGACCAACGACGACGGTGTCCACGATGTTTAGGAACAAACCGTGTTCCACAACACCAACCATGCTCGTCAATTCGCGCCCTAATGTGAAGGGATCCGTAATATCAGCGGGATGTAAATCAATCAAGAAGTTAGCCGAGTCAGTTCGGACAGGGTTACCATTTTGATCCAAACGCCATGAAGGCTTGTAGCCCTTAGCATCCAAACGCTTGAATAGTTGGTCTGATCCGTATGGGATGACTTCGACAGGTAGGTAGTGGGTTAGCTTTGGGGCTAACTTACCTTCGTCGACGACCCAAATGTTACGCGTTGAATTAACGGCAACGATTTTTTCCCAGAGCAGGGCCGCCCCACCACCCTTAATGGCAGCAAAATCAGGATCGATTTCGTCAGCCCCGTCGATTGTTAAATCAATGTGGTCAACGTCATCGATGTTGTGCATCGAGATACCAAGCTTTGCGGCAGTGCGACGTGTCTTGTCAGAAGTTGGGACACCAATGATGTTCAAACCTTCTTCTGAAACGCGCTTGCCAAGTGCTTCAATGACGTATGCAATGGTTGAACCAGATCCGATGCCGACGACCATGCCATCCTCGACAAATTCTGCCGCACGGTAACCAGCCATCTTCTTAAGTTCGTTTGTATCTTTCATGGGGCCAACTTCCATTTCATTAGAATTGTTACTTCTATTATCGCTTATTTAGGCAGGATAAGGCAAATGAGTTCTTATTGAAAAATGGTAAGGACAATCTGGTAAACTGGAATGACGATGAAAAAAGAAAGTGGGATACATCATGATTGACATGTGGGACGAAGATAAAATTCATGATTTTAGAGCGACACTCTTGAATTGGTACGATGAAGCAGGACGGGCAGATTTGCCATGGCGTGAAAACCATGATCCTTACCGGGTGTGGGTGTCAGAAATTATGCTGCAACAAACGCAAGTGCAGACGGTTATTCCATATTTCAATCGCTTTATGTCAATGTTCCCGACACTTAACGACTTAGCTAGCGCACCAGAACAGGCATTGCTAAAGGCTTGGGAAGGGCTGGGTTATTACTCACGCGTACGCAATATGCAAAAGGCTGCTATCCAAGTGCGTGATGATTACCAAGGCGTGTGGCCAGATCATATGGCGGCTTTGGAAAAACTGACAGGAATTGGGCCGTACACAGCGGCAGCGATTGCTAGTATCGCGTTTAATGAACCAGTACCGGCCATTGACGGGAATGCGTTCCGTGTGTTTGCGCGCTTATTCAAAATTGATGCGGACATCGCCCAACCTAAGACGCGCAAAGTGTTCTTTGAACTAGGCCTGCAACTGATTGATCCAGCCCGCCCTGGTGATTTTAATCAAGCAATTATGGATTTGGGGTCATCATATATGAGTGCGAAAAATTTTGATTCGGAACATTCACCGGTCAAGCAATTTAACGCTGCATATGCTGATGGGACGGAAGAATTTTATCCGGTCAAAACAAAGGCGCCCAAGCCTAAGCCAATTACGTATTTTGCGCTGGCGGTTAAGTCACCAGCTGGCTATTTGTGGGAACAACGGCCGGCCGATGGGTTGCTGGCGAATTTTTGGACGATGCCACTCTATGCGTTGACCGACTTTGTTAACGATCCGGATGCTGACTGGACAATTGCAGAAATGATTGCAGCTACTGAGCAGCGTTTGTTGACGGATTACGGCGTTAAAGCAACGCTCACGAAGTTGGCTGGCCGACCAGTAACGCACGTGTATACCCACCAAAAATGGACGGTCACTGTGCTGACGGCGGAAGTAACTGAACAGGATTTGACGCGGGGAACTTGGCGCCCTAAGACAGCCTTGGCTGCTGATCCACAACCTAAAATCCAAGAGAAGATTTGGGCAAAAATATAAGTAAATATTGCAAAAATATACACAAGCAAAATGTGGTAATATGGTTATACAATTTAGACGGGGCGCGTGAGGAATAACCTGACGTTTGAAAGGAAATAACCATGGCACAAAAAATTATGCTTGATATGGATCCAGGAATTGATGATGCAGCTGCGATTGCGATCGCTTTGACTGATCCACAGTTTGATGTTCAATTGTTGTCGACAGTAGCCGGTAACGTCGGCGTAGAGAAGACGGCATTAAATGCGTTGAAACTTGTCGAGTTTTTCGGTGTACAAGAGCAAGTACCAGTGGCAGCTGGTGCGAAAATGCCACTGCTGAAGCCATACGAGGACGCATCATATGTGCACGGTGAGTCGGGCATGCCTGGTTGGGATTTCCCAGCGGTGACGACCCAGCCGGTCGCCCAACATGCCGTTGAGGCGATGCGCGAAACCTTGATGCAAAGCACTGACCAGTTGACGTTGGTTATCACGGGGGCTTTCACGAATGTTGCCTTGTTGTTCCGTATGTACCCAGAGGTTAAAGCGAAGATTGATCGCTTAGTTGTGATGGGTGGTTCGCTCACTGGTGGTAATATGTCCAGTGTAGCGGAATTTAATATTTATACAGATCCACACGCTGCAAAAATTGTCTTTGAGGCTGGCTTGCCAATTGTGATGATTGGTCTTGATGTGACAATGAAAGCATTGCTGTCATATGACAACATCGCCAAGCTGTCAGACGTGAATGAATCAGGGGCGATGCTGCAAGCGGTGTTGCAACATTATGCAGACAACGAAGCCACTGGGAAGCCAATGCACGACGTGAATACGTTGTTCTATCTAGCTCACCCAGAAGCCTTTACGCTAACGGACTATTGGGTTGATGTCATCACTGAGGGTCCGGCCTTGGGCGCAACAGTTGCCGATGTGTTGGGGTCGCATCATGACACAACCAACGTGGCGGTAGCGACGGATATTGATGTACCAGCCTTTAACGCCTGGTTTATGTCAGAGGTCGCAACGTTTATGAAGTAATCTAAAAGGTCATCGCTAACCGTGCGGTGGCCTTTTTAACATCCTGTTTCACGTGAAACAATTACACCGTTAAAACCCGTGCAACTATTGAATAGACGGGCATTTTGCGGTATTCTTTTATTATTGGAATCAGTTTGGAGAATGATAATGAATCCCGAAGAATTTGCGGCGGCATTACGCGAGCACAATGTTGAACTGAATGCACAACAACTAGCGCAATATCAGCAATACTACGAGCGTTTAGTTGCGGTGAATGAGCACATGAACTTGACGGCTATCACAGAACGCGATGAAGTCTACATGAAGCACTTTTATGACTCATTAACACTGGCCTGGGCATACCCAGCTTTGCAAACTGAAGAATTGCACATGATTGACGTGGGTGCTGGTGCGGGCTTCCCATCATTGCCATTGAAGATTGCGTTCCCGCAATTGCAAATCACGATTATTGATGCGTTGAATAAGCGCATTAATTTCTTACGCGATTTGGTCAAGGAATTGGGCTTGGAAGGTGTCACGGTAGAACACGCCCGTGCCGAAGAGTTTGGTAACAAGAACGCACCAGCTCGTGAGCAATATGATGTGGCGACAGCCCGTGCGTTGGCGCGCCTAAATATTTTGGGCGAATTGACATTGCCATTTGTTAAGGTTGGTGGTGTTTTGCTAGCGATGAAGGGTAGCGCCGCTGATGAGGAGTTACAAGAGGCTAAGAAGGCTATCACGACATTGGGTGCCAAAATTGGTGATCAAATCGATGTCAGCTTGCCAAACGGTGACCCACGTTCAGTTATTGTGATTGAAAAGGTGAAAAATACACCAAAGAAGTATCCACGCAAGCCGGGTGATCCGGTTCGTAAGCCGTTGTAGGAAGGGGAAATCAATGGGACACGTTATTGCATTAGCTAACCAAAAAGGTGGTGTTGGTAAAACGACGACCACGGTCAATTTGGGAGCGGCCTTGGCGAGTTTGGGTAAGTCGGTGTTGATTATCGACACGGATGCCCAAGGAAACGCAACGTCTGGATCAGGCGTCCAAAAGTCAAGCATTGAGCAAGATGTCTATGATGTCTTGGTTCACGATGTGCCATTGGCTGATGTTATTTTGTCAACTTCGCACGAAGGCATGGACATCGTGCCAGCAACGATTCGTTTGGCTGGTGCCGAACTAGAATTGGCTCCGGCGATGGCTCGTGAATTACGTTTGAAAAACGCGCTGTCAGGTGTTCGTGAAAAGTATGACTACGTGCTGATTGATAATCCACCTTCACTTGGATTGGTAACAATCAACACATTCTCAGCAGCAGATTCAATTTTGATTCCTGTGCAAGCTGAGTACTATGCGCTCGAAGGACTTGGTCAGTTGATGAACAATATGAAGTTGGTCAAGCAACACTTCAACCCAGACTTGGAAGTTGAAGGGGTGCTGATGACCATGGTTGACCCACGAACGAACTTGTCGGCCGACGTTATTGCGAATGTGCGTGAGTACTTTGGTAGTGATGTGTACGATACCGTGATTCCACGTAATGTCCGTCTGTCAGAGGCGCCATCACGCGGGTTGGCTATTATTGATTACGACCCTAAGTCAAAGGGTTCTGAAGTATACATGGACTTGGCAAAGGAGGTCTTGGCTGCTCATGGCGAACGCTAAGAAGTCAGGTTTGGGAGGCCTTGGTGGTAACGGTGGCGGTCTAGGCGCCCTGTTTGATTCACAAGGTCTTGATACAACCATCGCAACGAACGACTCTGTTCGTGACCTAGCTGTTGATAAAATTGTGGCAAATCCGTTCCAACCGCGACATGTTTTTGATCAAGACGCTCTGCAAGATTTGGCGGCTTCAATCAAGGAAAACGGTGTGTTGCAACCGGTAATTGTCCGCCACAATCCAAAAGACAATGCCCAATACGAATTGTTAGCGGGTGAACGTCGTTGGCGTGCGTCACAATTGGCCGGTATGACTGAAGTACCAGCGATTGTGCGCAAGTTAGATGACGATCAGATGTTGCAAGCGGCCATTTTGGAAAACTTGCAACGTGAAGACTTGACGCCCCTTGAAGAGGCCCAAGCGTACCGCGATATGATGGATGCGTTGAAGTTAACGCAAGAACAAGTGGCCAAGCGTTTGGGAAAGGCCCGCTCAGCCGTGGCCAATTTTCTCCGTTTGTTGAACCTGCCTGATGAAGTGAAGGACCTCCTGAATGCAGGGGATCTTTCAATGGGGCAAGCCCGGACGTTGCTTGGTTTGCGTAACAAGCGTCGTATTGTGCCGGTGGCCAAGCGCGCTATCGCAGAAGGCATGACCGTGCGTCAACTGGAGCAACTGGTTAATAAGTTGAATGAGCAGTCAGATCCAACCAGCAAGGGCGCTGATGAACCATCAGCATACTTGAAGGCGACGACCGCTGCCCTGGAAGATAAGTTTGGTACCAAGGTCAATGTGACGCGTAATCGCAAGGGCGCTGGTAAAATTGAAATTGCATACTTGTCAGATGATGATTTGAACCGCATCTTTGATGTATTGGGCATTTCATTCGATGAGGACTAAGTGGGGGTTGGATAAATGTACAACTTGCATGATATCGTTGAAATGAAGAAGCCACACGCGTGTGGCGCAAATGAGTGGGAAATTATGCGCGTTGGTGCGGACATTAAGTTGACGTGCCAAGGCTGCGGTCACCAAGTCATGATGACACGCCACGACTTTGATAAGCGCTTGAAGCGTATTTTGCGCAAGGCGTCAGAACAACAAGATTAATTTAGAGAGATAGGTATATAAAAATGGCTCTTACAGCAGGAATCGTTGGTTTGCCAAACGTTGGTAAGTCAACTTTGTTTAACGCAATCACCAAGGCAGGTGCCGAAATGGCTAACTACCCATTCGCCACGATTGAACCAAACGTGGGAATGGTCGAAGTGCCTGATGATCGTTTGGCTCGTATCCAAGAATTGGTGCCAGCTGACAAGATCGTACCAACGACCTTTGAATTTACTGACATTGCCGGAATCGTTAAGGGTGCCTCAAAGGGTGAAGGTTTAGGTAACAAGTTCTTGGAGAACATCCGCCAAGTGAATGCCATTGTTCACGTGGTTCGTGCGTTTGATGATGATGACATTACTCACGTTAGCGGTAAGGTTGACCCAATCGACGATATCAACACCATTAACTTGGAATTGATTTTGGCCGATTTGGAATCTGTTGATAAGCGTTATGCGACGGTTGAAAAGAAGGCTAAGCAAGCTAAGGATAAGGATGCTGCGGCAGAATTTGAGGTCTTGGCTAAGTTGAAGCCTGTTTTGGAAGAGGGTAAGCCAGCCCGTTCAATCGACTGGAACGAAGACGAGCAAAAGATTGTACGTGGCTTGTTCTTGTTGACGTCAAAGCCCGTCTTGTACGTAGCAAACGTGGCGGAAGATGATATGGCTGATCCAGAATCATCAAAGTACTTCCAACAAATCAAGGAATTTGCGGCTGCTGAAAATGCTGATGTCATCGGTATTTCAGCCCGTGCTGAAGAAGAGTTGGCCGGCATGGATGATGAAGATAAGGCTGAATTGATGGAATTGCAAGGCATTACGGAACCAGGTTTGAACCGTTTGATTCGTTCAGCCTACCACTTGTTGGACTTGCGGACGTTCTTTACCGCTGGTGGTAAGGAGACGCGTGCTTGGACGTTCCGTGCCGGCATGAAGGCACCACAAGTTGCCGGAGTTATTCACTCTGACTTTGAGCGTGGCTTTATCCGTGCTGAAACGGTCGCTTTTGCTGACTTGGACGAATATGGTTCAATGAAGGCCGTTAAGGAAGCTGGCCGTCGCCGTTCAGAAGGTAAGGAATACGTTGTACAAGACGGTGATATCATCGAATTCTTGTTCAACGTTTAATTGGGGGACTACATGACAGAATCACAAGAAACGCAAGCTCAACCAGCGTTGCCAACGCGTGCCGATTTGGCAACATCTGGTTTGACGAAGCGTAATCAAGAATTTATTTGGCAAATGGTGCAACTCGTTGATGGGGATGCATCAAAGGCCGGTTTGATTGCCGAAGTTGGGGCAAAGTTGTTGGACGGTCAAAAGACGGGTGCCACAGCGAAGCAATTGTTTAACACGCCAGCTGAAGCATTGGGCTTCAAGGCAAAGCAAGCGGCTGAAACGCCTGCCCGTGGTTATGCCACGTACGGCTTCTGGCCATTGATGGTTGATAATGCCATTGCCTTCTTTATGATGTTTAGCTTTATGTTTGGCTTGACGTTGATGTTCAGCAAGGCTAACCAAGCCGGTAGTGCTGGGGCAGCCGGTATCACATCACTTGTTTTGACGTCATTGTTGGGTGGTGTCTTCTTCGCCGCCGTAACGATGACCCTTGCACCAAGCAAGGATGGCGTACAGACACCACTTTGGAAGAAGATTGTGGTTTCTGTTGGTGCGTTTGTCCTTTGGTTCTTGGCATACATGGGCTTCGCCTACTTGCCATCAATCATCAACCCATTGTTGCCAGGTTGGGTCTACTTGATCCTTGCGGTATTGGCCTTCATCGGCTTCCGCTTCTGGCGCGTTAAGACGGGTATTCAAGGTGGATTCTTGGGTAGTGCAACACGTCCACGTCAAGACACGAAGTAAGCACAGAAATCAGTGAGGGATTAGCCATGAAGATTTTGATTGTTGACGATGATCACGAAATTGCTGAATTGCTTGAAATCTACGTGAAGAACGAAGGTTACGAGCCAGTGATTGCCAGTGATGGTAGGGAAGCGATGACAAAGATTCGCACGAACCCTGATATTGGTTTGATTATTTTGGATATCATGATGCCTGATATGAACGGTACGGAAGTGTTGAAGGAAGTTCGTAAGGACAACCCCGTGCCAATCTTGATGTTGTCTGCTAAGTCAGGTGCGATGGACAAGATTCAAGGGTTGATTACGGGTGCGGATGACTACGTAACGAAGCCATTCAATCCGCTTGAAGTGATGGCCCGCGTCCGTGCGTTGTTGCGTCGTGCCCAAAACGGTATGGCACAAGCAACGCCAGAAGTCTTGGACATTGGACCTTTGACGATTAACAAGGATAGCCACGAAGTTAAGACGGCTGACGGTGTTGAGGTTAACTTGACGGCGTTGGAGTTCGGTATCTTGTACTTGTTGGCTTCACACCCAAATCGTGTGTTCAGTGCTGACGACATTTTTGAACGCGTTTGGCAACAAGAATCAGTTGTGTCTGCGAAGACAGTTATGGTGCACGTTTCACACTTGCGCGATAAGTTGGAAGCAGCAACTGGTGGTAACCAAGTGGTCCAAACCGTTTGGGGTGTTGGTTACAAGATTGAAGTTTTGTAAGGTATAGATTTGCATCTATGCAATAGAAAGTGAGAAGTAGGGATGAAACTAAGTGTACTGGATTGGCTCCTGTGGGTGGTCAAGGCAGTCGTTTCGGCCCTGCTTTTTGTATTTATGGGCATTGGGGGCATCTTAGTCACCCGTTCAGCCTGGACAAGTGCCAACTGGCTGCTTGAATTACAAGCAGCTTGGGCGCAACAGCAACCACTCGTCATTATCGTTGGCTTAGTGGTCGTTGTGTTGTGGCTGTTGTTGATTCGCCATTTCTACGAAGCAGTATTGCTTAACCGCTTAATCGAAGCGGTGAGTGATTTGGCACCACGTGTTCGTGATACAGAAAGTGAAGGATTGCCGGAAAAGCGTTGGGGACGTCGATTGCGGCCCCTCGTAACGAATGTAAATGGCGTTTTTGATGCCGCGCAAGCCGCAATGGCTGAAGAACGTGAAATTGAGCGTTCAAAGGACGAAATGATTACGAATGTGTCGCACGATTTGCGGACACCATTAACATCAATTTTGGGTTACTTAGGCCTGATTATTAATGATGAAGATGAAAAGTTAGCACGCAAGGATTTGGTGAAATATGCTAACACGGCCTTTTCGAAGGCGGGCCAAATGAAATCGTTGGTCGAAGATTTGTTTGATTACACACAGGTCCATCAGGTTGATTTCAAGTTACGCTGGGCGCCGTTAGATTTAGCGGCCATGTTGCAACAATTGGCAGTTAACTACGAGTTAGAAGCTAAGAATAAGCACGTTGTTGTCTCAGCGGTTACCAATCCGGATACGATTGAAATGGTTGGTGATCCTGACCGTTTGGCACGTGTCTTTATGAATTTGATCAATAACGCTTTGAAGTATGGCGATGGCGCAACATTTGTGCGGTTGACAGCCAAGACTAACAAAAGCGAAAATTATGTAGAAGTTCGCGTGCAAAATAACGGTGAAAAAATTCCGGCCGATTCAATCAAGCGGTTGTTTGATCGCTTTTATCGGGTGGAGAGTTCACGGAATACTAAGACGGGTGGGACCGGTCTTGGTTTAGCAATCGTGAATGGCGTTGTCGAGGCGCATGGGGGGACGGTGCGAGTTGAATCAGATGATGATTTGACGAGCTTTATTGTCCAGTTGCCTTTACAACCAGAACTAGGAAATGAGGCCTAAGAGATATGACAAAGCGTGTGTGGGCAGGCTTACTGGCGGGAATTCTGTTAGTGACAGGGATTGCTACGTCGGCATCAGCTGCAACGGTGACGCCCAAAGTGGACGCGCAAAGTGCAGTGGTGGCCGATGTGCAGACTGGCCAGGTGTTAGCAGACAAAAATGGTAACGAGCGGATGCCGATTGCCTCAATTTCAAAATTATTGACGGTTTATTTGGTTGAACAAGCCATTAAAGAGGGACGTCTGTCGATGCAGTCACAGATTAAAGTGCCGGCCTCGATTGTCGCCATTAGTAATGAGCCAGCTTTGGCTAATGTGCCACTTAGTACGGAACGTGCCTATACCATTCAAGAGTTGATGGAAATGGCATTGATTAAATCAGCGAATGCAGCGGCGTTAGCATTGGGCTATGCCGTGTCTGGTACGGATACGGGTGTTAACCAACAAATTCAAGATTTGTTAACCAGCTGGGGCATCAAGGATACGACCATTGTATCTGGTGCCGGTTTGACGAACGGTGATATGGGTGCGTTAACGAATCCTAAGCTGGGTGCGGATGTGGAAAATGAACTGTCGGCCCGTGAATTAGCGATTGTTGGTCGTCATTTGGTGACTGATTACCCTGAAATCCAACAAATTACGAGCATGCAAACAGCGGAGGTTCCAAGTGGGGCTACCGGGACGGAAACGATTGAAAACTCAGATAAATTGCTAGCTGATGGCCAAGGATATAAGTTTACCGGTTTGAAAACTGGGTATGCCTTGTCAGTCCACAGTACGTTCATCGGGTTAACAACCTTGGAAGGTCGCCAAGTGGTGACCGTAGTGCTCGGTAGTGACCACACATTCTCCCAAACGGTGGCCATGTTAAACGCGGTTAAGTCGGCGATGACGGTTAAGACCTTGGCTAAGGGAACGGTTATTCAACGGGTGCAAGTTGAAGAAGCGCGTGCCGGGGAAGAACGTTTCCCAATCGCTACGAAGACGGCGGTCTCAATGTTCGTGCCAACCGCATTACGCGACGGCAAACTCAACATGACGATTCGGTCAAATAACGATATGATTGCGCCAATTGCAAAGGGGCACGTTGTTGATCACCAAGAAACGGTTTTCGTTGATGGGGGCACAACAGCCGAACGTAACGCAGCGAATGACTATTTAGCAAGTCCGCCTAAGGTAGATTTGATCATGACCCGCGATGTTGCACAAGCATCACAAGTTGTACAATGGTACCGCGATGCGAAGCGCGTCATCATGAGCCTATTTGAATAAATACCAAAAAAGCACAACGCCTAATGCAGGTGTTGTGCTTTTTGAATTTGGTTAACATATGTCGTGCTACTGCACGAGCAACAGGCCTGACTTTGACTATCAAAGTGTTGAGAAGGGGAAACATGAATGGACGTGCACCCCTAATCAATGATAATCAAACAAATAGAGACTATCTTGGCTGCTGGCATGGGGGTGGGGAAGTGGCGTAGCGATTGTAGCAGGGTAACTCACAAGTTCGGCCGACCGCCGGTTAGATAAGGCGATACGGACCCTGAACCTTAGCACAATTATTTGGGTGCTAGCCGGTGCTCGCGCCGGCGGAGTTGCCCGGATGCAATCTTTGTCGGATCCGCTTCCCCACACCCATGCCTCGTCGCAACGCGACGACCCCACAGAACGACTACTTCTTAGTAGGCACTTCCTTAATCGGGTTGCGTTCACGCATGATGGCCAATAGCTTCTCAGCTTCCATTTTGTGGAAGACGACGTTGGCAGCGTCGCGCATTAGCTGGAGATCAATGTTGTCAGGATCAAATTCAACTGGCACAGGACCTTGTAAACGTGCCATCAACGCATCAACGAACGCGTTGTACGCCTTCTTAGGGTAATCGCCAATCGTTACTTGATCGATGGCTGCACGGATTTCTTCCAGTGAGAAGACGGGCTTCATCAATGAAATAATCAAGATATCCGCGATTTGCATCGTTTGGTACTTCTTTTTAACGGGTGCCAAGATGACCTTTTGCTTAACGTAATTGTTAATCATCGTTGACGTGACAGCCGGCATGTTTAAAGGTGCCAGGACTTCATTTACATATTCAACGACCTGGTCCATATACAAATCAAATGTTGGCAAGTCCTCCCAATGTGGAAATTCGACTTCTTTTAGGCCTTCGCGCCATGATAGATATTCGTTCATTTGGCAGATTGTCCTTCCGTGGTATACTTTATATGAATTAATTTTACCACATCTAGAGTGAGGAACTATATATAATGTTTGAATCTACTAAGTCACGCGTTGTTACTGAAGAACTTGCTAAGCGACTACCTGAGGAAGCGCAGACTGCAGTTTGGGGAATGTTTGATACGATGATGAACTACAAGGCCATCATGTTCCCTGAAGTTGAGATTTGGTTTGCGGATGACTACACAGATAGTATCGTGGGTGTGATGTTCGTCCAACACGACGGTGATTTCCAACAAGAAATGGAAATGCCTTACTCTGGTGACCACTCATGGTTGGGCAAGGGATTGATTGTCTCAATCCGTGATGAAGATAATATCGTCATGGACGTGTCAGCACGCGTCTTGGCATACGAAGCAGCTGTTGCGGAAGAAGAAGCTAACAACGACGCTGAGTAATAAAAAACACGCTTAACGGCGTGTTTTTTTAGTTTTGAAACTATTCCATACATCACAGCGTCTAATAAGTGTTGAAAGTTAGGGGGAACGTAACATGCGTGAAGAATTAATCGCAACGCTGAAAGAAAATCAAACAGCGTTGTACCGCGTTGCGTTAGGCTACGTTCATACGGAAGCAGAGGCGCTGGATATCGTGCAAATCAGTGCTGAAAAAGCGTTACGTCAGGTGGGACAGGTGAAAGAAAAACAATATCTCAAAACCTGGTTGTTTCGAATTTTGATTAATACAGCCATCGATGCACAACGTAAACAAGCCCGCCGCCATGAAATTGGTGACGATGTCTTAACGTTTATGCCAGCTTTGGCAGGAGTTGCACCAGAAACTCGCTTAGCACTTGAACAAGCGGTGAGTGATTTGTCTGATAAAGAACAGGCGATTATTCGGTTGCATTTTTTTGAAGATCAAACCTTTGGGGAAATTGCGCTGACATTGCAGTTGTCAGAAAATACGGTCAAAACAACGTATTATCGCAGTCTGAAGAAATTGGAAGCCTTGATGGACGGGGGAATTTAACATGACTTTAGCAGATTTGAAGATTCAGTATACACAACAGGATATTCCAACTGAAAAGTTGACGGCTGTTATCAACCAAGCGATTGTCGCAACTGCACCAAAGCGCAAGCGCTTGAATTGGTGGCAATCATCAGTGATTGGTGTCGGTGCTGTAGCAGCAGCTTTTACGCTGGCGCTTAACACATCGTATTCATTCGCGAATGCATCAGAACGGGTGCCAGTTGTGCGTGATGCCGTGAAAGTTTTATTGTTCCGCGAGTACAAGCATGTCGACAAGACGTCGTATGCGGATATTAAGGTGCCTTTGTTGACGAACCTACGTGACCGGCAATTATCTGATAAGTTAAATACGGCCTATGCAGAAGAGGGTCGCGCATTATACGAGTCCTTCATGAATAAGACCAATGATACGCCCAAGTCGATGACACAAACCTATGCTGAAAAGGTAAACAACGAGCAGCTGCTTGTGCTGGAACGTCGTCAGGATATCTCGTCGGCCGATACCGCTACGAAGCTGCGTTACACAACAATTGATAAGCAAAACGGGCTGGTCGTAACACTGCCGATGCTATTTAAGGCGAACGCCTATCAGGCAATTTTGAAAAATTATGTCAATGAACAAATCGCAGCGTCGAAGCAGTATGACACACCGGTCGCAGCGATTGGACCTAAGCAGACGTTCTATATTAATAATAAGGGTGAACTAGTATTGGTTTTCCAGCGCGGTGAAATTGCACCGATGTATGTTGGTGCGGTTGCGATGACGATTCCAACTGATGAGATTGATAGCCAATTGATATCACATGCTTACGTGAAGTAATTGTATCTAATTGAATTTTAATATAACCGCTGTTTTGTGTATGAACAGCGGTTTCTTTGTGTTATGCTAATTAGATTATGACAGAAAAAGGAGGGCGGAAAGTTGCAAGATTTCATGCAGTTGGATCGTAATTTGAAGCTACGATCATTAACTGTTTTTCTAACAGTCTTACTGGGTAGTTCAATTGGACCGAATGTAACGGTTTATTACGTTGAATATTTTGGGGCCTTCATTACCGGCTTTTTGTTGATTGCCGTCTCAGTGGCCGGTTTTATTGCTGGCTTGTATGGTGGTCACTTGGCCGATGTGTTGGGGCGTAAAAAGACCATCTTGATTGGATCGGCCATGATTATTGGCGGCTATGCGCTGGCTATGCTGATGAATTCGCCGTGGTATACCAACCCGTATATCACGTTCGTTGGGTTCCTGACTGCTTCAGTCGGGGCGTCATTCGCCGATCCGGCCGAACAAGCGATGATGATTGACTCGTCAACATTGAAAAATCGTAAGTTTGTCTTTGCGTTGATTTACTGGATCATTAACATTGGTGTGATGATTGGGGCGGCCGTTGGTGGTTGGTTCTTCCGTGATTACCTCTTTGAATTGTTAATGGGCTCAATGATTGTCGGCATTATTAATGCGGCGATTATCAAGTGGGGGATGGCGGAAACGCTGGATATGACAACCGTTAAGACGAATTCGTCAGTCTGGAGTGCTATCAAGTCATACGGGCATGTGCTGACGGATAAGCGTTACTTGCTATTCATGTTCGGAACGATTTTCTCGGTCGTTGTTTATTCACAACCAGATTTCTATTTGGCAGCGCACTTGGCAGAGTCGTTCCACGACTACACACTGTTTGGCATTCATTTTTATGGCCAACGGATGCTCTCGTTTATGCTGGTAATTAATACGGTCTTAATCGTCTTAACGATGTCAGCATTTAATCATATGACAAATCGCTGGCCGCTAATCCGTGGTTATATGATTGGGACATTCTTGCAAGGCCTCGGCTTTGCCATGGCCTTCTTGCTCCGCGACTTTTGGCCACTGGCCTTTACGGCGGTTGTCTTCACGGTTGGTGAGATGATTAATGTGCCATCAAGTCAGACGTTGCGTGCGGATATGATGAACCCGGAGAAGCTCGGGGCTTACTCAGGTGCGTTTGCTGCGACGCGGCCACTGGGTAATATTGTTGCTGGGGTGATGGTGTCAGCCTCGCACTTTGTTGGCAATATCGGTGCGGCCGTAATGTTGATGGTTGGGGTGCTGATTGCGATTTATTCAGTTGCCACTGCTGCAAAAATGAAAGCGTCATTTTAATAGTCGATTATATGAGAATAGCCGCAGGATCATGATGTTAAATGATCCTGCGGCTATTTAATTTATTAGTTTGCTTTATCTTTCTTATGATTATCGACCTTTGATGTCTTAGTATCGGCAGCTTCACTTTTAGCGGCAGCTTTGTCAGCAGCTTGTTGTGAGGACAGCGCCTTCGATAAATCGGTTGCATTATCATTTGCGGCATCCACGGCGCTCTTAGCAGAGTCCTGTGCGGCCTTAGCTGCATCATTCGCCGTTTTAACAGCTGCTTCTGCAGAATAACGCGCCTTAGTTAGTTCGGATGACTTCTTATCAAGCGCAACTTGTAGCGAAGAAGCCTTGTCCGCTGATTCGTCGGCGTTCTTGAGTGCCGTCACGTAATCCTCACCACTTTTGGCGGCCTTGTTTAACAAATCAACACCGCCGTTCGTTGCCAACACCAGGCTATACAGGTTTAACGCTGATTGCCAATTGTTGTGGCGGATTTCTTTGTCCGCACGCTTAAGGTAGTTAAGTTGCTCAAGGGCGGTGCGGTTTTCGACGGAAACGCGAATGCCACGGGCCGCAGAGTAGTAGATAGCGGCATCTGACCAGTTGTGGGCCGCGACGGCATTACGCGCATTGCGCATATTGCCTTGATAGCTTTTGTTTTCATTGAATGCATCAACACCCCAGTAGATCCCGGCTGCAGTTGCAGCGAGGGCGATTAGGGTGATGACAGTCCACTTAAGTTTCATGTGACCTCCTTGAAGATAGAACGCTTACCATTGTACAGGAAAAATAGTGCGAAAAACAGGACAAATATGAAATTAACCGCATTAATCAGGCTGTAGACTGAAAAAATATAACAAAAAAGCCGACAAGCAAATGCTCATCGACTTCGTTAGCTGGGATAGCTGGATTCGAACCAGCGATACACGGTACCAAAAACCGATGCCTTACCACTTGGCCATATCCCAATAATAAATGGGGGCTATAGGATTCGAACCTATGAACCCGAAGGAATGGATTTACAGTCCACCGCGTTTGACCAGACTTCGCTAAACCCCCATCATATAAACGCTTTAGCGATATGTATCGCCTCAACGAATATATACTATACAGAATATTTATTTAGATGTCAACACTATTTCTTGAACTTTGTTTTGCCAAGCATCAAAGAAGTTATCAGCCGTCCATTCTTGCAAGCGCCGACGGTTATAACCAACGCTGGGGTTGTAGTAAGTAACCCCATTTTTTTCACGTGGCGGCACGGTAACGTGAATGTGGCCGTAAAAGACATGACGCACATTGTCGTAACTTTCGAGTAGTTCACCAGTGCGTGGTGACCCTAAGACGCCGTTCACAGTTGCCCAGCGTCGATCGCCGATTGGAAAAATCAATTCATCCCCAATTGGGGCAAAGTGGGTCATGAAAATGACTTGCTTACCGGCAGCTTGTGCGTCATCGAGGAGCACCTTCATTTGGGCCAACCCTAAATCCATGCGCTCCGGATCGGTCATTGGTTGTTCAATAATCCGGTCGTAGTAAAAACCACGGCGGAAGGCGGCAACATCTGCCGGGTCAATGCCCCGGGCAAATGGGTAATCATACCAACCATTGTGACCGATAATCCGCCAATCCGTGCCGGGAATGTCGACGTACTTATTATGAAGGTAAAAATCATTCACGGGTGATTCGAGCTCAGCAAAATCTGTGCCACGCCCCATGTCGTGATTACCAGCAATAAACAAGACTTTGGTCTGGTCACCCAGGTTTTCTTGCAAATCACTCACATATGCCATTGATTTCTTAAAATCGTTAAAAAGGTCACCAGCAATTAGGTAATAATTAACGTTCATTTCTAGAATTTTTTGTGTTTGTTTCGCTAAAATTTCGGCGGGTTCTTGCTTATTTATGTCCAAGTGATTGTCACTTGTAACAGCGATTTTAACCATGATATCGCCTTTCTTTCCTGATATATCAATTCATTGTACCAAACGCGAAACTATCCTTGTAGGAAAAAGTAAAATCAATTTCTGATACCTTCTTGTGGAAATGAAGAAATTCAAGTAAACTTAATAAGTATTTTCTAATGAATTAGTTATGTTAAAACAAATAAATATAAATTCGTAAGGAGCTTTTCTATGGAATCAGAAAAGAAATTCCTGGGACAACCACGCGGTCTACAAACATTGTTTATGACCGAAATGTGGGAACGTTTCAGTTACTACGGTATGAAGGCCATTTTGCTTTACTACATGTGGCATTTGATTGCGACAGGTGATTTGAACGTCACGAAGGCAACGGCAGCGTCAATCATGGCCATCTATGCGTCAATGGTTTACCTATCAGGTGTTGTCGGTGGTTTCATCGCTGACCGTTTGCTAGGTCAACGTCGCACGGTCTTCTGGGGTGGTGTTTTGATCATGTTTGGTCACATCGCCTTGTCATTGCCATTCGGGGCACCGGCCATGTTCGCCTCAATGATCTTGATTGTGTTGGGAACTGGTTTGTTGAAGCCTAACGTTTCATCATTGGTTGGGTCACTTTATAAAGATGGTGATTCAGCCCGTGATGCTGGGTTCTCAATCTTCGTCTTCGGAATCAACTTGGGTTCATTTATTGCCCCATTGCTAGTTGGTTGGACGCAAGAACAGGCCGGCTTCCACGTCGCCTTCTCATTGGCCGCTATCGGTATGTTCTTCGGTTTGTTGCAATTCCACTTTGGTGGCAAGCACTTGCACGAAGATTCAATGTACGCCCCAGACCCATTGCAACCGCAAGAAGTGAAGCCTTTGGTCACTAAGATTGTCCTTGGTGTCATTGCCTTTGCGTTGGTTGTCTTGTTGATGGTTTTGATGGGCTGGACGAGCTTGCAAAACTTCGTTAACTTGTTGACGATTGTCGCTATTTTGTTGCCAATCGGTTACTTCACGTTGATGATTACGTCAGCTAAGGTTAACAAGGAAGAGCGTTCACGTGTTGTCTCATACATTCCATTGTTCTTGGCAGCTGTGTTGTTCTGGGCCATTGAAGAACAAGGATCAATCGTTTTGGCAACTTTTGCTGCCGAACGTGTTGATACGTCATGGTTCCCAGCGTCATGGTTCCAATCACTGAACCCATTGTTCATCATGCTATACACGCCATTCTTTGCCTGGTTGTGGGTTAAGTGGCAAAAGAACCAACCATCTTCACCAATGAAGTTTGCGATTGGGTTGATGTTCGCCGGTGCGTCATTCTTGTTGATGGCCTTGCCTGGTGCAATGTTTGGTACGGCTGGTAAGGTGTCACCACTTTGGTTGGTTGGCTCATGGGCCTTGGTTATCATCGGTGAAATGTTGATTTCACCAGTTGGTTTGTCAGTTACAACGAAGCTAGCGCCTAAGGCATTCATGTCACAAATGATGTCAATGTGGTTCTTGGCTTCATCAGCTGGTTCAGCGTTGAACGCCCAGTTGGTAACGTTATATAACCCTAAGAACGAAGTGGCTTACTTCGCTTGGTTCGGAATCGCCTCAGTTGTGCTTGGTGTGGTCTTGGTATTCTTGGTACCACGTATCAAGCGCTTGATGGCCGGTGTTAAATAGTAAACGAAAAGAGCAGTTGATGATTTTCCATCAGCTGCTCTTTTTCTGTTGGAAAAGTAAGTGAAAGCGCCTATAATCAATTCTTGTCGAAAAAAATAGGAATTAGGTGGAAGAGAATGACAGAAGAGAAGTCATACAAGAAGTGGTTAGCTTTGGCAGCCATGTCTTTGGGCGTCTTTATGGCCTTGTTGGATGTCACGGTTGTGAACGTGGCATTGCCAACAATGGCGGTTGATTTTAAGACAACGTTTAACAATCTGCAATGGGTCCTAAATGCGTATACGATCGTGTTTGCGGTCATGTTGCTGATTGTGTCGAAGCTTGGTGACATGTTTGGTCGTAAGAAGATGTTTATCGCCAGCATGTTCGTTTTCGTTATTGCCTCAGCGGTTAACGGGATGGCAACGTCACTAACAGTGCTCGACATTGGGCGCGGGGTCCAAGCGATTGGAGGCTCAGGCTTGATGTCATTGGCAATGGCATTGGTCGCTTCAAACTTTGAAGGCCGCGAGCGCGGTACGGCGCTAGGAATCCTAGGATCTGTCATTGGTTTGTCGACGGCGTCAGGCCCCTTGGTGGGTGGTTACCTGGTTGAAGCCTTTGGTTGGCCATCAATCTTCTATATTAATGTGCCCGTTGGTATCATCGCAGTTATCATGACGTGGATTAACGTTAAAGAAACGCCAAGCTATGGTAAGGGTCAAAAGATTGATTTCGTGGGCATGATCTTGTCAGCGGCGGCTTTATTCTCAGCTGTGTATGGCTTGATTCAAAAGGAAAGCCACGTGCACTGGGCATGGACTGACGCCCGTATCGCCGGTTGGTTGATTGCAGGTATCGTCTTGGCAGTTATCTTCGTGTTGGTTGAGTTGCGTGTGAAGACGCCAATGATGAACTTGAAGATGTTTAAGAGTGTTAACTTCGTGGGTGCCGTAATCGTTGCCTTTACGTTGGGAGCTGGTGTGTATGCCATTAACGCCTATCTAACGGGGTTGATGCAAAATTACATGGGCTACACGGCATTCCAAACTGGTTTGCGCCAACTAGTGATTTCAATTTGGTCACTGATCTTGGGACCGGTAACCGGTATCTTGGGTAACAAGTTCTCAAAGAAGTGGATGATTTCAGGCGCTTTGTTGCTTGGTGGAATTGGCTTCTTGTTGTTGGCCAACGCCATGACGACGAAGCTAACGTTTATTCAATTGGTACCAGCAATGGTCTTGATGGGATTGACGAATGCAATCGTTAACCCAATGTTGAATACGGCCGGTCTTGAAGGCGTTGCGCCATATGAAATGGGGATGGCAGCTGGATTGCTTAATGTTTTCCGCCAATTCGGTGTATCATTCGGTGTCGTGATGCTTGGTTTGACCCAGACGAATCACTATGAAGACTACTTGAACGCGCACCTCGGAACGGTCAAGATGCCTGAAGCGGCAGCGACTGGCTTGCACAAGGCCTTGGTTGAAGCTGGGCCATTTTCTGGCCACGCGGTTGCCTTTAGCGATCGCCTGACTAAGGCACCGTTCGCGCACGACTTCCAACAAGTCGTGCTCCATGCTTATGATAAGGGCATGATTGCTGTGGGCGTTACCGCGGCAATTACAGTCTTTATTGGTGCAATCGGTGCCGCACTCTTTATGCGTGACCGTAAAAATGCTTAATTAAATACAATTAATTTTTAAACACCCGATTGTCTGTTTGCTTACAGAAATCGGGTGTTTTTTGACTAAATTATCTAAAAAATGACGGGAAATTAAAAAACGTTAATTGTGTAAGCGGTTTCAAACGGGTAGCGTAGTAGGTGTTGAGTGGCAAATTTTTTGATTAGGGGAGCTATTATGTCAATTTTAATCGCATTAGTGCCGGCATTAGCGTGGGGTTCTGTTGGAATCGTTACGACTAAAGCTGGTGGAACTGCGGCGCAAGGAATTATGGGGATGACCATTGGTGCCATCATACTTGGTTTTGGTACCTTGGCCTTCTTCGTTATTCCGAATGCCGGGATGGATTATGCATTTAATTCACGGATTTGGATTGTTGGATTTATTTCAGGTTTGATTTGGGCAGTTGGTCAGGTTGGCCAACTGATTGGATTTAAGAAACTAGGGGTGTCGATTGGAAATCCGCTTTCGACATCCGGGCAAATTGTTGGTAACGCTTTGATGGCCGCCGCTGTGCTTGGTGAATGGCACACGGGCCGGATGTGGTTCTTCGGGGTCTTGTCAATTGCGCTGGTAACAGGTGGTGCTTTGTTGACGACCGTTCGCGATAAGAATGCGCCGGCAGAAACGAACCCAGAGCGTGACTTCAAGGGTGGTGTTTCAGCGGTTATCGTTTCAACACTAGCCTTTATGATGTACTTTGTGTTGCCTAACTTGCTTAACAAGTGGGGTTACATCTCAGATGCCGTTCACAACCAAAACAACGGGTTGGACTATATGACAGCGATTGTGGCACCACAATCAGTTGGTCAAATTCTAGGGGCTTTGTTGATTGTGGCGTTCTACTTCAAGGAAACGAACAACATCATGAAGTCTGGAACGGCACGTCAAGTTATTACTGGTTTGGTATGGGCATTGGGAAATGTCTTTATGTTCATCTCAACTGGAAATCCAGACGTTGGTCAAGCAACGGCGACGACATTGTCACAAACCGGAATTATTGTTGGAACCTTTGGGGCCATCTTTATTCTTGGTGAGCATAAGACGAAGCGTCAAATGGGTTATATTTTGCTTGGAACGGTGTTGGTAATTGTGGGGGCAATTTTGATTTCAAAGTTGTCAGTGTTATAGGAGGAATAAATCATGTCACTTTTGGGGGCTATTGAAGCAGGTGGTACGAAGTTTGTTGTTGCGGTTGCGGACGTCAATGATCCGGATACGGTCATTGCACGTGAGAGTTTTCCAACCCTAGATGGTGCGGGAACCCTGGCGCAAGTTATCGCATTCTTTGATCAATACGAGGATATTGCGGCAATTGGGATTGCGGCCTTTGGACCAATTGATATTAACCCAGACAGTCGCACCTATGGTTATGTGTTGGATACGCCTAAGCGTGGTTGGTCAGGTTATGATTTCTTGGGTGCCATGAAGGCTTGGCGTGACATCCCTTACTTCTGGACGACAGATGTGAACGGTGCGGGTTGGTCAGAATACGTTTCTGGGGCGGCCGCAGACGTTGAAAACGTGGTATATCTGACAGTTGGAACTGGGGTGGGTGCTGGTATTATCCAACACGGTCACTTGTTGAGTGGTAACTCACACCCTGAAGCTGGGCACATTATGATGCGTAAGCACCCACAAGATAACTATGCCGGGCACTGCCCATTCCACGGGGATGCTTGCTTAGAAGGTTTGGCAGCTGGTCCAGCGATTGAAGATCGTTGGCACGAATCTGCTAAGTCATTGCCAGATGATCACTTGGCCTGGGAAATCGAGGCCTACTACTTGGCCCAAGCGGCCGTGACATACACCGTTACGTTGCGTCCAGACCGCATTGTTTTCGGCGGTGGTGTGCCACACCGTGAAGTCTTGTTGCCAATGGTTCGCAAGGCGTTTGCAGAACAATTAGCTGATTACTTGCCAGTTGATGATTTGGATAAGTACATTGTTACCGTGGGAAACGGTGACAATGCAGGAGTTCTTGGTTGCTTCTACTTGGCTAAGAGCTTGCTAGCAGCGTAATAAATTGCAGAAAAAGACTAGGGTAACCTGGTCTTTTTTCCGTAATTTGGGAAATAATGACCTAGATGAGCACTTTTTCGCATACGTAACTAACTAAAAGTAACAAAACACTTGTATTTACTAATTGTAAGCGCTATCATATGTTCATGGTTAGTTGGAGAGATAAACCAACTAATGTTAAACGACTGTCTTAGGGGGAAAAGACAATGAACGAGAAGAAGCGTATGTCGACCAGCCTGATTTACTTTTTTGGGGCGCTGGGTGGACTACTGTTTGGTTATGATACGGGTGTTATCTCAGGAGCCATCCTATTCATTCAAAAGCAGTTGCATTTAGGTTCTTGGGAGCAGGGCTGGGTTGTTTCGGCCGTGCTAATTGGGGCGATTTTAGGATCAGCAACCATTGGACCTGCGTCAGATAAATTTGGCCGCCGCAAGTTATTGATGTTGTCATCGATTATCTTCGTCATTGGGGCGATTGGTTCTGGATTAGCACACAATTTTGAACTCTTGGTCATTTCACGAATTGTGCTTGGTATTGCGGTTGGTGGTGCATCGGCCTTAATTCCAACGTATCTATCAGAATTAGCACCGGCTGAAAAGCGTGGTGGGATTGGGACGATGTTCCAATTGATGATTATGAGTGGAATTTTACTGGCTTACATTTCAAATTATGTTTTGTCAGACTTTGATTTGGGTTGGCGCTTCATGCTAGGCTTGGCTGCCGTGCCAGCGGCAATTATGTTCTTCGGTGGGATTGCACTGCCTGAATCACCACGTTACTTGGTACGCCAAGGGGATGATCAGGAAGCATTGGCTGTGCTGAAGCAGTTGCAAAGCAATGATCAACAAGCACAAGCTGAGTTGGATGATATTAAGTTGCAAGCCTCGATGAAGAGAGCTGGGTTTAAGGAACTCTTTGGGGTTATGTCACGTCCCGTGCTAATCATGGCCATGGGCTTGGCAATTTTCCAACAAGTCATGGGTGCTAATACAGTGCTGTACTATGCACCAACTATTTTCACCGATGTTGGTTTTGGTGTCAGCGCCGCGTTGATGGCTCACATCGGGATTGGTATCTTTAACGTGATTGTGACTTGGGTTGCCATGAAGGTGATGGATAAGATTGATCGTAAGAAGATGTTAATTGCCGGTGCCTGGGGCATGGGAATTACATTGATGGTCATGTCAATTGCGATGAAGTTTTCCGGTCACTCACATGTGGCATCATACATTGCTGCGTTTGCTTTGACGATTTACATCGCATTTTTCTCAGCAACTTGGGGACCAGTTATGTGGGTGATGATTGGTGAGTCATTCCCATTGAACATTCGTGGTTTAGGTAACTCGTTCGGCTCTGTTGTGAACTGGACAGCGAATACGATTGTTTCGTTGACGTTCCCGCCATTGTTGAATGCATTTGGTACTGGTTCGCTATTCATTGGTTATGCGGTATTGTCATTTGTGGCCATTTGGTTTGTCCGCAAGTACACGATTGAAACTCGTAACCAATCACTTGAACAAATTGAAGCAAGCTTACGTTCACGGGCTCACGCTAAGGGTTGGACAGAAGACTAGCAGGTATATAATAGGGGCCGGAAAGTGATTTCCGGTCTCTTTTTTTCATGAATTAATCGCATTTCGTGAATAAGATGATTTAATTTCAAAAAAGGGGTTGCCAACTTGTGTGATACTTGGTAATATATATTTTGTTGTTGCGGGGGTTTAGCGAAGTCTGGTCAAACGCGGTGGACTGTAAATCCATTCCTTCGGGTTCATAGGTTCGAATCCTATAGCCCCCATCGCATCATTGGGATATGGCCAAGTGGTAAGGCATCGGTTTTTGGTACCGTGTATCGCTGGTTCGAATCCAGCTATCCCAGCTGATGAAAGTCGGTGAGCGAATACGCTTGCCGGCTTTTTTGTTGCCGTTAAAACGCCTGTCATAAATTGTTGACACAAAAAGTAAGCAGCGTTATTATAATATTCGTTGAAAAATGATTGGGATATGGCCAAGTGGTAAGGCATCGGTTTTTGGTACCGTGTATCGCTGGTTCGAATCCAGCTATCCCAGCTATTGAAGGCGGTGTGCAGTAATGCATGCCGTCTTTTTTGTTAACTAACCGTAAATCCCCGCTAAGTCGAGTATGTTAAACTAATAGCTAGAGTAAAGGGATATAGATAAGGATATGGGTATGCTAAGCAATTATGATTTGAAGATGCGCGCGCGGTCGCGTGTTAAAGGACCGGCCTTTGGCATTTCGCTAAAAATATCATTGATTTTGATTTTGTGGCAAATTGTCTCAACGTACTGGGATGGCCAACGCACACCAAATCCAAGTTCTTTGGGCTTTGGTGAGTCGGTTCAGTATTTGTTCGGGATGTTCACAACAAGCATGGTGAGTGAAATCATCTTTGGTGTCTTTGGGCTAGGCACGGTGTGGGCCTTTGTTGAATGGCGTCGTTCACAAGAAGCGCCAGCGAACCCTGTACAAGTGAGTTTGAAGTTCTGGGGCCGTGAGACATTGGTTGACGTGGTTGTATTGTATGGCCTACGTTTCTTGTTCACGGTATTGTGGACCTTCTTGTTGATTGTGCCGGGGATTATTAAGTCATTTGCTTACTCACAAGCGGGCTTGATCTTCGCAGAAGACGTTAAAAACGGTGCTAAAATCACGAGCTTGTCAGAATATTTGACACGCTCACAAGACTTGATGCAAGGTTACAAGGGACGCTTTTTCTGGCTACAATTGAGCTTTATCGGTTGGTGGATTTTGGTGGCATTGACCTTTGGAATCGCCGCAATCTACGTGATTCCGTATTACAATGCGACGATGGCGGAGTTCTACATGGAAGTGGTCCGCGAACGACGTTATGGTGCGCGTCGCCCAGCTGGTGACACCGAAATGCCAGTTGATGAGAATGATGAACTATAATAGATAGCAACAAAAGGTTAGGGTTTACTCTAGCCTTTTATTATTGAAATTAAAGCGAGATTGAGATAATGAAGACGTTAGATGTACGGGGGTTGTATGAGCAACTCTATAATCAAATGGGACCCCAACGCTGGTGGCCGGCTGAACGCTGGATGGAAACGATTGTCGGCAGTATTTTAATTCAAAATGCGTCAGCCAAGACCGTTGATCCAGTCATTGAGAAGGTCGGACGTGAAACCGGCTTTGATCCACAAATCCTGATTGGCTTATCACAAGAAGAGTTGGAACAACTCATTTTTGAAGCGGGCCTTTATCGTAGCAAGGCAAAGTATTTGCGAGCGTCATTAGAATTCTTTGGTCAATATGATTTTGACTTGGCGCCATTGCAAGCGTTGGAAACGGCTGAACTACGCAAACGCATTCGCGCGGTGAACGGGATTGGTAACGAGACGGCGGATGTGTGGCTGGTATACATATTTGGGCGCGCGCAATTTATTGCAGATTCCTATTCACGCCGGTTAATGAACTTCTTGGGTGGCCCTGAGAAGTTGACTTATGAAAAGGTCCAAAAAGTCGTGATGAATAATTCTGATTTCACGCCAGATGAAGCGCGTGAGTTTCATGCGCTGATTGACGAATTCGGTAAGTTATATCTGCGTAATCGCGACCAATTCTTAACGAGTTGGCTTCGTGATGCCAATTTTAATGAACATATTTTGAATCAATTTTAGTAAAGGAGCTCTTGATGGCTAAGAAAGTCGCTGCCTATAAGAAAATCCGACCACCGCGTGTGCGAATTGGTCGTAATAATGATGCTGGTTACGCCATTCGGGTCGATGTGACGGATACGCGGGCGGACATTTATCAACCCTATACCCACCCGAAAGCGGATCAAAAGGTTCAAATCGACTTTCTCGACCATCAAGAAGTGGCCAGTCGGCGGATTTGGCAACAATTTATCCAGCAAAATGCGGCCCGGGTAACGGAACCGGATGTCGATTTGGTGAGCGTGCAATCTGCCCGGCAGTCGGGTAGTGTGTATGTGAGTTTTGTGCAACATGAAAAGCCGGCCTACCAGACCCTCCGTATTGCGCATCATTTAGGCCCAAATTGGCAAAAACTGCCCGTTATTCAAACACGGTTCCTACAACAAGCTACTGAAGTCGGCGATTGGGTGCGTAAAGTGGTGGCTGGGCAATCATTCGTGCCATTTACGTTTGAAATGTACACCTGGTTACGTTGGTGGTCACAACCTGGTCTGACGCAAACGCTTGAGAAGCACGGTAAGCATTGGCTTGTTGCCAAAGGAGATCAGCACGACGGTGTGTCGGCTGAACAAGTTAATGTCGCGTTGCAGTTACAGCACGGTGCGCTGTTAGTGCCACGTGGTGAACAGATGGTTGTGAGTGATACCGGCATTGCGGTGATGAATTACTTTGCCCGTTACTATGAAGCGCAGTTTGCGAAGGCGTACGGCGCTGATAGCGTTTGGCAAACTGATGCGCTCCTCGAGGCAGCAACGGCTGATACGTTGGGCCAATTTAGTACTGCCAAGGTGAAAAAGCGTCAGGCGGTGAAGATTCCGAATCGCATACCGAAAGATTATCGTGGGGATCGTTGGGGATGACAAACGCTGAACTACAACAACTCGTTGAAAAATTGTCGGTGGCTGATTTTGGTCGGCCGTTCCAACACCAAGCGACCTTTAACCGGCGTCTGCGGACAACCGGTGGTCGCTATGTGCTACAAACGCACAATTTGGAAATTAACCCCTTGATGATTGAAGAGTTTAACGAAGACACCTTGATTGGCGTGATTAAGCATGAGTTGGTGCACTACCATAACCACATCCAAGGGCTACCTTATCAACATAAGGACCGTTATTTTCAAAGTGAGTTACAACGGATTGCTGGTTTGAAATATGCGCCGGCGACGTCAAAAGCTAAAGTACGCCAACAACCGAAACATTTATGGGTGTATACCTGCAAAAATGGGCATGAAATTTACCGCCAACGTCGGATTAACGAATTACGGTATGTTTGTGGGATTTGTGGCGCCCCAATTCGACTCACTGGTGAACTAAAACGTGACGTCTAACTGCTGTAAAAAGTTTCAAGCCTAAAGGAAACCCTAAAAGCCAGTAATATTGCTTGCTTGTAGCTAGATAGTAACGTTATTATAGAATTTGGTTTTAATAAGTGAACTGAATGTAGGAAGAGAAGAAAAATGGGGCAAAATTCTGCAGGAAAGCGACGGTATATTACAGGTTTTGACGGGTTACGCGCCATCGCTGTAATTGGGGTTATCGTATTTCACCTTTGGCCTAACCGCCTAACTGGCGGTTGGCTAGGCGTGCCGTTGTTTTTTGTGTTATCCGGGTATCTAATTACGGATTTGTTAATCCAAGAATATGATCGCAACGGACGAATTGACTTGATTGGGTTTTATCGACGCCGAATCAAACGACTATACCCAGCATTGGTGGTGATGTTATTTGCCACGGCGACGATGATTGGGCTATTCGCACGCGATTTACTTTATAATTTACGCGCAATTATTAGCAGCAATATGCTGTACATATATAACATTTGGGCGACGAAGCACGGTGAGTCATATTTCGATTCATGGGGTGGTGCTTCGCCATTTACCCACTTATGGTCATTATCAATTGAAGGACAATTCTACTTCATTTGGCCAATTATTGTCTTTATCGTGTTGGCGTTGCGCATTAAGCGAACGAAGGTGTCGATTGCAATTTTGGTTGTTGCCACGTTATCGGCGATTTGGATGGGTGTCATGTATGACCCAGCCAATATCAATCGCGCTTATTACGGGACAGATACACGTATTTTCGCGGTGCTGTTTGGAACGGCCTTGGCGTTTACGTGGCCCTCAAATCGGATGAAGATGACGTTGTCACCACGTGTGAAACGCAACTTGGATATGTTGGGGATTGGTAGTTTAGTGCTAACGATTATTGGGTTCTTCTGGCTCAATGGTCAATGGTCAGCGACATACATGGGCTTGATGTTTGTCTTTACGGCAGTCATTGCGGGCTTGATTGCGATTACGTCGCACCCGGCATCCTTCCTGAGTCACGCCTTGGATAACAAGGTGCTGAATTATCTAGGAACGCGTTCATATAGTATCTATTTGTATCAGTTGCCAGTCTTTGTGTTCTTCGACAAGTTTACGCATCATAATGATTCATTCATCGTGAACTTATTGAAGATTGCGGTTGTCTTGGGAATTGCGGAATTGAGTTATCGCTACGTCGAAAATGTTTTCCGTCGTTTCAAGAAGCCAGCTATGCAACCAGGTGTAACGCTGAAGGCGCGCTTCTTTGCGAGTCGCCAGGCGAAAATTATGGCGACCGTCGCAGCAGTATTCTTGTTGGGAACGGTTAATGCGGTGGCTGCCAAGCAATCAGCAAAACCACGCCCTGAAACGCAATTGCAAAAGCGTCTTCACGCCAATGCATCGGAGATTAGTGCGAAAAATAAGCGTGCACTTGAGGCTGCGAAGGCATCAAATGCGAAGAAGAAGTCAGCTAAGAAGGGTTCGGCGGCAGCTAAGGCGGTTGACCCAGCCTTGTTAAGTAAGTACGGTCTAACCAAGGACCAACTTGGCAAGATTAGCGGTAACGCGGTCACGGCAGTTGGTGACTCAGTCATGGTTGACGTCGCGCCAGATTTGCAAGAATTGATGCCGAACACGGTCGCAGATGCGGCGGTTGGTCGTCAGGCCTACTCAGTGCCAGGCATCTTGCAATCGTATGCTGGTCGCGGTGTCTTGGCACCGAACGTCATCATTTCGATTGGGACGAACGGTACGATTGGTGAAGATGTCTTTAAGCAAATCATGAATACAGTCGGTGACCGCCAAGTATACTGGGTTAACGGTTATGCGGATCGTTCATGGATTGCGACAAACAACCAATTCCTCACTAGCCAAGCAAGTCAGTATCCAAATCTGCACATTGTGGATTGGTATGATGCTGTTAAGGATCACGCTGATTGGTTAGGCGACGATCATGTCCACCCAAATCCAAATGGTTCGGTACAATACGCAGCTGAAATTGCTAAGGCAATGGCTAATAGTAAGAAATAAACAAAACGTCTGTAGCGATACAGGCGTTTTTTGTATGTCTCCCTACCACACTTTTCGTTAGTAAGTCAAGAGTTCGGAAATGTTATTTTTTTTCGTAACGCGGTAAAATCTAGATGATTAATAGCAGGGGGTGTATAGATGGGTAAACAAAGCGAATTAATACAGCTAAGTCAAGTACAGTCATATGGGGCACATAAATTTAATATTGATGGATTGCTCAAGTCAGTACGAGATCAAGTGCAGTCCAATTTAATTAGTCAGTTCGGGTTGGGTCCTCTATTCAATAATTTTCAAGATGGAGGTGGAGTTGATACTATACATAATGTTCGGAATGAGGTGTATTCGTCCAGCGAGGTGAAAGAAGATTTGCACAAAAAGACTTCTGGATATAGTAAAGAAATTGCGAACTCGAACAGAAAGGGGAGCGAAAACTATAAAAAAATAAATGCAATGCAGGCAGAAGCAAAAAAATCAGGAAAATTAATAGATCCTAATACAGGGGACAGGATAGGAATTAACGAAAAAACAGATTTAGATCACCGAGTTGCCTTGAAGGAAATTTTTGAAGATAAGGGGCGAGCTCTATCTGGTATGGATGTTGATGAGGCAGCTAACACTAAGACTAACTTGAAGCTCACTGATAGGAGTATCAATCGGTCTATGAAGGATGCGAATAAGTCTGATTATGCAAAAGATTTACCTAGAAAACGAGAAATTTGGGAAAAAGAGAGACAAGCGGTCAAAAATAATACGACTATCTCACCAGAAAAAAAGCGCGCGAAATTGGCGAATATAGAAAACAAGATGAGAGCAGACGCTGAAGCCATAGAGAAATCAGATAGGCAAGCGCGATTGGCTTATGAAATACATGTAAACTCCAAGTATTATCTTAGTTCTAACTTTCTTGGTGCGACGGTGAAAAACGCAAGTAGACAGGCCGGAATTCAAGGACTTAAAAGCGTTGCCGGTGCGGTGGTTTATCAGCTTTCAGATTTATTATTTGATGTATTGATGCCGATTGTTAAATCTTGGAATAGTTACGAGTCTATGAAAGATCGAGTTGAGGATTTTAAAACTAGACTTTACAAATCTTTTGATACATTGAAACAACGAATCGTATTGGTAAAGGATTTGTTGCTGGCCGGGTTGAGTGGTGGCTTCTTGTCTGCGATAGCCAATACATTAATTAATGCGTTTTTGACTACCGGGAAAAACTTCGCTCGAATTATCAACGACACTTTTGTTTCACTGTGGCAAGCAGTAAAGCTGTTAACGACAAAAACAGAAGTGCCACTCAGTGTCCGGATTAAAGAAGCTTTTAAGCTAATTACAACAGCTTTAATTGCAACCGGAGGGTTTATGTTAGGCGAAGCTGTCAGTGCTTCTCTTGCAGGAACTCCATTTGCACCGATTGCCGATATCATTGGCACAGGCGTTGCAGCCGTGATGACGGGGATGGCAACGGCTCTTGTTGTATATTTGTTCGATCATTTTGCTGAAGTGGTCGATGGAGTAAAGAGCATTATAAAAACGATGGCTAAAGGTATGACGGTTACGTCAGATCAGCTGAAAGCCGATTACGAACAGGCGATTATCAGGATTGATGGAATTTATCGTGATGTCTTGGAAGAGATTTATGTACAGTATGATCACTTGAATAAATTGGCAGATTTGGCGTTTGATTTAGGGTTGAAACCAGCTAAACAATTTTATGCTAGTCAAGAATATGCAGATGAAGTAGGTGTAGATAGGGACAGAGTGTTGCGAAGTCGAGAAGATGTAAAAAAGTATTTTAAAAATTAAAAGATTATTTAGGAGGGATTTGGAATGGGATTTGATCCGTTAAATATCAGTGCTAAGAAGGATGCTAAGGCAAAGTTGGAAAAGTTGGTATCTGATCACAATTATGAAACGCAACGTTTAACAGAAGAGTTCGTGGAGTTGCAATCAGAGCGGGAACAATTAGTTGTCTACTTACGTCAAGTGGAATCAATAATTAATGCTATTAAGAATACACCAGAACGTTTTAATAAAGATATTCAAACGTTATCACTTAGTTTAGAGCGTTATGATAAGCTTTTGAAGGAAGCAGAAAATGCATCTGCGGATATTCAAAAAGGAGCTGGAGCTGGACTGGCTGCAGGTTTAGCGACTGATGGTGCTGTAGCGGCATTTGGCGGAACAGCTTTGACTGCCGTAGCGATGTCAATCGGTACCGCCAGTACAGGTGCTGCTATTAGTGGGTTAACCGGAGCTGCGGCTACAAATGCTGCGTTGGCATGGCTTGGCGGTGGTGCTGTAGCAGCTGGAGGTGCGGGGATGGCAGGAGGGTCGGCACTGCTGGCACTGACGGGACCAATTGGCTGGGCAATTGGCGGTGCATCGGCGATAGCAACAGGCATCTGGGCTCGGGGTAAAAATGCAGATGCCGCTGAGGATATGCTTAAGCAAGCCGCTAGTGTACAAGCTGGAATTAATTCAGTTAAGGCAATTACATCGGAAGTTCGTGAGAGAACGAAACTGGTTACAAGAACGTATGTTGATTTATCGGGCCGAATTTCAGTTGCGTCGAGTTGGCCGGATGATTTTGATGATTTCACGGATTCACAAGTTGACTTAGCGGGTGCTTTGGTTAACAACGCTTTAAGTGCTGAGAAGATTTTAAATTCTAAATTAGGTGAAGATGGTAAGTTTCACGAACAGGAAACAGAAGAATCAAAAAGTGCTAAATCTGACAAGGGAGACTATTTCGAAGAAAAAATGGAGAAACTTGAGCGCTTAAAGGATAAAGGTATTCTTACAGAAGAAGAATATCAATCAAAAAGAGCTGAGTACATTAATTCGTTGTGATAGTATTTGTCGTAGCTAACGTATGTAAGTAATGAAGGACGAGAAATCGTCCTTTTTTCTGTTGTCAAAAAAGTAAGTCCGTGTTATTCTTAACTGGTTAATTAACCGGTAAAGGAATGTGGTGACATGGCAACAGAGGAATATGCAGAACAGTTAGATCATTTTTTAAATGATGTCCGCGTGATGGCAGAAAACCAACGCGAAATTTTGTTAGGTGAGTCAAATTCAGCGATTACGACAACGCAAGGTCACGTTTTGATGCTCCTTGCTCAGAATGGACCGCAAACGAATTCAGAGTTAGCCCGCGCACTGGGCGTGTCTGGTGCCGCAATTACGAAGGCGATGAGGGGCCTGGCTGGTGAAGATGATCCAATGGTCAACGCCATTCCAGATCCTGATGATGGGCGTGTGAGTCGTTGGTCATTAACGGGACTAGGCATCTCAATGGCCTCAGCTCACGCCCAACGCCACCGTGAGACATTAGCGGAATATCAAAATGTCTTTGCGGTCTTTACCGAATCTGATCAAACGGCGATTAGCCATTTTTTGACGCTGGTCGCTGATCGGTTGCATGGGGACACAGACAACTGATAATTACGAGGGACGCCATTAAGGTAACTTCAAGCTTGCGTAATTATGGTGAAATTGCGAGTTAATTGACTTGAGAGGAAGTGAGTTGGTTGATAGACAACCGACTTCACGGAGGAAATAGACATGAAGAAACAGAACCGTCGCTGGGTATTGGCAATCCCGGCCGTTGCCGTTGTTGCGATGATTGGTGGCGTGATTTATCAAGCCGCTACGAAGAATGCCACTGATCGTCAGTCCGGCAAAATCAAAGTTGTCGCAAGTTTAGATAGTTATGGTGAAATCGCAAAGGCGATTTTAGGTAACCAAGGTTCTGTGACCAGTGTGATGGATGATCCAGATATGGATCCACACGAATTTGAGCCGACAACATCAGATGCTAAGCTCTATCAACAAGCCAATGTCATCATCTCGAATGGTGGCGGTTTTGATAATTGGAGCCTGAATTTTGCAAAGCAAAATAAAGATGCCAAAGCTGTGTCATTAGCTAAGTTGTATCACTATACCGATGGTGGTCATGACCATGAAACGGATCACGACCATGATGACGACGCAATCGGTAACGAACACTTCTGGTATAAGACGGATGCAGCTGAACGTCTATCAAAGCAGTTAGTTAAGACATATGCGCAGCTGGAACCAAGTAAAAAAGCTTACTTCCAAGCCAACGCGGATAAATACATGGCTAGCTTAACCGACTTGCAAGCCATGCAAAAGCAAGTGAAGGCTGATTTAAAGGGCAAGGACGTGATGGCAACGGAACCGGTGTTTGATAATACGTTGATTGATTTGGGGGCCACGGTCTTGAACCAATCATTCTCAAAGGCGGTTGATGAACACCAAGATCCGACGCCAGCGGACATTCGCGCTTGGAATAGTGCGATTGATGATGGCAAGGTGGCGGTGGTGATTTACAATCCACAATCAACGGGTAAGTTAGCCAAACAAGCTATGCAGTATGCTAAGGATCATGACGTGCCGGTTGTGCAAGCGACTGAAACACGACCAAAGGGTGATACGTATGCAGAGTGGCAATATAAGCAATTGAAAGCATTGGACGAGGCATTAAAGTAATGACAATTTTAACTGGTTCAGGGGTAGGCATTCAGTTTGGGGAGCGGTGGTTATACCAAGATGTCGCATTTAAACTTGAAAAAGGTCGCGTGCTCGCACTGATTGGGGATAATGGTGTGGGTAAGACGACGTTACTACGTGCCATCTTAGGCCAGTTAGAGCTAACCGCCGGTGAATTAGACTGGCAAATTGACGTCAAAAATCGCATGATTAGCTACGTGCCGCAGTATCGCCCAGACATGCAGGCGTTTCCGCTGAAAGTAACTGATTTTGTATCGTTGAGTTTCGACAAAGGGATTTTGCCCTGGTTGAAACCGACTGAAAAAGAACGTCTCCAGCATGTACTAGCTGATACGCATTTAACCAAGATTGCAAATGCGCGGATTGATACGGCATCGGGTGGTGAACGCCAACGTGCGTATTTAGCACAGGCGTTGGTGCAAAATCCAAACGTGCTCATTCTGGACGAAGCCACGGCTAATTTGGATAATGTGGCAAAGTATGAATTAATGAACGTGGTGCGCGATTATCGTGACCATCACGATTTGACGACCATCATGGTCAGTCACGACTTAGATATTATCGGTAAATATGCGGATGATTATTTGTTGTTGACGCCAAATGGGAGTGAGTTTGGTCCGATTGACCAACTTGATATGACAAAATTGAAAGTAGGTAATCAAGATCATGCTTAATTATCCATTTATGCAAAACGCCTTTGTGGCGGGGACGTTGATTGCCATTGTCAGTGGCTTTGTTGGCACGTTTGTGGTTGCGCGACGGATGTCGTTTTTAACCCACACATTGAGTGAAATTGGGTTTGCTGGGGCGTCATTTGCGCTATACATGAGTTGGTCGCCCTTGGTGGGGATGCTCCTGTTTTCTGTTGGGGCCTCGATGACCGTTGGTGAAATGGGTGTCAAAGAAAGTCGGTCCGAATCGCTAATTTCAGCGGTGAGTGCGATTGCGATTGGACTAGGAATTGCCTTCCTGGCCTTATCAAAGAAGAACGCCACCGCTGCGACGGGGATTCTGTTTGGTTCGATTTTCAGCATCAGTCGCACGGATGTGGTTGAAGTGGTCGTGCTAGCTATCTTGGTTTTGTTAATCGGGTTAGCAATGTTTCGGCCACTGCGCCACTTTGCCTTCGACTACAGCACGGCGCTATTTAGTTTGAAGAACATTCGCTTGATTGAAGTGGCATTCTTGGCCTTGATGGCAACAACGGTGGCGGTTTCTGCCCAAGTGGTTGGATCATTATTGATTTTCATCTTGATGATTCTACCGGCTAGCTCAGCAATGCGCTGGGGACGGACTGTTTGGCAGATTATTGGCCTCGCTATTTTGTTTGCCGTAGTTGGGGTCTGGGTGGCGCTTGTGCTGTCATACACGCTGAACCTACCCGTCTCATTTTTCATTGCCATTATTGAAGCCGGCATTTATTTTGTCAGCTTGATTGGTAAGAAATAAGCACGAATAGTTAAAGAGAGTGAGCCAACAGGCGCTTCGAATCCCATGATGACGTTATAGTAAGGGTTCGGCCTGTCGGAAAACGTTTAAAAGCCACCAATCCGCCGATTTTAAATCGGCAGATTGGTGGCTTTGTGTCTGAGGCAGAGATTTCTGTCCCGAACGCTTTATTTTTAGTCGTTTTCGTTAACCAACCAGTCGATGATATTGATGACGGGGATGCCGTCGATATCAGGATTGCCAAAATAATTTTGTGTAATCAACAGTTTCTCATAATTATCTCGAATGTGAAGGAGATTGTCGGTTTCGCGGGTTGGGTTTTCCGGAATTTGATAAGTTACTTGAATGTATGTGACTTGACCGTTTCGTTTAGCGTTTTGGACGTTCAATCATGGGGGCTTCCTGTGAACTAAAATATACTTTAACTTAACGCGAAAACTTCTGTAATCTAAAGTATATTTTAGATTAAGGGCAAAATCTCGATAATCTAAAATATACTTTAGATTATCGGCGGATTTTGCAATGTGCCAATAAAAATTCTAATCCGGAAAACCCACCACCAAAAATGTTCACATTTTCTGTATAATGGAAAATGACATTAAATTGAAGAAAAGGAAACGTAAACAAATATGCTAACTGTTTCAAATGTATCAGTATCTTTTACTGGTAAGAAGCTATACGATGACGTTAACTTGAAGTTCACGCCTGGTAACACATACGGTGTTATCGGTGCCAACGGAGCAGGTAAGTCAACGTTCTTGAAGGTCTTGGAAGGCAAGTTGCAACCAACGACTGGAACGGTCTCAATGGAGGCTAACGAACGTATGTCATCATTGGTGCAAGACCACTTTGCCTATGACGCATTCACGGTCTTGGACACTGTTATGCAAGGACACAAGGAATTGTATGACGTGAAGAACCAAATGGACGAAATCTACACGCACGACCCATTTACTGATGAAGACGGTATCAAGGTTGGTGAGTTGTCAGCTCGTTTCGAAGAATTGGACGGTTGGTCAGCTGAAACTGAAGCGGCCCAATTGTTGCAAGGCTTGGGAATTTCAGAAGATCAACACTACATGATGATGTCTGACTTGCCCGAAGTAACCAAGGTTAAGGTTTTGTTGGCCCAAGCGTTGTTTGGTAACCCAGACATCTTGATCCTCGACGAGCCTACCAACGGTTTGGACACGAAGACGATTGCTTGGTTGGAAGACTTCTTGGCTGACTACCAAAACATCGTGATCGTTGTTTCCCACGACCGTCACTTCTTGAACGCCGTTTCAACGATGATTTTGGACGTTGACTTCGGTAAGATCAAGTTGTTCGTTGGTAACTACGACTTCTGGAAGGAATCTTCAGAATTGGCACAACGTTTGCAATCACAAGCAAATGCCAAGAAGGAAGAGCAAATCAAGGAATTGCAAGACTTTATCGCCCGTTTCTCAGCAAACGCCTCAAAGTCAAAGCAAGCCACTTCACGTAAGAAGCAATTGGAGAAGATCACGCTTGATGATATCCAACCTTCAACGCGTAAGTACCCATACATCAACTTTGAAATTCAACGCGAAATCGGAAACGATATGTTGCGCGTTGAAAACTTGTCAAAGACAGTTGATGGGGTGAAGTTGTTGGACAACGTGTCATTCACGGTGCGCCCTAACGAAAAGGCCCTTGTGATGGCTGAAAACGACGTTGCCGCAACGGCATTGTTGGACATTATCGCCGGTAACGACGAACCTGATGAAGGTACGGTTACTTGGGGTGTCACGACGTCTCACGATTACTTGGCTAAGGACATGAATGTTAACTTCCCTAAGCCAGAAATGCCAATCTTGGACTACTTGCGTGACTTTGCTTCTAAGGAAGAAAGCGACAACACGTTCTTGCGTGGTTTGTTGGGACGTATGTTGTTCAAGGGTGAAGACGCCGAAAAGACGTTGGATGTTTTGTCTGGAGGAGAAAAGGTCCGCGTTATGTTGTCTAAGTTGATGTTGACGAAGCCAAACGTATTGGTTTTGGACGACCCAACGAACCACTTGGACTTGGAGTCAATCACGTCATTGAACGATGGTTTGATCAACTTCAAGGGTGGTATCATCTTCACGTCTCATGACCACACGTTTGCGCAAACGATTGCGGATCACATTATCGTGGTTTCAGATCAAGGTGCCATCGATCGTGCCGAGACGACTTACGACGAGTTTATGGCGCACCCAGAAGTGCAAAAGCAACTTGCCGAAAAGAACATTACATTGTAATTAATGATAAAAAGAGACGGACTGCTATGGCGGTACGTCTCTTTTTCATTACAAACCTGCACTAATTTCATGAATTTTCACACTTTACACAAAAAGTCTCTATACTATGAATTAATAAGGTTAAAAGAACGAGGGGGATGTCTGTAGTCATGCAAGATTTGACGAAGAGGAACCCAGCAAAGTTGATTATGATGTTTACCATTCCGTTAGTGATTGGATATTTGGTACAACAGTTATACAACATCTCTGACACGTTGGTTGTTGGACAAACGCTGGGGGTAAAGTCACTGGCCGCCGTGGGTGCGACGGGTAGTATTCAGTTTTTGGTAATGGGATTTGTACAAGGGTTTAGTTCGGGGATGTCGATTATCACTGCTCAACGTTTTGGGGCCCACGATATGAATGGTGTCCGCCAATCGTATGCAACAAGTATTATTGCCGGGATTATCATGTCAGTTATTTTGACAGCTTTGAGCTTGGCATTCATTAATCCGCTGTTGCGCTTGATGCAAACACCTGCTGACATTTTTGTCGAAGCGCGCGTGTTTATTGCAATCATTTTGGCTGGTACGATTGCGACGATGGGCTACAATATTATCTCAAACGCGATGCGTGCGGTTGGTGATAGTAAGGCGCCACTGTACTATTTGATTGTCGGGATGATTTTCAATATCACGGTTGAATTAATTTTGATTTTGAAGTTTGGTTGGGGTGTTGAAGGAGCGGCCTTTGCGACGGTGATGGCGCAGTTTGTGTCGATTGCCGCTTCGCACTGGCACATTAGTCGTTATACCGATACGTTGCATCTGACTTGGGCGGATTTCAAGTTGCCAAAGGGTGAATTGCGTCAGCACATGTTGGCCGGCGTGCCAATGGGCTTCCAACAATCAATTATTGCCATCGGGTCAGTCACGTTGGCTGCTGCTGTGAATACATTGGGAACGGATGCCGTTGCTGCCAATACAGCGGCTTCTAAGGTCGATCAAATCATCATCATGGTGGTGATGTCATTTGGTGTGACGATGGCTACGTATACCGCGCAAAACTTTGGTGCTGGTCAATATGGCCGTATTCTGCAGGGCGTGAAGGTGGCGTTGGCCATGGGAATGATTGTTGGGACGATTCTAGGAATCTTAGAAATCGCCTTCGGTCGCGATTTGGTCACGTTGTTCGTTGGTCAGGGTCAACATGAAGTCATGGATTTGGCGCAATTGTACTTCTGGGCAAACGGACCGCTCTACGCTATCTTGGCAACGCTATTTGTACTCCGTTACACATTGCAAGGTTTGGGCGATGTTAAGACGCCAACCCTTGCCGGTGTCGGTGAAATGGTCGTCCGTTCAGTCGCCGCCTTTTCATTGGTCGTTTGGTTTGGTTTCTTCGGAGCCAGCCTAGCCAACCCACTAGCTTGGATTGGATCACTGATTTTCTTGGTCCCAGCCTGGCTTAAGGTTGTTCGCCAATTAAAGCAAAAAATCGCAACAGAACAAGTTGCGCCTGAAGCGATACCAGAATTAGATTAAGCAAACCAAATTAAAGAGGTCAGAACGCACACGGGTCTGACCTCTTTTTCATGCGTATGAAAATCAAACTAACAAAGAATATCTTGGCGGCTGGCGTGGCGGTTGGGGTGTGACGTAGCGATTGGCCTGGGTGAACTCACAAGTTCGGCCGACCGCCGGTTAGATAAGGCGCCAGGAACCCGATCCTTATCCCAATTATTTGGGAGCTAGCCGGTGCTCGCGCCGGCGGATTTTACCCAGGCCAATCTTTGTCGAAGTCACGCCCTAATCACCACGCTTCGTCGCAACGCGACGACACAACAACACACAAACGGTTAAGAAGGCCGCTTAAAATGATCGGCCAGTGAATCCTCCAACCGTGTCTCCAAACGACGCCCCCACTTGCTCCAAACTAGGATAAACCAGGCGATAATCAGGCCAATGGTTAAGACCAAGGAACAAATCTCAGCCGCCATCTTTGGCATCCCGATACTTTCAAGAACCAGCAAAACTAATAGAAAGATAAATGGCCCTGCGACAACTAAGCCTAGGGTCATGGCGAGGGTGTCTTCCTTAGACTTGCGAATGGCCACGGCTTCCTCTTGGCCTGCAATGACAAGGTCAATCAATTCATCCTTAGTCGCAATCTCCAAATCCTTGCGCTCGTAAGCCGAAAAGGTTTGTTCGAAGGCCATTGCCTCTTCGATGTGCTCGCCAATCCCATAGGGGGCAATCGTTTCAGCAAATGCGTGCCGACTCAGGTTAAATAATTGTTCGAGACCGAAGTCTTGTGTGCCGTCTTCAAAATAGAATGTTAACGTTGTTGCTTGTTTATTAACCAGATAGTACATAACCGAAACCCTCCTATATAAGAATGACTCACGTTAATGTACATCAATTATCCTATTGTTACAGAATTGTTTCAAATAATCTGCTCATGAGGCGTTCGGTTTGACAGAGAACAAAAAAGAGCTACCAACAGTAGCTCTTTTTGTGTTAATTCACGTGATGGTTAGATGAATCGCGAATGATAATGTCGCTATCGTAGCGGACGTTTTCCACGGGGTGGCCCTTGATCAACTCAAGGAGCATCCGCCCAGCATCACGCCCCATCTTACCTTGTGGGTGACGCGCCGTCGTTAGACTTGGCGTCATGTAGTGAGACATCGCATAATCGTCAAATCCGACAATCGCAATATCCTCTGGTACCCGCAAACCAAGTGATTTCACCAAATCAATCGTTTGAATGGCCAAGGCATCATTGTACAAAGCCAAGGCAGTTGGTCGATCAGCGGATTCCAAGTGTGTTTCAATCTTATTCAAGATTTGTGCATTGCTAGCCTCATCGTTTGATTGATACATGATGATGTTACTGTGCAACGCAATCGCCGGGTGCTGTTGATATGCCTTGTAGAAACCTTGCATACGGTGCGCGCCTTGGACGTCATCGACCTTAAACACGCCCAAAATGCGCTCGTGTCCCTGTGCAATCAGGTGATTAATCAAATCAGCTTCTGAATTGGTATCGTCCACCTCCAAGTAGGGGAAGTCGAAATGTTCATAAGTAGAATTGATAAAGACGGTCGGAATGCCAAGTTCGCGAATTTGATCATATAAATCTTTATTGGCGTTTGGCAAAGCGGACATGGTTGGTTCGATAATCAACCCGTTCACGCCTGTTTCAATCATGCGCATCAGGCTTTGGCGCTCACGTTCATACGTGTTGTGCGTATTACTAATGAAGAGCGAGTAGCCTTCATCTGAAATCACGCGGTCGATGCCGCTGATAATCTCAGGGAAGATATAGTCGGCTAGGTGGGTTGTAATCACCCCGATGACCTTATTGTCAGAAGTTGTTGCCGGCGCTTTATTCCAATCATCAACATACATACCACCACCTTGAACGCGGTAGAGGAAATGTTCTTGTTCTAAATCACTGGTTGCACGACGGACGGTATAACGACTGACGCCATATTGTTCGGTTAAGTTAGCTTCGGTTGGTAATTTGTCGCCAATGGCGTATTTACCAGAAAGTATATCATCTCGAAGCCCTTTCTTAACGATATCGTATTTCGTATCCATATTAGACCCAATCTCTCTGTCGTGTTTATTTATGATATTCATTATACAAGTAATTGTCCGGTTGTGTTAGACAAAACCGTGAATTGTTATGAAAAACAGACGTAAATAAGCAATAATCAATCATTGTCCGTACAAATGTAAGCGCATCCGGAATAACGGACAACAATCACTAGCGTAAAGTTCATTCTGGTACAAAACAGGCCTAAAATTATACGTAACGCCTATAAATAGGCGTTTTTCTAACTAAAAAACCGTATTTTTAATTTGTGATAAATGTATCAAAGTTTAAGAAAATGTGAATTGAACGTGAACTGAATGCTTTTGGGGTTGTAAGTTGTCCGTACAAGTGTTTTAATAATACTCGTAAAAGAAAGAAAACGCTTTCAAGAAATTTTAGGAGTTTAACAGATATGACAGTTCGCTACGAAAACCCAGTGATCATCCAACGTGCTGATCCATATATCTACAAGCACACGGATGGTTATTACTACTTTGTTGCTTCGGTACCAGCTTACAACTTGATTGAGTTACGTCGTGCGAAGACGATTGATGGTTTGGCTCACGCAATGCCACGCACAATCTGGCGTAAGCACGATTCAGGGACCGGCGCACAAAGCGAATTGATTTGGGCACCAGAGTTACACTACACGGAAGGTAAGTGGTATGTGTACTATGCTGCTTCACATACAACGGCATTTGATGAAAACGGCATGTTCCAACACCGCATGTTTGCCATCGAGTGCGACGCAGAAGACCCAATGGAAACAGAAGAAAACTGGGTTGAAAAGGGACAAATTGAAACGCACCTTGATTCATTTGCCCTGGATGCAACGTCATTTGAATTAAACGACAAGCTGTACTACGTTTGGGCGCAAAAGGACCCGGAGATTAAGGGTAACTCAAACTTGTACATCGCTGAAATGGAAAATCCATGGACGTTGAAGACGGCGCCAGTTATGTTGTCAAAGCCAGAGTTCGACTGGGAAACTAAGATTTTCTGGGTGAACGAAGGACCAGCTATCTTGAAGCGTAACGGCAAGGTGTTCTTGACGTTCTCTGGCTCGGCCACTGATGAAAACTACGCGATGGGGATGTTGTGGATCGAAGATGACAAGGATGTCTTAGACGCTGCAAACTGGCATAAGTTGGACCACCCTGTTTTCCAATCAGATATGGAAAACGGTTTGTACGGTCCGGGTCACAACTCATTTACGGTTGCTGAAGATGGTGAAACCGATTTGTTGGTTTACCACGTGCGTAACTACCTGGATATCAAGGGTGATCCTTTGTATGATCCAAACCGCCACACGATGGTACAACCATTTGAGTGGGACGATGAAGGCTTCCCAGTGTTTGGCAAGCCACAACCATTTACTTTTAACTAATTGAATGAAAACTCAGGGGGATTATCATGAGTCAAGTTGTTAAGGAGAGCAAGCATTTCTGGGGATTTGCGGCTTCGCACTTTAGTTACTTCTTTATTTGGGCGATTACATATGGATTCTTGACGCTTTGGTTAGGTCAACAAGCTGGCCTATCAGGCGCGCAATCAGGGGTGGTCTTCTCATTGATGGCTGGAATGTCATTGCTGTTCCAACCGTTGTTCGGAGTTATTTCCGATAAGTTGGTCTTTAAAAAGACGTTGTTAATTACGATTGCAATTGCTGGAATCTTTATCGGCCCTTACTTCCAATGGGCCTTCATGCCAATCTTGGCCATCAGCCCAGTTTTGGCTTCAATCGTAACTGGTATTGTGTTGGCCTTCATCTTGAATGGTGGTGTGTCAGTTATTGAGCAGTACGTACAACGTGCCTCATTGGCAAACAAGTTTGAGTTTGGTCACTCGCGTATGGGTGGATCAGTTGCCGGAGCCGTATCAGCTTTGGTAGCCGGTCGTTTGTTCTTGTGGCAACCAAACGCTATCTGGTGGGCCTGCTCGGCGTCAGCTGTTTTGTTGACGATGTTGTTGTTGTTCTCAACGAAGATTAACTTCTCAAACGCAGCCGCTGCAATGGGTGCTTCAAACGAAAAGTTGACTAAGAAGGATATCTTCTCAATCTTCAAGTTGCGTAACTTCTGGATTTTGGCCTTGTTCTACATGGGTGCCTCAGCTTTGTTCGACGTGTTCGACCAACAATTTATCGTCTTCTTCAAGACGTTCTTTGAGACTGACTCACAAGGAACAATCATGTACTCATACATGAACTCAGCGCAAACAGTGATTGAATTGTGCTTGATGATTCCGATGCCTTACATCATCAACAAGATTGGTGCGCGTAACGGTTTGTTGATTTACGGATTCTTGACGTTCGTGCGTATCTTCGGATCAGCCATGGCACCATCATGGGAGTGGATTGTCTTCTTCCGTTTGCTAGCTGGTTTCGAAATGCCATTGTTGTTGGTTTCAATCATGAAGTACATCTCAGGCGCCTTCGACATCCGTCTGTACGCAACAGTTTACGCCTTGGCATCTAACTTTGCTAAGCAAATCTCAGTCTTTATCTTCTCAACAGTCGCTGGATCAATGTACGACAAGGTTGGTTACCAATCAACGTACTTGATGATGTCAGCTGTGGTTATGGTTATCACGTTGGTAGCCGTATTCTTCTTGGAGCGTGAGAAGAAGGTTAACCCAGTCGAAGAGGCAGCGGGTGGCCCCGTGGAGCAGGTAACTGAATCCCAGGCGTAACGCCAATTAACCCTTAAAAATTGTGAGAGATTTTTTAGGCTAATAATTCCAAAATTATCCCAGTAAGTCCAGCGAGGCTTGCTGGGATTTTTGTTTGATCGGAATTTTGAATCTATGACAAATGGCGAAATACATACCTATTTGTAATAGTAAACGCTCATAAAGTGCCTTTGGAAACCAAAAATTTAAAGTGCAACTACAGCGACTTGTTATTTTTGGTGAAGTCAATTTGTTTCAAAATCTTCTTGCTAGTCGTCTTATCCACGTTCTGAGGAGTGGTTACTAAACCACGGAAATAGTTGCGGATTGACCATGTAAAAAGCCACCGCAAACTAGTACAATGCGGTGGCTTTGATTAATGTCCGTTCAATTGGTTCAGATAAGAAATTGCTTCAGCCTTATTTAAGAAGCGTTTACGTATATGCTTGCCATCGATAGTTTTATCAACAGTATAACGATTACGTGGCTTCTCATAGGTCAGGCCAACGACTTGTTTAATATCATCATCTACAGTGTATTCGCGGGTCTTGGCTTCGATACGGGCTTTACGTGCAGCTAGTTGATTTGGGTTGTTCCGTTTTTCTGACTCTGCAGCGCGGCGCTGACGAGTGAACTCTTTTTCTAATTCTTGGCCTGTATTGTTATTGGCATAAATTGAGTCGATAACAAACATAGGTCGTCCGAACTGTTTAACAATCTTATGCCAGTTCGCTTGAGCAGCTGGAATATGATGGTGTCCGTGGACCACGCCAACGACGTTGTACTGCGTGAATATCTTGGCCAGCTGATTATTGGACAAAGCATACTTATCATTGAACGATTTGCTCTTTTTTGACAGCATGCTCAATTCATTGAAGATGGGGGCGTGACTAACTACAACTGTTGGTGTGGTGGTGTCATCTCCCAGGATTCGAATCAATTCATCGGCAATCCATTGCTGCTCAGTCGCCTGATTTGAAAAACGAATTGGGACCGTCAAACCAGCATAACGTACGCCGGCGTACATCGTACTTTCATTGTTCAACACCTTTAACTGTGGAAATCTAGACTGAACGTCATCGGCGATATAGGCATAGATGTCGTTGTCACCAGCAGGAAGTAGTGGCCATGCATCGTTTCCAAGATTCGCAACCAGCAATTGGAACCATTGATAGTCACGATACTTTGCCAATGTGTCGTCTTTCGACACGATCGTGCCAGCTAACACATCGGTCATATCGTGATTTCCAATAACGTATATCCCTTTGATATTTTTGTCAGACACGCGACCATCAGACGCGTCGCCGGCAATGATGTTGAAGTTATCATTGCTGAATGGTAACGAAGTCAGATTCTTATTTGCTACACCGGCGTGGATGTCGGATACAACGTTGATTTTATTGTTATTTGACGTTGGCAACACAATTTTGTAGTACGGATCAATAAGTTTAGGGTTTACTGAGTGTGCCGTATAGTTTTGACGTGCTTTAGACAATTCTGCGCCAACAACAGACTTTAACAAAATTTGCGTGTCGGGATCATCATATTGACCTTCATTTATATTAGACACAGCGCGCGAGTTAAACCCGGCCGCCGTTCCTGCAGGTAATAATTCCGACACGCGGGTCAGGTCTGTATCTGCAGACACATATAAATTCTCAAGATTCGTCCCTTCGGACAACGACATAACACCCGAACCATCGGTAGAAATCTGCAGATCATCAGTAACTTGGGCGATAAACTTCATGTATTCCGAGATGTAGCCTATAATACCGGTGAACCGATTGCTGTCGTACAGGAACTTACCAGCAAGATTAGCAGATAATGGACCGGTTGAGTCATGTTGCATCAGGCGCCCCAGAACTTGAATTTCAAATAAAGGATGTTCAAAGATTTTATGGTACTCAGCAGTTATGTGTGTTTCGTTTTTAGCGACGAACTCATCGACATCGGGTCCATAAGGATACATAACGCCGGCTTGCTGCATTAAAGCTTTGCCAATGTATGTTTTGATGTTATCTTCGTGGCTTTCTAAATACCGTCGAGTTTTCTCTGGGCTCAACATTGAGTAACGCGCGGCACGCTCGATATAGTATCGGGCCGTGTCATAGGGAATCGCAGAGAACACCAAATCATTAGCAACGATGCTGAATGTGTTCTCTTTAATGTTGTTCTCCAATGCGAAGTATCGATTCGCATATACCACCTTATTTACAGGTCGGCGTCTGTTCTGTGGGTATTGTTTTATTTGCTCCTCAATCAATCGGGGCAAGTTGTTGTTTTCGTTAGTCATATCACTAGCCTCTCTGCGAAACCGTGTACCACTTCCAGGTGTAGCGGTGCATAGATGGTTTTACAGACATATCTATATTTAAATATATACGTAGAAGAAAAATCCCCAGATCACGATTAAGTGAAATGGGGATTTTGTGTAGTGTCAGGATGTTCTCTGCCGTGTTTGATTATATCCATGACAATCAAACAAACATAGAATAACTTGGCTGCTGGCATAGGGGTGCGGGATTAGCGTAGCGATTGCAGGTAGGGAACTCACAAGTTCGGCCGACCGCCGGTTAGACAAGGCGATACGGAACCAGACCCTTAACCCAATTATTTGGGAGCTAGCCGGTGCTCGCGCCGGCGGAGTTGCCTAGATGCAATCTTTGTCGAAGCTAATCCCGCACCCCTATGCCTCGTCGCAACGCGACGACACGCTATAAACGTAACAACGCACCGTTTAAACTACCAACAACCAACATTTGTACGCAAAATTAAAACAACCGCTACATTTGTCCGGAATTAAAGAAATGCCCGAGAATAGGCGTTTTAAACGACTTAATCCGGACAACTAACGTGAATTAACTGTGATTTATATGTCCCAATTGTGAATTGTCCGAATTTGTTCTTGATTTGTACGGACAAGTGATTTAATATAATTCATGTAAACGATTACAAAACGCAAAATGATTCTCGTTTGAGGGGAAACGGAATAATGAATAAAGAACAAATTCAAAACGAAATTATGAACGGTCAAGCCGCTTTGGGAATTGAGTTCGGCTCAACTCGTATCAAGGCTGTCTTGGTTGCCACAGACTTCTCAACAATCGCTGTTGGAAGTCATGAATGGGAAAACAAGCTTGAAAATGGCGTGTGGACTTACTCACTAGAAGATATCTGGTCAGGTGTCCAAGATGCTTACCGCGATATGGCGGATCAAGTCAACATCGAATATGGCACAGTTATCCGTAACTTGTCATCAATTGGTTTCGCAGCGATGATGCACGGTTACATGGCCTTTGATAAGGGCGGCAACTTGTTGGTACCTTTCCGAACTTGGCGTAACGCCATCACGGGTCAGGCCGCTAGCCAATTGACAGAGTTGTTCGACTTTAACATTCCACAGCGTTGGAGCATCGCCCACTTGTTCCAAGCTATCTTGAACCAAGAGGCGCACGTGAAGGATATCGACTTCATGACGACGTTGGCTGGTTACGTGCACTGGCAAGTAACCGGTGAAAAGGTATTGGGTGTTGGGGATGCCTCAGGGGTCTTCCCAATCGATTCAAACACGGTCGATTATGACGAAGGCATGTTGAACAAGTTCAACGAGTTGAAGTCAGTCCAACAATATCACTGGACGTTACGCGACATCTTGCCAACGGTTAAGTCAGCTGGTGAAGAGGCCGGCCGCTTAACAGACGAGGGTGCTAAGTTGCTGGATCCAAGCGGTTTGCTGGTTGGTGGTGCGGTTGCCGCAGCACCTGAAGGAGACGCTGGTACAGGAATGGTTGCGACGAACTCAGTTAAGCAGCGTACGGCTAACGTGTCAGCTGGTACATCAGCCTTTGCCATGATCGTCTTGGAAAAGGCTTTGTCACAAGCCCACGAAGATATCGATATGGTGACGACGCCTGATGGTTCAGCAGTTGCCATGGTTCACGCCAATAACAGCTCATCAGAAATTAATGCTTGGGCTCGGATGTTTAAGCAATTCGCACAAGCTATTGGCGTTGAGTTGAGTGCCAATGACTTGTACGGTGCCTTGTTCCGTTCCGTTTTGGATGCCCGCCCAGACGCGGGTGGCTTGCTAAGCTACGGTTACCACTCAGGTGAAAACATCACGGGTGTTAACGAAGGTCGTCCGGTATTTGTCCGCACGCCAAATGCGGAATTCAACTTGCCTAACTTGATGCGCATGCACCTCTATTCAGCTTTCGGTGCCGTTAAGATTGGGTTGGACATCTTGAAGCAAGAAGATGTTGTGATGGACTCAGTTGTTGCCCAAGGTGGTATTTTCAACACACCAGTTGTTGGTCAAAAGATTTTGGCCGCAGTTATGGACGCCCCAGTGACGTTGATGACGAACGCTGGTGAAGGTGGCCCTTGGGGAATGGCAATCTTGTCACAATATGTGACGATGCGTGAAGCTGGTGAGTCATTGGCGGACTTCTTGGAGAACCGTGTCTTCGCGAACCAAGACAGTACAACGATGGCACCTGACCCAGTTGACGTCGCTGGTTTTGAAGAATTTATGGTCCGTTACAAGGACGGTATCGCGATCGAAAAGGCCGCCATTGATGCCATCTCGGACGAACCGGTAGTTGCAACAGTAGAGGAGGATGAAATTCATGTTGGAGAACTTGAAGCAGCGCGTGTATGAGGCAAACATGGCTTTGCCAAAGCACGATTTGATTAAGTTTACTTGGGGAAATGTTTCAGAAATTGATCGCGAAAGTGGTTTGTTCGTGATTAAGCCATCTGGGGTTGATTATGATGATTTGACGCCAGATGACATGGTTGTCGTTGATTTGGACGGGAATGTCGTTGAAGGAGATTTGAACCCTTCAAGCGACACGGACACACACCGTGTCTTGTACAAGGAATTCCCAGATATCGGTGGCATTGTGCACACGCACTCACCATGGGCTGTTTCATTTGCGCAAGCTGGCGTGGATATTCCAGCAGCTGGTACAACACACGCGGATACGTTCTACGGTGATATTCCAGCCACGTCATTAATGACGGAAGCTGAAATTAATGGGGCTTACGAGTTGGAGACGGGAAATGTCATTGTAAAGACGTTTGAAGACCGTTTCATCGACCCTAACGAAGTACCAGCGGTTCTGGTACAAGATCACGGCCCATTTGTTTGGGGACCAAATGCCGAGAAGGCGGTTTATAACTCAGTTGTGTTGGAGGAAGTTGCACAAATGGCCTACCACACCATGATGTTGAACCCACACAACGTGCACATGTCACAAACGTTGTTGGATAAGCACTACTTGCGTAAGCACGGTGCGAACGCCTATTACGGTCAAAAGAAGACAGAAGTTACTAACTAACATTCGGGAAATTACTTAAGGGGAATAATGATTATGTTTAACACTAACAACTACAAGTTCTGGTTTATCACGGGTTCACAATTCTTGTACGGACCTGAGACGTTGCAAGAAGTTGAATCAAACGCGAAGAAGATTGTCGATGGCTTGAATGAATCAGGTGTCTTGCCATACCCAGTTGAATTCAAGTTGGTGGCAACGACATCAGAAAACATTGCAGCTGCCATGAAGGAAGCTAACTTCGACGATTCAGTTGCCGGTGTAATTACGTGGATGCACACGTTCTCACCAGCTAAGAACTGGATCCGTGGTACGCAATTGTTGCAAAAGCCATTGTTGCACTTGGCAACGCAATTCTTGAACAACTTGCCTTACGACACGATTGACTTCGACTACATGAACACGAACCAATCAGCCCACGGTGACCGCGAGTACGCCTTCATCAACGCCCGTTTGGGTATCAACAACAAGATCATCTCAGGTCACTGGGCTGACCAAGAAGTGCAAGAAGCCGTTGCTAACTGGATGGACGTAGCAGTTGCCTACAACGAATCATTCAAGATTAAGGTTGTGACATTCGGTGATAAGATGCGTAACGTGGCTGTTACTGACGGTGACAAGGTTGAAGCACAAATCAAGTTCGGTTGGACGGTTGATTACTGGGCTGTTGGTGATTTGGTTGAGGCGGTTAATGCCGTTAACCCTGACGACATCGATGCTAAGTACGCTGAATTGGAAAAGGAATACGACTTCGTTATCGGCGACAATACACCAGAAAAGTTTGAGCACAACGTGAAGTACCAATTGCGTGAGTACTTCGGTATCAAGCACTTCATGGACAAGAATGGTTACACGGCCTTCACGACCAACTTCGAAGACTTGTTCGGTTTGGAGCAATTGCCAGGTTTGGCAGCACAATTGTTGATGGCTGAAGGTTACGGATTTGCTGGTGAAGGTGACTGGAAGACGGCTGCCTTGGTACGCTTGATGAAGATCATGGCCCACAACGAGTCAACGGTCTTCATGGAAGATTACACATTGGACTTCCGTAAGGGTCACGAAGCTATCTTGGGCTCACACATGTTGGAAGTTGACCCAACGATTGCTTCAGACAAGCCACGTGTTGAAGTTCACCCATTGGGAATCGGTGGTAAGGACGATCCTGCACGTTTGGTCTTCACTGGTATGGAAGGTGACGGAATCGACGCCACGATGGCCGACTACGGTAACGAGTTCAAGTTGATGTCATACGATGTAACTGGTAACAAGCCAGAAGCTGAAATGCCTCACTTGCCAGTGGCTAAGCAATTGTGGACGCCTAAGCAAGGTTTGAACAAGGGTGCTGTTGGTTGGATGTCAGTTGGTGGTGGTCACCACACGGTCTTGTCATTCAAGATTACAGCCGAGCAATTGCAAGACTTGTCAAACATGTTCAAGTTGACTTACGTTGACATCAAGGACTAATTAATTAAAAACAAACCCAAAACGTTTTAACTTAACAAATTAACGAACACTCTCAAAATACATCTCGAAAATAACTTAAAAATCTCAAAAGCAAAAGCGACGTCCCCAAAGGCGTCGCTTTTGTGTGTAGGTGGGAACCAACTGACCGGGGTCGTAGCCTCCGACAAAGCTCAAAATCGGCAACCGAATGGCGCGGACGCCATTCAGCGGGGCAAATAATTCCCCCTAAGTCCTCAAGGCCTGTGTGGACTTTACTGAATGACGCCGGCCATGCGGCATGTTGCCGAGTTTTGAGCGCTCCGGCTACAACCCCGGTCAGTTGTGGTAGCCAAGATGTGTTTAGCAGCGATGTATAAGTCATAGAAAAGTTATATTTGTGCGGACAAAATCGGGTAAAATGAATGGTGGAGGGATTTAACATGTCTGATTTAACAACAAAGGTAACCCTTGCTGATGGCCATGAGATGCTGTTGCAAGGACTTGGATTATATAAGGTCACAAGCCAAGCGGAGCTAGCTGGTGTCGTCCAGTCGGCCTGGGAAAGTGGTTATCGTCTATTTGATACGGCGCAGATGTACAAGAACGAGGGGATGCTGGGGGCTGCAATTAAGGAGCTCTCATTACCACGTGACGAGATGTTTGTGACGACAAAGGTCGCAGAAGCTAATCAAGGTTACGATGCAACGTTGGCCTCTGTGGAAGCCTCATTACGCGAACTAGATATGGACTACGTTGACTTGCTATTGGTTCACTGGCCATTACACCAACACTTCTTTGAGACGTGGCGTGCTTTTGAACGGTTGAAGGATGAAGGGTTAGTGAAGTCGATTGGTACGTCAAATTACGGCATGGTTCACTTGCAATATTTGTCAACCAAGGCCAATGAACAACCCGTGGTTAACCAAGTCGAGAACCACCCTCATTTGACGCAGGACGCCTTGTTGCAGTATCACCAAGATAATCACATTGTGACGCAAGCATGGGCGCCATTGGGCCGTGGATCAGTTTTGGCAGAGCCTGTGATTGTTGACATTGCAGCGAAGTACCAAAAGTCACCCGCGCAAGTTGTTTTGCGCTGGCACGTCCAACGTGGCACAAGCATTATTCCAAAGTCATCACGTCCTGAGCGTGTAGTTGAAAACGGTAATGTTTATGACTTCGCACTAACTGACGAAGAAATGGCGTTGATTACTGCCTTGAACAAGTTCGAGCGTATCAGCCAAGAACCAGAACAGGTTTACGAGCGTGGGGCTCAGTATCCACATTAAAGCAGTTGCATAATTAGTTTAAAAATCCCGAAAAGCGCTATTTTCGGGATTTATTGCTATCCAAACGAAAAAAGGGGTCATGGGTATGGCAAAGCATCAATTGTTGAATAAGTATAAATATCAACTTAATGAGGCAGTCGAGCGCCGAACCGTTGGCTTGGAGCGAGAATATCAACGACGCATCAACGATGAAGCGACAGTTGTTACAAATCTATCCCCAAAGCTGTTTAATCAAAGCGAGTTAGGCGGTTCAGCAGATCCTCTTTTTATGGTGATGACTCAGCAAATAAAACAGTTACGCGCAGGAATTGCTCAAAATTCCTTGCAACTCACGATTTTAAAACAGGCATTGTCAGATGACGAACGAAGCCATTTAGTGAAACGGTTGGTGGTTGATGAAATTATATATACCAATGCAATTGAGGACGTATCAGTTGATGCAACCGCGTTGGAGGCGGTGGTTAATAATCCGGTGAAGCGGGTAACTGCACGATTGTCGGGTAGTGCGAGACGGTATCTGGCTGTATCCAACCGTGCCCCACTCGAAATTGCCAAGTTGTTAGATTTCAGAGTGATTTATGATGATCTGTTAGAAAATGAAATTGGCAATGCTGATTTACCAGACGGTCGATTATTTCGTGACAGGGAAGTCAGAATCGGTACACCATTTGAAACGACTCACGAACCACCAAAAACAGAAATAGAAATTAATGAAGTCCTTGAGGCAGTGATTTCATTTAGAAATACGTTGTCTGTGGACCCGGTTTTTAAGGCGATTATTACGCATTTTATGTTTGAGAATACTCATCCATTTAATGACGGCAATGGTCGGTTTGGACGATACTTACTCGCTAGTGATCTAGCACAGTCCTTGGATGAATTAACCGGCTTATCTATATCTACCGAGATTTCAAAAAATGTGCGCAAGTACTATAAAGCGTTTCAAGAAGCAAGCAGACCGAGTAATCGGGCTGAAGCAACGCTATTTGTGCAAGAGATGCTGGCAATAATCATTGCTGCACAACAGCGGATGATTGCATACTTGAATAACTAATAAAACTGTAGGCAGACTCTCTGAGGGTCTGCCTTTTTCGTGCTCAATCTCAAGTTAAACGAATCAAATTAAGAACATCTCGGCTGCTGGCGTGGTGGGTGGGGTGTGACGTAGTGATTATAAGGGGTGAACTCACAAGTTCGGCCGACCACCGGTTAGATAAGGCGAGCAGACCCTAACCCTTAGCGCAATTAGTTGGGAGCTAGCCGGTGCTCGTGCCGGCGGAGTTTACCCCTTATAATCTTTGGCGAAGTCACGCCCCACCCACCATGCCTCGGCGCGAAGCGGCGACTTGCAATGAACAATAAAACGACCCGCCAAAAATAAATTCAACGACTTTGCGACATTTTGCGCCCCTCGTTTCGTTAGTATAGGTGTCAGCAAATAAAGCTGATAACTCAGAACGAGTCGAAGTGGCCACGGGTACTCAAAATCAAAATACGGAGGACAGCAAAAATGTCAGAAAACCAAGTAATGGAAGTTGTTAAGGTACGTTTCACGGGAAATCACCCCGCCAACGACAAGATGATCACTCGGACGTTCTACGTCAAGCCAGGGACGGCGGAGGCGCAATTGCGTCAGTTCGCCAAGGTTGTCGAGGTATTGGGTGTGGAACCAGCTGTGACGGAAATCAAGGTCGTCGCCGCCAAGAACGTGCCGGTTGTTGCGTAATTCAAAACGAGGAGGAAATTAACATGAAGACATTAGATTTGGTATTTGCAGCTAAGAACACGGACAAGCCAGGGGCTAAGGCACACTGGAAGTTGAAGGATGTTGATGAGAATTTGGCACCGGCCGCGGTTGAGCAAGCCATGCGTGACTTGGCCAGCTTTGACTTCCTGGTCGACGCTAAGGGCGTGCAACGCTTTGGTGACCCAATCGGTGCAGCTTATGTCGTAACCCAGAAAGAATTGTTGTTTTAAACTAATTAGATAAGTGAGGCTACGCCCTGTTGTTTATCAATCTTAAATGATAAACAACAGGGCGTTTATATTTGGTTAGCAATTAATAAGAAAAATTTTAGTTGATATTTAAAAGCATCTTTAAATCACAAAGTATTATCGTCCTTCTTTTGTTCAAAAAATAATCATCTTATTTCTTTAGACTTTTAAACTAAAAGAGTGTGGAGGAAAGGATTTTGAGAAGAGAATATGGTGTTGATTTAGCGAGAATAGTGGCCATTTTTATGGTTTTTTTGATTCACAATCTTTGGAACGGTGGCGTTCTGGAGGAGACATACAAATCAAGAGCTTTTTTTAGCATGTGGTATATTGAAAATTTAGGGATTGTTGCAGTTAATATGTTTGCGATGATTACAGGATATTTAATGGCCACAAGAAAAATTAATTATGAGCGATTATTTAATGTAGTTGTTCAAACAATGTTTTGGTCTATCTTTATTGTATTTGCGTGCATTCCATTTGTAGAAAAAATTACATTGGGAAACATTTTGGAAAATGTTTTATCAATTTTTTCTGTGAGATATTGGTATGTTAACGCGTACATTGGAATGTTGTTAATGGCGCCGTTTCTTAATAAGGGGATGCAGCATTTGTCGGAGTTATACTTGACTAAATTGATTGTTGGCTTCCTAATTGTTGCATGTACGTTAGGATACGTTGATGGTTGGTTTTTATTGAGTGGTTACTCTAGCTTTTGGTTAGCCATAATGTATATGGTTGGTGGATACCTAAAAATATATAAACCGCTCCAAAAAATACAAACGAAATATTTGATGACTTTGTTTTTTGTGATGCCGGTTGCGTATTTAGTTGGTGAATTTTACGTTTCAGAGATGGGCTATGGCCCGTTAAGGATAATAAGCTATAATTCCCCATGGGTGTTTGTGCAAAGTGTTGCCCTGTTTGAATCAATAAGACGTTTTAAATTGCCTGATTCGAAAGGACGATTTGTGGCGGGATTAGGTTCATTGACTTTTGGTGCGTATATTATCAATGGATCTTATCTTTATGACTTATTAAAAAATCAACTGGAGTGGGTTAAGTCTTACAATCCTGTACAGCAATTATTATGGGTTTTAGGGATAACGACGATAATGTTCTTAGGAGCTTTGGTGATGGAATTTACCAGAATGCAATTATTTAAACGATGTGGGATAGATAAACTTATCCATAGTGTATTCGTTGGAATTGAAAACAGATTCCATAAATTAGTTATCTTGTTTGTTCGTCAGAGAGATGCTGAACTGTGATCTGTCGTTGCGAAAAGCTGATTGTCCACTATTCTAGACGAATTTCAAACGGTCATCCAGAAGTGGATGACCGTTTTTTGACCATTTGCGACTAAATATAGCAGAATAAGTGAATTCGCTTGCAAGCGCTTTCAAAATGAGTGTTATAGTTGATGTAGAGGTTGGTTGTATCGATAAATTAACTTATTTATTTTATATTAGTTCAGGAGAACGGAAACATGACAAATGAGAAAAAGTCACTTTCAACAAGTCTGATTTATTTCTTTGGTGCCTTGGGTGGATTGCTTTTCGGTTATGACACAGGTGTTATTTCAGGAGCTATTCTTTTCATCGAGAAGCAATTGAATTTGGGTTCATGGCAACAAGGATGGGTAGTGTCAGCGGTTTTGCTGGGAGCTATCATCGGAGCAGCTATTATTGGACCTTCATCAGATAAGTACGGTCGTCGTAAGTTGTTGATGGTCTCATCACTTATCTTTATCGTTGGTGCGTTGGGATCAGCCGTCGCTCATAACTTTGAGTTGTTGGTTGCCTCACGTATCGTTTTGGGAATCGCCGTTGGTGGTGCATCAGCGTTGATCCCAACTTACCTGTCAGAATTGGCACCCGCCGACAAGCGTGGTGGAATCGGAACCATGTTCCAATTGATGATCATGACCGGTATCTTGTTGGCCTACATTTCTAACTACGCGTTGTCAGGCTTTGACCTTGGTTGGCGTTGGATGTTGGGATTGGCCGCTGTACCATCAATTTTGATGTTCTTTGGTGGTATCGCATTGCCAGAGTCACCACGTTACTTGGTTCGTAAGGGTCAAGAAGACGAAGCTTTGGCTGTTTTGACAAAGTTGCAAGACAACTCAGAAGCCGCTAAGGATGAATTGGCTGACATTAAGTTGCAAGCATCAATGGCTAACGGTGGTTTCAAGGAATTGTTTGGTTTGATGGCCCGTCCGGTCTTGGTAATGGCCATGGGATTGGCAATCTTCCAACAAGTCATGGGATGTAACACGGTTTTGTACTATGCCCCAACAATCTTTACTGATGTTGGTTTTGGTGTCAGTGCCGCTTTGATTGCCCACATTGGAATTGGTGTCTTTAACGTTATCGTGACATGGGTTGCCATGAAGATGATGGACAAGGTTGACCGTAAGAAGATGTTGATCTGGGGTGCTTGGGGAATGGGTATTTCACTCTTCATCATGTCATTCTCAATGCACTTCTCAGGTCAATCACAAGCCGCAGCTTACATCTGCGCGATTGCATTGACGATTTACATCGCTTTCTTCTCAGCAACTTGGGGACCAGTTATGTGGGTGATGATCGGTGAGTCCTTCCCATTGAACATTCGTGGTTTGGGTAACTCATTCGGAGCCGTTGTTAACTGGGGTGCCAACGCCATTGTTTCATTGACGTTCCCACCATTGTTGAACTACTTCGGTACGGGTTCATTGTTCATCGGTTATGCCGTGCTATGTATCGCAGCCATCTGGTTCGTCAAGCACTTCACGATTGAGACGCGTAACCAAACGTTGGAGCAAATCGAAGCTGACTTGCGTTCACGTGCCCACGCAAAGGGTTGGCGCGAAGACGAAGCAAACATTACAGAACACATTGCACGCTAAGTGTTGTGCAAAGAGAGAGCTTAAGGCCCGCTATTCAATTAGCGGGCCTTTTTTCTGTATACAAAAAACTTTTTTGAAACCTGTAATCGTTGTAATGACGGCATTTGCACCCGTTTTCGCCTGTGATAAATATACAAAAACAAAGAAAGTTATTGCATAAAATTACACAACTTGGTAATATCTATTCATCGAGTACGAAACAAAGGAGTAGCAAGATGGCGATTATAACGATTAAGAATTTACACAAAGCGTATGGGGATAAAACCATCTTGCGCAGTATCAACGCAACGGTTGAAGAGGGTGATGTTATTGCCTTGTTGGGACCTTCTGGAACTGGTAAGTCAACATTGCTACGTGGGTTGAATATGTTAGACCGACCAACGTCTGGGGAAGTTATTTTTGAAGGGCAAGATATTACGCAAGCCTCAGAAAGTGAATTAGATAAGATTCGCCAGGATATGGGGATGGTATTCCAGAGCTTTAATTTGTTCCCAAATATGTCGGTGATTGAGAACGTCAAAATCGCTTTGGTTAAGGTCAAGGGCGTGGCGGATGCTGAAGCAACACAGACGGCTGAAAAGTTTTTGACGAAGGTTGGCTTGGCCGACAAAGCGACGGCATATCCAGCATCCTTGTCTGGTGGTCAACAACAACGTGTGGCGATTGCCCGTGCGTTGGCGATGAACCCAAAGATTATGTTGTTTGACGAACCAACCTCAGCGTTGGATCCAGAAATGGTTGGCGAAGTATTGAAGACGATGCGTGAATTAGCACAGGAAGGCATGACGATGTTGGTCGTTACGCACGAAATGGGCTTTGCACGTGAAGTGGCATCAAAGATTTGGTTTATGGCCGATGGTGACATGGCCCAATATGATGACCCAGAGGCGTTCTTTGAGCACCCGGATTCAGAACGGGCGCAAAGCTTCTTAGCGAAGATGTTGTAAAAAATGAGGGTTATTATATGCAAAAATGGGTAACGAAAATCATGGCCGCGGTCATGACAATGATGATGTTGGTCGGAATGGTCGCACCAGCGAGTGCTGCGCAAACCGATCCCGTCCTATCGAAAATTGAAAAAAGTGGCAAGCTGGTTGTTGGTACGTCAGCTGATTATGCGCCATACGAGTTCCACACGACCGTTAATGGTAAAGATAAGATTGTCGGGTTTGATATTTCGGTTGCCAATGAAATCGCCAAGCGTTTGGGCGTGAAGTTGGTCATTCAAGAAATGAGTTTCGATGCGTTGTTGGGGGCCGTAAAGACGGGTAAGGTTGATATGGTTGTGGCCGGGATGACGGCAACGCCTGAACGTGAACAAGAAGCATCGTTTTCAGAACCATACTTCGTTGATAAGAACGTAGTGATGACGCTGAAGAAGAACGCTAACAAGTTGACGAATCTAAACGATTTGAAGAAGGCCACATTGGCGGCGCAATTGTCATCGATTCAAGAAGATGCTGCTAAGCAAGTAGATGCGAAGAAGGTTGTGTCATTGAAGAAGGTTAACGATGCCGTGACCCAGTTGACACAAGACAAGGTTGATGGTGTCGTCGTACCGGATACGACGGCTGATAGTTACTTGGGTGAGAGTACACAATTTGCGGTTGCAAAGGCCGCTTTGCCAGGTGAAACGAATGGTTCTTCAGTCGTGATGGCCAAGAATGCGACTGTGCTGCAAAGTAAGGTTAATAACATCTTGGAAAAGCATGTTATCGGTGCCCCATTGGATAAGTGGCGCGATGAAGCAGTTGCACTGATGAACCACAAGGAATCATTCTTTGAAAAGTACTACCCTTACTTTGTTAAGGGAACGATTAATACGGTTGGCTTGGCTGTGATTGGTGTGTTCTTCGGAATTGTTTTGGGTATTTTGTTGGCGTTGATGAAGCTTTCAAGCGTTAAGCCATTAAAGTGGTTTGCGGTTGCCTACATCGAAGCTGTTCGTGGTGTGCCATTGTTGATTCAAGTATTCATTGTGTACTTCGGTACGCAAGTCATTGGTTTGAACGTTTCAAGTTTCATGGCCGGTGCCATTGCAATGTTCTTGAACTCCGCAGCCTATGTTGCTGAAATTATTCGTTCAGGAATTCAAGCTGTACCCGCTGGGCAAACAGAAGCTGCGCGTTCGCTAGGCTTCACGAAGATGCAAACCATGCGTTACATGGTGTTGCCACAAGCAATCAAGAATATCTTGCCAGCTTTGGGTAATGAATTTGTGACGGTTATCAAGGAAGGTTCAGTGGTTTCCGTTATCGGTGTTGGTGAGTTGACATTCCAGACGTCAGTTGTGCAAGGTGCGTCATTCAAGCCGTTCATTCCGTTGATTATTTCGGCAGCAATTTACTTCATTTTGACATTTGGTATTAGTCGTTTGTTGGGTCGCTTCGAGAAGAAGATGCAACAATCAGATCGTAAGTTAATCTAATGTAACACCACAGTTCCTTTTTCAGGGAATTGTGGTGTTTTTCGATTTACAATGAAACTTAATTAACGGGAGGTGACGAGTGATGAAAAAAGTAGCAGTTTTGTCGGATGTGCATGGTAATGTGACGGCGCTTGCGGCAGCCATTGCAGATGCACAAGCGGCGGGAGCAGATGAATACTGGTTCTTAGGGGACTTGTTCATGCCGGGACCAGGCGCACACGACATCGTTGACATGTTGCGTAAGATTAATGTCACAGTTTGGCTCCGTGGTAACTGGGATGATTTCCTATTTGCAGCATTGGAGCGGACTGTTGACTATAATAAGCCAACGCGTGTCTACACGGCGCGTTTGGCCGCTTACGTGATGCAAAACATGCCACGTGAGGACTACGACTTCATCATGGCGTTGCCGGTTGCGGATACCCATAACGTAGAGGATTTAACCTTTACGCTATCGCACAATTTGCCACAGAAGAATTCTGGACATGAATTGTTACCAATGAGCGATCAGTATTATTTCGACGCCTTGTTCATGGGGCGTGATGCGGACGTGGCGATTTATGGGCACACGCACCAAATGATTTACCGTACGGCATCGGATGGGCGCGCCATCTTAAACCCAGGTTCGGTCGGCAGTCCGTTCTCGTTGAAACGTAAGATGCGTCAGAACCGCGATGCCCGTTACCTAATGTTGACGGTCGATGGCACCCACTTCGCCTCAGATTTCCGTTCAATTCCCTATGACCAAGCGACCGAGATGCAGCTGGCTACAGAACGCAATTTGCCATACTTAGAGTTGTACCAAAACTTGGTCTATGAAGGCTTGGGGTACGTCCACGATGCCGGGACCGTTGGGGATGTGAACCGGCGCTTTGGTTATGTGCAAGAAACCAAAGAATTACTTAGCGAGTTACGACAGGTATATCGTTAGGCATCTGCGGTATAATTGAAGTACTGAATATTGACGATAGGAGGGCGTGCCAAATGGATGCGACGCGCTATACAGATTTTGAACAATTAGTCCGCATGTTAAATGACGCGGAAATCGTGCCAATCGTGTCGGGTGGCTTTGCTCTCGAAATTTTGTCGGGGTACGACTTAGATAGTAAGATTGCCCCATTAATTATTGAAGATGACTTTTTAGATGATGAACCATTAATTGATTCCATCATGCGTGCGGCCAAATTTGAACGGCTTGATGTGCCTGAATTGGTATACAGCAATTTTGATAATACGCTGTCAGTGGCTTACATGCCCCAAAGTGCAGTGGAACCGTTGATTGGTCATAAATTACCAGGCCAATTTATCTTTACACACACTGAACCAGAGTTCCGCGTGTTGACGACGTATGACCTGTATAACTTATTTGGTCATTTGATTGGTGATCCGGATCGCAGTGAGAAATTACGTCATGGTGATGCACAAAAGTTGCGTTTCATGAAGCAATTGGGTTACATTTTTGACCGTTTCCCAATGCGCCAGATGAATGCAACGCACCCATTGATTGACGTGCATTTTGAGTTCCTGACGGACAAGGACTTTGATAAGGTTGATCAGGTGATTCGCAAAGCATTCGACGATGCGAATTACAGTACCGGCGAGGAAGAAAAGTTAGTCCGACGGTTGCGTGCAGGCCAACCATTCGGTAAGCGACCAATTGAAATCGTGGCGAAGCGTGGGGATGAAGTCCTGGGGTACGTGATGGTTTCGGGTGCGACTGTGTCTGATAATCGCACGGGTTCATCGATTGGTGTTGTCGGCCCAGTTGTCGTCGACCCATTGTACCGGGGCCGTGGAATTGGTTGGCGTTTGACGCAAAACGCCGAAATTGCCGCGCGTTACGATGGCTATGGTGTCTTGGCGGCGATTGGTTGGCCAGGCTACTGGAACCAATTCGGCTATATCCGCTCATCAGAGTTTGGGGTTACGCCAGCCTTTGAAATTACGCCTGAATTCTTCATGGTGAAGGAACTTTATCCATCTGCTTTGTTGCGGACGAATGGTATTCTCCGCTTCCCTGATGAATGGCAATACGATCAAGAATAGTTTTAGATGAGAGACTGACGGAGATGTTGGTCTCTTTTTTCGCATAATCCACAAGTTTTCAAGACAATTGGACAATATTTATCCGGTACGATAACAGTACGATAAATAAAGACTAAGTTGAGGTGAACATGATGGAACCATTATTAACAGGATTAGCCCTTGAAAAGGATATGATGGCCGCACCGAAGGAAACGGTCAGCAAGAAATATGGTTGGGATTGTGGGGTCGTTAACCGCCAAGCAATCGTTGATGCGACTGTGTCAGTGTTAGAGCGAATGGATGAGTTGGCTGCAGTAATTGATGTCCGTGACAATGAATTGTATGAAGCCGATCGCGCCCGTATCTTGTCATTAGCAACGAGCCTAGAATTGGGTGACACGGTTGCTGAATTGTCAGCGCGTTTGACGGAATTCCGTATGCGCTTGATGTTTGCACCGTTGAAGTTCTATGAAGGCAATCGCGAGATGTTGAAGTTGGTCGCTGAAAACATTGTTGATTCATATGATGTTGCGTCAGAGGATCCAGTGATTGAAACGGCTTTGCAAGGTTTGCGCGAACAAACGAGTGAAGAACCAACGGCTGAAGACTATGAAAAGATGATTAAGTCATTCATCCGCTTTGTGCCAAAGTTCCGTGAGTCAAATGTGATGATGTTGGGTCAATTGATTCAATCAATGCACCGTGAAGCGGAAGTGTTTGGATTCAGTACTGACCCAGAAATCGTGACGTTCTTCCAACAACTTGATATCGTGGTGGCGGGTGCGATTCGCCCTGATGAATTCATGGCCATCACTGAAATGTTGAATGATTTTGAGCCAACGATTACGTCACGCGTGGTTGAATTGGCACCGCTTGAAACATTGCACCAGTTTACGGTCAACGTGATTGCTGGTGTGCAACAAGCCCGCCAAGAGGGCATGTCATTCGGTGCAGAAGCGGACGAAAAACTGGACAAGGCGTCAGATGAGCTAAATCATGGTATGCTAGAGCGTGAGCAGTACCGTATGATCCTACGAGGCATTCGAGAATTACACGTACAAGCTTAATCTAAGGAAAAGCGAGTCCTTGCCATGGTGCAAACTATTGTGAGTCTAGTCGGCCTATTTGTGGCTGCATCATTAATTGTGGTTGGTAAGGACATTCGGCGACCAATTCTAACGATTGCCGGTGTCCTCGTGGCTGTTGCGGCAGTGTTATATTGGTTGCATTAAGCAGAAAATAATCGATATATTAAGTCCTAAAACAGCAATGGCCCGTGTCATTGCTGTTTTTTGCTAAAAATAGAGAATATCTTGGCTGCCGGCATGGTGGGTGGGGTGTGACGTAGCGATTATAAAGGGTGAACTCACAAGTTCGGCCGACCGCCGGTTAGATAAGGCGAACGGACCCTAACCCTTAGCCCAATTAGTTGGGAGCTAGCCGGTGCTCGCGCCGGCGGAGTTTGCTCTTTATAATCTTTGCCGAAGTCACACTCCACCCACCATGCCTCGTCGCAACGCGACGACACCTGAAAAAAATTTATAATTTTATTAACATCAGTGGTGATATAATCGTCTTAAAATTTGGGGTTTAAATGGGGAATACATATGGAATGGATCTGGACAACGCAGGAACAGAATCGCATCTCAGTCTTTCGCTATATGGTGCGCAATCGCTTCACCAGACTAACGGACCTGATGGCTGAATTTCAGTTTTCACGCTACATGGTGATTTCAATCATCGAACAACTCAATGAAGATATTGCCGTCTTGACTGGCGAAACAGAAATACTGGTAATTGAAAAAGGTAACGTCATTATCTTTGATGCGCCACTAAATGTCTTGCCGGTTGATGAATTAAAACATTATTACCTATCACAATCGACACGGGCGCAGATTATTATGCACTTGGTTGCGGAAGATTTTGACTCTTGGGAAGAGTTGTCGTTTGAATTGGATGTGTCAACGCCGACTGTCTATAAAGAGCGGGCCATTGTGATTGAACACCTGGCAGAACAGGATATCACCCTGAATAAAAACAATCAGTTGGTTGGGCAGGAAGAGAATATTCGTTTCCTCCGTTTTGCCCTACTGACCATTTATAACGGGCAACGGACTGAAGAGATTTCAGACCGGGTGAAACAAGTCGCAGATTATTATATTGATAGTTTTATTACGCCGGAATTTGGTGATTTACGGGAATCGCAGCGCTGTATTATTTGGCACATGGCGGCAATTTGGACAGTTCGTTTCACCCAACGCCATTTTGTGACTGCTGCGTATACCGATCAATATTTAGTACCCACGTCTGAGATGTCACCCCAAAGTCAACGCGTGATTCAGGCGGTCAAACATTTAATGGGGCGGAGTGGTTTACTATCAGATGAAGATCTAGACAACGAAGCGCGCTTCATTGTGTTGATTCTGCATAGTTTAGGCGTTTTTGCTACAACACAAACCCATCAGGATGTGACTGCCCATGTAATACAGTGGTGGCAAGACTTCGATGCTAGTATTCAAGGTAGTTACCAATGTATCTTTTATCAACCTTTACATGGCACTGAGTCACGACGTCTCACGTACACCGTTGGGGATATTCTGATGCGGTTCTTGATGTATCCATACGGTGTCGGGGATGGCACGTATGATATGCAACACTTCAATGAATTTTCAAATCGCTATCCGTTATCAACGGAACTGGGTAATGAAATTGTGCAACGATTCGCTGATCAGCGCCAGATTAGTGCAGAGAAACTAAAGACAGTGTTGCTAACGGATTTGGTAGCTGGCATTGCGACAACGAGCACGTTCTTTATCGATGTGCCGAAAGTGCATGTTGCGCTTGATTTTGGTAATCATGTAAACGTCGAGCGGTTGCTCCTTGATCAATTTGGGGCGGTCACACGGACGACCATTCAAATTTCGAATCGGCGCACAGCGGACACCGATATTTTGCTGACTGACGTGCCTCGTGATCGCCAGGGGCATGAGGCTGTTTATATTTGGCGTGGCATTGAGTCACGGGCTTATATTGACCAGCTTTTGGATGAAATTAATCGCATTGGCATGGAAAAGTTCAATGAGTGGCGCCGAAAACAAGTGAATCTAACTGAATGAGAAAAGCCTCATGACAACGTTTGCAAATGTTGTCATGAGGCTTTTTTGGTACACGTATAGTCTGATAAAACGGACGGCTTTATATTTTTTCGTTGTTTTTTTGAAAGGCATTTTATTAACCAAGTTATCAAAACATGTCAGGATAGTACTCGTTTACTTTTTGTTCGTAAAAGGAGGGCAATAAATGACTTCGAGAAAAAATCTCATCACACGTAGCCGTTTAGCAATTTTCGGCTTCACCACCGCACTTATTTTATTCATTTGGTTGGCAGGGCTAACCTCTGGTGTTGTCCAAATTGCAACAGTGCTACTTGTGATTTTAGGAATTGCAACGGGGTTAATGTTGCCAAGCCTACTCGCAACTTGGTTAGCGATGCTCTTTTTAGTGATTAGCGTCATGGTATTGCTATTGGGTACTTTTGTGATGGATGTGACCGCCAAAATTTTTCTGATTGTCGCGTTTCCAGGGGCTATTTTCCTAACGAGTAGCTTACGGGCCATCGTCGGGAGCTTTGGGTGGTTAACGGAAAATCAGCACAATATTGCCGCGTTTACGAAAAATTACCACCCGGGCTTAAACCTGCAACGTTCATACAATGCGCGCAAAATTTTTGAAAAGGCCGTGACCCGATTCAACGGTGAACCTGGCTTAGCCGATATGTCACTTGATGTGACCGGCATTCAATGGGCACATAGCGAACAGTACCAGCAGTTCAATCCAGAGCAATACAACGATGTGTTAGCACAAGCCGCCAATGTCCTGAAAGAGCGGCGTTTGCCATCAGAATTCCTCTACATTTTAGATGATGACATGTTATTGATTGTGTCGTTTAGATTACCACGTGAAACGTATGATTATTTGACGGCTGCGACGAAGATTGATTTAGCATCGATTCGAGTCGGTGATTTCCGCCCACAGTTCCAGTGGGGCCACAAATATATTACGACTGAGAATATGCAGGACTATCAAACCCTAGATGACGCCATTAAGCATATCCGCCGTGATATGGAAACGGATTTAGTGACGGAGTACATGAAGAAAGGAACGTTAGATGATTAATGTATTTTACTGGTTAGCCATGTTTGTTAGTGGCGCCTTCTTAGTATTAGCTTTGGTGTTATTTGTGATGCAGTGGACGATTTATTCACGAGTTGAAGCAACCATGTGCAAGTTGTGGGAGCAGCGGGGTACCAACTAATGGTGCATCAATTGTTATTAATCATCACGTTGTTATCAATTTGGCTATCCCTCACAATGGCAATGGTTACGTTGTTCGGGGCTGTTCATTTTTGGTTGAAGAATAGTACTGAAGAAGTGGCAATTACCCCATTGAGCCGTTATCCAACGATTTCAATTGTGGTGCCAGCCCACAACGAAGATGTTGTCATTGCTCAGACGATGTCAGCCTTATTGAACTTAAATTACCCGGCTGACAAAGTGGAATTACTGCTTTATTCAGATAACTCCGAGGATCATACCGCTGACGAAATGCGGCGCGTTCAGCAATTACCAGAGTATCGTGATCGCAATATTGTGATTGTGGAACGAACTGGTAAAGGTGGTAAGGCGGGTGTTCTCAATGATTCATTAGAAATTGCGACAGGCGAATATATCGCCGTGTATGATGCGGATGCGATGCCTGAACGGAATGCTTTGTATTTCTTGGTGCGCAAAGCCCTTGAAGATCCAGAACGCCACGTGGCGGTCTTTGGTCGCAACAAAACCCGTAATGCGGAACAAAACTTGTTAACCCGCTTTATTAATCAGGAAATTGTCGTGACGCAACGGGTGCAACACATTGCGATCTGGCATCTATTCAAGATTGGGCGAATTCCAGGTACGAATTTTATTATTCGCAAAGATTACGTCACCGAAATCGGAGGGTGGCGTGATGGTGCGTTAACCGAAGATACCGATATCTCATTCAAAATTATGCAAAGTGGCAAGTTGATTGCCTTGGCCTACAATTCAGAGGCGTTCCAACAAGAACCCGAACACATTAAGGACTATTATTACCAGCGCCTTCGTTGGGCAAAAGGTAACTATCAGGTCGTAATCAATAACATCAAACATTTGTTTGATCGGAGTAACTGGCGCGTCAAAATTGAAACGTTTTACTACGCCGCAACCTTCTTCTGGTTCAATGCCGCGATTTTGTTATCAGACATTCTCTTTGTGGTAAACGTTGCGTTCTATATTGCAGGTCTGTTTAACCCAGCCATTACGATTCCCTTTACGTTCGGCACGAATAATGTGCTCCTAGCGCAAGTATTGTTGGTGAACTGGGTATTAATGATTCTGTTGTATATGCTCCAGATTAACATTGCCATGGCCACGCAGTTTGGTCAGGCAACGACGAAGCAAATCTGGCTGTCGTTCCTGTCGTATTTCACTTATACCCAACTGTTTATGGCCGTGTCTGTTCACGCGGTGTTGCAGGTAATGGGTGATGCGTTGTTCCACCGTAACGGTAATGTTTGGGTGAAAACAAAGCGCTTTAACGATTAGCGAGGAGAACATGGTTTTAAATAAAAAAATTTGGGTGGCCGTTGGTTTTATTATTGTGGCTTTCACATCAATCTTGGTGTACGCCCGTTTACATAATGAGCAATCAGTCACCGCTAATACGTACCAAACGTGGCAAAAAACGTTTGTGACGCGACAATCAGATCAAGCAACGTATGTAAATGCTGGCGTTGACGGCAAAAAGATGGCAATGTCAGAAGCTCAAGGCTTGGGCATGCTGATTACAGCGCAAGCCGGTCGCAAAGGCTGGGCGAGTCAGACGGACTTCGATCACTTGCTGGCCTACTACCAGCAAAATCGGTTGGTTGTGGCTAATCAGCAAACGCACTTAATGAATTGGCGTCAGCGAGATGTTAAGGGTGCGTGGCGAACCGACACGCATAGTGCCACAGATGGAGATTTGTATATCGCTTATGCCTTACAGGTGGCCGCATCGGTTTGGCCAAAGCAAGCAACAACTTATAACACGGTGGCCAAAGCAATCGCAGCGGATATTCTACGTTACGAGTACAATGACCAGCAACAACTGTTAACCGTTGGTGACTGGGCAACGGCCGACACGGCAGCTTACCGGGTGATGCGGACTTCGGACGTGATGCCAAGTGTGTTCGCATCGTTGGCCAAGTTAACGAATGATCAACGGTGGGGACAAGTTTCTGACAGCATGTTGACTAAGTTGGCAACGTTAAGCAAACAACATAAAACGGGCTTAGTCCCTGACTTTGCGGTCGTCACCAAGCAAGGCGTTCGGGCCGCTAAAGCCAAGGAAGTTGCGACGAAACAAGATGGTCACTATGCCTATAATGCAGCACGCGTGCCGATGATGTTGGCGGATAGTTCTGATCAACGTGCTGTGTGGATTAACCGCCGGTTGATGCACTTCTTTGATCAACAAACGCAACTATTAGCGGGCTATACCGTAACGGGTAAGGCGTTGCACAAGTATGAATCAAACGTCTTTAGCGCCCCAATCTTTTACGCGGCGCAATCAGATGCTGACCGCTATGGCAAACTCTACAAAACCGGCGCGACGATTTATAACCGCTCAGTTGCGCAACAACCGTATTATGACGCAACGCTCACAGCATTAGTTGCTGTAGGAGGATTCAAAAATGATTAAAGTAATGACTGTCTTTGGGACACGACCAGAGGGGATTAAGATGGCCCCAGTGGTGAAGGCCTTGGAAGCTGACGAACAGGTGACCCCGGTAACGGTGGTGACGGGGCAACACCGTGAAATGCTGCAACAAGTGCTGGATATTTTTGATGTGACCCCTGACTATGACTTGGCCATTATGGAACCGAACCAGAGCTTAGCGAAAATTACGAGTAAAGTGCTGATGGGGATGGATGATATTCTGACCACGGAGCAACCGGATATTGTGTTGGTCCATGGTGATACGAGTACCACGTTGGCCACAAGTATGAGTGCCTTCTTCCACCAAATTCCAGTTGGTCACGTTGAGGCTGGTTTGCGGACTTGGCAAAAGTACTCACCATTCCCAGAAGAAATGAACCGCCAGTTGACGGATCGGATTGCGGATGTTTACTTTGCCCCAACGCCACTGAGCGCGAATAACTTGGCACGCGAAGGTGGGGATGCTGACCGCATCTATACCACGGGTAACACAGCGATTGATGCGTTGCAGTATACGTTGCAACAAGATTATCATCACGAGGTATTACAACAGGTTAATCCCGACCACAAGATGATTTTGTTAACGATGCACCGCCGCGAAAACCAAGGCATGCCGATGGCAAATGTTTTCCGTGCGGTTCGTGATATTGTGGCGGAGAACCCCGATGTTGAAGTGGTTTATCCGGTTCATTTGAGTCCAGCGGTGCAAAAAACAGCGCGTGAAATTTTGGCCGACGTTGACCGGGTGCACTTGATTGATCCGCTTGATGTGGTGGACTTCCATAATATGGCGGCCCGCAGTTACCTCATTATGACGGACTCAGGTGGCGTACAAGAAGAGGCACCATCATTGAATGTGCCCGTGTTGGTCTTGCGTGATACGACTGAACGGCCTGAAGGGGTCGATGCTGGGACATTACGTTTGACGGGGACTGATTATGACACCGTCAAGACGACGGTTGAGGAACTATTGCATAATGAAGCTGCCTATCAAGAGATGGCTGATAATTTGAATCCGTATGGGGATGGTCACACGGCCGACCGCATCACCCGGATTATTAAAGACTTCATTCAATAACCAGAAAAACCGCCCATTCAATGAACGGACGGTTTTTCTGTATGTTTAGTGGCTGAGGCTGTTAGTGTGCGCGAATAAAGCGTATATTATATAGTTATCGGTTATAGATTGGAGAGTTGAAAATGGCGAAGAAAGAACGCATTAAGAAGATTTTAGTCGAACAAATCTTGGATAAAGCTAAGATTCCATATGAAAGTATTGTTTTTGCGGGCGGTATGAATCGCGACCAAGCGGAATTAGATAAATATGACCTCACGGATCATGATATTTATAAGACGCTGGCGTTGACGGGTAATGTCACTGGGCCGGTCATCGGGATTGTGCCAATGGATGCTCACTTAGATGAAAAGAAGTTTGCGGTGGTATCGGGTAACAAGAAAGTCACGATGATTCCAACAAAGGATTTGCAAAAGACGACGGGCTACATTCACGGTGCCAATAACCCAGTTGGTATTTGGCAGAACAAGAAGTTCCCCATTTATTTTGATAACATCGCTAAGGAAGCCGGTACGATTACCTTGTCAGCTGGTGAAGTTGGTCGTTCAATTCGCGTTGACGCAGTGCAATTGGCCGAATTTGTGCATGCACAATTTGCGGATATCCGCACGGACGCTTAAGTATGAGTTGGACCATTGTCTGGCAGTCGTGGGTGTTCATTGTTGGCATCTTTTTTGTCTTGCCACTTGTGGGTAGTGCATTGATTTCAGTGATTACCACCCGAACCAACCAACATCTCATGCGGGCATTTGGTCTGAATGCACCCCTGATTTTTGGCTGGTTTGGCGTCATGGTGCATGAAATATCGCACGCAGTCGTGGCGTTAATTTTTGGCCATCACGTGGATAAGATTCGGTTACTCCAGAATCCGTTTAAAGACGGTAATGAAAATCGGATGGGGTATGTGTCGCATGCCTGGAGCCCGAATAATAAATACCAGCAAGCCGGCAACTTTTTTATCGGCATTGCACCAATCTTTGGTATCGCAGCAGCGAGTTGGGGTGTTACCAAATTGGTGTGGCCCCAGTTATTGTTGAGTTACCACACGGGTGAAAGTGTGATGACTAATACTGCCTGGTGGCAAGTTGCGGTTTGGGCATATTTGATTTTGAATTTGAGTCTCGCTTTGAATTTAAGTGGGGCAGACTGGCAAAACACCAAAAGTGGTGTGATTTGGTATTTGATTTTTTTGACCATCGTCGGGGTGATTACGGGGCTGACGATTTCAGACGCCTTTATGATTTGGGAGACGGTTGGTCGCCCAGTTGCCTACTTCTTCGGTGGCCTATTGGGTGGTAGTTTTGTGTTGTATTTGCTAACGGCGTTAATTGGTCGTCGTTAAACAAGCGGGGAGTAATATTTTGACAGTAGTAGAAGAACAACAGTTAGCGGCAATGACGGCATTTATGCAGGCTGTGTTAGGCGGGGATGACACTGGTCATGATACGAGCCATATCGATCGCGTTGTTGCGTTAACAAAGCATATTTTGGCGACAGAACCAACCGCTGATGCGTTTATTGCGATTGCAGCGGCAACGTTGCATGATACGTATGATGACAAATTATTTAAAGATGTCACAAGCGCCAAGCGAGCGGTTGTCGCCATGTTAGCGGATAATGGGGTTAATGAGGCACAGCAGGCTGAAATTTTCCAAATTATTGATAATATGTCGTGGAGTAAGCAACGTTTTGGTAAGCCAGAGCCGTTGTCATTAGCCGGACAAATTGTTCAGGATGCCGATCGCTTAGATGCAATTGGGGCAGTGGCGACGGCCCGTGCCATCCAATACGGCTCGGTAAAGCGGCGGACATTGTACGACCCAGCGATTAAGCCACAAATTTTTACATCCAAGGCTGATTACCGGGCAGCAAATGACGAAACGACGATGAATCATTTTTATGAGAAGTTGTTCTTACTAAAGGATTATTTGAATACACGAGAGGGAAAGCGAATTGGGACGATTCGTGATCGTGCGATGCATGATTTCGTTGCCCAATTCGAGGCTGAATGGGCTGGAACAGATTATCTAGACTAGGAGGCATACATGAGCGGAATTTCAAAGAAAGAGCGAGGTGTGTTGATTATCTTGATTGCAGGGGTCTTCTTGGGCTTCTTGAATCAAACGTTAATGAACACGGCCTTGCCACAAGTCATGGCAGACTTCCACATATCAACGGCCTTAGGTCAATGGATGACTAATGGTTATATGTTGGTAAACGGTGTGATGGTGCCACTGACGGCGTATTTAATTCAACGATTAAAGACGCGAACATTATATTTAAGTGCCGTTGCAGTCTTTGCAGCGGGGACGATTATTGCGGGACTTGCGCCAACTTACCCAATCTTGATTTTGGGCCGTATGGTGCAGGCGGCCGGTGCCGGTGTGTTTGGACCACTGATGAACGTGGTGGTGATGAACTTATTTGCGGCTGACCGCCGTGGTGAAGCAATGGGTATTATTGGGTTGGCGTTGAACTTTGCGCCAACAATCGGGCCAACGCTATCTGGATTTGTGGTATCAAGCCACTCATGGCGTTGGTTGTTCTTGGGGATTGCCCCATTGATTATTTTGGATTTGATTCTGGCATCGATTTTCTTGAAGAATATCGGGGAACAAAAGTTCTTGAAGTTTAACTTCTTGGGGATGGTGCTCTCAAGTATCGGACTTGGTAGTTTGCTGTATGGGTTCTCAAATGCCGGTACGGGTAACTGGCTGAGTCCAGATGTGTGGGCGTTCTTGTTGATTGGTATTGTGGTAACGACGGTGTTCGTTTACCAGCAAACCCACTCAAAGATCCCATTGTTGAACTTTGATGTGTTCAAGTATCACAACTTTACGATGGCGACGTTGATTAACGTGGTTTTGATGGCCGCTTTGTACGGTGGGGCATTGATGTTGCCACTTTACATGCAAACGGTGCGTGGCCAATCAGCCTTTATTTCGGGGTTGGTTTTGTTACCAGGGGCGTTGATTACGGCGTTCCTATCACCAACGTCAGGTAAGTGGTACGACGAATTCGGGGTGAAGCGATTGGCACCGATTGGTCTAGGCTTTGTGGTGATTGGAACTATTATCTTAGCAACGTTGCAATTAGATTCGCCAATCTGGTTGCCCGCCGTTGGTCAATTCGTCCGTCAACTTGGGTTGGTTATGGTGACGATGCCAATTCAAACTGAGGCGTTTAATTCATTGCCATTGGAAATTGTGCCAGATGGCTCGGCAATGTATACGACAATCCGTCAGGTGGCGGCTTCGTTTGGAACAGCTGCTTTGATTACGGTGTACAGTTTAACGTCCGTGTCAGCACCTGCCAAGACAGCGCAAGCGACTGCTGACTTGATGGGGATTCACATGGCGTTCTGGATTGCGACCGGGCTAGTTGTGTTGGCGTTGGGCTTGACACAGTTGCTTAAGAAGCGTGACATCTAAATATTTCTTGTAAAAGCGACCGATTGCGGTCGCTTTTTTTATATACGTGTATTTTATCAGTCTTATTTTGTTCGATAACTTTCCCAAAACCGTTACGAATTCAGTCGTCCTAAAAGGCACACCCTTTAGGGATAATTTTCGTTGAAAACAACGACATTATCTAAAACGAGGGAGTGTTTGGGCATGTATGAAAGGATATGGAAACGCGCATTTGATATCTTAGGTGCGGTGTTTTTACTAACGTTGGCTTGTATACCAATGCTAGTCGTTGCCTTGTTGATCAAACTTGAATCACCGGGACCAGTTTTGTTTAAACAATTACGAGTGGGGCGACATTCAAAACCATTCTATTTGTATAAGTTTCGGTCGATGCGAGTGGATACACCGGAAGTGGCATCGTATGACTTACACGGCCATAACTATGTTACGTTTATCGGACGAATTATGCGTAAAACATCGGTTGATGAGTTGCCGCAGCTGTTCAATATTTTAAAGGGTCAAATGAGTTTTATTGGTCCGCGTCCAGTGATTGTATCTGAAGAAGAGCTGGTGTCGGAACGTCGTAGTCGCAAGGCTGACCGTTGCTTACCAGGGATTTCAGGCTGGGCGCAAGTCAACGGCCGTGACCGGGTGACGATTTTGCAGAAAGCTATGTATGATGCGGAATATGCGTTAGATATTAACCTGTGGCGCGATATTAAAATTCTGTTCTTAACAATCTGGAATATCTTGTTCGCCCGTGGGGTTGTGGAAGAAAAAATCCAGTAAATATCTTAAAAGTGGTCCAACCAAATGTTTTGGTTGGACCACTTTTTGTGTTAAGATAAAGTCCGAAATAAAGTAGGAGGGCAGATTGATGCCGGAGGAAGTCCTTTATATGAAGGTGTTGGGTGATTTGAAGGACCGCATTTATAGCGGTGAATTTCCCAATTTAAAGCTGCCAGATGAGCGATCATTGGCATCATCATACGAGGTGTCACGTAGCTCGATTAAGCGGGCACTGAACGTTTTAGCCCAACAAGGTATTATTTTTAAAAAGCGTGGATCAGGTACATTTGTAAATCCGCTGTATTTAAAGAACCAATCGATGTTTCACTCGATTGGTAACAATCTAGGTGTGTCTGATTCGTATCGGTTTAACGGTGAATCACCGGCCATCGAACTGTTGTCGTTCGAGACGGAACAAGCTGACGAAGAAACACGCTTGGCATTATTCCTCGAAGATGGGGAAGAAGTTTACCGGATTAAACGGCTCCGTAAGTTACAGGATCAAGCATTCATGATTGAGAACGCGTTGGTACCAGTCAAGTTGCTGCCAGCATTGACGGCGGAAGACTTAGGTCACTCAATGTTCCACTACGCTGAAGAGACAACCAAAAAAGCAGTTACGAAATCATTTATGACCGTGACCGTTGAACCATCTAGTGAAGATGATCGTGACCATTTAGCTTTGTCTGAGGTTGAACCAGTTGGGGTCATGGCTGGTATTTACTTCTTGGATGACGGTACGCCGTTTGAAGTTGGGTCAATGCGCGTGCACTATAAATACATGCGTTATAACAGTTTCGTCAGTTTGGACGGCGAATAGCGCGAAATTCACAATTTGTTCAAAAATGGCGCAAATGCGATGAAACCGGCATTTGTGGGTGAAAAATAAGAAAAGCACAAAATTGGACCGCACCAATTTTGTGCTTTTTATTGTACGTAATTTTGAAATCTGTTATTATAGTACTTGTAATCCAGAAGATAACTTCTGCGATTGAACCTTTCTCAAAATTATAAGGAGATTTAATCAAAATGGCAGTAGATTTTGATTCAAAGGAATACCTTGCTAAGGTTGATGCTTGGTGGCGTGCTACCAACTACCTTTCAGCAGGTATGATCTTTTTGAAGAGCAACCCATTGTTCTCAGTAACTAACACGCCAATTACGGCGGACGACGTTAAGGTTAAGCCTATCGGTCACTGGGGTACTATCTCAGGACAAACTTTCCTTTACGCTCACGCAAACCGTTTGATCAACAAGTACGATTTGGACATGTTCTACATCGGTGGACCTGGTCACGGTGGACAAGTTATGGTTACGAACTCATACTTGGACGGTTCATACACTGAAAACTACCCTGAGATCACTCAAGATGTTGAAGGTATGTCACGTTTGTTCAAGCGTTTCTCATTCCCTGGTGGAATCGGATCACACATGACTGCACAAACGCCAGGTTCATTGCACGAAGGTGGAGAGCTTGGATACTCATTGTCACACGCAACTGGTGCTGTTTTGGATAACCCAAACCAAATCGCATTTACTGTTATCGGTGACGGTGAAGTTGAAACTGGTCCTTCAATGACTGCATGGCACTCAATCAAGTTCTTGAACCCTAAGAACGACGGTGCTGTTTTGCCAATCTTGGACTTGAACGGATTTAAGATTTCAAACCCAACGATCTTCTCACGTATGAGCGATGAAGAGATCACGAAGTTCTTCGAAGGTTTGGGATGGTCACCACGTTTCATCGAAAACGATGACATCCACGATTACATGGCATACCACGAGCTTACTGCTAAGGTTATGGACCAAGCAATCGAAGACATCCAAGCAATCCAAAAGGACGCCCGTGAGAACGGTCGTTACGCAGACGGCGAGATCGCAGCATGGCCTGTAATCATCGCTCGCTTGCCAAAGGGTTGGGGTGGTCCTACTCACGACCAATCAGGAATGCCAATCGAAGATTCATTCCGTGCCCACCAAGTGCCACTTCCTTTGGCACAAAAGAAGTTGGCTACGTTGCCACAATTCGAAGAGTGGATGAACTCATACAAGCCAGAAGAGTTGTTTAACGCTGATGGTTCATTGAAGGCTGAATTGGCTGAAATGGCACCTAAGGGTGACAAGCGTATGGCTTCAAACCCTCTTGCTAACGGTGGACGTGCTCGTGGCGAAAAGGCTGAAGATTTGGCATTGCCAGACTGGAAGTCATACGCTAACGACATCAACGAGTCAAACCGTGGAACTGAATTGGCTGATTCAAAGCGCAACATGGACATGAACGTGTTGTCAGGATTCTTCGCTGAAATCTCAAAGATGAACCCAACGTCATTCCGTATCTTCGGACCTGACGAGACGATGTCAAACCGTCTATGGGACATGTTCGAAGTAACGAACCGTCAATGGATGGAAGAAGTTAAGGAGCCAAACGACCAATACGAAGCCCACGAAGGACGTATCTTGGACGCTCAATTGTCAGAGCACCAAGCTGAAGGTTGGTTGGAAGCTTACACGTTGACTGGTCGTGTTGGTGTATTTGCATCATACGAGTCATTCCTACGTGTAGTTGATTCAATGATTACACAACACTTCAAGTGGTTGCGTCACGCCTCAGAGCAATCATGGCGTAACGATTACCCATCATTGAACTTGATCTCAACTTCAACTGTATTCCAACAAGACCACAACGGTTACACTCACCAAGATCCTGGTATGTTGACGCACTTGGCTGAAAAGAAGTCTGACTTCGTTCGCCAATACTTGCCAGCCGATGCTAACTCATTGTTGGCTGTATTCGGTCGTGCATTTACTGAGCGTCACAAGGTTAACCACGTTGTTGCATCAAAGCAACCACGTCAACAATGGTTCTCAGTTGCTGAAGCTGAAGAATTGGCAACTGAAGGTTTGAAGGCTATTGACTGGGCTTCAACTGTTGCTGAAGGTGAAGAAGCTGATATCGTCTTCGCATCTGCTGGTGTTGAGCCAACGATCGAAACTTTGGCAGCTTTGAACTTGGTTAACGCTGCATTCCCAGCCGTTAAGATGCGTTATGTAAACGTTGTTGAATTGCACCGTTTGCAAAACAAGAGCGGTGAGATGAACCACGAGCGCGCTTTGTCAGATGACAAGTTCAACGCTTTGTTCGGTGAGTCAGGAACGCCAGTTGTCTTCGGATTCCACGGATACGAAGACTTGATCGAGTCAATCTTCTACGAGCGTCAACACTTGGGATTGCACGTACACGGTTACCGTGAAGATGGTGACATCACTACGACTTACGACATGCGTGTATACTCAAAGTTGGATCGCTTCAACCAAGCTAAGGATGCTGTTGCCGTATTGAAGGCTAACGGTGTTGTTGAAGCTGCTGAAGCTGATGCATTTGACAAGAAGATGGATGACATCTTGGCAAAGCACTTCGAAGTTACTCGTAACGAAGGTCGCGACATCGAAGAGTTCACTGACTGGAAGTGGACTGCTTTGAAGAAGTAATCTACTGCCGTACGATTAATTCTAAAAGTAAATAAAACTAAAGCTGATTTCGATCGGCTGCGGTAATTAAAGACCGCTACTAATTCTGTATGGAGTTAGTAGCGGTCTTTTTTTATCTTAAACTTATATATGCATAAAACTTGAATTAAATACCTGTTTACGTACTGCTCTCAGGATGTTTATTTCAGTATTTTTCATTAGAAATTCAAAAATAGGGGCTATTCTGAAAAATGAATTATAAAAATGTAGAGAGAAATAATCGGTGGAATAATGAGTCAAAGACGTTATGGGGCTATGGTTGCGTATGCAAATATTTTATTAAAGAACCTTATCAGCTTTATGTACATTCCTATCTTATTAAAATTTGTTGGTGGTAATCAATATGGTTTGTACCAGATGACAAGTTCGGCCGTGGGGATGCTGTCGCTTTTATCTTTAGGGATGTCGGCATCCTATGTTCGCTTTTTTTGGCAGGCAAAAAGAAGAGATGGAGATGAAGGCGTTGGCAGAATTAATAGTGCATACCTAAGCTTCTTTTTGCTTATATCAGTTGTTTGCCTTGCTGCAGGTGGTGTACTTACCAATAATGTAGAGATTCTTTTTCAGAAAAATTTCTCGGAATCTGAAATAGAAACCACAAAAATGTTGATGGTGATATTGTCTGTCAACGTTGCCGTTACACTGCTCTCGTCAGTATTCGATTCGTATATCATTGCTAATGAAAAATATTTAGTCGAGCAACTTAGAGTGTTGTTTTCAACTCTTTTACAGCCCGTTTTTTCAATAATTTTATTGATTGGCGGTGGCGATATTGTTGCCGTCGCGACTGTACAATTATTGGTAACATTGATTTTTATATTTTGGAATATGATATATGCAGTTTCAAGACTGAAAATGAAATTTAAGTTTACGAACATCAGAAACTTAGTTGAAACGGGCAAAAATATTTTGCCTTTTTCAGGTGTGATTCTTATTAATCAGATAATTGACTTAGTGAATAATAATTTTTCAACGTTGTTGGTTGGAAATATGTTAGGTCCAATGAGTGTGGCTGTTTTTGCGATAGCAAATCAGCTTAAAGGTTTGTTCTATCAGCTTACGTTCACTATATCTAGACTCTATGTTTCAAAAGTTCACCAAATGATTTCGTTTGATGCAACTGATGGCGATCTTACAAATTTGATGATTAAAATTGGGAGAATCCAATTGTATCTTCTGGTTTCTGCGTTTGGTTTGTTCGTTGTGTTGGGACAAAGTTTTATAGAGTTTTGGGCTGGAAAAGATTATGGAGAGGCATATTGGTTAGTTGTATTAATGATGACTTCTTTGTTAGTACCGTTGTCACAAAACATAGGATTAGAAATTCAGAAAGCGAAAAACTTGCATAGATTCAGGATTATCCTTATGTGTTTTTCAACCCTTTTTAATTTATTTGCGTCTATTATATTTATAAAAAAATTTGGTGTATTGGGTGCTGGAATTGGTTTTTCAATTAGCACAGTAGTGGTGAATGTCGTGGTTATAAATATTTATAACCATAAAGTAGTTGGACTCGATATGTTCAAATACTGGCGTAAGGTCTCGAATGTTATTTTGGGTCCAGGAATAGCTATTTTGCTGACGGTTGGCTTCAATTGTCTATTCGGCGGAAATAGTATTTTGAAAGTGATGATTGATGTAATTTTGTATGGAACTCTAACTCTTTTGATACATTGGATTTTTTCTTGTGATGAAAATGAAAGAAAAATAATTACATCGAGTCTTAACGGTTTATTGAACAAAGCTATATTGAGAGACAAAGGAGTTGAAAATTGTGAATAATCAAATATTAGTGTATGAATGGATGCTGCCAGGCGGGAATAAAAATTTTGGTGACTTGTTATCAAAACCCATAATTGAAGGCGTTTTGAAACGTAAAGTGATACAAGTCACTGATGGAAGTGCGAATATTTTGGGCATCGGTTCTGTTTTGGATCCAATTAATACAGAATTTAATAATGTAAAGTACATTTGGGGAAGTGGGTTTATTCGGGAAGGAAATAAACTGGAGCGCCAAGATGTGCAGGTGTTGGCTGCAAGAGGGGAACTAACAAGAGCGCGCCTAGGAAAGGACGTGCCACTTGGGGACCCAGGATTACTAGCGTCTAAATATTTTAAACGAAGTGACGAAATGCTGGATAAAATTGGCATCGTGTCACATTTCTTAGATACCGACAATCCAAAGTTTAAAAAGTGGAAAATGGATGACAGGTTTGAATTTATTGATGTTTGCAGAGACCCGCAAGAAGTAATTTTGGATATTACAAAATACAAGGCAATCATTTCGACAAGTTTGCATGGATTGATTATTTCGGATTCGTTTAATATTCCAAATTTTTGGGGGACTCTCTCACCAGAGGTCGGAACGTATAAATTTTACGATTATTATTCAGGCGTTGGTAAGGAATATGAATTACAAGATGCACAAGGCATCTTTGATAAAACTTATGAAGAAATTCTAGTGTTAATTAAAGGTTGGACGGGAGTTAATGGTCTGGATAAAATTCAGAATAATTTGGAACAATCATTAAAAGAAGGTGTTGACAATTTAGAAACACCTGATGATTTGTTGCATACAACAATCCCAGAATTTGAAATTCCGAAAGATTTTACTATAGATAGGGTTATGATTCATACCCATAGAAGGTTCATTCGTGATGTGCCTAATTCGAGTCATGTTTTGCGAACTATGCGAAAGTTGGGTTTTACAGAGATATATACGAATCAACATGTATCTGAGTGGTCAAAATTACCGATAGGAATTAATAAAATTAAGCTCCGAACGAATAGTTATGTAAGAGATTATAAGTGGCTTGTTAAGAGACAATTGAAGAAAAGGCGAGTTAATCAATGAGCGGTTTAAGTATTGTAATTCCCACCTATAATTGTGGGGAGTATATTGAGACGTGTATTAATTCGTTAGCGAGATTGGAGTATGACGAGTTAATCATAGTTGATGATGGATCAACGGATCAAACGGAAGAGATTATTGATAGTCTTTCTAACAAAAAGCTTGTGTACATTAAAACAGATGGAAATTTTGGGGTTTCAGCGGCTAGAAACATTGGGCTAGAACGTGTTCGATCTAAGTATGTAATGTTTATGGACGCGGATGATAGTTTGGTGCTACATCAAAGTCGTTTGATAAACGGTGTGGTTAATAAAGATTTTGATTTGGTTGTTTTTGGAAATGAAATTCAGAACGAAGAGTTTTTCGGAGATGAAATACCAAAAGATGAGATATATCTCAGTTTAGCTGGATATAAGCAATACCCGGGATTCATAACAGCTGTATTTTCAAAATTATATCGGGTTGATATGTTGCGGATGGGGCATATTACCTTTAATGAGAGCGTTAAAAAAGCTGAGGATGCTATCTTCAACTTAGAAGTTGTACAATCTATTGATAGTGTGAAATTTGTACAAGCTGGATTATATAAATATCGTAATAATACAAACTCGATAACAAAATCAGTATCGTATAATGTTTCAAAAAATTATATCGTAACAAGTACATGGTTTGCCGAATTTTTCTCTAATCAGCTTTCTTCAGAACAGCATAATTCACTGCAATTGAATTGGATGTTGAGAGATATATATTGTTTGACATTAAGCAACCAAAATCCGGCAGATAGTTTAAGGGAAATCATGAGTCATTACCGAAAGATTGTTGTAAGTAGATACATGGTTAATTGGCGAAATATACGTAATAAGCATCGGGTGATTTATGTCTGCTTATTAATGCGATTGTATCCGGCGGCTGTATTTTTTGAAAAGTATAAACGGGAAAAAGAGTTGAACTCTGGAAGTTATGCAGTTGAGGCGTTTGAAGTCTTATGAAGTATATATAGTGGAAAAAGGCATTTTGAACAACGCGTTCAAAATGCCTTTTTTATTCACAGATTAATCAACGTTGTTATGAAGATTAGCAGTATTTCTAAATTATCATTGAATGTGACTGAATGGTTCGAGAGGGAAATGAATATGAAGCCTAATTTTAATATAGATATTGTTGTACCTTGGGTTGATGGACAAGACCCAGAATGGTTGCATAAAAAAAATGTTTACGAAGATGAAACATCAGTTGATAGTCGAGTTAATGGGGATGAGCGTTACCGTGATATGGGAACGTTTGAATACTTTTTTCAAGGCATTAAAAAGTTTGCAACATGGGCTCACAAAGTGTACGTCATAACAGATAATCAAAAACCTAAATTTGAAATTGATGATAATCGGGTGATATTCATTGATCACAAGGATTACATTCCAACGGAGTATTTACCAACGTTTAATTCGAATACGATTGAAATGAATATTGATTTAATACATGATTTATCAGAACATTTTGTTCTATTTAATGATGATACTATTTTGATTAGCCCAACAGAGTACACGGATTTTTTCTCGGAAAAAGGTGTGCCGAAGGATTGTGGTGCATTTGAAATATTTCGACCGTTTGATGATTTTTCACACATTGTGTTAAACGATTTGAAGTTAATAAATGACACTTTTGATAAAACAGCGGCACTAAAAAATCATGGCTATAAGTATTGGGGGACTAGTTGTGCAAAGCCTAGTCTAGCTAGAATTACAGGAATGGCTGATTCAGCGTGGCTTGGGTGGGTAGATCCACATTTGCCTATGCCATATACGAAGACGTTATTTAAGACCGTTCACAAGGAATTTCCACATTTACGAAACGAACAAGGAATGCGTCGCTTTAGAACGCCGCTAGATATTAGTCATTGGTTAGTGAGATATTATCGATTAGCTACAGGGGAGTTTATGCCAAGTAACATCTGTAAATTAGGCTGCACAGCAGTAGTAAAACCCGGAGAAGAACAACCTGAAATTCGAAAGGCGTTTTCTAAGAATAAAAAAATTGTTTTGCTGAGTGACCAGCCGATGAGAAAAAAGGACTTTGAATTGGCAAAAAAAAGTATGGACCGCCTTTTTTTTGAAAAATTCAATGAATGTGAGGGATAAGAAAATATGTTTCAAAATTTGACTGTCATTATTCCGGCATACAACGCTGCTAAATATATAAAGGAGTGCATTGAGTGCTTTTTAGATTATCCGGAAATGAAAGTGTTAATCGTTGATGACGGATCAACGGATGACACGGTAGAGCGTGCGAAACAATACGAAAAATGCATGCGTTTGAAGGTTTTGGAAGGAAATCATGGGGGTGTTTCTAACGCTAGAAATATAGGCTTAGTTAATACGGAAACTGAGTATGTGATGTTCATGGATGCTGATGACCTAATTAATTTATCTAAACTCCCCGATGAAGTTTTCGAAATGATTGAGAAAAAAATTGACTTGATTGATTTGTCTGCCTTGCATGGACGTGAAAATATAGTCGCCCAATTAAGTGAGGAGCAAAAAAAAGACATCATTCTAGGACTATCTGGATTTAAAGGACAGAAAAATAGTGTGAAGTTAGGTGATTCAGGCCCAATTGCTAAGCTATATAACATGAAAATTATAAACAAAAAAAATATTAGGTTTAACACTGATATATACAAAGGAGAAGATGCGTTATTTGTTATGCGGTTTGTAACATATGCTTCTAGTCTGGCAAGAGTACCAGTTTCAATATATCGATACCGTCAACACGAAAATAGTGTAACTAAGAAATTTCCATATAGTATCCTAAACAATCATCAAAATTATGTTACTGAAGTGTTGAATATTGCGGAATTAAATACGTTGCCAGTCGTTTATCGACGGGAATTGCAACTTAGAAGCACAATAAATGATGCACTTGATTGTATAAGACAACAAAGAAATGAAGACTATTATAAAATATCTCAAAGCTTGAATACTTATACGATTAAACAGCTTCGTTCCTTACCAAAACGGCTTTTATTAGTAGCCGTAGTGATGAAATTTAATCAACTGTGGCTGTATAGGTCTATCAGAAACATACGAGTTAATTTAAAAAAAATAAGGAAAAGTCAGCCTGTAGATTTTATTGATATTTAAATTAAAAAGAGGGGGATGGAGATTTGAACGAAAATTTCAAGGAATTTAGTGTTTTGATGGCAATATATGACAAAAATGATCCGGAGGAATTACGAGAAGCATTAAAAACGGTTTTTGATAATACAATCTTACCTAAGCAATGCATTATCGTTGAAGATGGGCCAATTAACAAGATTCTAAAAAATGTTATTAACACTTTTCAAAAGAAGTATCCAGGAGTCATTGAGACAATCAGTATTGCTAGAAATTGTGGATTAGGTAGTGCACTATCTGAGGGACAAAAATATATAAAATATCCATATGTAGCGCGAGTAGATTCTGATGATTTAAATGAAGCAGAACGATTTGAAAAGCAATTAGAAGTTCTTGAAAGCGATAGTTCAATTGGCATGGTGGGATCGTATATTCAAGAGTTCGAAGATGATGCAAGGCTAGATTTTCGCGTGGTGCCAATAGAACATCGTGAAATTTTTAAATATGCAAAGTATAAGTCACCAATGAATCATATGACCGTTATGATCCGAACGGAGGTCCTTGAAGAGACGGGTGGATATCGAGATATGCTACTTTTTGAAGATTACGATTTATGGCTTCGAATTCTACATACTGACTGGCAATGTAGAAATATAAGCGAGCCATTAGTGAAAGCTAGAATTTCATCAAAAATGTTTAAACGGCGGGGCGGGTTCAAATATTTGCTGTGTTACTTGAAGTTTAGGGTAGATGCCTTAAAGAATAAACGCATCAATTTTTGGCACTTTATAAGCATGGCGTTTATACATTCGACGGTCATAATGATGCCAAATTCTTTACGTAGTAATATCTATTCGACTTTTTTAAGAAAGACGAGTGTGTGATGAACGATTAGATATGGAGTGAGAAAGATGGAATTAATATCAGTAGTTGTACCAGTGTATAACGTTCAAGAATATTTACCGGCATTTCTGGAGAATATGAGTAATATCAAAAGCAGGCAGTTTAGGTTTTACTTTGTGGATGACGGTTCTAGTGATAATTCAGGATTAATTTTAGATGGATATCAAGAAAAATTGGGTTCTGAAAAAGCGGTGGTTTTGCATACCGATAATGCAGGGCTTAGTGCAGCTAGAAATGCAGGTTTAGAAGTAGCACAAGGTAAATACGTTTGGTTTTTGGACCCCGATGATTTAATAAATACTAATATAATTGGGGACATGATTTCCTTATTGCAACAGTATGATCTAGATATTGTACAGTTTTCGTTTGATACATTTAGTACAACATATAGAAAGTCAGAAGTTAAAAGTATCGAGACAACTGACTGGAAAAAACTGACGGGAGACGACTTATTTGAGTTACTTTGTAATCCAAAAAGTTCTGTTGAAAATTATTCGTGGAGTCACATTGTTAAAAGGGAAATATATATAAATCATGAAATTTTATTTCCGGTTGGTAAAAACTATGAGGATTGCGCTACAACGTTTTTGCTATTCGATAATGCTCGTGAGTGTGGGTTAATTGATTTACCAGTAATTCATTATCGAAGTAGACGAGGTTCAATTTCTAAAACGCAATCGATTCAAAATTATGATGATTTTTTTGATTCGATAATGCTGATTAAAAATTCGAACACAAAATTTAGTCAAGAAGTTAAAAACAGATATTTATTAACCCGATTCATGACGTCATTTGATCAGACATCATGGCTTAAGGACAAGCGGCAAACCGAAATCAGACGGCGACGAGTGTTAAATCAGATACAACAATTAAATCTTGAACAAGATACATTCAGGTATAGGATATTATCGTGGCTGATTAAGAACAAAATTTGTTTTTTGAGTCGATCTTATTCAGTTTATCAGACTTTAAAACTTAGGAGGTCAGGGGTGTAATTATGGTTAAAGTTTCTGTTATTGTTCCTCTGTATAATTCCGCCAAGTATGTTGATGAATTGGCTGTTAATTTGAATAAACAGAATTATCATTCTGCACAGTTTATATTAATAGACGATGGTTCCATAGATGGAACAGAGATGTTGTTGCGGGAACACCCTTTGGTGAAGGCGGACAAGAGATTTGAAATTTATAGTATTGCTAATGGCGGTGTATCCGGAGCGAGGAACTACGGCCTAATACAGGCTAAGGGGAAATATATTATTTTTTTAGATGGGGACGATTATTTTGATGAAAAATTGATTTCTTCATACGTGGAAGCGATAGAAAGTAAAGATACCGATATTGACTTTTTCAAGATTACATTAGTAGATGAAATGAAAAATGCACCATTACCAGATAAGTTTCAACTTAATTATGGGAGTGCAGTGAAAGACACGGTAGTTGGACAAGAAGAATTATTGAGCTATCTTTGTGACGGAACAATTAAAGGGTATCCGGTTGCTTACATTAGTAAACTAGAATTGTGGCAAAATGTATCGTTCCCTGAAAAATATAGAGTAAATGAAGATTTGAGTGCGCTGTTTCAACTAATTAGCGAAACGACCCATTTGAAAGCACGCATTCACGATGAGACACATTATGACTACATCATGCATGAAGATAGTGCAGTACACAGTATGTCTTTGGAAGATATGGTTAACGTTAACAATCTACTACATAATATTGAAACATCAATTTTGGTGCAGAAGGGTCATAAAGAGAAAATATCGGATATGCGATTTGTGGAAAACATCGGCCACTTGATATGGGCTACTAAGTATGCCAGTAGTGTGCATAAAAAATTATTCAGATTTGAAATTTTGAAGAGGCTACCTTTTGCCAAAGTGAGTTCAAAGTTAAAAATGAAAGCTGTGATGGTTACTATAGCATCGATGATTTTAAATGGTAAATCGTTTGAACGAGCGTATGAGTTCGTTTTAAAGCGGCAATTACAGTAGACTGCATTTCGTGTGCTTGAATGCA
>NZ_AEKT01000050.1 GCF_000193635.1 Weissella cibaria KACC 11862 | reverse complement strand
ATTGGTATTGTCGTTGAATTTGGTTGCGACAGTCAAGATGTTCTCTGATGTCTGAAGTTGTCAAATGGCTACTAAAATATTGATGTGAATCATAAGTTGACCCGGCCGACCTAATGATGGCCATCAAACAAACCGAGAATATCTCGGATGCTGGCGTGGGTGTGGGGGATTGGCGTAGCGATGACAGGTGGGGAACTCACAAGTTCGGCCGACCGCCGGTTAGATAAAGCGAACGGACCCAGACTCTTAACACAATTAGTTGGGTGCTAGCCGGTGCTCGCGCCGGCGGAGTTTCCCAGCTGTCATCTTTGTCGAAGCCAATCCCCCACACCCACGCCTCGTACGCTAGCACGACGCGCACAAACCCAAAAACCGATAAATAAAAAAACGCCCCAACGCTGTGCGTCAGGACGGGCTAAGATTAGTTAAATTGCGAAAAGAACAAATGTCAGCAAGCTGGCCTTTACAGCCATGAAAGATGCCATTACACGGTTACCAATAGTTCGAATCATAATCGTACCTCCAAGGTTGTTGTTCACTTTTTGTATAGTTAAATTGTAAGCGCTTTACCTTCAGCGTAACTTAAATAAGTTCTTTTTTGCGCTCACACTTTTTGTAAGTGGTAAGATAGTTGCTGGAATAAGTGAGGTGAGAGATATGATGAATCGTGGACGCATGAGTCCAGCTGAGGTTAAAGCGTATCTGAAGGAGTCGGATACCACCCTTGGTGAGATGTTAAAGTTTGTTTTTGGCAGTGTATTGAAGCGCAAATCATTGCTTGTTTTGAATGTGGCCTTGCTGGTAATTATTGCCGGGCTTAATTTTGTGGTGCCTCAGTTTACACAACATGTGATTGATCACGCCGTGGCGCTTAAGAACATCCACTCGTTGGCGGTCCAGGTTGGGCTACTGATTTTGACAACGCTAGCGTTGGGTGTCGTGACGTTCGTGTCGACCTATTTGATGCAGATGCTGTCGCAACGTTCAATTACGGATTTACGGTTGCAGACTTATAACCGTATCTTGAAGCAGGATTATGACTATTTTCAAAACGCCAAGACGGGTGATTTGATGGTTCGGTTAACCAGCGATATTAGTAACTTGCAAAACCTGATTAGTTCAGACAGTTTTGGCATTATTGGTAATATTTTTACATTCGTCGCTGTCTTAACGTTTTTGTTTTTGCAGGACTGGCAACTAGCCTTGATGGTGACAGTAACCTTTCCGGTGCTCTTTGTGACGATTCGTTACTTCCGTAGTAAGATTCGTGAAGCCTACACCAAGGTACGCGCTACGAGTTCGCAAATTTCGAATCAGTTGCAGGGCACCATCACAGAGATTGAGCTGATTAAGAGCTATACAACGGAAGACGAAGAAACCGCTCGTTTCCGAGACGTCGTTGAAGCACAAAATGGTTATCAATTGGAAGCGACCCGGTGGCAGGCGATTTTCCAACCCTTAGTTAACTTTATTAATACAGTTGGAACAGCGATTGTGTTGGCATTTGGTGGTTGGTTAGTTATTAAAGGGCACATGACGGTTGGTCAATTAGTGGCCTACTTGAGTTATCTATCATTATTGCAAGATCCAATTCGGTCATTCTCACGGCTATTAAATATGCTCCAAACGGCACAAGTCTCATATGACCGTATCAAAGATATTATGGGTGCTGAGGAGAAAATTAAGAACGCGTCTGAACCAGTCGCGTTCCCAAGTCCCTTGCAAACCGGTATCGATTTGCAAAACGTGTCATTTAGTTATGATCAAGAACGAGTTGCATCGCTTAATGGCATTAACTTGTTAATTCCAGCGGGCAAGACAACGGCTTTGGTTGGCCGTTCTGGTGCTGGTAAGTCAACGCTAATTCGACTTTTGACCCGCTTTTATGAACGAACGGGTGGTGACATCTTGTTTGATGATACGAAAATTGAAGCAATTGATATTCGTGATTTGCGGCAACATATTTCAATCGTCAGTCAGGACGTGACGATTGTCGATGGGACAATTGCGGACAACATCCGTTATGGCTCAGGTGAGGTGTCTGATGACAAGTTGTGGGATGCTGCTGAACGAGCCGCGATTGCGGACTTCATTCGTGGCTTGCCAGATGGTATGGCAACGACTGTCGGTGAGCGTGGCGTGAAGTTGTCTGGTGGTCAAAAGCAGCGCTTGTCAATTGCGCGTGCTTTGGTTAAGGATGCTGAAATTGTTATTCTTGATGAAGCAACGGCTGCGTTGGATAACGAGTCAGAAAAAATTATTCAGCACGCCTTGGATAATTTAATGACACACAAGACGACAATTGTGATTGCGCACCGCTTGAGTACAGTGCATAATGCTGATCAAATTGTTGTGTTGAACGAGGGCGAAATTGTAGAACGCGGTTCACACGATGAGTTGCTTGCCCAAAATGGTGTTTATAAGACGTTGTATGATGCGCAGTTTGAGTAAGTAATTATGAAATCGTTTTCAAATTATGGTAGGCTATTAAGATAATAATTTGAGATATTGAGGTCAACCATGGAAAACGATGTATTTAAAATTTTGTCGAATCGCGCATCAATTCGGGCTTTTAAAGATGAACCCGTTTCAGATGAGCTGGTGATGACGGTCTTGTCAGCCGCTGCATCAGGTCCGAATATGAATAACTTTCAACCAGTGACGTTCATTGAGATTACTGATCAAGCTGTGAAGGATGAAATTACGGAACGGGTGGGGATGCGGTATATCGCTGGCGCACCACGGTTCTTCGTCTTGGCGATTGATTACAACAAGCTGTTTGTTGGTGCAACGCCAGAACAAGCTGCTGTAATGGCAGAAAACTTGGCGTGGTATAACATGACCGAGGGTGCTTTGATTTCAGCGGGGATTGCCTTAGAGAATGCTGTTTTGGCAGCTAACGCGGTGGGCCTTGGCGCGGTGACGATGGCTGGGGCGGTACGTCCACTTGATTTCCTACAGGATACGTTACAGTTGCCAAAGTTTGTGAAGCCAGTGATGGGCTTGTCGTTGGGGTATCCTGACCAGGAACCTGGGGTGAAGCCTAAGTTACCCGTTAAAGGTGGCTTCTGGATGACGGACAAGTATGATCAAGCAGCATTGGAAGGTGCTGTGGCCACGTACAACGACACCATGCGTGAGTATTTTGCCGGTCGGGGCATCGACGAAGACTGGACAGAGCATAATATGAAAATGGTTGCGACAACTGCGAAGGACAACAGCCTGGCAACGCAACATTTGCATGATAAGGGATTCGCAACAAAATAATTAATCAGATCAATTGCAGTTGCAGTTGGTCTTTTTATTTTGGGTGTTGCACCCTTGCTAGGTAGGATATACTGGAATAAGCGAAAAACAGTGAGGTGTTTGAGATGAGCTTTCCAACTGAAAAACAGTTACGCGATCGGTTTGATCGGTCTGAACATGCCGTCTATTTTGCGACGGCTGATAAGCGAACACGCTACTATGGTTTTGGTGTCCGTGAAGAGAAGTTTGGAGCGGATTTTCAAGACGTGGCAGCATGGGCACGTGAACAACGTTACCCAGTCTTTGGTGGCTTTTCATTCGATGAACAATCCGTTACAGATAGCGCACTAATGAATGGTTATTTCGTGTTGCCGGAAGTGCTATACGACATTACAGATCAACATTTATGGGGACGTGAAACGGATCCGTTCGGGGCACCGACACCCATAGCTGGGCCAGCGATTATAAGCCAAACGGATGAACGCGATTGGCCAGATCGGGTCCAAACGGCAGTTGATGACATGCAGCAAAATCCCAACCACCAAAAAGTGGTGCTAGGCCGGCAACGACAAGTTAGGTTAACGGGTGAGTTGAATTTAGCGACGTTGCTAGCCGACCTTGCGACGCAACAACCCAATAGTTACCACTTCGTGTTGAAGCGGGGGGATGAGGTGTTTGTGTCAGCAACCCCGGAACGCCTGGCAAAAGTTAACCGCGGTCAGTTTGAAACGGCTGGTGTTGCCGGAACGATTCGTCGAGGCGCTGATGAAGCGGAAGATGCGCGTTTGGCAACTGAGCTCTTACAAGACCCCAAGAACTTGCAAGAGCATGCGTATGTAGTTGAAACGATTGTGTCGCGCTTGCAAGATGTGGCCACTTTGACGTTACCAGATGGACCACAAATCATGAAGAACCCACAGGTCCAACACTTGTACACGCCGATTGCGGGGCAATTAAATGGTGACAACACGGTATTGTCCCTTGCTGAACGTTTGCACCCAACGCCAGCGCTTGGTGGTAAGCCTGTTGACTGGGCAATGGCAACGATTCGGACGATTGAGCAGCACCCCCGTGGTCTGTTTGCAGGTCCAATTGGCGTGGTGAAGCCGGATGGCGATGGCGAAATGATTGTTGGTATTCGGTCGATGTGGCTGAAGCAACAGACAGCGACGTTATTTGCCGGTGCCGGTATTTTAGCGGACTCAGATGTACAAGCTGAATTTGAAGAAACGGGGCTGAAGATGACCCCAATGATGAATTTATTGAAGGAGCAAGATAAGTAGATGGCAAATGAAGTTTTGACGACGAATATTAAACACCTGTTAGGTAGTTTGGTTGCACAAGGTGTTCATGAGTTTGTGGTATCACCAGGATCACGAACGACGCCATTTGCTTTGTTGTTAGCTGAGATGCAACACGTCCGCGATGATGTGCGTGTCACGGTAGACGTTGATGAACGGTCAGCAGCCTTCTTCGCGTTAGGAATGGCAAAGACGATGCACCAACCCGTTGCATTATTAGCGACATCAGGAACGGCAACGGCTAATTATTTACCAGCCATGATGGAAGCCCACGTGTCACACGTCCCATTGATTGCGTTAACAACCGATCGCCCAGCCGAGTTACAAGCGATTGGTGCACCACAAACGGTCAACCAAACGAACCTATATGGGGATAATATCAAGGATTTTGTGGCTGTTGAGATGCAAGATGCGCATGCTGATGTGACACGTTATATTGACTATCGTGTGCAACAGATGGTGGTGACAGCAGTGACTGCACCAGCAGGGCCGGTGCAGATTAACTTGCCGTTGCGCAAGCCCTTGATGCCTGACTTGGGTGCAACGTGGCCAGCAGTGGTGGCCCAGCATATCATTACTGGTCAAACGCGGGCCGACTGGCAAACGGTGCAAGGCATTGCGGCCTTACTCCGTGATAAGCGGGCAATGGTGTTAGCAGGACCTGATGAAATGACTTGGGATGCCACCCAATTTGAACGATTCGCGAATCACTTTAAGTTACCCATTTTGGCGGATGTGTTGAGCGGGGTTCGTCCAAGTGATCATGCGATTAATGGGATTGATGCTTTGCTTGAGGCTGATGTGTTGGCTGATGATTTGGTGCCAGAAGTGGTTATCCGATTTGGTGGCACACCGGTTTCTGCACGAGTTGTCGCTTGGTTGCGGGCCAATGACGTGCAAGTTATTCAAGTTGGTCAAAATGTGGCCGGCCATGACCACTCACGACAAGCCGAAATTACGGTCGCCGTTGATGAGATGGGCTTGATTGCTGATTTGCTGGCTGAGCCAGGCAGCGATAGCGTTGCCTTTTTAGCGCGTTGGCAAACGGTGAAGACCACGTTGACAAAGCCGATTGCATCAACTGACATGACAGAAGTGGCCTTGCCATTAGCGATGACGAGTTTGCCGGCTGATAGCCAATTGTTCGTGGCCAATTCAATGCCAATTCGGGATATGGATAATTACTTTATGCCAACGCAAGCAATTCGGGTGATGGCGAACCGTGGGGCGAACGGAATTGATGGGACAGTCTCAACAGCTTTTGGTATGGCCATGACCGGCAAGCCAACAACGTTCTTGACTGGTGATTTGACGTTATTCCATGATATGAATGGGTTGATGATGGCACATCAGGCACAATTAGATTTGACCATTGTGGTGGTTAACAACCAGGGTGGCGGAATCTTCTCATTCTTGCCACAAGCAGCAGCGAAGGCCTTTTTCGAACCAATGTTTGGGACGCCATTACCATTTGAGATTGCGGATGTGGCTAAACTTTATCACGCGGATTATGAATTGGTTGCCGACCAGGCACGATTACGTGAATTGTTAGCCCAACCCGCTCAGGGATTGCGTTTGCTTGAAATTAAGAGTAATCGCGAAGCTAACGTCGCAGAACACGACGCATTGTTGGCAAAACTACGTGAGGCTTTCCATGGATAAGACAGCTATTATTAATGATTATCCTTATCACGTTCGGATTGTAGGTGAAGGAAAGCCAACCTGGGTGTTCTTTCATGGTTTCATGGGTAGTTATGCGGAATTCGAGCAAATTGCTCCGCAAGGCACGCGAGTTTACATTGACTTGTTAGGATTTGGGAATCAGGCCCCAGTTGTTGCGGACGCGCCACGTTTTTCAGCTGAAAATCAAGTCAAAGACCTAGTCGCCTTGTTCGATTTATTTGACTTACACGATATTCGGTTAGTTGGTTACTCAATGGGCGCACGGCTAGCGCTAGCTTTTGCGATGATGCAGCCAGCTTATGTGTCTCATTTGTACCTAGAAAGTGGCACGGCCGGGTTGGCCGATATTGACGCGCGACAGGCACGGGTGGCGGCAGATGCTGAAAAAGCCCAGCGGATTGAAACAGCTGGCATGGCAAAATTTGTGGCAGATTGGGAACAGTTACCGTTGTTTGCGAGTCAACAACAGTTGTCACTAACGCAACAGCAATTTATGCATGAGCAACGGGTTAATCAAACGGCGGCTAATGTTGCCAATTCACTACGTTATTTCGGCACGGGAGCAATGCCAAATTATTGGGATGGTTTGGCAACCTTGCTAGTACCCGTGACATTGATTACCGGTGAAAATGATCAAAAGTTTGACCGTCTGAACGCCGACATGGCGACTCGGTTACCAAATGTCCGCCGGGTAATTGTGCCTGGTGCGGGGCATAACGTGCATTTCGAAAACGGTGCTGCCGTCGTTGCTGCCTTGCAAGCTGAGGTGTAACGATGCAAATTGCAGCCATCACCTTGTACCCATTACAGTTACGCTTGAAATCGCCATTCAAAACGGCGCATGATGTGACCTATGAGCGGCCATTAACTTTGGTGGCGGTCACCACAACCGATGGTATAACTGGCTTTGGTGATATCCAGTCGTTTATTGATCATGCTTATGCGCCAGAATCTCAGGCTGAATCGCTAGCTGAGGTGCAACGACTAAGTCACTTGATGTTGGGACAGACATTTGATTCCGCAACGACACTCAGTAATTGGCTACAAACGCAAATCCGATTCTCCTTTGCCAAGGCCGCGCTTGAAATGGCGGCATGGGATATTCAGGGTAAACAACAGGGCCAATCATTACAGCAAATGATTGGCGGGGTCGGTGCAACTGTGCCGGTAGGAATTGCGATTGGTATTCAGACTGATGCCCAAGCTACCCAACGGGCCATTGCAGCGGCAGTTGCCCAAGGGTATCAAAGAATTAAGTTGAAACTGGCTGTCGCTACGGACTTACAACAACTTCAGACCGTTTTAGCAGCTTTTCCGGACCAACTATTTTCTGTTGATGCGAATGCCGGCTGGCAACCGGCGATGATGGATCGACTATGGGCGCTTGAACAAGCAGGGGTTTTCATGATTGAGCAACCGTTTGCGACCGACGCTTGGCAGGCACACCAGATTGCACAACAACAGTTAACGCAGTTGCATATTAGTTTGGATGAATCCTTAAATGATTTGGCGGATATTACGCGAGGATTAGCAATTGCTGATGCATTTACGCTCAAACAAGCCAAGGTTGGTGGGATTTGGCCGACATTACAGGCAATCCATCAGATTTCAGTGGTGGATAAAATTCCGTGGATTGGTGGCATGCTGAGTTCCGGTGTCGGCCGGGCAGTCGACCTAGCGTTGGCTTCAATGCCAGCGACACGCCAAGTGCCAGCGGATAGTTCAAGTGCATCACGGTACTTCGAACGAGACATTGTGTTAGCACAACCTGAAATTGTGGCCGGCCGATTACCGGTACCGAGTACCCCAGGATTAGGGGTAACGATCGACTGGTCGGCAGTCGCTGATTTGCAAGCAAGTGACACGATAACAATTAAATAGACACACAAAAGGCCAGAGCGGGTTATCGTGCTCTGGCCTTTTTATGTATTGTTTTCGTGGCCAACATCTAGGGGTAGTAGTTGCTGGCCGAATCGTATCAAATGAGAAGAAAGAGTTAGAGAGTTCTCGATACGTTTGGATATGGTATCCCATATCTCAACGTTATTTAGTATAAGACGTATCGCATCTAAATTTGTAAAAGTTCCCAAATAGTCGAAAGGTTGAAATTTCCGGGACGAGATCAATATTGCGTGTCATTCTGACCATATCCGGTCGGAGCCTATGACAATTTGCTATAATGGAAACATTAAGAAAACGAGGAAAATGCTGATGAACACACGAATTGAAAATGTCCGTCGCCTATTCGAACCGCTGGGAATCGACGGGATGATTATTGCTGATGGGACAAACATGCGTTACTTGACTGGTTTTGAAGGTGGCACGGGTGACGGCTTGGTTCTAATCGGTCGTGAAAATGCCGCCTTGATTACGGATGCCCGCTACGAAGAAGAATATCGTGAGCGCCTCGATGAAGGCACGCAACTGTTGGTTACCCGTGATTACTGGGGTGTGGCAATGGCTGCTGCAAAGCGCTTTAAGATTGAAAACTTGGGCTTCGAAGACACGCTACCATTCCGCGACTTTGATTACCTTGATGAAAACTTTGTTGGTGTCGATATCGCACCGGTACCTGCGCTACTTGAAGCCATTCGAGAAGTAAAAGATGCTGATGAGTTAGCTAAGTTGCGCCGTTCAGCTGACGTCGCAGTGGCAGCTTTTAATGAGATGGTACCGCAGTTGCACGTTGGCATGACAGAACGCGAAGTGGCGAACTTGTTAGATCGCATTATCAAGGAAAAGGGGGCTGACAAAGCCTCATTTGATACGATTGTGGCCTCGGGGTACCGTGGTGCTTTGCCACACGGCACATACTCAGATAAGCCAATTGCGGCGGGTGAGTTAGTGACGATTGACTTTGGTTACTTTGTCGATGGATACACGTCAGACATCACACGTACGTTAGCGTTTGGTGAGCTCGATGAAGAATCAAAGCGCATTTATGACGTGACGTTGGCTGCGCAACGCGCCACGATTGACGCTGTAAAGCCAGGTGTTGCGAATGCGACATTGGATGCGGTTGCCCGTGATATTATCACGGAAGCTGGTTATGGCAAGGAGTACAACCACGCCACAGGTCACGGCATTGGTTTGGATATTCACGAAGGTCCAATCTTGTCAGCTAGTTCACCAGCTGAAGACGTTGTCCGTGAAGGCATGCTATTAACAATAGAGCCAGGTATTTATGTTGCTGGCAAGGGTGGCGTGCGGATTGAAGATGATGTTGTCGTGACGGCCGACGGGTTTGAAAACTTGACGGCAGGTATCCCAACTGACTTGATTGTGATTGATAAATAAGATGGCACTACAATATTTTGAATTTTATCGTGGTAATTTAGCGACGGGATTTGATTATATTTACGCGAAGCAGACCGATCAGCACGCTTTTTATTTGCGCGTACCTGCGACAATGAATGCGCCGATTATGGATGTCACGGATCCAACATTTGTCTTTATGCGTGAGCAACCCACAAATGCCAAGTGGCGCCAATTTGCGACAATGTGGCAAGACGTTTCCTTTCAATGGCCAAACATCGAAAGGAAATTAATGGCAACTTTGCCAAATTGGCAGGCGGATTATCGGCAAGTGCAACCAGGCACAACCGATGAATGGGGCTTGATTGTTCAGTTCGATGATCAACCAGATGTCTTACGCTTTGGTGGCGTAAATGCTTTTCCTGAAGATTTTGCTGCGTTTGAAAAGTGGATTAATAGTTATGATGGCGGACGACTCCGCTAAAAGAGGGTTAGAGAAAAATGGAATATTTTACTTCTGATACGCATTTCTTCCATGAAGAACTTTTGCAAAGTAATAATTTTGCACCTCGCCCATTTAACTTCTTAGAAGATGAGCACCCTGCAATGATTAAGGCCTGGAATGACCGGGTTGGTGAAACGGACACGGTTTACCATTTGGGCGATATTGCCATGGTGAACCACATCCGGCCAGCCAAACTAGGGCATGAAATGATTGCGGGCATCTTGGAACAATTAAACGGACACATTGTGATTATCAAGGGAAATCATGATTCACGAGCGTTGTTTAAGTATTTGGCCGCCCACAATCCAGTCCTATCAGACGGTAAGCCTAAGTATGAATTTGAGGATGTTGGTCGTATTATTAAGGCTAATCACCACCAATTCTTTTTGACGCACTATCCAATGATGTTTGGTCAAACACCAAGTAGCATTAATTTGCACGGCCACATTCACCACTACAGCGTGCCAGTCCAAGAAAATATTAATGTCGGTGTGGATAGTGCTGATTTGGATTACTTGATGGCTGATGAACGGCCAGCCTGGAGCACACCCTTAACAATGAACGAAATTGAATTAATTATTCAACGAAAGCATGATGATTTCGCCAAGCGGAGGTAACTAGATGCGAGATAAAATTTCGATTTTACATACGAATGACTTACACTCGCATTTAGAGCGTTGGCCTAAAATCCGGCGCTATTTATTAACGCGCAAACGTCAGTTACGACGCGATGGCTATAGCGTCTTGACGTTTGATATTGGTGATTTTTTGGATCGCCAACACCCCCTAACTGAAGCCACGATGGGGCAAGCCAACGTGGCCTTGATGAATGAAGTTGGCTATGATGCCGTGACAATTGGTAATAACGAGGGCTTAGGTTTAGCGCATGATGATTTAAATCACTTGTATGACCAGGCCAATTTTCCAGTTGTTTTAGGTAACATCACGGATAAAACGACCGGTAATATTCCGGATTGGGCAGTAGCTTACCGCATTATTACGACGCCACAGGGTACTCGGATTGGCGTACTCGGGTTCACGGCGCCGTTTATTTTGACCCTACCGTTGTTAAATTGGATGCCAGAAGAAATTGACAGTGCGTTACAGCGCATTTTGCCGGAATTGGCTGGTAAAACAGATATCAATATCTTGTTATCACACTTAGGCCTACCAACTGACCGGTACTTGGCCGAGCATTACCCAGAATTGCACGTGATTATCGGTGCCCACACGCACCATTTGTTGGAACATGGTGAGAAACGCGGTAATTCATTAATCGCGGCGGCCGGGCGTTACGGGGATCATATCGGCCGAATTGAATTAGAAATTGAAGACGGCAAGTTGGTCCACATGCAGGCCCGTACAGTAGTCACGGATGATTTGCCAGCCGTGCGTGAAGATGAGATTGAGATTGCCGGGTATCAAACTAGTGGTGAGCAACAACTAGCGAAGCGGGTGATTGCAGACCTACCAACGGCGTACACAACGGATATTCGTGGTGAACATCGCTTGATTGATTTGGGACTAGCGGCCCTGATGCAACGCACACACACTGATGTGGCGATGTTATCGACGGGCTTGTTTCTGCATGATTTACCTGCTGGCTTAGTCACTGCAAAGGATTTGCACGCTTTGTTACCACATGCGGTGCACCCGATGCGTTCAACGTTGGCAGGGCGTGATTTGTGGCGTCTGGCTCATGAAATTGAAAAGAACCGTAACTTCTTACGGCCTAATCGACTAAAAGGCATGGGTTTCCGTGGCGAGGCCTGGGGTGAAGTTGTATGGGCGGGACTAACCGTCTTGGCGAATGGGGATGTTCTCGTGAAAGGCCAGCCACTCGATATGGCGGCCACGTATACAATTGGTGGCTTAGACCATTACATGTTTATTCCGTATTTCCCAACTTTGGAAATTGCGGGACAGAACGTGATGTCATATGATACAGTAATTCGTGAGGACTTTGCGGCCTATTTGGCTGACACGTTTACACCTTAAATAAAATACAGCAGAAAGGAGGCCCACAACATGGATCGCGAACGGATGAAAGAACTTGCTGAGGAGCAATTTATTAAGCGCCAAGAAGCAACAACTATCACAACTGGTGAAACATCTGATGTCATTTTTATCAATGAACGGAGTTACCGGTTAGTCCATAACTACCGGGAAGCTTATGATCAACAAAAAATGGCGGCCCGATTTAGTGACTTCCTCGAAAAATATGATTTTCTAGTTGGTGACATTGCAGCTGATCAATTGCGGCTACATGGCTTTTATAAGGATGGCGCTACTGGTGTCGCCCGTAGCCAACAAATTTCTGCCCTACAAGACTACTTATATGAAGAAGTTAATTTTGGGGCACCATATTTTGTGTTGGAAAACCTTGAACCACATGATGTTGATGAAGGCGAAGATGAACAACAACCGGTTCATCGTAAGCGTCGTCGTCAACGCCGTTCAAATACCAATACGAACCATTCAAATAACAAAGATGGCGGTAATAACCAGCATCACAAGAGTAAGCCAAAGGGACCGGCAGTGGCTGAGAAGACGAAGCCGGCTGGTAATAAGGCCAAGCATGTGAAGGAACGGGCGAATACTGTTGAAACGAAGGGACATAAAAAGCGCCGGCGTTTCCAGATTCGCGAACGACAAACCACAGAAACGAAGGGATAATCAGTTAACATGGCACAACACTACGATGGATATTTTATTGACTTGGACGGGACGATTTACCAAGGGACGAAGCGCTTTCCAGCTGGGAAACGGTTCATTGAACGCTTGGCTGAATCGTCATCGCAATATCTGTTTGTGACGAACAATTCAACGAAGACACCTGATGAAGTGGCTGCCAATTTAACGGATAATCACGATATTCCCACGACGGCAGAGCAAGTCTACACGAGTGCAATGGCTTTGGCCGATTATTTGGCTGAGTTAGGAGACGTTAAGCGTGTCTTGATGATCGGTGAAATCGGCTTGCAGGTGGCTTTGGAAGCAAAGGGCTTTGAGTTAGTGAGCGAAGGACCAGCTGATGCGGTTGCTATTGGTTTGGATCGTGATATTAACTATGAGAAGTTAGTACAAGCCACCCTTGCTATTCAGCATGGTGCGAAGTTCGTTGCAACCAACGTTGATACAAACTTGCCCAATGAACGGGGGATGTTACCTGGTGCCGGTACGTTGGTGGCTGCTTTGCAAACAGCGGTACAACAAAAGCCGGTTGTCATTGGTAAGCCAGAAACCATTATCATGGCTGGCGCATTGCGTCGAACTGGTTTGACAGCTGACCAAGTGGTTATGGTTGGTGACAATTACAATACGGATATCTTGGCGGGAATTAATGCTGACATTGATACATTGCTGGTCTATACAGGTGTTTCAACGAAAGAGCAAGTTGCCGCGGCTGACAAACAGCCAACCCATGAAGTCGATTCATTGGACGATTGGGAAATCAAATAATAGATTAAAAAGTACGGCTGATGCGATTGCACAGCCGTACTTTTTTTGCGTAATTCAGACTTCCAATGTCAGGTTTTCTGACAAATTAAAAGGTTTCTCATTTTGATAAAAGCCTTTATACGGGCGTTTTATGGGGTTTAGATTGGATAAAATGAGAAATTAAAGAATAACGTTGTTGACACTTACTATTTCTCATAGTATTCTAATGAACATAATATAAGTGCAAGTGAAACGGGGAACGAATTATGAATAAGGTAGTGAAGACTTCAGCTTTGTTGTCAACGGCATTGATTTTGGGATCAGCCTTGGCATCATTGTCTGCAGGAGCAGCAACGTATAAGACGATTAACTGGATGGAAACGGCTGACTTGGGAACCGCTGATCCATCAAAGGCAACAGCATCGGTTGACTTCGATGCGTTGCAAGCCACTGGTGATGGTTTGTACCGTAACGGCAAGGATAACAAGCCTGAATTGGCCTTGGCTGAGTCTGTGCAAAAGTCTGATGATGGGTTGACGTACACGTTTAAGTTGCGTTCAGGCTTGAAGTGGGCGAACGGCGATCCAATTACGGCGCAAGATTTCGTCTATGGTTGGCAACGTACGAATGATCCTAAGACGGCATCACAATATGCCTACTTGTTCTCAGGTATTAAGAATGCGGATGCAATCCAATCAGGTAAGGATAAGAACTTGGACGACTTGGGTGTAAAAGCGCTTGATGATCAAACGCTTGAAGTGACCCTTGAAAAGCCAATGCCACAACTTGAGTCAGTTTTGACGATGGCGCCATTCTACCCACAAAGCAAGGCTTTCGTGGATAAGGTTGGTAGCAAGTATGGAACGGCAGCCAAGTACACGTTGGCTTCAGGTCCGTTTGTATTGAAGGGTTGGACTGGCTCAAACAACAAGTACTCATTGGTTAAGAACAAGAACTACTGGGATGCTGACGCAGTGAAGACGCCAAAGGTTGAGATTCAAACCATCAAGGACCAAAATACGGGTTACAACTTGTACAAGGGGAACAAGCTTGATTTGGCTTACTTGTCATCAGACCAAGTGCGTGCCTCACAAAAGCGTAAGGACTACAAGGTTATTCCAATGGCTTCAACGTTCTACTTGGAGTTTAATGAGAAGAAGGTACCAGCCCTTAAGAACGTTAAGATTCGTCAAGCTTTGTCATACGCAATTGACCGTAAGACTTTGTCTAACAAGGTGTTGAAGGGTAACGCAACTCCAGCCACGACGTTGACGGCCAAGAACTTGGCTAAGGATCCAAACACAGGTAAGGACTTTGCGGAGTCAGCTGCTGTGAAGGGTGCCATTAGCTACAACAAGTCAAAGGCTAAGAAGTTGTTTGCTGAAGGATTGAAGGAAGTTGGCAAGAAGAAGCTTAGCTTGCAATTGTTGACTGACGATACGGATAAGGCTAAGAATACGGCGCAATTCCTGCAATCACAGTTGGAGAACTTGTCAGGATTGAACGTTGATATCAAGCAAGTGCCATTTAAGCAACGTTTGGCCTTCTCACAAGATAAGAAGTTTGAGCTTGTAATCTCAGCATGGGGAGCTGACTACGGTGATCCATCAACATTCTTGGACTTGTACACGTCTGATTCATCATTCAACAACGGTAGCTGGTCAAACGCTGACTACGATGCAGCTGAAAAGGCCGCTAAGACGACTGATGTAAACGATGAGAACAAGCGTTACGACGACTACAAGACGGCTGAACAAACGATTGAAAAGGAAGTCGGTGTGGCACCACTTTACTACCAATCATACGCAACGTTGTACCGTCAATCAGTTAAGGGTGTTGTCTCAAACCCAACTGGTGCACCATTCGACTGGAAGTGGGCTTACAAGAAGTAGGCTGATGAGTTAAAAAGTATTTTGAAACGGCTAGTCCACAGCGATGTGAGTTGGCCGTTTTTTTTGAACATTCTGTGAATTTGATTGCTTATCCTACTGCAACCGCTTACAATTAACCTTGTTAATAAATGAACAAATTCATTGATTCGGGGAGTAATAAACATGTCAGATAAATTAGTAATGGCCTTGGTAGGCTTCGGAAACAGTGCAAATCGTTATCACTTGCCATATTTGTTAGAAAATGAAAATGTGGAAATTAAGACGATTTACACGCCATCATTGAACAAGCGCCCGGCAGATCAGGACGCGTTGGTTGCGCGTGGCATTCAATTTACGGATGATTTGGATGCGGTTGTGAATGACCCGGAAATTCAATTTGTGTCAGTTATCACGCCGGCGCCATCTCACTTTGAGCTTGCTAAGCGTTTGTTGGAAGCGGGTAAGAACGTGATAGTTGAAAAGCCATTCGTGACGTCAGTGGCCGAGGGGAAGGCATTGATTGAATTGGCAAACGAGAAGGGCTTGTTGATTACACCATTCCAAAATCGTCGCTTCGATGGTGAATTCATGGAGCTGCAATATGTGTTGGATCACGGCTTTATTGGGGAACCAATCGAATTCGAGTCACACTTTGATTACTTCCGTCCGGGGGCAGCTTCAAACCCAGGCACGCAAATTGACGGTGCCTTCTACGGTTATGGTGTGCACCCGTTGGACCAAATCATTAAGCTCTGGGGTAAGCCAGAAGCTGTGGCGTACGACATCAAGTCAGTCACGAATCCAGAAGGGGTTGACGATAACTTTGATGTGACATTGCACTACGGCAAGTTGCGCGCCAAGATTAAGACGAGTTTCTTGGTGGCTGACCAATATCCAAAGTACATTTTGCATGGTACGAATGGCTCATTCATTAAGTATGGTATGGATGCACAAGAAAATGATATCTTGGCTGGTATTTCACCATCAGAGCCTAATTTTGGGGCCGATAATCCAGATAACTACGGTAAGTTAACGTATATCAATGCGTATGGTGATCCAGTTGAACACAAGATGGAGACGCCACGTGGTAACTACGGCTTGATGTACCAAAACTGTGTCGACGTCATTTTGCATGGGGCTGAGAAGGAAGTAACGGACGAGCAAATCTTGACACAGTTGGAAATTTTGGACGCTGGCTTCAAGGCTGAAGGGCCACACATGCAATACTTTAACTAATTTGGGGATGACGATATGACAGATATTATTTTGGACTGCGACCCAGGCCATGAAGATTTCTTTGGGTTGATGTTGGCGTTGGCGAACACGGATAAGGTAAACATCAAAGCAATTTCAACGACGGTTGCTTATCAGACAGTTGAAAATGTGCAACGCAATGCGATGAAGGCGTTGACGCTATTGGGACGCACGGATATTCCGGTCGCACATGGCGCGGCTAAGCCATTGGTTGAACCGTTTGGCTTGGCTGATAACTGGCGTGAGTTTACAGGTCTGGACGGGGCAGACTTCCCAGAACCAGGGTTTGCGCCATCAGAATTGTCAGGAATTGAATTGATGGCCAAGACGTTGCGTGAAGCTGATGCACCAATGGTGATTGCGATTAGTGGTCCGGTAACGAATGTGGCGTTATTGCTGGCAGCACACCCAGAATTACACGACAAGATTGAAAAAATCGTGTTGATGGGCGGGGCAATTAACACAGGTAATCGTTACCCAGGTGTGGAGTACAATTTTTCAATTGATCCGGAAGCCGCAAAAATCGTAGTAAATAGCGGCGTCCCAGTTGTGATGATTACCCGTGATTTGACGGAACAAGGTGTCATCACGGCTGAAACGGTTGCTAAGATGCGTTCGGTTGATAACCCAGTCGCGCAAGTCGCGGCAGATTTGATGGACCATTACGGTGATTACAGTGGGACGGCACCGGTGGTGTTAAACGACCCAGAAGTAATTGCGTACTTGATTGACCCCACAATGTTTAGCGGGGTAGATTACTACGTAGACGTTGAAACGCAGGGGCAGTTGACGCGTGGCCACTTGGTTGTTGACCAACATAATATGACGGGCAAGCAACCGAATGCGACGTTGATGACCACGCTAGATAACGATAAATTTGTCGACTTAATCTTAAGTTCATTAACAGCTTATTAAGCTGAAAACGCTATCCAAACTAGGATGGCGTTTTTTGTTGCGCTCATGGTACATATTATCGTATTTTTTGTAAGTGAAATTCCCTAAATTCATACTCTGTTCACAATTCGGACTTAAAATGTTTTTTACAAAGAGTAAGAGATATTTATAGAGGGTTCGAGAATAATGCGACAATTTAATATGAACAAAGGTAACTTTGAAGTGAAGTCTCACTACAAAATGTACAAGGCCGGAAAGCGCTGGGTAGTCGCTGGTATGGCCACGTTGTCATTGTTGGGTGGCTTGATGATGGTTCCTGGGGATGCATCAGCGGATGGGGTAGATTCGTCTGTTGCACCAGTAGCTGACAGCCAAGCACCAGCTGAGACAACTAATAACGCCACAACGAATTCAGTTGTGTTAAGTGCAAGTGCAACGCCAGCACCTGCTTCTTCAGTGAGCGCTGAAGTTTCTGCTACGTCAGAATCATCAGTCGTAAGTAGCGTCGTTGTTTCATCTTCAGTAGCAAGCTCAGTTGTGACTGAGTCAGTTTCATCAACATCATCAGTGTCTGTTGCAGTGTCATCAGACGCTTCTTCAGTTGTGTCACAATCATTGGCAAGTAGCGTGGTTGTGCCAGCTGATGCGGTGACGGTTAAGGATACGGAGAGCGAAAAGGCGTATGCATTGGGAACGACGCCAGACGCAGAGACGACACCAGATTCAGCGGTGACTGCTGTAGATAATGGTATTTCAACCTATAGTGCAACACCAAAAAATGCAACCTGGTCCGTAAAAAGTAACTCATTAGTTGCTTCTTCTCATATCGTGACGAGTAATGCGCAAGCAAAGTCAGAGGTAACGTATTCTGGTTCTGGACAGGTTACACCTAACTTTAAGCAAACGGGTGATATTACTGGTAGCATCACAATGAATAGTTCATATGTTGATGGAAAGTATATTACAAATCAATCGGATCTTTCTTCCGCAATTGTTGTAGCAAATGATTTAGCACATTCATTTAATCCGATAGCAACACCATCAAATATTTCAAAAAGTGATATTGATTGGCAAGCTATCGTCCCACAAGCTACGAATGAAGGGGGAACGTTAGCCTACGGAACCAAGGTTGATACTACAAAGGCATTTGAAGTACGTGGTGGTTATAAAGTTGTACCAATTGTGAACGGTAAATTGGGTGACATTACCAATACCGAAACAACTGGGAATAAAACTAACCAAGGTGGCGGAAAATACGGTGGTGGACAAGCTGTGGGTATGATTATGACGCCTACAGCAGTTGAAGACATGGGAACCCTAAAAATGGGAACCAACTTGAAGACATTGAACCTTAGTGATGGTATCGAAGGTGTTTCTAACGCTCTTATTGCGGGAAGAGATTTGTATTATGGTCGAACAGGAGACGTTAATCCATTATTAGTCCACCTTCGACAAACCAATGCAAATGGTGCGTTGTATGCTGAAACGAAGACTACGGTTAATGGCGGTAATGGTGCTAAAGATATTCTGGGCCAAACAGTTAAAACGGATGGAACAACAGTCGGTTACGCAAAAGCTTCAGATGCTAAAAATGGTGTCGATGGTTCTTCTCTGGGGATAACATATTATGTTACAAACGCAAATGGATCAAATAAGACAACTCTGTTTACAAATTATTTGAGCCAAGGTGTGTATTTCGACTATATCTGGACTCCTAAGAGTGTCGATGGTAAGTTACAGACGATTGAAATTGCCGATGCTAATGGTGTGAAGCACACGTATATTTATGCTGACTTGACATACTCTGAGTACTCAAATTTTGCGGCCATTTCAGGTACACCTTCGCAAGCTGACAAGGATAAATATTTGCTTAGTTCAGTTACGGGGACGGTGCTAGTTCAGACGCAAATGGCATTAGGATTGTTTGGTGGAAATGGTGGAAATGGTCAGTCATTTTTCGGCGGAATTTCTTACTTCCAAGCTAAGAATGTGTTGAATGATGTTTCAATTAATTATCAGTTTAAGAACGATCCAACCAGTTTGGTTAATTCAAACACCGTAACAGCACTTGCTGGAGAGACTGTGCAAATTAATGGTGGTAAAGATAGTGTTGCAGAAACTGATGGACACTATGTTTCAAGTTATGACGCACCCGAAATCAAAGGCTTAAAGGTTGACTCAAGCAAAAAGTTGCAGGCTGTTGCTGGAACAGATACTAATCTGACGGTTATTTACACGGTTGATCAAGGTGCTTTTGATGCGCAAGTGACAACTGCTCAAACGGCTAAAGAAAATGTCCAGAAGAGTATTGATAAGGCGACGGCGGCACTAGCAACAGCTAAGACGCAACAAGACAAAGATGATATTACTCAAGCTATTACACAGTTGACGAAGATTTCCAACCAAATTGATGGTATTATTTCAGGACTAAAAACGGCGACTGATGCAGGGACAATTGCAAAGCTAGATACAGTTGACGCTGTTACTTCAACTTTGATGAAACTTGAGAATACGGCAGCGAACGCGACTGATTTGGCAACTAGTGCTGCTGATTTAGCTACAGCAGTATCATCATTTTCGGATAAAAACACAAGCAACTCAGCTACACCTGAAGACGTCGCGCACACTCGCGCCGTTTTGGAAGGACAAAATGCAAGTAACCTGGTAACAGATGACATGGGAACTATTGTTCAGGAAGCTAAGAAGGCGCTTGATGCTGCTGTTGCTGATAAGACGGCAACAACCGAAGATATTGTGCACAAACGTTCTGTTCTATTGGCTGACATGGCTGCCGATGCAGTTGCGCACACTGACGACGAAGAAGTGCAACGACGTTTGGTGACGGTAGCAGATGCAGTCAAGAATGGCACGACATCAGAAATTGATGAAGCAGCAGCAAAACTAAAAATTGCAGACTCTACGGTCGTTTCAACAGATATCGCGGATGACGAAGCACTTAATGCTGCAAAAAACGCTGTTGATAATGCGCTCGATGCAAACCCATATGTGCAAACGGATGCTGATACAGCAAAGGCTAACTTTGATGATGCAGTGACTAACGCTACTACCAAGTTAGCGAAAGCAAAGTCAGATGCCGATACTGTGGTTGCAGCTGTTAAGAATTCTGAGAACGACGATGTGAAGAAGCGAGTTGACGATGTTCAGGCGATTGAGAAGAGTGGTACGAAAACTGAAATTGATCAAGCTGTTGCAAAGTTGAAGGTGGCAGATGAAATGGTTGTTGCCGTTAATCTTTCTGATGATGATAACGTTAAGCTAGCTAAGCAAGCTGTTGATGATGCTTTAAATGCTAAAACGTACGATCAAAGTGCTATTGATAAAGCGCAAAGTCATTTCAATGAAGTGGTTAGTGACGCAAATTCAAAACTAGCTACTGCAAAGACAACGGCCAACGATGCTGTAGCTTCTTGGACCGCAGATGCGCATAAGTATGCTGATCAAGATACAACATCCATTGCTGATGATGTCGCGGAATTAAACCAGTTAACATCAAAGGACAATGTGACGGCGACGAAGCAAGCCATTGACGATGCTCGTCAAAAGCTGGCGGATGATATTGCTATTGTTGAGCAAAAGCGTCAATCTGCAGTTGATGACGGAAATAACGAAGTTGACAAGGCCCAACCAAATGTTGATCTCGATGAAGAAGTTAAGTTGACAGTTGATGGCTTGAAGCAAGCGATTGCTGACGGAACGCAGACAAAGATTGAAGAAGCGATCAAGAAGGTTCAAACGGCCGTTGATACGATGGTTGAAGCAAAGGTTTCTGATTCTGAGTCTGTTACGGCGGCCAAGAAGGTAGTTAATGACGTCTTGAATGCAGCAGACTTAAACACGGATACCTTAAATAAGGCGCTTGGTGATTTGGATGAAGCCGTATCTAACGCAAAATCTGCATTGGACACGGCTAAGGGCAACGCGACTGTTGAAGAGCCTACTAATTTAATCGACCAAATCAAGCAATTAGCACCGGCTGACCAAGATACTTTGTCAACGGCTGTTGCAAAGTTGAAGGACTTGGTTGATTCTAAGAACGATAGTACGACTACGTTGACGGAAGTCAATGAGCAACAAACTATCATTGATGGTATCTTGAACTCGTTGAAGGACAACCGTAAGAACGCTATCGGCACGGCTAAAAAGACCGTGACGGCAGACGTACCAACTAACATTGCTGACCAAGCTGATCAGTCAACGTTGCAAGCTGACAAGGATAACTTGCAGAAGGTTGCAGCTGATGACAAGTCAACGTTAGATGATATCCAAAAGGCGCAACAAAAGGTTGATGGCGACATTGCAGACATGACCAAGAATGTCACG
>NZ_AEKT01000051.1 GCF_000193635.1 Weissella cibaria KACC 11862 | reverse complement strand
TGTGACATTCTTGGTCATGTCCGCAATGTCGTCTTCAACCTTTTGTTGCGCCTTTTGGATATCAGCCAATGTTGACTTGTCGTCAGCTGCAACCTTCTGCAAGTTATCCTTGTCAGCTTGCAACGTCGACTTCTCAGCTTGATCAGCAATGTTGGTTGGAACCGTAGCCGTCACAGTTGTATTAGCCGTGTCGATAGCGTTTTGACGGGTTTCTTGCAAGGCCTTCAAAATACCGTCAACGATATCTTGTTGTGCCTTAATGTCTGAAACCTTCGTCGTGGCATTGTTCTTAGGATCGGTCAAGTTCTTCAAGTTAGCAACAGCCGTCGCCAACTTGGCTTGGTCATCCTTTGGCAACTTACCGATTTGGTCAAGTAAGTTAGCTGGCTCTTCAACAGTGGCTTGCTTCTTGGCAGCATCTAGCTTGCTTTCGGCTTGCTTGATCGCGTCATCGTAATTATTCTTTGCCGTATCAACCTTGGCTTGATCATATGGATTTGCGTCCAATGCAGCATCAACTGCCTGCTTGGCACCAGCAACATCCTTGTCATCAGCAATATTCTTTGCCACCACAGTTTCGTCAGCTACTTGTAGCTTTGCAACTGCTTCGTCAATTGCCGTCTTCGTGCCAGTTTCCTCGGCTGACTTCACAGCGTCGATGCGCGCCTTAACGTCATCATCCGTCGCATGGGTTACTGCTGTTACAGCAGTGTCAGCCGTAGTTACAGAAGTTTGACGCTGTCCCTCGGCAACTTCAATGTCGTGTTGCAACTTCTGACGGGCACCATCAATATCTGATTGGGTAGCCGTCTTGTTGTCAGCTGACGTCAAACCAGTCAACGTCGCAATATCATCCTTGATTGTTTCATCTTGATCCGTGTACTTGGCAACATTATCTGCCGTGTTCCACTTGTTGATAACGCTATTTCCAGCTGACTTTGCATCGTTAACGTTGTCCGTCATCGCCTTGATATCATCGGCAACCTTTTGTTGCGCCTTTTGAATATCAGCCAATGTTGACTTATCATCGGCTGCAATCTTCTGCAAGTCATCCTTGTCAGCTTGCAGCGTTGAATTCTTAGCTTGATCAGTAATGTTAGCAGGTACATCCGCCGTTGCTACGGTCGTTGCATCTTGCACAGCTGTCTTACGTGCCTCTTGCAATGGTGCCAAAATACCGTCAACGATATCTTGTTGTGCCTTAATATCTGAGGCCTTCGTTGTGCCGTCGTTCTTAGGGTCAGTCAAATCCTTCAACTTCGCAACAGCCGTTGCCAACTTGTCTTGGTCTGCTGGTGACAACTTCTTGATTTGGTCAAGCAAATTAGCTGGTTCTTCGACAGTTGCATTACCCTTGGCAGTAGCCAACGCAGCCTTAGCATCAGACACTGCCTTGTCCAAATCACCAAGT
>NZ_AEKT01000052.1 GCF_000193635.1 Weissella cibaria KACC 11862 | reverse complement strand
TTGTTGAAGTTGAACTGCTCAATGACGTTGAATCGCTCAAGCTTGTTGAAGTTGAGTTACTCAATGACGTCGAGTTGCTCAAACTTGTTGAAGTCGAGTTACTCAATGATGTTGAATCGCTCAAGCTC
>NZ_AEKT01000053.1 GCF_000193635.1 Weissella cibaria KACC 11862 | reverse complement strand
GCCTTGTTCAACGTATCTGTATTCAAGTCCGTTGCGTTCAAGGCGTCGTTCACAGCCTGCTTGGCAGTATTAACGGCATCCGAATCGGAAACATTCGTGGCGACCATCGTATCAACAGCCGTTTGAACCTTCTTGATTGCTTCTTCAATCTTCGTCTGGGTACCGTCAGCAATCGCTTGCTTCAAGCCGTCAACCGTCAACTTAACTTCGTCATCAAGATTAACGTTTGGTTGTGCCTTGTCGATTTCCTTATTTCCGTCGTCAACTGCAGCTTGGCGCTTTTGCTCAACAATCGCAATATCATCCGCCAACTTTTGACGAGCATCAGTAATGGCCTTTTGCGTTGCGGCTGTGTTATCAGCTGCTGTCAAATCGTTCAATGCCGCAATGTCGTCGTTAATGTCCTTTGTATCTTGATCAGTATACTTGGCAACATTCTTAGGGTCCGTCCAGGCAGCAACATCTTGCTTACCAGCCGTCTTTGCTTC
>NZ_AEKT01000054.1 GCF_000193635.1 Weissella cibaria KACC 11862 | reverse complement strand
AAAAGCGATGGGAAATCATATCGATTTCCCATCGCTTTTTTAAACGTAAATTATTTATTGCGACGACGCACTGGGCGAATTACAAAGGCGTAAATCGCAGCAAATGCAAGCATCACAAGACCGATAATTGACACGCCGACTTGCAAGTCTTGACCAGTTTCTGGCAATAGTTGTGCTAGTGCTGGCTTGTCATCAGACTTAGTAGCTGTGGCGTTGTCATCAGATTTAACAGGTGTGTTATCTGATGGTGTCGTAGCAGGAGTAGCCGTGGTAGGCGTTGGCGTGGCTTCGTGCACGTCTTTAACTGCCTGGGCAATTGGTGTGTTGCTCTTTGTGTCCACGTCACTGACAGGCTTCTTGTGGTAAGTGACCTTGATATCACCACCACCAACGGGTACTTCAACATTAGGCACTTCGGCTGTATAGCCAGGCACAGTTGGTGTCTTAACCTTTGTTCCAGGCTTGTCATTGTATGAGGCGTCACCATCAGGCTTCAAAGTTTTGCCGTCTGGATCAACTGGGACAATCTTACCAGGGTAGTCCGTGTTTGTACCGACATCTTCACCGACGACTGGATTACTGGTATCAGGTGTGTACTCAACCCACAAAGTTGGTGGGTTAGTTGAAGTGTCGACCTTGATGTAATCGCCATCGACAGTTGCATAACCGCCGTCAACGGCAACATCACCACGCGTGTAATAAGGGATGTTTGGCAAGTCAGAAACCGGTACCTTTGTTTGGTTATCTTCCCAAGGAACTTCAACAACTTGGGTTTGACCAGGGATTGGGACACGATTACCGTCCTTATCGCGGGTGAATGGTACAACGGTGACCTTCTTGGTGTTCTTTGTATAAACGAACGTGACGTCGCCGTCTTTACCAAAGGTAACGGATTGCTCGCTAGCCCCCTTAACTTTGTAACCCTTAATTGTGTCATAAGCTTCAGCGGTTGCGGTATCACCGGTGACACCAGTCATGGTTGTGTCGTCGGCAAGCTTGTTACCTTGCTCGTCCACGTGGTGCACCTTAATCGTTTGTTCGATTGGCGTGTAGGTAACAATGATGTGTTTAGGTTGATCACCTAGAATACCTGACAAAGCATCGCCAGTCACTGTCTTGGTGTAACCAGGCTTGTCGGGTGCGTCGAAACCATAATCTGCACCGACACGACCAGATTGTGCGCCAGGCTCGGCAGCCTGTGACCCGTCTGCGTAAACGTACTCAATCGTTGCTGAACCCATGACAAAGTTAGGGTCGGGCGTAATGGTTGGGTTCTTTGTTGGCGCATCAGGCGTCTCAGGTGTAGTTGGTGTTGCAGGGGTCGTCGTATCACCGCCATTACCAGTGTTGGTCTTGTCACCATCGTTGCCGTTCTTGCCGTCATCGGGCGTTGATGGCGTAACAGGAACGGTTGGTGTAATTGGCTTTGGCTTCTCGCGGAAGTAATACGTCACTGTATTTGTGTCATCCATGTAGACCCCGGTTACGATACCTGATTCTGGATCGTAGTAATCCTTCTCAGAATCAGAAGCTTGACCTGAACCGGCGTACATATACTCGTCGGCATCGGTACCGCTCAAGACAGGAATACCAAACTTATATGATGAGTTAAAAGGACCGCTCTGCTCGATTGGGTACTTGTAGGATGAATCAATTTGCAGATACTTACCAGTTGGATTACCGTTGGCATCGATAACTTCGGCCTTAACCGTTGCAGTCTCAGTCTTTGGTGTGTATTCGTACTCGTAAGTTGGCGTGTCATCATCATTCAAAGGATTGATTGTTGGTGTCTTTGTCAACGTGTAACCAGGTATGGTTGGTGGCGTATATGAAGGTGTGTCACCGTAGTCGCCAGTGACAGTTGTCTTGCCAAGAACTGTGTCATCCGGTGTCTTTAACACGATGTTGGCAGTTTCTTGATTTTTCTTATAAACGTAGGTAACCGTGTCGGGCTCAATGTTGTGGTTCGTTAGGTACAGCGTGCCGTATGGTGCCCCATAACGTGACAAACCAGCAAAAGTACCATAACTACCGGGCGCAATTGAGCCACCCTCTGACGGACGTAAGACGCCGCTGATTGGGTTACCGTTGCGATCTGTGACTTGCAATGTTTCAGTAATTGAACCGGCTGGATCAGTAATTGTCTTAGTTGCGATGGCCCATTGGCGACCGTTGTCATCGTACAGTGGCTCTGTTGTTGTTGTACCAACAACATAAGTCGTCTTTTGATTTGAAACGGTACCGGTCGCATTAACTGGTGTCTCGGTTAAGGTATAGCCAGGAATTACTTTAGACGTTGTGGTGTAGTCTTGCCCAACGATTGCGTTACTTTGTGCCACGGCAGGTGCGATATCCTTGCCGTTAACGTCCTTGAAGTATGTTGTTTGCGTTGTGCGAACAGGGATATCCATTGAAGCGTTTGAACCACCGTTATACAAACTAACTTCACCATTCTTAACTTGCACACGATATGATACGCCACGGTCGCCAGTTAGTGTTTGCGTACCGTCGCCATTGAAGGTTAATTGGGTGCGTTGACCGTAGGCACTGATGTAAATTGCGTGAACTTCAGGGTTGGCTAACCCGGCGTTAATGTCAGCAGTATTAACTGAGAAGTACCAATTACCACTTGGTACTAGCCAGCTTTGATCTTTTGAGGTTTGGGAATCAAAGGTGAGGAATCCGTTTGCCACATCGTAAGTAGATGAGGGCGTTGTAACGGAGAAACCATCCGTTGCGGCGACAACGGAAATTGGTGCAGATAGTGTCACAGTACCCAATAGTGCGACACTAAATAGTAAACGACGTGTTGCCGAACGTCGTGAAACTTTATATGTATCCATAATATGTTACTAACTCTTTCTTTCTCTTTTGTAATTACTAATAATAAGCAACTACGTGTATATATTATCGTCAGTTTTGGGAACCTAAACAACAAAAATGGCGTTTGAATTTTTTTGTAAATTTTCAAAAAATTACAAAAATAGATTTATTGAATATTTTTGTATTTTAAATGTATTGATAAAAATGGGCAATTCCCATTGTTTTAGTTTGAAAATGTGGTGAGTGCATAATGTGTCTCATATGTGGGACTGTTCTCGTCGCTGTCATGAGAAATGCGTGGATGATTAACCGCTAAATTCAGGAATCATAGATATTTGCATAAATGAATCATGTACAAAAAGGCGTAGCCATTCTACTTGCAAAACGTTGGTGGGGCGTGTAAACTTAGTTCTTGTGAGTTATGTTGAAATTTGTTTCAACAGCTCTCCTTGCCGGCAGGAAGTCGGCCATAGACCAAAAGGAGGAAGTTATTATGGCATACGAATTGACGTACATCATTCGCCCTGACATGGACGCCGATGCTAAGAAGGCATTGGTTGAGCGTTTCGACAAGATCTTGGCGGACAACGGTGCAACGGTGGCAGAGTCTAAGGACTGGTCATCACGTCGTTTTGCATACGAAATTGCAGGTTACCGTGAGGGTACTTACCACATCGTTAACTTTACTGCAGAAGATGACGCAGCCATCAACGAATTTGATCGTTTGGCAAAGATCTCACAAGATATCTTGCGTCACATGGTTGTAAAGCGCGACTTTGCATCAGCTGAGTAATTGTTAGCTTAATTGTCTAACATTTTTATTGACTTAGTTTTATTGGTCGATGGACCGTTGAAAGGAGACTTTCCATATGATTAATCGTGTTGTTCTGGTTGGTCGCTTGACGCGTGACGTTGAATTACGTTACACGACTTCAGGTGCTGCTGTCGGAACTTTCTCACTTGCTGTTAACCGTCAGTTTACTAACGCTAATGGTGAGCGTGAGACCGACTTTATTAACGCCGTTATCTGGCGTAAGTCGGCTGAAAACTTTGCAAACTTTACCTCTAAGGGGTCATTGGTTGCAGTTGAAGGCCGTTTGCAAACTCGTAACTACGAGAACCAACAAGGTCAACGTGTATATGTCACAGAAGTTGTCGTTGATAACTTCTCGTTGTTGGAGAGTCGCGCTGAAAGTGAGCAACGCCGTGCGCAAAGCGGTTCAGCAAACAATAACTTCGGCGGTGGTCAACAGGGTGGCAACCAAGGCGGCTTTAATGCCGCGCCGGCACAAAATCCATTCGGTGCACCTGCATCAAATGGTAATGTGTTTGGTGGTGCGTCAACACCTGCACAATCATCTAATGATCCTTTCGGTGGTGGTCAAGAGGTTGATATCTCTGACGATGATCTACCATTCTAAGTTGATATATCTAATTGTCTAACGACATAAGTCTATCAGGAGGAATTAATCATGGCACAACAACGTCGTGGTGGCGGCCCTCGCCGTCGTCGTAAGGTTGACTTTATCGCAGCCAACCACATCGAATACGTGGATTACAAGGACACTGAATTGTTGGAGCGTTTCATTTCAGAACGCGGTAAGATCTTGCCTCGTCGTGTGACGGGTACGTCTGCTAAGAACCAACGCAAGGTGACGACTGCTATCAAGCGTGCACGTGTTATGGGTCTTTTGCCATTCGTTGCAGAAGACTAATAGCATAACGCTTTTAGTAACAACCTTAAAAGAGCGACTCAGCTTTTGCTGAGTCGCTCTTTTTTTATCCATAGCAAGTGTGCTTTTGCCTTTTGACAGATGAACATGTCTGTTTAGCTGAGTATGCTGATACTGACCGATTTTAAGCCATAATGTTTTCGATTATGGGGCGTTTGTTTGTACATATCTGCATGGTAACGTTAGTGCTAATGAAGAAGGGGGTGTCTGCTGATGAAGAAGTGGATAATTAGTGTCGGGAGTGTGGCTGTTGCTTTAATTGTTGGTGCGGTGGGGATGGCAGCTTACAACGATCATAAGGAAGAGCAATTTGAGCGTCGATATGAAGCGAGTTTAGCTAAGAGTTACTCAGAATCAGCTAAGTTAGCCAGCGAGTCAACAAGCTCGTCGTCTGCAAGCGCTACGAGTGATTCAACGGCCACGAGCAGTGCCACGAGTTTGCCATCGCAAACTGCGGTAGAAACGCGTCTGAGTGAGGATTTGGACAAGTTTATTGCGGATCAAAAGGATGGTATCATTCAAACTGGTTCTAAAGAGGATATACGTGATGCGTTTGAAGATACCTACGTGGATACGTACCAAGATGAGTTAGAGGCGAAACACCCAGGGGAACAAAACGAAGACATTGTTGAAGGTATGATTGATCGTGGATTACTCGCCTTGAATTTTGATGGTCGAATTGCTGCGGTTAAATAAATTTTTCGCACACGGGGGAGAGTTTTCTGCCTCGTTTTTTGATACAAAAAACCACTAGATCAAATGACCTAGTGGTTTATAGGATGGGCAGACAGGGGCTCGAACCCTGGACCCACGGATTAAGAGTCCGTTGCTCTACCAACTGAGCTATCTGCCCATATTTCTATGCCGTTGCCTCAACAACAAAATATATATTACCAGAATAAAACAGGTTACGCAAGTGTTTTGTTTAAATTAATTAATGGCGTGTCTGCTGTGGGGGGTCTTAGACGCATTTGGTGTCGTATCTTGAGTTATAAAAGTGATTGAAAGAAGGCGGCTGCAAAAAAGTTTGTCAGTTGTTTAAGGCTTATGATGT
>NZ_AEKT01000055.1 GCF_000193635.1 Weissella cibaria KACC 11862 | reverse complement strand
TCAATGTAAGCGCTTGCAATTAAAAACCCTTGGTTATTTTGTGATGAATTATAGCAGGTGGAGAATGTTCCGCAATTCGGGTTTCACGCGGTATAATGAAGTTACTATTAATAAATTCGGAGACGCGCCATGCTTAGTGAACTAAAATCAGAAATTTTACATGAGGTTATCTTGCGCCGCCCAGACGACAGTCACAAAGGCAATTTTGGCCGGGTACTGTTGATTGGCGGTAACATTCAATATGGTGGGGCTATTTTGATGGCCACGCAGGCGACAGTTGGATCGGGTGCTGGTTTGACAACAGTGGCCACGGATTTAATTAACTTAACAGCATTGCGTTCCCGCACGCCAGAAGCGATGTTCGTGGATTGGCGCAATGATGAGCAATTGACAACTGCCATTCAAACAAACGATGTGATTTTGATTGGTCCTGGTTTGGGAACGGATGAATTTGCGACGCAATTGGTGCGTAAGGTGTTGGCATCAGTTAACAAGGACCAAATTTTAATCGCTGACGGATCGGCACTAACGGTAATGGCCGAGAACAATCTGACATTCCCACGAGATACCTTCACGGTTGCAACCCCACACCAAATGGAGTGGGCCCGTTTGAGTGGGGTTCAGCTCAATTACCAAGATAATCACCAGTTGAATGAAGTTCAACGACAGATTTTGAACCTAAACGTCTTGGTACTTAAGCAGCACCACACACTAATTTATACAGAGACTGAGCAAAAGCAACTGCAAATTGGTGGGGCTTACCAGGCGACCGGGGGAATGGGTGATGTATTGGCTGGAATTGTGGCTGGTTTTGCCGGTCAATTCAAGGCTAATACAACGAAAGCTGTTGAGGCGGCAGTGTACGCACATTCAGCCATTGCTCAAGAAATGGCCGGACATAGCTATGTGGTGAAGCCAACGTTTATTGCGGATTCTTTGCCAAACTACATGGCGCGCATTCAATCAAACTTATAGACGAAAAAAATACCGTCACTCGCAATTGAGTGGCGGTATTTTTGATTAACTAATTGAAATTACTTGTGACGAGCCTCAATTTCGTGGTTCATCTTGTTAACTTCTTCGTCAGTCAATGGGTACTTCATGATGACCAAGATGGCAAGCACAGCCATGATAATTGGCAACCAGATCATTGACCATTGCAATCCCATCAAGGCAGCAGCAGATTGAACCTTCTTAGTACCATCGAAGCCAGTAGCGGCATTGATGTAACCAGGAATGATACCACCCAAAGCCAAACCAATCTTGAAGAACAAGCCCATGATGGCGTTGATGATACCGGCAACACGCTTACCAGAAGTGTATTCACCGTATGAGACAACTTCAGGAACCAATGACCACATGAATCCAGTGGCTGAAGTCAATCCCCATTGTTGCAAGAAACGTCCGATGTAACCCAAAGCAATGTTTTCAGGTGACTTCGTCCAAATCCACAAGACAATTGATCCGACCATGAAGATAGCTAGGAACAAAGCAAAGAATTGCTTCTTACCAACCTTGGCACGAATCTTAGGCCAAAGGAAGACCAAGAAGATTCCAGGAATTGATCCAAGCAATGAGATTGAACCGTTCCATTCTGAGTGACCAATGTTGTATTGCAAGAAGAATGGCCATACTGTGTTTCCGAAGAACATAAATGTAAAGCCGACCAAGAAGAACAACCCCAAGATTCGCAAAGGCTTGTTACGCTTCAATTCAGCAAACAAGTCTGAGTACTTTACTTCAGGCTCATCTTCAGCAGGCAAGACACGTTCCTTCGTCTTAGCATACGTTACCATCAAAGCGATGAATCCGATGACCATGTAGACGGCGTAAACCTTGAACCAAGCACCAGCAGATTGTGCTGATGAGTAGTCACCCAAGTTCATGTGGATACCAAACATTCCGATATCCTTTGATGAACGGTCAACTGATGTTGCCAATTGCACGAAGATAGGGAAGCATGTGTAAACCAACAAGTTTGCGATGTTAGCCAACGTCATACGAACCGTTGTCAACTTTGCAATTTCATCGTTATCACGTGTCAATGATGCGTTCAAGGCACCGTATGGAATGTTAACGAATGAGTAAACCATGGCTGTTGCCATATATGACAAGAAGGCATATGGCACCTTGAAAGCAGGGAACCATTGACCAACTGGCAAGAACAAGCAGGCAGCCGAGATAACTAGCGGAATACCGAAGTTACGAAGGTATGGCAAGTACTTACCACCCTTAGGATGTGCTTTATCGACTGTGGCACCAACCCAAGGATCCCACACAACGTTGATCCAACGAACGACCAAGAAAATAGTGGCACCAGCCGCAGCTGAAATACCGTTAACAGTTGTCAGGAAGAATAGCAAGAATCCACCAACAGTACCGAAAACCAAGTTTTGGGCAAAGTCACCCAAACCATAGGCAATACGGTCCATTAATGTCAACTTAGCAAATTCGTCCTTTTTAACAGATTGCGTATTTGCATCCATAAGAACAAACCCCTCAAAATATAGAAATGTAATTGCTTAATGCATGCTCATAATATCACTAAAAAATACGAAAAAGCCGGAATTTACAAAGCGTTCTGTAAGCGTTCACATTTTAGCTGTTCTATGATGAAAATAAGACTGTCAAAAGGGAAGTTGACCAGGCAAATCATGATTAAATTCTGCAAAGATTTGCAAAATGGCGTATAATTACAACCAATATGACAGTGGAGGTCAATGAGATATGACAACGCAATGGCGTGCAGAAGCATTGAAGTATGAAGATGCATTGTTGACTGACTTGAAGGAAATGTTGGCCATCAAGTCAGTTCGTGATGATGAGGCAGCGACTGAGGACGCACCTTTGGGACCAGGTCCTAAGGAAGCTTTGCTTAAGTTCGAAGAATTTGCAAAGCGTGACGGTTTCCGTGTTGGTAACTACAAGAACTTGGTTGCCTATGCAGAATTGGGACCTGAAGACGCTGACGAAACAGTTGCCATTATTGGTCACTTGGATGTTATGCCAGCTGGTGACGGTTGGACAAAGGATCCATGGTCACCAGTTATCGAAGACGGCCGTTTGTATGCGCGTGGTGCATCAGACGACAAGGGACCTTCATTTACGGCTTACTACGCAATGAAGATGATCAAGGACTTGAACTTGGACTTGAAGCGCAAGCTAGTTTTGGTGATGGGAATTGATGAAGAGTCTGACTGGACTGGTATGGATGACTTCTTTGAGGAGTATGGTATGCCAACGATGGGATTCTCACCTGACGCTGAGTTCCCAATTATCAACGGTGAGAAGGGTAACGTTTCAATCGTAACGCGCTTTGCTGGTACGCAAGGTGGTTCATTGAAGTTGGTTTCATTCTCAGCTGGTTCACGTCCAAACATGGTACCTGGAACTGCTGTTGCCGTTGTTGAGGCTGCAGATATGGCTGCTTTGGTTTCAGCTATGGATGCTTACTTGGCCGCTGAAAAGCGTGTTAAGGGTGAAGCTAAGGTTGATGGTAACCAAGTAACGTTTACTTTCTATGGAAAGCAAGTTCACGGTGCGATGCCTGAAACTGGTGAAAACGCCGGTACTTACTTGGCTAACTTCTTGCAAGACCAAGACTTTGGCGGTAACGCTAAGGGCTTCTTGACGTTCTTGGGAACGCAATTGCACGATGACACGGTTGCTGAGAAGATCGGTGCGAAGACGCACGACGATTTGATGCACGACTTGTCAATGAACGTTGGTATCCAACGCTTTACTGATGGTGAAGATGGCTTTGTAAATGCTAACTTCCGTTACCCACAAAACACAACGGCTGAAGAAATTGAAGGTCACGTAGCATCATCATTGCCAGCTGGCTTTGATGCAACGGCTAAGCAAGAAGGTCACGCACAAGTGCCTCACTACGTACCTGGTGATGATCCACTAGTTAAGACGTTGTTGCAAGTTTACCGTGAGCAAACAGGTTTGCCAGCCGGTGAACAAGTTATCGGTGGTGGTACGTTTGGACGTTTGTTGAAGCGTGGTGTTGCCTTTGGAGCAATGTTTGAAGGCGTGCCTGACACGATGCACCAAGCCGACGAATTCTACCCAGTATCAGATTTGACACGTGCGATGGCTATTTTCGGACAATCAATGTACGAATTGGCTAACGTGGAAGATTAATAATGATCATAAAAACGCACAACGACG
>NZ_AEKT01000056.1 GCF_000193635.1 Weissella cibaria KACC 11862 | reverse complement strand
GTTGAACTGCTCAACGATGTTGAATCGCTCAAACTCGTTGAAGTTGAACTGCTCAATGACGTTGAATCACTCAAGCTCGTTGAAGTCGAGTTACTCAATGACGTTGAATCGCTCAAGC
>NZ_AEKT01000057.1 GCF_000193635.1 Weissella cibaria KACC 11862 | reverse complement strand
GTAGTAGAGAGATTTTTTATTATTCACGGGTACCTTCAATGGCCGTACGCATATGGTCAACCACCTGTTGCGTTTTGTCGCCAAGTTGGACACCAACTAACGTGAAGAGGCTGTCCATGATGGTGATTTGGGCAATCAACGAGGACATTGATTCGCTTCGAATATTAACTTCTTCCGCGGCGCTGGCCAATACCAAATCAGCGAGCTTTGCCAATTCTGATTGGGGGTAGGCGGTAATGGCGATAATCTTAACGCCGTTGGTATGAAGTTGACGCGCAATGGTTAACGTATCGTGATTGCGCCCTGAGTGAGAAACTACGATGGCCACGTCAGTCGTGCGCATGCGGACGGCTTGCATGAGCTGCACGTCGTAGTCAGGGTGCTGTTCAACGTCTAATGGGGTGCGGAGCAACTTGTGGTAACCATTTAAAGCCACGATGGATGAACCACCGATACCAAATAGGCCAACCCGGCGTGCTTCAACTAACCACTTGGTTGCCGTTGTCCAGTCGGCCGTTTTAATCATATTGACCGTTGATTCAAGGGCGTTGGTTGCGCCGCTGAAGACCTTCTTGACGATTTCACTGGTATCATCTTCTTCATCGATTTCACCAAAGAAAGTATCATCTGATTGGGTCACAACGGCCAAGCTAAGTGAAAATTCACGGAATGAGCTAAAGCCGACGCGCTTTACAAAACGAGAGATGGTTGCCGTTGAGAGGCCAACCGCATTTGCCAGGCCCTGAATAGTTAAAGAACGAATTTCTTCGGGGTTTGCTAAGATAAAAGTTGCGACTTTTTCGTCGGAACCAGAAAGTTGTTCACGCATTGAACGAATGCGTGTAAAGCCGGATTGCGCCATTTTATCTCCTTTTTAAATATATTAATCATGTATTTAACCCGTTATGGGCATACTTTTCCATTGTTTAATAGTTTTTAGTGCGTTCCAATATTCCTGACTAAAAACCCTATGAAAACATTTTACAACAAAAAGGGTTGCAAAGTGAAAAACTTTTGCATTATAATAATGATTGTAGAAAAAACAAGCACAAGAAAAAAGAGGTAACTCAAATGAAGTTCGCTATGATCGGCCTTGGTAAGATGGGTTTGAACTTGGTAAAGAACGCCGTTGATAACGGTCACGAAGTTGTTGCATTCGACTTGAACGCAGACTTCGTTAAGGAAGCAGCTGATTACTCAGATAAGGTATCTGCAGCATCAGACTTGGACGACATGTTGGCACAATTGCCATCACCAAAGGTTGTTTGGGTAATGGTTCCAGCCGGTGTTCCAACGAACTCAACTATCGACACGTTGATCGAGAAGATGGTTGAAGGCGACATCATCATCGATGGTGGTAACTCAAACTACAAGGATAACTTGGAGCAAAACAAGCGCACGACTGCTGCTGGTATCAAGTTCTTCGATGCTGGTACTTCAGGCGGAATGTCTGGTGCACGTAACGGTGGAAACTTCATGATCGGTGGAGATGACGCTGAAGCTTGGAAGGTTATCGAGCCTTTGTTCAAGTCAATCGCCTTGGAAGACGGTTACCTATACACTGGTCGTTTGGGTTCAGGTCACTACTTGAAGATGGTTCACAACGGAATCGAATACGGTATGATGCAAGCCATCGCCGAAGGTTTCGAAGTTTTGGAAGCATCACAATACGACTACGACTACGAAGCAGTTGCTAAGTTGTGGAACCACGGTTCAGTTGTTCGTTCATGGTTGATGGAATTGGCCGAAGAGCAATTTGCTAAGGACCCTAAGTTGGATGCCATCTCAGGTCGTATGCACTCATCTGGTGAAGGTAAGTGGACGATCGAAGAGTCATTGGACTTGGAAGTTCCAGCACCAGTTATCGCATTGTCATTGATGATGCGTTACCGTTCACTACAAGAAGACACGTTTACTGGTAAGGTTGTTTCAGCTTTGCGTAACGGCTTCGGTGGACACGCTATGGACGCTGCTAAGTAATTTTAGTCAATTCAGTCGTGTGATGTGCGACGTTAAGTTTACTAAAGCTACGATGTAGAAGACCCACAAAATATGAGATTTAAACACACAGAGTGACTAAGGAAGCCGCTGTTGGTTGCCCTATCGACCTTTGGCGCTGCGTACTTGCCATTGGGGGGCACCCATGGCAGGAAACTTAGTTCATTCGTTTCACGAATAACTCTGTGTTTCCAATGCTTAAGTTGTGAGATTCTTGAGTATTGAAGCCATCCATTTCGATGGATGGCGAGATTGTGAGAGATACACCCGACAGATTTCTGTCGGGTGTTTTTTAATGAGTAGGGTATAATAGACGTATTAACTTTGAGGATTGAGATACCATGAAATATACTTTGACACTTGATTTGGCGGCTGCGAACATCGTAGCGGTTTTAACAGATGAAAATGACAATCAAACAACAACGCGCTACGCCTATGCCGGTGTTGAATTCCCATCAGATCCGGTCTCACCAGATAACATCGTGACGACCTTACTCGATACGTTAACGACGATCAATAATGGCCTACCAGGCGATACAGATGTTTTGACTGAAGTCCACTTTGTCTCTGGCATCGCGAATGGCTGGATTGCGTTGGATGCGGACTTCAATGCGCTGACTGAAGTGATTTCAGGCGGTGATAACCGAGCGGCTAAGTATGTCGATGCGTTGATGATTAACGGCATTGGTGGCCAATTACAACGTAAAACAGGATTACCTATGACGCCAACTGAGCCCCTTGCGCTGACGTTGTGGTTAAAAAATGAAAATCAAGAGGCTTATGCGAACGCTGCCCATTATATGGGGGTCCAGGAGTTTATCGTGAACCGCTTGTTTGGCTTGAACGAGGTTGATGAGGCGCACGCTGCGCGAACTGGTTTCTACAATGTGGCGCATCAAGATTGGGATATCCAAGCGTTAGCCGTGACCGGTTTGGTAACTGAGCAACTGCCAACGTTGACGACTGCTGATGCGATTACAACGCCATTATTAGCAGCGGTTGCCGCACAAACTGGTTTGACGGAAGCCACCACCTTTTACCGCCGTTAATGCCAGCGGGCCATACCGCATTATGCTATAATAAGTGTGTTACCGGGGATGCAGTTAGCCAGGGAAGTGATGAGCCCAGGGCTGCCGCTTGGCGGAGGGTGCGATGCCCTGCTGTCCGGTGACGGTTCCGCGTGGGAGGTGAAGGACCCACACGGAATCGGAGGAAAAGCGCTTCGAGGCTTGGACACCTCGAAGTATGGGGATTGTTAACGGGGTGGTGCCTGTTAACATGATACGGTGAAGACGTCGAAACGGTCGTGGTGGGCTGTTTCGACACAAAGGGAGACCTGCACTCATTTAGTGAGAGAGGTCTCTTTTTTTGTGCGCAATTTTCGACATGTATCATTGATAATTAATATAATTTTAATATATGAGTTGTTAACAGTGTGAAACGTTTTGTATGAAAACCCTTCCAATGTCGATGCGTCAACGTTTTAAACTATACAAAATTAATACATTAATCAAGTTTTTAAACAGGAATTTCTCATAATAAACTTATAAACTCAAGGTAAGTGAAGGTAGTGTTTCAGATATGAAACATACATGATGGATTGAGAAAATACTTAACGGGGTTTATTGACATGGGTGAGACAAAATTTAGAAAGAAGATGTATAAAAGCGGTAAATTTTGGGTTGCCGCTGGAATGACGGCCCTGACGGTTGGGGTGGTCAATCCACAATTTATGAGTAGATTAAGTAAGAACGTTGATGCGATATTTGCCGCGCAGACGACTTCGACACAGACGATTGATACAGTGACGGATGCGGATGCGAATGGCCGTTATGTGGTTTGGAATAAAACCGGGATTAACGATAATGACGCGATTGCTGGAAAAGGAACGTATAACGGTTCAGCGTGGGGGGCGGAATATTCTTCATATGCTGATCCAACAAGTCAAACATACGCAAAGCTAACAGCGAATGGTAGTAACATAATCGGATACTACTATTTGACCCGTCAATTTGATGCATCGCAGAAATTCACCATTGATGGATACTTCCACCCTAATTTGAGTGGACAGGATGGTAAGTTACCAAGTAATGGTAACTGGTCAGACTGGGTGGGGTTGGTTTTGACACCAACCGACCCGAATAAGATGGCCACGGATTACAACATGAGTAATGGTGGTGGTGGACTGGGTATCCAAGGATTTGGAAACGCCTTGGCCTTGGGACTGGATTTCTACCAAAATTCTGGTGACCCAGCTGCCGGACCATTTGGATCATTGCGTACGACTAATAGTAGTGGTGCTTTGAATTCAGTACCGGATGCCTTGTATACCAAGGGTATCAACATGACGAATTGGTCAACGACGATTAAGTACCAGTTGACTTATTGGCCAACTGGTGGTCCAGGAGGCGGTCCTTATATTACGGCGTCATTTACCGATAAGGCAAATTCATCTAATACGTGGACCGTTAATACCAACACAGCGGGTGTGACGATTAATCCACCGAAGGCCTTTTCAGTCGGTGTGAACGCAGCCAATGGACAAAAAGCCGCGGATAACTTTGCCTCAATTGATAATATCTCGGGAACGTTTGCGACGGGAACAACGACCGTTAAGTATGTGGATGCTAACGGTAATGCCATTAAGGACCCGACGACCTTTGTGGCGGGCGTTGGTGACGTGATTGGAATTACGAATCTGTCAACGCAAGCCAAGGCAGGAACGGCAGATTATGCCTACGCTGCACCGACGATTCGTGGGTATAGGGTCTCGTCAGCGAACGATGTGACCGTGTCACAAACGGCAGCAAACAACACGATTACGATTAAGTACACGGCGTTGCCTTATCAAGAATCAATTATTCAAACGGACACACCGGCTTTGTGGAGTAACAACTCGGTGATTACGTCATACTGGAGCGTTGATCAAGAAAATCCGTTGGGAAGTGGCACAAGTGTCGCTAACAGTATTATGGATACGTCATTGGTTCGCTCAGGTTATAGCTACTATGTGACGGATCAAGCGGGTAGTTCATACGCGACGATGTCATCAGCTGCGGCTGCAGCATCAGTCAACGCTTGGGATAGTACCTCGAATTCAGTTGGGGTACAATCTGATGCAACACCACAAAGCTGGACGGTTAAGTATGTGCCAGATTACCAAGGGGCGTACTTGTACACGCGTGATTATTCCTACGTGAATGGATCATATTCAGCAACCACGTCTTCGGGTACCTATAAGGATGCAGCTGGTGGCCGGACGGGTGGCGCAATTAACTTCGGTACCACTGACAGTAATTTGCCAAAGTCAGGGTATACCTACACGGTGACGGGTCCAGATAACATTACGTATTCAAACTTGTCATCAGCAGTTGCAGCGAATTCATTCGATAACACGGATAACAAGGTAGCCGGTGTCCAAGCGTCGAGTGATACGTCATACCAGTACTTTACGGTTAACTACACCCCAGCAACGCAAACCACAAGTTTGGTTGTTGATTCGAACTCACCGGTAAAGGCCGGCTCAGTTTTGGCCTCATCATTAGGGGCAACGAGTGCGACGATTTCATTGCCATATACGGATGCATCATTGTCGACGGCTGGTTATTCATACGTGGTGAAGGGACCGAATGGTTCAAACTACAGCACGTTGTCATCAGCGGTCGCCGCAAACTCGCGGTATGATGCGACAAATAATACAGGGACGACGGATTCGTCAGCCCAAGTCTTTACGGTTAGCTACGTAGCCCAGTACCAAGCGGCTGCGTTGCGCTACGATGCTAGTGGACCGATTAGTGCCGGTTCAACGAAGGCAACGGCTTCAGGAACGACAGGTGGCACAATTGCCTTTGCCGGTGTGACCGATTCAAACTTGGCCAGTGCGGGTTATACGTACACGGTGAAGTACATGGGCACGGATGCCCCTGATAGTACGGCGTACACGACGTTGTCATCAGCAGTGGCGGCACACCCACGTTATGATGCAACGGCCAATAGTGGTAGCTCAGATGCGTCATCACAAGTTTTCCAAATTACGTATAAGACTAATCAATACGCATCTTTGTTTACGGATTCGACGGACACGTCAAGCAACTCTGTTTTGAGTTATTCAGCGATTAACGAAACGACGAATGGACCGGCAAGCAGTGCGATTTCATTTAGTACCACGGATTCACAGTTGGCTAGAAGTGGTTACAGCTATGTCGTGCAGGTATTGAACTCGGCGGGTAGTGTCATTAATTCATATACAACGCTGACATCAGCCGTAGCTGCGCAGAAGTATGACAATACCTCGAATGCAGCGAATGCAACGACTGACGCCCAAGTGCAACGTTTCAAGGTCGTTTATGCACCACAAACGGCTAATATTACGTACTACTACTATGACGAAAATGGTAAAACAATTGCGACAGCGGTGACCAAGACGGGTTATGTTGGGGCAAAGATTCCAGCTAATCCACTGACGATTTCGGGGTATACCCTAATTGGTCCGTCATCAGACTCTGACGACGATGGGTTGTTTGATGCCGATCGTAATTCAGTCATTAAGTACCAATACCGGGCCCAGTATCAAGCAGCCAACGTGGTGGTTGATAGTGCGTCACCGGTGGCGGCTAACTCGGCTGTAACATCCGCTTCGGGTGTTACGAGTGGGGCACTGTCATTTAGCACGACGGATTCGCAGTTAGCGAAGAGTGGGTACACGTACGTTGTTTATGGGCCAACTGGTTCAACGTCGTACGCAACTTTGTCAGCGGCGGTGCAAGCAAACAGCTTGTATGACGCTACTGAAAATGGCTCGGCATCATCTGATGCGTCGGCACAAACGTTCCGTGTGTCATATAAGGCAGATATGCAATCAGCGTACATTCGTGTGCAACAAAATTCACCAATTAGTAGTGGGGTGATGGTTGATAGCATCGTCGGTAGCACGAGTGGCAAGTTGGCCTTCAGTGCTACGGATGCGACATTGGCTGTCTCAGGATACACGTACACGGTTGGGTATGGTTACGATGCTGCCAATACGGTTTGGTACTCAAACTTGGCCGCCGCTTTGGCCGCTAATGGTACCTACGATGCGACGAATAACAACGGCGGAACCACTGATACAAACGCCCAACGTTTCGTTGTGCTTTATGCACCAATGAGTCAAGCGGCAGCGGTGGTGGTTGATGCTAGTTCACCAATTAGTGCTGGTTCGACAGCGATGTCAGCTAACGGGGTGACCGGTTCAGCAATCTCCTTTGCGCCGAGTGCTTCAAACACGACGCTGGATTCACAATTGGCCAAGAGTGGATACACGTATACCGTGAAGTATGGTAGCGATAGCGCAACCTTTACGACGTTGTCTTCAGCTTTGGCCGCCCACTCGTTCTACAACGCGAACAACACGACATCTGGTGTTGCAGATGATACACCAGATAAGTTTACGGTGAGTTACAAGGCGGATTACCAATCAGCTGTTGTGAACGTAACGGGAACCTCACCAATTCGAGCTAACTCAAAGTTTGCCTCGAACACTGGTGGGACGTCGGATAGTATTAGCTTCAGTATTACGGATGCTAACCTGTACGCCCGTGGTTATATGTACACAGTAACGGGACCGGATGGCCAAGTTTATAGCAATTTGGCGTCAGCATTGTCAGCGAACCCAATTTATGACAACACGAATAATTTGGGGACGTTGAATGATTCCGCCGTGCAAAGCTTCATGGTGTCATACCGGGCTAATTATCAATCAGCTTATTTGCAAATGGATGAAAATGCCCCAAGAAGTGCCGGGGCAATCGTTGGTTCGGCAGCAGGTGTAACGGCCGGTAACATCTCGTTTAATGTAACGGATTCACAATTGGCCGTGCCGGGCTACCAATACAATATTTACACGGCAATGGGTAGCAGCTATGCAACCTTGTCATCGGCCTTAGTCGCAGAAGGACGTTTTGATAGTACACAAAACGTTGGATCATCTGATCAAAGTGCACAAGCTTACTTCGTCGTCTACACGGCAGACCAGCAAAGTGCTTATATTCAAGTAAATGCGAAGTCGCCAATCAGCGCCGGTAACATGGTCGATTCACAAGTCGGTCAAACCAGTGGTGCGTTAACGTTCGTTGATACGGATGATGGTGATCTTTATGTGCGTGGTTACCACTACACAGTAACAGGACCAGATGGTAAGGCGTACAGTGACTTGTCATCAGCAATTGCAGCAAATAGTATCTATGACGCAACGGATAACACCGGTGCGAATGATGCGAGTGCGCAAGCCTTTACGGTGAACTATGTCGCGGATCGCCAACAAGCATCGTTGGCTGTGACGTCTGATTCGCCAATTAGTATGGGTAGTGTCGTGACGACTGCATCAGGTGGGACTGCTGAGACAATTCCGTTCGCATATAATGATTCACAAATTGCGGTCTCTGGTTACAGCTACCGTGTGATGGGGCCAGATGGCGAGTGGTATAGCACGTTGGCCGCAGCACAATCAAATAACACGACGTTTGACGACACGAGTAACGCGACGGATTCAGATGCGGAAGCCCAAATGTTTACAATTAGCTATAGCGCGCTTAGTCAAGCAGCACGCGTGGTCGGGGCTGATAAGTCGCCAATTCGAGCTGGTTTGACAATGGGTTCAGCGGCTGGTGTGACTAGTCAAGCAATTTCCTTTGCTAGCACGACTGATGCGACGTTGGCTCAGAGCGGATACAGTTATGTCGTTTATATGGGTTCAAACAGCACCACGAGTTACAGTACGTTGTCGGCAGCGATGGCAGCCAATAGTTTGTATAACGACACGAATACGGCGAGTGGCGCCTCAGATGCGGATCCACAAATCTTTACGGTGTCATATGTGGCCAACTATCAATCAGCGAACCTGGTTGTTGGGGGAAACACCCAAATTAGTAGTGGGGTCACGGTTGATTCGGCCGCTGGTGTCACGAGTAGCCAAGTTTCGTTTGGAACCAATGACTCAGCTTTGCGTGTTGCTGGCTATCGATACACTGTGAAGACGCCTGATGGTAAGACGTATGCAACGTTGTCATCAGCGTTAGCTGGAACCGCTGGCTTGTATGACAATACTAATAACGCGACGAATTCAGACGTTGCGCCACAAACATATACGGTTGAGTATGCAGCGATTACTCAAACGGCCGAAGTTGTCGTTGCGAAGACCAATGATAAGTATTCTGGCCAAGTGCTGGAGACCGTCACCGGAGATACTGGTGCGCCACTAGGTATTAAGTTGACAGATGCAACATTGCAGTCAATGGAGATGACCCAAGGGTATACGTATTATGTAACGGTTAGGCACGCTGATGATAGTTTAGTGACAGACGAAGCTGGGAATGTCATCCGTTATGCCACGTTGGACGAGGCAATCGCGGCGAATAATTCATTTGATGCGGTTGATGATAACGTTGAACATTCAGGTATTAAACAATTTATTCTTAATCCAGTACCGTCATATCAAGAGAGTACGTTGACGGTAACGAGTGATTCACCAATTTCAGCAGCAGCAGCCGTTGAAACAACGTCTGGCGTGACAAACAGTGCCATTTCATATAATACGACTGACAGCACATTGGCAGTGCCGGGTTATACGTACCAAGTATCAGTTGTTGGACCGGACGGCACGACGCAATCATATGCGACGTTGTCATCGGCCTTGGCCGCGCAGTCGCTTTACGACAATACGTCAAATGGTGATACGCAGTCCGATAAGAGTGCACAAGCCTTCCAAGTTAGCTATAAGGCAGACTACCAGTCAGCCAATATTGCGTTCATGACTGATTCAGGGGCGGCACCAATGTCAGCGATTGCGGTAGCCGGCGCGACAGGTGATGTGTATGGATCCGGTTCTGTATCTAGCTTTAGCGCGGCAAGCGGGTATTACTTTACGGCAGACGGCCAACCAAGTGGCGCAAGTGTTGCAGCGGACGGGAAAACAATTTACTTTACCTTTACCTTTGATAACACCGACAATCCGGGCGCTACGGATAGCGCTGCGCAGAATTTCACACTACGGATGGCACCGGCTAGTCAATCTGGAAATATTAGCTTCTCTTATGCCGACGCGATTGGTTCACCAACGGTACCAGCTGATGTGCCATTAGCTGGGGTGACCGGTGATTCTAAGACGGGTACAATTACCGCGCCTGAAGGTTACTACATCGTGTCAATTTCCGGTGATCCATATAATGTGGTTTACACGGACGAGACGCACCAAGAAGCGACTTATTCAGTCATTCTAGATGATACTCCGAATGGTAATAGTGCCACTGATAGTGATTCACAAGATATGGTGGTTACTTTTGCACCAAATAACCAAACGGCAAACGTTATTCAAGCAATGCCGGATGGTACGACGAGTGTTGTTGACACGCAGAATGCCAAGACTAACCAATCATATGCGTATGAGTACACAACGCCAGCCGGATACTACGTAGCAAGTGGTAGTGCAGCGGCCGCCTCAGGCATGACAACTGAGATTAGTAATGATGGTAAGACGGTTAACGTAACGGGAACGTACGATAACTCGAAGAATACGGATGCGTCAGGCACGGATGAGCAAACGCAAGATACGACCATTACGCTAAGCAAGTCTGAACAAGTGGCAATGTTTAAGATTAACGTGCCAACTTGGCCAACAACTGTGACGGCTAAGATGACGCCAGTGCAGGGCTATACGGCTGAGGATATCACGTTACCACAAGGCTTCTCAGATAGTGAATTGACTAAGGCAGGGTACAGTTACACGGTAACCGGACCTGATGGTGAGGTTTACGACACGATGGCGAAAGCTTTGGCCGCAAATCCAATCTTTGACGCACGAATAATGGATCAGCGCAAGATACAGAAGCCCAGAACTTTACGGTAACGTATATTGCGGCTGATCAAAGTGCGACAATTAAGCAACAATATGCGGATGGTTCGCCCAACACGCCAGCCTTCCCACAATCTGATGAGACGCTAAATGGTAAGTCAGAACAAGTGGTTAAGGGGACGTTTAACGCACCAACTGGTTACAAGATTACAAGTGTCACTGATGCACCAGGTATCGTTTGGACGATTGCGGCCGATGAGAAGTCAGCAACTTACACGTTGACGTATGATACGGTGGCCGATACGGATGGACCAACGCAAAACACGGTTGTGACATACACACCATTGGCTCAAAAGGTAGTCGTTGAATTCGTTGATGAAGTTGGTCGAACGTTGACAACGGATACCAAGGTGCAAAGTCATACTTTGACAGGTGTGACGAACGAGACGGTTAATTATGACGACGCGTCGTTGCAAGCGGATCAAAAAATTGCGGGTTACCAATTGGTAGTTCAAAACCAAGCGGACGCGGCTAATTTCGACAACGATACGGCCGTCGACCAAAAGGTGCGTTACGTCTACCGTGATGTGCAAGCGCCAACGATTACGACGACGAAGGACGAACTTGTCTCATCGAAGTCAGGCATGCCGGCAACAGAAGCTGATTTCCTAGCGGCAGTTGGCTTTGATACGACTGATAATCAGCAGTACGGAACCAGTGTGACGACAACTGATTATGAGACGATTGCCGCGCAAGTTGCTGAAGATGGCGTCTCACGCGATGTCACGATTACAGTGAAGGATGCAACGGGTAATACGACAACGAAGACGGTGACGTTGACAGCCGTTGAAACTGCGCCAGTTTCACAAGAAACAGCGGTAAAGGACGCACAGCAACAATTAGATGATTTGGCGAAGGATCCAACAGCGAGCGACGCTGATGTGGCCCAAGCCAAGCAGGCGTTGCAAGATGCGGTTGATCAAGCTAAGCAAGATCGTGATGCAGCCAAAACAACGGCTAACGATACGTTGGCGTCAGATGATACAACAGCGGTTGCAACGGACCCAGCCGTGGCGGATGCCATGCAAGATTTGCGTGATGCTATCGCTGCTGGGGATGCTGACACCGGCACTAGTCAAGCCATTACGGATGCGACAAATGCACTGGAGAATGCCGTTGCACGTGCAGAAGCGAAGGCGGTTGATACGGCACCAGTTGCGCAAGAGGCAGACGTGCAAGCGAAGCAAGATGCGTTGAACGATGTGCTGGATGACCCAACGTCAACGACGGAAGCTATCGACCAAGCTAAGCAAGCGTTGCAAGACGCGGTTGATACAGCCAAGCAAGATCGTGATGCAGCTAACCAAGCAGCTGATACGATTACGGATCAGGTTGCGGCTAGTCAGGATGATGCAGTAAAGGATGCTGTTGCGAAGTTGGCGGATGCAGTGAAGAACGCGGCCAACAACGAAGGCACGACCCAGGACATTACCGATGCCCAACAAGCGGTTGTCGATGCGGTAAAGGACGCCGCTAATACTGCATTGAATCAAGATAATACGCCGGTTCAAAATGAAACCAGCGTGATTGATGCTAAGCAACAGTTGACGGATATTCTGAATAACCCAGACAGCACGCCAGAACAGATTGTTGATGCAACGAATGCGTATGACAAGGCTGTCGCTGATGCAAAGGCTGACCGTGATGTGGCTAATCAAGCGGCTCAGGATGAAATCACGTCAGCCAGTCAGTCAAATCAAGCGAATGACCAATCGGTAATCGATGCGGCCAAGAAATTGCAAGATTTGATTGATGCGGCGAAGACTGGTGATCCTAACGCCTTGACCGATGATATCGCGCAAGCTACGCAAGCGTTGAAGGATGCTGTTGCTGATGCTGGTGGGGCCCAAGATGCGGCTCGCGCTGATGCGGCGAAGGCGTTGAATGAAACGACGCCGGTCACGTATGAGCCGGGTGTACAAGACAAGATTGATGCGTTGAATAACGTGTTGAACGATCCAACGGCCACAGCTGACCAGATTAACGACGCGACGCAAGCATTGCGGACTGCAACTGAGACGGCGGTTGATCAACGTGCGGCAGTCGATCAAGATGCAGCGACGGCAATTACGAATGCGCAAGGTTCAAATCAATCGGATGAACCAAGTGTGCAAGCGGCTGAACAAGCCTTGCAAGATTTGGTTGATCAAGCGAAGACAGATAACCCAGACGCCTTGACACAAGATATTCGCGACGCGATTAAGAATTTGCAAGATGCGATTGCGGAAGCCGCGGATAATCAAGGGGATGCGCGTCAAGCGGCCCAAGATGCATTGAATGCGACTGCACCAGTTTCACATGAACAGGCCACAGCGGATGCGATTCAAAACTTGCAAGATGTCCTGAATAATCCAGCTGCAACCACGGCAGATATTCAGGAAGCGACCGAAAAGTTAACAGCGGCGACGGCGACTGATCAAGTCGATCGTGATGCGGCGAATACGCAAGCCCATGATGCGGTGTCAGCAGCTGAAACGTCAGATCAGGCGACTGAGCCAGGCGTTCTAGAAGCAATTCAACACTTGAAGGACGTGCAAGCTAAGGCAGCTGCCGATTCATCGGATGCGTTGACAGATGATATTAAGCAAGCGATTAATGATTTGGCGGCTGCGCAAGAAGCGGCTAAGCAAAATCAACAGGCAGCTCGTGATGCAGCGGCCCAAGCGATTGTTGACTCACAACCGGTCTCTAACGAGGCGACTGTGACGAAGGCCCGTGACGCCTTGAATCAGCTGCTGCAAGATCCAAGTTCTTCAACAGCTGATATTGAAAAGGCGACCGACGCCTTGATCGCAGCGAATACGGCTGAACAGACGAAGCGTGATACCATCAATCAGCAGGCGGATGCGTATGAGACCAAGGTTGCTAACTCGAACCAACGTGAAGAACCAGCTGTTCAGGCCGCTTTGGATGCGTTGCAAGAGTTGCAAGATGAAGCGGCAACTGACTCGCCAGATGCCTTAACGGCTGATATTGCGAATGCTTTGGATGCCTTACGAACGGCCGTGACGCAAGCTGCCAAGGATCAAGCGGAAGCACGTGATAACGCGGCAGATGCGTTGGCAGACTTGGCACCGGTCTCAAATGAGCTAGCTGTGCAAGCTGCTAAGGATGCTTTGGATGCCTTGTTGGCCGATAGCACATCAACGGCTGATGATATTAAGCAAGCCACGCAAGATTTGCTGAATGCAACCAGTGATGCTAAGGCGGAGCGTACAACGGCGAACACCGATGCACAAAATGCGATGACAGATGCGCAAAATAGTAAGCAAGCGGATGAACCAGCAGTACAAGACGCACTGAAGCACTTGCAAGATGTGATGGACGCGGCTGCAAATGATGATGCCAATGCTTTGACGGCGGATATCATCGACGCACAAAAGGCGTTGGAGCAGGCGGTGGCGGATGCCAAGGATGCACAAGAACAAGCGCGTAAGGATGCGGCGATTGCCATTGCAAGCACAAGCCCGGTATCGAATGAACCAGGTACGGCGCAAGCGTTGAATAATTTGGAAGCGGTTTTGAAAGATCCAAATGCAACTCAAGCTGAAATTACAGCCGCAACGAAGGCATTACGTGATCAAACAGCAACTGACAAGCAAGCGCGTGATACGGCGAATACAAATGGTGACGCGGCAATTAAGCTAGCCCAAGCATCTAATCAATCGGATGAGCCGAGCGTTGTTGCAGCAATCAAGAATTTGCAAGATATCATGACAGCTGCGGCCACGGATACGAACACGGCGTTGACGAAGGATATTACGAGTGCAATTGCAGCGTTGCAGACGGCGGAAGAGACGGCGCAAGCTAACCAAGAGCAAGCCCGCACAGATGCGCAAACAGCTTTGGACCAAACGGCACCTGTTTCGAATGAAGCAGCAGTGGCTGACGCAATCTCGAACTTGCAAAAGTTATTAGATGATCCAAAGTCGACCGCTAAGGAAATTGCCGATGCGACGACAGCGCTGACAACAGCCGTAGCTGATGCAAATGAGAAGCGTGATGCGGCCAATACCGCTGCTGACCAAGCTGTTGCAGATGTACCGAGTGAATTGGCGTCAGAACCAACGGTTGCGGCCGCTGAGCAAGCTTTGAAACAGTTGCAAGATGCGGCAGCTGCTGATCAATCCGATGCGTTGACGGCTGACATTGAAGCAGCCACGAAGGCGCTACAAGATGCTGTTCAGACAGCTGACCAAGCGCGTGATACGGCCCGCGATGCCGCAACAGATTTGTTGACGCAAACGGCCCCATTGTCAAACGAAGCCAAGGTTGCCTCAGCGAAGGATGCCTTGCAAAAGTTGTTGGATGATCCAACTTCGACGACGGCTGCGATTGAGAATGCGACAGCGACGCTACGTGACGCTTTGCGAGCGGACGGCGCTGACCGTAACGCGGCAAACACAGCTGGTACAAGCCTAGTTGATTTGGTTAAGGGCGCACCAGCCTACACCGATAAGGCGGTACAAGATGCTGTGCAGAAGTTGCAAGATGTGATGGCTGCAGCGGCTAAGGATAGTGCAACAGATCTAACGGCTGATATCGAAGCAGCGACAAAGGCGTTGCAAGATACTTTCACAGCAGCCAACAGTGATATTGAAGCTGCCCGTGATGCAGCCAATGCGTTGCTAGGTAAGACGGCTCCAATTTCACACGAGCCAGCGGTTGCGACGGCAATTGCCGACCTTGAGAAGATCTTGCAAGATGCATCAAGTTCAGCAGAGACAATTGAAGCGGCCACGAAGGCGTTGCAGGACGCCATGACACCAGCTCAAACGGCTCGTGACACGGCTAATACAGACGGTCAAAAGTTGCTTGATGCAACGAAGAACACGACAGCAGCTAAGGACAAGGGCGTGCAAGATGCCATGAGTCGTTTGCAAGCCGTGATGGCAGCGGCGGCTAAGGATAGCGCCACGAATTTGACGGCTGATATTGAAGCCGCGATGAAGGCATTGCAAGCTGCTGTTAACACGGCAGACGGCGGTCGCCAAGCGGCGGTTGATGCGGCTAATGATTTGTTGACGAAGACGGCGCCAGTTTCACATGAAGCGGATGTTGCTAAAGCCATCAAGCAATTGCAGGCAGTGGTCAATGACCCAACGGCATCCGAAACAGATATTGAAACGGCGACGGCAGCTTTGCAAACGGCACTTGATGCGGCGAACAAGGCACGAACGACGGCTGATACAGCTGGTACGCAAGCAATTAAGACGGCGCAAGCATCTGACCAATCAGCTGATCCAGCGGTACAAGCTGCGATTAAGCATTTGCAAGATGTCATGGCCGCTGCTGCGACCGACAGCGCTAATGATTTGACGGCTGATATTGAAGCCGCAATGAAGGCGCTGCAAGCGGCTGTGCAACAATCAGCTAGTGAACGTGCAACGGCTGCCGCCGCAGCCAATGACTTGTTAGGCAAGACGGCGCCAGTCTCACACGAACCAGCGGTTGCTGATGCGATTAGCAAGTTGCAAGCGGTCTTGGATGATCCAAAGTCGACGGCTAAGGATATTCAAGCGGCGACGGCGGCTTTGCAAACCGCATTGGATGCTGCGAATGCTGCTCGGGCAAATGCCAATAAGGCCGGTCACGATGCGGTGACAACGGCTCAAAATACAGCTGTTGCTGGCGATCCAGCAGTGCAAGCCGCTTTGGCTCACTTGCAAGCAATTATGGATGCAGCTGGTAAGGATAGTACCAACGATTTGACGGCAGATATTCTGGCCGCGGTGAAGGCACTTGAAGCCGCGATTGCAACGGCTGAAGGTAAGTCAGTGCCGACGGAAACGCCAGCAGCATCGGCACCGGTTGCGACGCCAGTGACGTCAAGTGGTGAAACAGCACCAGTTGCGCCACAGTCTGGTGGTGTGTTGCCATATGTCGCACCAAGTAACACAATTGTGCCAACGAATGCCCCAGTCCAACGTAGCGGGTTGTTACCATACACCGGCTACACGGATGACTGGCGTTTGACGGCATTGGGAATCTTCCTGTTCTCAGCTTCATTGCTGTTCGTCGCTGCTAAGCGTCGTAAGCGTGAAGAAGAGGATAAGTAAACAATAATCGGTCAGCAATGACTAAGACGAAAGTCGCTAATCTACCAACTGGTGGGTTAGCGACTTTTCATTTTGGCTAACATTGCTTCCCGTGTACCGCTGGCGTACCACGCTTTTTTCATAATGCCTTCCGGAAAATGCTATAATATCGGGTTGAGAACACTTTCTTTTTAGAAGCGAATAGCGATTTAAGAAATTGGGGAATTGGGAAATGAAAAGAGTAGAGATGCCTAAAACCGCCACGGCAAAGCGGTTTTTACGTAAAAAGCTATATAAGTCAGGGAAAAGTTGGGTAGTTGCCGGTGCGGTCTGGGCAACGGCCATGGCATTCGGGGGGCAAGTTGTGTCAGCCGATGCAGCGCCTGTTGTAGCAAGTGAAGCAACGAATATGACGAGTTCAGCAGCCGGTGTGCGTGTGGCACAATCGGTTGTTTTGTCGCAGACATCGACTAGTGGGACAACGGCGTCAGTGACAACCAACAGTGTGTCGATGAGTAGCAGCACTGTGTCATCATCAGTCGCAGTATCGTCAAGCACAAGCCTACAAGGCTCGTCAGTCATTAGCAGTCAAGCTAGCGAGACGGTTCGTTCAAGTGCGGTGTCGTCGAATTCAGTGACGCCAAGTGTTTCAGCGAGCGTTTCAGTCGCTGCCAAGGTTTCAAGCAGCAGTCAGTCTATCAGTGTGACCGCACAAAGCGCTTCAGAAAAAACAGCTTCATCAGCTGAAGTTGTGATTGATGTACCAGCTGGTAGCAGTTTGGAATCAGGGCAACTGGCATCGCTGTCTGCTTCAGCCCAAGCCAGTCATCAAATCGTGACGGTGACACAGAAATTGGCAGCGACACCAGTAACGGCGTCATCAGCGGTTTCTAATGACGCCACGAGTTTGTCAAAGCAAATTCAATATGACGAGCAAACGGCGTCTTCTTACTATTCGCAATTGGTTAGTTTGGCTTCAAACCGCCCGCGTTGACGTCAACTGTATCGCAAGCTAACTCGGTATTGGGTCAATTAAATGGCGTGACCACGTCATTAGCTGCCGCCATGGCAGCAGCTAGTTCAGCTTACGCGCTGCAGAACAGTGCGGCTTTTTCGAGCGCCGTTTCGACGTTAACGACTTTGAGTTCAGCCATTTCATTAGACACGGCCAAGATGGGGGCTTTGGCGAACGGAGCTGGAACCGTGTTGAACGTGGCGAACGCTTCATCGGCCGCCGCGGACACTAAAAACGCCTTGAATTCAACGGCCATTAGTAATCTGTTCGGTGCCTTTACTGGTGGTGGCTTCTTTTCTAATTTGACCAACATGGTGACGGCTTTAGGCGCAGCCGGTTCAGTGGCTAATTTACAAAGTTCTTTGGCTTCGGTGGCCTCACAACTACAGGTAGCCCAATCGACAGTTGCAAACGTATCAAACGCCAGTGCACTATCGACGGCTATGAAGAGCGTTAGTGCAGCTGCTAGTATGACGAATAGTTTGTATACGGCGGTAGCAAGCGCAGCCAATACGGCGGGTAACGTGATGCCATCTGATTTCGTGCAGTCATCTGCAGCCGTGCAGCTATACCAGCAAGCGAACGCGATTTCAGCCGCTATCACTGCCGCAAGTTCAGCGGTCGATCAATTGAATGCTTGGCAAACGTTGCTCGGACCAGTATCGGCTAGTGCGGGTAGTTATTATCGCTCAATTGCGTCGGCCTACAGTCAGGCACAAAGCAACTTGGCAGAATTGCAAAGCTTAGGCAGTGCGTTTGCCCAGAATGAATCAGCCATTATGGTCTCTGGTGCCAAGGCGAAGGACATTACGTCATTAATGTCCCTGACAAACTCACAATCAGCGGCGGCCGTAGCAGACTCAAGTGCGGCTTTGTCAGCAGTAGCGGTTGGTCAAGCGGCGGCCTCATCTGCATTGACGGTGTTGCAAAGTGCGGCCCACACAAATATTGCCGATCAACAGACGGTGCTGACTAACCAGAGTTTGCGCGCAAGTACGGCAATTAAGCAGCTACAGTCAATGGTCGCTGCTAATCCCACGAATCAATCATTAGCGCACGATTTGGCAGATGCTAAGTCACAAGTTGCGGTGATTACGAGCGCGGTGAATGCGCTCAAGAGCAATGATGCGCTAGTTGATACGGCGGCACCTGGTAATTTGGCCACGTTGGTTAATAATGCGTTGTTACAAGTGACCCAGGCGACCGGGGCGGCTGATGCAGCGACCACAGATGCACAATGGATTACAGCGAAGCTAACGACCACTAATCGGCCAGGCAGTCAGGTCGCAGAACAGGTAATGGTGAAGCAGGCCGCGACCGCTAGTTTCACACAGACAGATCAGAAGTTAACGGTTCCCGGTTATCAATTGACGGTCGCAGTCAACGGGAAAACCTATCCCTCGCTAGCCAAGGCAATTGCGGCCAATCCAGCGATTGCACAACAAGATATGACATTCCAAGTGGCCTATACGCCTGATACCCAAAAAGCAACGGTGACGATTGTTGATGCCACCACAGGTAAGACGTTGAATACGGTCAATTTGACAGGATCAACCGCAACGGCGATTGATTTTGACAATGTCGCGCAGTTGGTAAACCAATATGAAACAGCTCACTACTTGGTCACGACGAATCCAACGACGGCAGGTGCCACTTTTGACAGTGATACCGCGACGACACAAACGTATCAGGTGGTACTGCGCCACGCGGTTGGTTCAGCAACGGCGAGCCAAACCTACACGAATACGGTGACATACACAGGTGCAGGGACACAAACACCAAGCGACGCGGTGACAAGCGCGGTAGTGACCACAACATCGCCAATTGATTTGGTGACGTCATCCGTGATTACAACGACAGACGCCAAGTCGTACGGTGATGATTATTTTGCACCAGTTGCAACGGCAGAGGGTGCAACGATTGATAATGCTGGTCAATTGGTTTTTGCACCAGTTACAACGCCAACGGTTGCTGGCTATCAAGCGGATACCACGACGGTTACAGGCAAGATTAAGTTAGGTCAAGCCACGACAGCAGTGCAACAAGTTACGTACGTCCCAACTACGCAACGAATCGTGGTGACGTTAATCGATGATACAACGGGTCAGACGTTAGGCACGGTCACAGTTACTGGGCCATCGAATGGCACGCCAAATTGGCAAGCTGTTCAAACTAAACAGGCTGACCTAGTAACAGCTGGTCTACAGGCATTGCCAGCTAACGACCAGGTATTACAGGGGCAAACCTTTGATACAGATAATGCCACAGACCAGCAAATCACCTTGCATTTTGTGCATGGTGTGACGGTGGCATCGGTTAAGAAACAACTGACAAATACCATTCATTACACGGGTGCGGGATCTAACACACCAGCTGATAAGACGCAGACGGTCACGGTAACTAAGACATACGCGGTTGATCAGTATACCGGTGAGCCGATTTCAGCTACAGCTGCGAGTCAGTATCCAGACTATCAAGCGCCAGCCTATGCTGTTTCTGATGCGACGGCAACGGTGAGCGAAGATGGTCAGGTTACCTTTACGTCGGTCGCGACACCAGACGTAGCAGGTTACGCGCCAAATCTAACCGCGGTGACTGGTGAAACCACGTTTGACCAAGGTGATACAAGCACCACGGTTTCATACGCTTCATTGGCCCGAACGGTGGCGGTTATTATTAAAGATGCCGTAACAGGGGAGGTCTTACAGACAGTCACACTAGCAGGTCAAGCCGGCAGTCCGTTGGATAAGACACCAGCGACGCAGGCGCTTGCTGATTTGACGAGCCGTGGCTATACGGTGACGGATAATGGTTTGACGACGGCACCAACTGTTATGCCGACGGAAGTTATGTCGCCGATTGTCGTGACGTTGGGTCACCAACAACACGAAGCGACAAAATCTGTGACACTAACCCATACGGTTGTCTATCAAACAGCAGACGGGACGACAAAAGCGCCGACTGCCACACAAACGGCAATCGTTATGCGACATGTGATGGTTGATGATGTGACCGGGGATGAAGATGCTACCACCGTGACTTATACGGTGACTGGTGATGGAACGGTCGATGCGACCACGGGTCAGGTGGACTTTGCACCTGTTATTACACCGACGTTAGCGGGTTATACCGCTAATCACAAGACGGTCACTGCAACAGCCACGATGACTTCGCCTACGAAGCATGATGTTGTCATCTATACACCAGCAACGCAGACGGCAACTGTCACGATTGTTGACGCCACTACTCACGATACGTTGACGACAATGACGTTAACTGGCTCATCAAATAGCACGGTGCCAACCGATGCTGTACAAACGTATCTTGATAAGCTAAAGGCCGCGGGCTACGATGTGACCGACGCCTTACAGCCATTGTTGCAACAAGCGTTTGATACTGATGATACCGTCGATCAACCGTATACGTTGACGGTGACGCACCATGTGAGCCAGCAAAGTGAGACGCGGACATCAACGAACACAATCAAATATATCGGTGCGCCGACTGTGATTGATCCAGTTACACAAACGGTTGATGTGACCCGGACGTATAGTGTTGATGATGTGACAGGACGCGAAATTCAAGCGACGGATGCTGACAAGTACGGCACCGCTTATCAAGCCGAACGCTTCACCGGTAGTAATGATGCGGTCGCGACGGTTGATGGCACAACAGGTGTCATTACCTATCAGACAATCCCAACCAAGCCACAGGCCGGCTATACCGCGAAACCTGATCGGATTGATGCGGTTGCCACGTTTGATAATTTGAACGTTAATGAAGTCGTACAATATGACGCCAAGCCACAACGCGCGCAAATTACGTTTACGGATGCCATGGCAGATAATCGTGTGATTACGACGGTTTATCTCAAGGGTGAAACTGATGGCGCCATGGATCAAACTGAAGTGCAAGCACAAATTGCGGCCTTGGAGAAGGCTGGCTATGTGTTGGTAACGAATGCCTTCCCACCGACGGCAAGCTTTGATGCACAAGACGATGGTGATGGTGTACCGTCACAGTTGTATGAGATTGTGTTTAAGCATGGCGTTACAACCACAACGGATACGAAGCCAATCAGTAGCACAATTATCTATCAAGGAACAACGACTAAGGTACCGGACCAAGTTGTGTCAGCGGAAGTGACAAAGACACAGTCGGTGGATGCGGTAACGGGCGATGAAATTTTGCCGGCGAATGCTGCTAAATATGATGGTTACCAAGCACCAAAGTATGCACTAGCAACGGAGAACGCAGCAGCTAGCGTAGATGCGAAAACTGGGGCTGTTACGTTTGCACCGGTCACGACGCCAAGTATGCCAGGCTACACAGGTAATCCAACGCAGGTCACGGCGACGGCTAGTTTTGATAATCCAACGACGACTGCGGTAGTAACTTATACGCCAGCGGAACAGACTGCGCTGGTCACGATTCATGATGAAACAACGGGCAAGGACTTGCCAGCAATTAACTTAGCAGGTAAAACTGGTGACACAATTTCCTTTGCAACTGTTGAGCAGGCCTTGCAGGCGTACATTAAGAAGGGTTATGAAGTTGTTTCCGATCAGGAACTAGTGGCAGGGACGCTATTTACGCCGGCCACAGATGATCAGCAAACGTTCCAAGTGACGTTACGTCATGCGACGAAGCTGGAAACGACGCCAATTGATATGACAAATACGATTAATTATCAAGGGGTAACGTTACCAATGACGACGCAACACGTGACGGTAACCCGGACTGATACCCGGGATCTGGTAACGAACCAGGTGGTGGCGTCAACGTATACGGTACCGGCTGATGCGCCAGCCACGATTGACGAGGCAACCGGCGCAGTCACGTTCGCCCAGGTGGATTCACCAGCGGTGGCAGGGTATACAGCTAGTCAGCAGAATGTGCACCAACAAGTAACGGTGCAACAATCTACGGCGAACAATACGGTAGTGTACACGCCTGATATGCAAACCGTGATTGTGCACTATGTTGATGTTAATGGTGACAAGACGGTTGCAACGGTCACGATTAATGGGCGCAGTGATGCAAAGATTGATACGGCAACAGCCAATAAGACACTGGCCAATTTAAAGGCGACCGGTTACGTGATTGTTGACGCAGGTGATTGGCCAGCTACTTATGACACGGATGATGCGACATCACAGCAGGTGACGGTACGCTTGGATCACGGTACAACGACCCAGCAAAGCAGTTATCCGGTTCACTATACGGTCAATGCTGTAACTGCACCAAATGGCCAGCCAGTGGTTGTGGCCACACAAACAGCGACCGTGACGAAGACTGTCGTTGTCGATGCGGTCACGAAAGCGGTATTGACGGATCAAGCGCCAGCCTATGCCATCACGGGTGATGCAACGATTGCGACTGATGGGACGGTGACGTTTAAAACAGTGACCGTACCAGCTAAACCAGGCTATACGGTGACGCAATCAACGGTTAACGGCCGATTAACACCGCAACAGCAAGCAGGTCAAACGACCGTGACGTATGAGCCCGATGTGCAAATGACGCATGTGATTGTGCGTGATGCGGTAACGGGTGAAACGTTAACTAGTTATCCAGTGTCAGGGGTGACGGATGCAACTGTACCGTTGACGAGTTTGCCGGATGTGGTGGCGAAGTATGTAACGGCGGGCTATGTCGCACCGGATACTTTGCCGAGTCAGGTTGCCTTTGGTGCGACTGGTGCGGCTGATGTAGTAGTGACCTTAGCGCACGGTTCAGCTGTGCAAGTCACACAGCATAAGGTGACGAACACGGTGCACTATGTTAACGCACCAACGGCATTGGCTGATGTGGTTCAGTCGGCAGTCGTAACAAAGACGATTGTTGTTGATGCTGTAACTGGCCAACAAACGACTCAGGCAACGTACCAGACAACGGGTGCGACAGTCGATGCCAAAACGGGCGTGGTTACTTTCCCACGGGTCACGACCCCAGCCCAACCAGGTTATACACCAAATCAGCGTCAAGTGACGGGTCAGGCGTCATATGATGCTGATGGGTTAGAACAAGTAACCTATACAGCTGATCAACAACGCATTCATGTGGTTTACGTGGATGACGATGCGCATGGTGCAGTTGTCCAACATGGCGCGGACGTCATTGGCCGTTCGGATGAAGATGTTTACTTCCAACCAATTGAATTAGCAAATTATGATATTGCATCAGTTGATATGCAGGATGCCCAAGGCTTTGATCATGATGATAATCACGATCAAACAATTACAATTCATTTGACGCATGATGTTGGGACAGTGGTTGTAGCAGTTAACCGCAATGTTAGTTACCAAACGAGCAATGGCTATCCAGCGCCAAAGCAGGTGACGCAACAAGTGACGTTGCATGGTCAAATGGATTTGATTACAGGTCAGGTAACGTGGCAACCGGTGACAATAGGTGCAGTTGATACACCAACGATGACGGGCTTTACCGCCGATCAACGCCAGATAGCAGCGGTGACCATCACGTCACCAACGGACGTTCAAGATGTGACGGTGCACTACACACCACAGCAACAACAGGCTCACGTAGTGTACGTGGATGATGACCAAGATGGTCGGATTGTACAAACCGGTCCAACAATCACAGGCTTGGGTGGTAGTCATGCCACAGTAAAGCTGGTTGGTGTACCGCACTATCACGTGATTAACGAAATTGGTGGCATCGACTTTGACTACGACACAACGACTGATCAAACGATTGTGGTGCATTTAGGCCATGATCACCGTCTTGTGACAACGACGGTGCAACGACCAATTCATTATGTTGATCAGCATGGCCACCAGCTCGTACCAGATACTGTGCAAGCAACCGTTTTGACGGGGGATGAAGATTTGGTGACACAGGTTATTACCTGGTTGCCAAGTGAATTGCTAGCTGAAGCAACGCCGGTAGTGGCGGGCTATCAGACGTCAACGACTGAAATCGCAACGGTTGCGGTGACTATGCCAGGTGATTTGCCTGCTGTGACGGTTGTCTATCAACCAATTCCGGTTACGACCGTGCAACCAAAGCGTCCGGTTAAGCAGCAACCAGTTGTGAAGCATGTGCCAGCTAAGTCAGCAGTACAGCCAGTTGCGAAGGTAAGTGCTAAGCATGCTGTCGCACCAGCACCGGTGCCAGTCGCAGCTGCACAACCGACGCAAGCGGGTATGACGACGACGGCTAGTGCACCATCAACGCCAGTGATTACGGCAGCGAAGCACCCATTGGTAACTAGCGAAGGCAATTCAGTTTCAGCAGCAACGTTGCCAGAAACTGGTTTTGAACAAGAATACTGGCTAACGATTGCTGGTTTGCTAAGCTTGTTGGCGACAGCTGGTGTGGTTTTGAAAAAGGTTTTGTAAATTAATGGTATTGGGAGGCTAGAAACCTAGAGTTTCCGGCCTCCTTTCTGTTTGCAGACCTGGTAAGATGGAAGTAAAGAAAAATTGGAGAGGTTTGCCAAAATGGCTAAGAAAAAGAAAAATCCCGTAACGACGTGGGTCAAGCGACTCGCTGCGCTATTTATGCTGTTCCTGATGTTGTTTGGTGTGTTCTGGGCGGCACGTTCAGCTTTCATTCAGAATGAACCAACGAGCAGTAAAAAGGCCCAACAATCATCAGCTAAGGCGGATACACCGATTGCAGAACTCATTCTAACGAATGGGGAGTCGTATATTTTACCAGGCACAGATACGATTTCAAAGAACCCAGAAACGGTGAAGTCGATTGTGCGTCAGTCAGACGGTAGTTATATTATTACGAAGCCGGATGATCAAACCCGGGTGAAGGTCTTGAAAAACCAAGTTCGTCAGGTTATTCATGAAAAGTAAGCGAAATTGTTTGATACAATAGACGTATTAAAATGGATTTGGGAGATAACGTAATGAAGATTGCAGTGATTGGCGCAACTGGTATGGCAGGACGCGCAATATTTGAAGAAGCAACAACACGTGGTCATGAAGTGACGGCTATTGTCCGGAATGTCGAAAAGGCACGTGCCGAACTTGGCGCCGGGGCAACGCTGTTGGTATCAGATATCTTTGATTTAAAGCGTGCGACGTTGGAACAGTTTGATGTTGTGGTCAATGCATTTGCCAACCACAAGGAGGCATATTTGAATTTGGATGCGGTGACGCATTTGATTCATGAATTCCGCCAATCAGAAACACGGGTTATTTTCTTGTTGGGGGCGGCTTCATTGATTCAAGCGAATGGCACACGCCTTTTTGATTTCTTGGTCGAGTTACCAGGTAATGAAGCTTGGATTGATGAGCCACGTTATGGTGTGCTGGAATTAGATATTTTGCGCGCGACGCCAGATGTGAACTGGACTGGTGTCTCACCACAACAAAACTTCACGCCAGGACCAGCAAGCGAGCACCGCATTGCGTTGAACGATTTGTTATTGTCAGCAGATGGTAAGTCACACGTTACGGCCGGTAACATGGCGGTCGGCGTGTTAGACGAAATTGAAACACCCCAACACATCCGTGAACGCTTCACGGTTTCAGATATGTAATTAAACCAGAACCATCAAGTCTAATAGTGACTTTGATGGTTTTTTGGTGTGTCGTGCTATCGCACGAGCAACAGGTCGGGGGTGGATCCTACGCCTTTGTTCAAAACATCGGCAACCGAATGGCGCAGACGCCATTCAGCGGGGCAAGTAATTCCCCCTAAAGCCTCCGGGTCGGTGTGGGCTTTTCTGAATAGCGCTGGCCATGCGGCATGTTGCCGATTTTTGAACGCTCCGGATCCGCCCCCGACCTGTTGCAACAGCCGAGATGTACTCTGATGTTTGGGAATTTCAAAGTTGTGTAGGCATGCATAATTATAATGACAATCCCATCACTGATTACCAAACAAATAGAGATTATCTTGGCTGCTAGTATGGTGGGTGGGGTGTGACGTAGTGATTGGCCGGGGTGAACTCACAAGTTCGGCCGACCGCCGGTTAGATAAGGCGAACAGGCCTTGACCCTTAGCCCAATTATTTGGGAGCTAGCCGTTGCTCGTGCCGGCGGAGTTTACCCCGGTCAATCTTTGGCGAAGTCGCACCCCACCCACCATACTTCGTCGCAACGCGACGACCCAATAATCCAATAAGACTTACTGGTCAAAAATCGTGCCTAAACCACTAATTTTTGGTAAACTTAATTTTCGGACAAACAAATTTTAGGAGTTTTTTATGACAGAACATTTGGTATTACGCGCCCTACAGGTGCTATTAATCATTGCATTAATTGGGATGGCAATTTTGTACATCACCACAATGCGTCGCAACAAAGTAAACCTACTCCAAAAGTTTGTCCCGGGATTCATCATTGGGTTTATTACAGATTTCGGTGATACAATCGGTATCGGTTCATTCGCAACGACGACCGCGTTCTTCAAAGGTTTTAAGTGGCTGGATGACGATCGTAAATTGCCGGGTACAATGAATGCTGGTCATGCAATCCCCGTGTTTGTGGAAGCTCTGTTCTTCCTCACATCCGTTAAAATTGAAGTGTCAACTTTGATTCCAATGACGTTAGCGGCGGTGGCCGGGGCGGCATCTGGTACACGTATTACGGCTAATTGGCCAGTGCGTAAGATGCAACGCGGGTTATCGATTGCCTTGACGCTGGCGGCCGTCACAATGTTCATTAAGTTGCTGACGAACCCAGGCCATGCTGAATCAATGACGACCCACGGGTTGCATGGTTGGCTACTTGTCTTGGGCTTGGTGGTCAACTTTACGTTGGGGGTGTTGATGACCATTGGCTTGGGAAATTACACACCAGAGTTGATTTTTTTCTCACTAGTCGGTGTTAATCCGTTGGTTGCCTTTCCAGTGATGATGATGGATGCTGCTATGATCATGATGACGTCAGCGATTGGTTTTGTGAAGACCGGCCGTGTTGAGTGGCGTGGATTCACCGGTATGGCAATCGGTGGTGTTATCGGTGTTATCGTGGCTGCGAAGTTAGTGACCAACATTAACATTGCCATTTTGAGCTACTTTATCGTCGCACTAGCGTTGTACACGGCATTTAATCTATTCCGTGATTCACGTCAACCAGAACCAGCAGATATTATTAATCGCGATAACTAATTTCTAAAAGCAATGTTGCCAGAAAAAAATAATGGTAGCATTGCTTTTTAATTTCGAGACATCGCGATAACTGACAACCATGTTATTAGTATCTGTTTATCGGAAAAGGTGCGTGCTATAATAGATTTATTACATGAGCGAATTTAGTAGGGATTTTGGTGGACATGCAGAGAGCTAGCGGATGTTGTGAGCTAGCCAAGTCCAAAACCTGAATTACACTCGCACAAACATCATGTACGTCACCCCAACGTTACTGGGAAGATGAGTGGTCACGAAATATCGTGGCAATTTAGGTGGTACCGCGTTTAACAGCGCCCTAATCAGTGTTAACTGGTTGGGGTGCTTTTTATTACCCCAACCAAAAAGAATGTCATCATTTTTTAGAGGAGAGTAGCTATGGCAGAAGATATTTTGCAAGAACTAGCATGGCGTGGTGCCATCAATCAAACAACCGATGAAGATGGTCTACGCGAGCAAATGACCAAGGAACAAATCGGTGTGTACGTAGGAATCGACCCAACCGGGGATTCAATGCACATCGGACACTTGATTCCATTTATGATTTTGAAGCGATTCCAATTGGCTGGTCAAAAGCCAGTGATCGTTGTGGGTGGTGCCACTGGTTCAATCGGTGACCCATCAGGTAAGAAGTCAGAGCGTAAGTTGTTGTCACAAGAGGACGTGGCTGCTAACGTTGAGAAGATTCGCGCCCAGATGGTAAAGTTGTTCGGTGAAGATGGTTTCACAATTGTGAACAACTTTGATTGGTTGGGCAAGTTGTCATTGCTCGACATGTTGCGTGAATACGGTAAGTTGTTCTCGATCAACACCATGTTGGCGAAGGATGTCGTTGCGTCTCGTTTGGAAGCCGGCATTTCATTTACGGAATTTACGTATCAAATCTTGCAATCAATCGACTTCCATGAGTTGTGGAAGCGCGAAAATGTGCGCTTGCAAGTTGGTGGTTCAGACCAATGGGGTAACATCACGGGTGGTATCGATTTGATCCACAAGCTTGAGGGTGGTGAAGCACCAGCCTTTGGTTTGACAGTGCCTTTGCTGTTGAAGGCTGACGGTACAAAGTTTGGTAAGACTGAAGGTGGTGCCGTTTGGCTTGATCCAGAGAAGACGACGCCATTTGAGTTCTACCAATTCTGGTTGAACACAGCTGATTCTGATGTCGAGAAGATGTTGAAGTACTTTACGTTCTTGTCACAAGACGAAATCAGCGCTTTGGTAGCCGACTTGCAAGAAAATGCAGCTGCGCGCAATGCACAACGTCGTTTGGCACAAGAAGTGACGACATTCGTGCACGGTGCTGAGGCTGTTAAGACGGCTGAAACGATGACGAAGGTGTTGTTTGGTAACGCTGACGTCGCTGAATTGACGACTGAAGAAGTGGCAATTTTGGCTGGTAACGTCCCAACGTTTGAAATCGACAATGCTGAAATTGGTTTGTTGGACTTGGTTGTGGCAGCCGGCTTGGAAAAGTCAAAGACAGCCGCTCGTAAGTCAGTTAAGGACGGTGCCATCCGTATTAATGGTGAGCAAATCACTGATGAAGAAGCCGTCATTAACCCAACCGCAAAGTACGATGGACAATATGTCATTGTGAAGCGCGGTAAGAAGAAGTGGGCCGTAGCGGTCGTACGTTAATAAAAAAATGCCTGATGGAATTCTCCGTCAGGCATTTTTTCATTAGTGATGACGCTCGCTACGTGAAGTAGGTTGTTGGTCAACTTCAGGTTGTGGCGTAGTCTGTTCTTTTAGAATTGGCGCGTCGGCCATTGTTGTTGTTTTAACAATCGCTTCTGATCCAGCGCCACTAATTTTCTCGTACAACAACTTATGCTGTGGTCGGAAAATGGTAATCAGCCAATCAATGACTAAAATCACCGCTGGGGCCGCGAACAGCAAGATGAATGTATAGGTGCGGTTCAAAGTTTCAGCTGAAACGGTCCCGGTTGAGCCAATCAATTGGAGCCAGAATGGGAAGAAGTAAATGGTAAATCCAACCATTAAAGCGTTACGAACAATGATGCGCCAACGTTGTGACTTGGCGACATCGTAACGAATACGTACGACCATTTGTCCCAAAGTTGCACCGAGCAAAAGCGGCACAACACCCCAGACAATGATATAAGACAAGATGTCAGCACTCGTTTCATTGGGCAAAATTTGCGTCAAAACGAAACTAATGGCCGTTGCAATAACGAAATCCAAGCCGAATGATAGTAAGCGACGTACCAATGTTACACGGTGGCCAAGACTGCGAGCACGTTCATCCATCCGATCACGAGATGGCAACAGGATACCAAGTAATGGCGCGAAAACCCAGCCAATCAGGCCACCAGTGGTGTTCAAAATCAAATCATCAACGTCAAACAAACGGTATGGACGCCAGTATATATGGTACAAACCGGTGTATTGGGTTGTTTCATAAAAGAGCGTCAGCATGAATGTCAAAATTAAGGTGGTAAAGAAGCCACGCTTGAAATAGAAGTGCAAGTACATGCCGAATGGCACGGTTAGTAAGACGTTAAAGGCCGCTTGCGTAAAGGATGGATCCAATAGACCGGCTTTTAACCCACCACCGTGGAAGTAGGGATTGTCTTGGAAGAAGGTCCGAACAACTTGCAAGGGATCTAAATTACGCGTTGGTGCGCCGATGGCTTGCAAGTGTTCGAGAGTCGCTTCCGTTGGTAATGGTAAAATAACCAAGAAAAATGCTGTCGTGAAATAAAAAACAAAACTAAACGTCATCACCGTGTGCCAAAAGGTCACGGCACCATAACGACGATACTGTAGGAATAAAAATGGAATGAATAGCGCTATCAAAATAATAGGAAATGCAATGATAGCGTCAATAATAGGAACGCCAAATCCGCTCACGAGACTTACCTCCGTTTTTCTGTCATAATGAATTATACAGGGTTGTAACAGTAAATTCACTTAAACTTCACTTGTTAAAAAACAAGCAAAGTCGCCCTTTGTGGACATTGTCGCAAATTGTTTTTCACAATCTTGGCTTTTTTTGTTGCATTTACTTTTCGTAAGTGTAAAATTAAGGTCATCAATTAAGAGAAATAGTATTTTTGAAACGAAAGAAGGAATAATACTCATGGCTACGATGAAGGCTGTTGTATTTGATGAATTTGGTGATGTTGACGTATTCCACGAAGCAGAAGTGGAAAAGCCAGTTTTGACGAAGGGTAGCATCTTGATCAAGCAAGCTGCTATCGCAATGGACCCATACGACGTGAAGTTCCGTGCCGGTGCCTTTGGTGTACCAGCTAAGGAAAACATGATCGGTGGTTCAACGATTGCCGGTGTTGTTGAAGCGGTTGCGGCTGATGTAACTGAGTTCAAGGTTGGTGAGCGTGTTGTGGCAGTTCCTCACGAGCACGGTTACGCAGAGTACGCCGTTGTTGACGCTGACACTGCTGGTCACTTGCCAGATTCTGTTTCATTCGAAGATGCTGCTGCATTGGCTTTGGGTGGTCAAACTGGTTACCAAGCCGTTGTTGACGCTTTGAACTTGCAAGAAGGTGAGTCAATCTTGATTCACGGTGGTGCTGGTGCCGTTGGTTACGCCGCTTTGCAAACGGCTTTGTACCGTGGCGCATCAAAGATTTACACGACTTCATTGCCAACTGATATTGATTACCTACACGAGTTGAACGAAGACATCGTGGCAATCGACTTCACGACGCAAAAGTTTACTGACGTTATCCCAGAGTCATCAGTTGATACTGTTGTTGAAATCATTGGTGGTAACAACGCTTTGGGTTCAATGCAAGTTTTGAAGGATGGCGGACGTATCGTATCTACTGTTCCTTTGGGCGACGACGTTAAGGCTGCTCGCGATGCCAAGAACATCAAGGGTGACTACTACGTGATGCAATCAACGACTGAAGTTTTGACGCAATTGATGGAGCACTTGGGAAACGGTGACTACAAGGTTGCTGTTGCTGAAGTAAAGCCATTCAGCTTGGAAAACTTGAAGGAAGGTCACAAGATTGTTGAAGCACAAGCCGTTCGCGGTAAGGTTGTTTTGACGTTCTAATTGACTGATTAAAACTAATCGACAAATTAAAAATCCGCATGACCTTTTCCTACCGGTCATGCGGATTTTAGTATATAGTAGTGTCGGAAAGTGGGACAGGGATGCTGCCTGTAATTAAGAAAGCAGAAGAAGGATAAGAACATGACACAAGAACCACTTGTAACGGTTGCCGTTTTGAGTCATAACCTAGAAGGCTATATCGGCCACAGTCTAAAAACAATTAATAAGCAAACATATCGGAATATGGATATTGTCATTTTGGATGATGCATCAACGGATGATACATTGACTGAAATTAATCACTGGGTGGCCCGTGATGATCGGATGCGGTTGATTAAGAATAATAAGCGTCGTGGCGTGGCAACGATGCGCAATCGCGCGCTTAAGGAAATTCGCGGTAAGTACTTCATTTTCGTTGATGGGGATGACCAATTAGCGCCAGCCTTTGTTGAAACACTCGTGAAGGGGCTTGAAGAAAATCCTGATGTTGATATCGCAAGTGTCGGTTTTAGCTGGGGCGCCAGCGGTGTACCTAAGAAGGCGAACGAAGTTAAGTTCCGTCGCATTGATCGGGCCGCGATGTTTGAAGGGGTTACGCACCGTGGCCACGTCATTTCAGGCATGGTTTGGAACAAGGCGTACCGTTCAGCTAATCTGTTAGATAGTCAGGTACGCTTTGACGAATCATTGGAGCTAGCCGAAGATCACTTGTGGATCGCCCAATTGGTCGCATCAAAGGCGATGTCAGAGTATTCAATCTTTGCATCGGATGTCTTGTACAACAAGGTATCACGGTCAACGAGTATTATTCACACAGCCTCACATGCATTACGTGAGCGCGAACGTGAGATTGACCAACAAATCGCCCGCATTGGGGATGACATAATTTAGCGCCACGCTGCTTTTTTGTTGTGTGTCGTGCTATCGCACGAGCAACAGGCCCGGGTGGTATCCTACGCCTTTGTTCAAAAACTCGGCAACCGAATGGCGCGGACGCCATTCAGCGGGGCAAGTAATTCCCCCTAAAGCCTCAAGGTCTGTATGGGCTTTTCTGAATAGCGCCGGCCATGCGGCATGTTGCCGATTTTTGAACGCTCCGGATACCACCCGGGCCTGTTGCAGCAGCCAAGATGTTCTCTGATATTTGGGAGTGTCAATGATTGTGGCATAATGGTAGAGGGTCCAATGATGATTATCAAACAAACAGAGAATGCCTCGTCGCAACGCGGCGACGAAAGAAACTAAACACAAAAGGCTGTTCAGTATTTTCGCTGAACAGCTTTTTTTAAAGGTCATGTTTACTTTCCAAAAATTCTTCATATTGTAAATTTGATTGTGAAACTTGCGTTCGTTGCTGAGGCCCACGACGACTAAACAACATGATAATAGGACTGCTTATCAATGATAATAATCCTAAGCCTAATAATACTTTTCCCATAAGAATGTCCTCCTGCAGGTAACATGACGGTTCACTTAGAAATAAGCTGGTAGTCCGTGTGGAAACTTTTTTCGCTGATGACACGATAGGTATTCTCAGGTGACTTTATTAAGTACCAACCGGTTGTGCCCATACTTACCCCTAGTCGAGGTGTTGCGATAACGAGTACATCTTTTTCCGGTGTATTCCACCAGATTAGTTTGCGATTAAAAGCTGTCATTACCCAATCTGGCGTATCGCCAGTAGTCGTGATTTGCCATGCATCAACCTGACTGTTGTTAATTATTGCTTTCATAAGAATATCCCCCCCTGAATGTATTGGGGACAGTATGGAACACTAATAATTATTATGCAAGCGATTGGCTTACTTTTTGCAGTTGACAAAACTCTCATTTTAATCTCATAATTGTGGCACATCAAAAATATTAGGGGAAATAATTATGGGGAAAACACAGGTAACAGATTTAGATTGGGATAATCTTGGCTTCGCGTATCATGATTTGCCATACCGGTATCGTGCAGTTTACCGGAACGGGGCATGGGAGCCTGGTGAACTCATCACAGACAGTGATTTTCAAATTAGCGAAGCGGCGGTTGCGCTACATTATGGGCAACAAGCTTTTGAAGGGCTGAAAGCTTATCGTCGCCCAGATGGTGGGGTTAACTTGTTTCGCCCAGATCAAAACGCAGCCCGCATGGCTCGCTCGGCGGAACGGTTGCGGATGCCAGCCTATCCAGAAGATTTGTTTGTCGAGGCGGTGAAGCAAGTTGTGGCTGCAAATCAAGAATTTGTCCCACCGTATGGTTCGGGAGCAACCTTGTATCTCCGACCATTGTTGATTGGATCTGGTCCAGCTGTCGGTGTACATCCCGCTGATGAATATATTTTTAACATTTATGCGACGCCAGTTGGGGCCTACTATAAAGGTGGCCTAACACCGACTGCGTACGTCACGAGTGAATATGACCGAGCTGCCCACGGTGGTACGGGGCAAGCGAAGGTCGGTGGTAACTATGCGGCTTCGATGCTGCCCGGTGAACAAGCGCACGCGGCTGGGTACTCCGATGTGGTGTATCTTGACCCCCGATTGCATGAAAATATTGAAGAACTTGGTTCAGCAAACTTCTTCGGTATTACGCGGGATGGCCGTTTCTTAACACCAAAGTCGCCCTCAATTTTGCCATCAATTACCAAATACTCATTGCTGACCTTAGCTAAAGAAGCTGGCCTGCAACCTGAGGAAACCACGATTAGTATTAATGAATTGGAACAATTTGAAGAAGCTGGTGCGATGGGGACCGCGGCGGTTATTTCACCGGTTGGTTCAATTACGCATCGTGGCCAGAAGCATGTTTTTTATTCAGAAACAGCTGTGGGACCAAAGACGCAAGCGTTATATGACCGCTTAACTGGTATTCAATTTGGTACCGAAGTTGGTCCGGCCGGTTGGGCAGTCGATGTGCCGTTACAATAACTGAAAAATTACCTGGAAACCGGTTTGGATGATTGTTATCCAACCGGTTTTTTACATATTTTTGATAAATAAAGCAATAACTAGATAAAAAACTTTTATGAAAACGCTTGCATAATAAAAAGTAAGCGCTTACAATAAATGTATACCTTGATGAAAGGTAAATTAATAATTTATTAAAAATATATCATTTAGTATTTGGTGTTGGGGGAAATAATCATGGCAGAGAAGACGATTATGTTAGCTTGTGCAGCAGGTATGTCAACGTCAATGTTGGTTAAGAAGATGCAAGATGCCGCTAAGGCTGCTGGCAAGGATTATGAAATCTTTGCAACATCAACGTCAGACGTTGATGAGAAGTTGGCAAGTAGCAACAAGCCAGATGTTGTATTGCTTGGCCCTCAAGTGAGTTACATGAAGAAGGAAATCCAAGCCAAGACGGATGCCGCCGGTGTCCCATTGGACGTTATCAACATGATGGACTACGGCATGATGAAGGGCGACAACGTATTGAAGACGGCGGAAGCCCTTATTTCTTAAAGAGTTACAAGCAGCGATTTGGTCATGAGTTAATATTCGGGGGATGACGTAATGGATGACGAGCGTATGGCGGTTGTAATGGGATTGATTATGCACGGTGGTAATGCCAAGGGGCAAGCCTTCCAAGCTATTCAATTTGCAAAGGCGGGTCAGTTTGATGAAGCTGACGAAGCGTTGGTAGCAGCAAATCAAGAATTGAAGGAAGCGCATGATGTGCAAACCGATATGTTGACCAAGGAAGCTCAAGGCGAGCATACCGAAGTTGATTTATATATGGTGCATGGTCAGGATCACTTAATGAATGCCATTACTTTCCGTGATATGGCTGTTGAACTGATTGCGTTGATGAAGCGGGTACAAGCATTGGAGGAAAAGTGATGGTAAAAGGATATCGCATGCCCGACGGCTTCCTTTGGGGAGGGGCCGTTGCAGCGCACCAGCTTGAGGGGGCTTGGGACGTTGATGGCAAAGGTGTATCAATTGCGGATGTGATGTTAGCTGGTAAGAATGGTGTGCCACGTGAAGTGACTGATACGGTTCTACCAGATGGCAACTATCCAAATCACCGTGGGATTGATTTTTATCACACTTATCCAGCTGATTTTAAATTGATGAAGGAGTTGGGCTTGAAAGCTTTCCGGACGTCAATTGCTTGGACCCGGATTTTTCCAAATGGGGATGAGACGGAACCAAATGAAGCGGGACTCGCATACTACGATGCCTTGATTGATGAGATGTTGGCGAATGGCATCGAACCAGTTTTGACATTGAGTCACTTCGAAATACCGTATCATTTGGTGACCGAGTATGGTGGCTGGCGTAATCGTCAGTTGATTACATTCTTTGAACGACTTGCTCGTGTAGTCTTTGAGCGATTTGGGGATCGCGTGAAATACTGGATGACGTTCAACGAAATTAACAACCAAACATCATGGATGGATCCACACCCCATGTTGCAAAACTCAGGGTTGAAGGATTATGACGAAGCAGATGCGGAAGAATTGATGTACTTGGCATCGCACCACGAGTTGGTGGCCTCGGCATTGGTGACGAAAGCTGCGCATGAAATTAATCCGAATATTCAAGTTGGTGACATGATTGCGATGAATCCGGTTTATCCGGCAACGTCGAAACCTGAAGATATTATGATGGCTGAACGCGCCATGCAAGCACGCTACTTCTGGGGGGATGTACATGCTTTGGGGCAATACCCAAATTGGTTGCGTAAGTATTGGGACCACAAGGGCTTCGATATCGATGTGACGCCAGAAGATGAAGCTATCTTGGCCGCAAACACGGTTGATTATGTGGCGTTCTCGTACTATATGTCATGGACAGTGACGGATACTGGTGATGAATGGCTCGCCTACAACGAAGAAAGTAATCATGGCGATAATCCATTCTTACAGAAGTCGGATTGGGGCTGGCAAATTGATCCAGTCGGCGTCCGTTGGGCCATGAACTGGATGTGGGATCGCTGGCATAAGCCAATGTTTATCGTTGAGAATGGCTTTGGCGCTTATGACAAGTTGGAAGCTGATGGCACTGTGCATGATGATTATCGCATTGCCTACTTCCAAGGCCACATCGAAGCGATGGAACGCGCGGTTGTGTTGGATGGCATTCCGTTGATTGGTTACTTACCATGGTCAGGCATCGATATTGTCTCAGCTTCAACGGGTGAGATGTTGAAGCGATATGGCTTTATCTATGTTGATTTAGACGACATGGGTCAAGGTAGTGGCGAACGATATCGTAAGGATTCGTTCAAGTGGTACCAGCAGGTTATTGCATCTAACGGTGAAGATTTGGAGGTGTAGCATGACGCAACCAAACATGCCGGCAGATTTTTTCTGGGGTAACTCAGTGTCATCAATGCAGACAGAAGGTGCCTGGCAGGAAGACGGTAAGGGACTGTCAGTGTATGACGTGCGACCAGCCACTGATCACACAATGGATTGGCATGATGCGATTGATGAGTATCATCGTTATGCCGAAGATTTGGATTTAATGGCGGATATGGGGATGAACATGTACCGTATCCAAATTTCATGGTCCCGGGTCGTGCCAGATGGTGATGGGGCGTTTAATGAGGCTGGCATCCAGTATTACAGCGATTTGATTGATGCGATGATTGCACGCGGCATTGAACCAATGGTGAATTTATATCATTTTGATATGCCACTGGCGTTAGCGAAATCAGATAACGGCTTTATGTCACGACATACGGTTGACGCCTTTGTCCGGTTTGGCGCCGAGATGTTCAAGCGTTTCAGTGATCGGGTTAAATACTGGATTACGTTCAATGAACATAATCTGTATTTTACCGATGAGGTGTTTGAGATTTCAGGTTATGACCATGGGGAACGGACGTTGTCAGAGATGTATCGCATCTTCCATCATACGATGTTGGCCCATGCGCGCTTGGATGCGATTGCGCATACCAAGTATCCAGGCTTACAACTTGGCGGTATGCTAGCCCATGCGGCAACGTATCCGGCGACATCGAAACCAGAAGATGTCTATGCAGCGCGTAAGTTGAATGAGTTTTTGAACAACAACCTATATGATGCGTTTGTTTTGGGCCGTTATTCACATGAAGTCATGCACTATGTGAAGGTCCATGAGATCGATTGGGATTACCAACCGGAAGATGCCTCTGTACTAAGTAAGATGCATGCAGATTTCTTGGCGTTTTCGTATTATCGAACGGATACAGTCAATGCAGATAAGATTCCAGCCGGTGAGGCGCCGAATCGTTATTTAAACACAGCAAATGAGACGAATCGTTTCTTAGAGACGAATGACTGGCAGTGGACGATTGATCCATTGGGCTTCCGGACAATCTTGGCGGATGTGTACAGTCGTTATCGTGTGCCAATGTTCCCAATCGAAAATGGGATTGGGTTACATGAAACATGGGACGGTGTTCATGAAATTGCAGATGAGCGGCGAATTTCATATCATCGTGACCATATTCAGGCCATGAAAGACGCCATGTTTGAAGATGGTGTCGCAGTACTGGGTTACTTGGGTTGGGGCTTAATTGATATCCCAAGTTCTCATGCAGATATGGAGAAACGTTATGGCTTTGTTTACGTCAACCGGTCGAACCATGATTTGAAGGATATGAGGCGCGTACCTAAAAAATCTTATCATTGGTTCAAACAGGTCATGGCGACAAACGGGGATAAGCTGTAGCCACTTTAGGGGGAAACATTATGGATAATGTTGGACGAGGTAATTGGGTCAGCGAGAAGTTGCTGCCACCCATTATGAAAGTTGTTAATACGAAGGCGATGAATGCCCTGAAAGATGGGATGGTTTACTCATTACCATTCATCATCATTGGGTCAATCTTTTTGATCTTATCAAATATCCCGTATAAGCCAGTTGCGCAAGCGTTGACTGATTCGGGTTGGAGTGCCATTTTTACCCAGGCATATACCACATCATTCGGGATCATGGCGGTCTGGGCGGTTGTTGGAATTGCCTATGTTTATGTACGTAATGAAGGGTTTGAGGCCTTACCTGCTGGTTTGACCTCACTTGCAATCTTCCTGGGCTTGCAGTCATTGCAAGTTGCCTCACCATTGTCAGCAGCAATGGGTAAGGCTGGTTCAGGAGTTGGTAGCTTATCAGGGACACAAGTAGCAGAACACATCGATAAGTTGCCACACGCTTTGCAAACTTTCTTGACGTCACCAGTTACTGGGGCAATCAACATCACCTGGCTGGGTGGTCAGGGAATGATTGCCGCCATCTTGATTGGTATCTTCGTCGGTTGGGGATACTCAGCTATGTTGCGTGCCGGTTGGAAGATTACGTTGCCTGAGCAAGTGCCAGCTAACGTTGCGAACCAATTTACGGCAATGATTCCAGCGGGTGTTTTGATTACCGTGGCGATGTTTATCTACGCCTTCTTCAGCTTCATTGTGAAGGAAGACTTGTTGCAAACGATTTACACGTTGATCCAAACACCACTACAAGGATTGTCAGATTCATTCGGTGGCGCTTTGATTATCGCCTTCTTGGTACCGTTCTTCTGGTTCTTCGGTGTCCACGGTGGATTGATTATGGGAGCCATTACAACTGGTTTGTTGGTACCAAACACATTTGATAATGCGGCTTTGTACCACGCTGGCAAGTTGTCATTGGCTAACGGTGCCCACATCGTGACCAACGAGTTCTATAACAACTTCATTAACCTGACTGGATCAGGTATTACCATTGGTTTGGTGATCTTTACCTTGGTGGCTGCGCGTTCAGTGCAATTGAAGTCATTGGGAAAGATTGAAGCTGTACCAGGTTTGTTCAACATTAACGAACCATTCTTGTTCGGATTGCCATTGGTTTTGAACCCATTCTTGGCGATTCCATTCTTCTTGACGCCGGTGCTAGTTGCCGCATCAACATACTTAGTCATCTACTTCGGTATTGTGCCACCACTAAACGGTGTGGCCGCACCTTGGACGACACCACCAATTATTTCAGGATTCTTGATCGGTGGGTGGAAGATGGCCGTTTGGCAAGCTGTTGTTTTGGTAATGTCAGCTGCGATCTACTGGCCATTTGCTAAGCGTTATGACAAGATGTTGTTGGCTCAAGAGCAAGAAGCTGAGGCTGCTGAAAACGCCTAAAAATTGTTAGTGAGTCAACGAATTCCCTGAAAGGGGGGATGCGGATAACATGATAACCCAAAATGTTAGCGTGTCCGGTTACATCTCCGTGTAATCGATTAGGTACGCTCTATTAGAAGCGACGGTCTATCCTCTAGGGTAGGCCGTCTTTTGTTTTTAGAAAGACAGGTGAATACAGATGGCGAATAATTTGACGATTCATACCCCAATTGCGTTTAATGATTTGGCGGGTAATTTAGGTCGCAAAGTTGAAGAGGTTAGCTTAACGATTGCTGGTAATCACTTCGATGCGACTAAAAGCACAGCGTTATCTTGGGGGCTGATGTTAGCGCCACGGAGCGGTCGTGAGATTGGGGCGTTAACGCTAGCAGATAACGGTATTAAATTGCAAGACGCAACCGGTAGCGAGATTGAGACAGTCACATATGAAGATGTATCGCGGGTTGAAGTAGGTGTCCTGCAGTCGTTATCTCGTTATAGTTCGGCAGTCTTACCTTATAGTCATTTCTGGACCTTTATAGAAATAACGTTACGTGACACCCGTGTTTTACAGTTTATTAATGCTAATCTGGCAGCTGCACCAGTCTTATTGACGTATCTCAAGAAACAAGCGGTTCGGGAGGTAGTTGATCCGTTTGAATTGGTTGATTTAACTGCGACTGAAGTGAGCACCTACGTGACACAACATTTTGAAAGCCAGGCTAAGTTGGTCAATTATCCTGTGACAGTAGCTGGATTGGGTAATTAACATTCATTATGATAAACTGTTGACAATAATTAGAAAGAGATTAGAATTAAAACCATCAAGAAATCAAGGAGAGCAAAAATGATGATGACGCCAACAATCACAACTACAAACGTCTATTACTTTTGGTTCTTTCGGCAACTATCCGAATTGAGCTAAAAGCATTTTTGCACGGCTTCTCGGATAGTGATTAAAACATCCGAGAAACCAAATAAAACGCCCGCGATTTTTTGCGAATACGTGTTTACCAGGTAACCGGATGTTTTCCATTAAGGAAACGTCCGGTTTTTTATTGTCTAAAGGAGAAATGATTATGCCCACGATGAAAGAGTCACTCAGCCAACGATTGAACCAAGATTTAGCGAAAATCCAGCCCAACGAAATTCGAGCGTTTGATGCGAAAGTTTCGGCGATGCCAGACATGATTAAGTTAACGCTCGGTGAACCCGATTTCGATGTGCCTGAAGTCGCAAAAACTGCAGCCATTAATAGCATCACTGCCAATGATTCCCACTACGCGCCAGGCAATGGGTCGGTGGCGTTAAGGGAGGCTGCAACCAATTTCTTGGCTGACCGCTATGGGTTAACATACGATGCGGATACAGAAGTAGTGATTACAATCGGCGCGACTGAGGCAATCTATGCCACGTTAACAGCTGTATTGAATCCAGGCGACAAAGTCTTAATTCCGACACCAACTTTCCCACTCTATGATGCCATTACGCTCATGAATGGTGGTGAACCCGTGTACTTGGATACTAGCGCAACGAGATTTGTGTTGACGCCGGTGCAATTACGGGCGGCGATTGCGGAACACGGTGATGCGATCAAGGCAATTGTCTTGAATTACCCCTCTAATCCAACGGGGGTGACATATTCAGCCGCAGAATTAGAGGCGTTAGCAACTGTCCTGGCTGACACGGACATCATCGTGATTGCTGATGAAATCTATTCAGAATTAGTTTACGAAACCGCCCATGTGTCAATTGCCACCTACTTGCCGGGCCAGACGTTGTTGCTAAATGGGGTGTCTAAGTCACATGCCATGACGGGTTACCGCATCGGGTTTATAGCCGGACCGGCGGGCTTGATGCGCACGGTGGGAATGACCCACCAACTAGTGGTGACGTCACCATCCAATCCGGCGATGGCTGCCGCAACCGTGGCGTTAGGAACCGAAGCAGGGCATGCAGCAACCTTAGCAATGAAAGCACAATACGCTGCACGGCGCGATTTCGTGGTGGAACAGATGCGGGCAGCTGGGTTTGAGGTTGAAACACCAGGTGGCGCCTTCTACGTTTTCGCTAAAATTCCGGCTACGCATAACCAAGACGATCGTGCATTTGCCCTGGCACTTGCTGAAAATGCCCACGTGGCAGTTATCCCGGGTAGTGCGTTTGGTCAAGGTGGGGCCGGTTACTTACGTCTCAGTTACGCAACGAGTTTGGCAACTTTGACGGAAGCCATGCAACGCATTAAGACATACATGCAAACAGCAATGACTGTAGGAGAATAAAACTATGAAAATTTTGATGACAAGTGTTCGAGATGATGAAGAAGCAGCAATTGCAGCCTACACGGCCCGGACGGGAGTTGAGATTATCACGTCAGCAGCACCGTTGGAAGATAACCTTGACCAATTGGCGGCGGTTGATGGGGTAATTATGCAACAACGGAATCGATTAGCTGATGCAATTTACGCACAATTAGCTGAAGCTGGTTTGAAACAAATTTCAACGCGAACAGCTGGGTATGATGTGATAAATGTGCCACTCGCCCATGAACATGGCTTGCGTGTGACAAATGTCCCGGCCTACTCACCACGAAGCGTCGCCGAACATGCCCTGATGCAAATCCTACGTCTGCTACGTAAGTCTTATGAAGTTGATCGCCGTGTGGCAAACAATGATTACCGCTGGGGCGGGTTGCAGGCCAAGGAAATTCATTCCGCAACCATTGGCATTATTGGTGTTGGCCGGATTGGTGGTGCCTTGGCCAAATTATTGGCCGCGTTGGGGGCAACGGTCCTTGGTTATGACGTTAATCCGCGCGATGATTTGGCAGGTATTGTGACGTACACAACCAAAGCGGATTTGTTGCAGCGGGCGGATGTGGTCAGCCTACACGTTGATTTAAATGAGACGTCAGTTGGACTAATTGGAGCTGCTGAATTTGCGTTAATGCAGCCAACCGCGGGCTTGGTGAACGCGAGTCGCGGACCGGTAATCGATACGGCAGCATTAATTACAGCCTTGGAGACAGGCGAATTGGCCGGAGTAGCGTTGGACACCGTGTCAGGTGAAGAAACCATCTTTAATGTCGATCACCAAGATGACGGCTTGACGAGTCAGCCAAATATCGAAAAGTTGCACGCGATGTCGAATGTCATGTTGACACCGCATATCGCCTTCTTTACGAATATTGCGGTGCAAAATATGGTTGATATTGCCCTGGATGATGTGCAATTAATCTTGAACGGTGAGACATCACCACATGAAATTGAGAGGTGAGCATAATGGAAAAACCACAATTAGCAGTAAAGCCAACCATCATGGCCGTTCTGAACGGGAACTCATTTGCGGTTGTCGCCGCGTTAATTCCGGCCGCTTTGATTAGCCAACTACTCAAAGCGCTACCGCAAACAGGGCTGGTTGGGCAAGTTGAAGTAATGGTCGCATTGGCGCAAAGCACGTTACCCTTGATTGCCGCATTTGTTGTTGGTAATATGTTGCGCCTGTCTAATTTGGAAACAGCCTCAATGGCGTTGGCAACTTTTGTCGCATCGGGCGTTGTGACAGTTAAGGGCGATGCGTACATGATTGCCGGTACTGGGGTGATTTTGAATATCATGTTAACGACTTTGATTGCCAGTTATGTGGCCTGCTTGAGTAGTCGATTACTGGGTCAATTACGGATGGTCTTTGAACCATTGGTTGTACTACTTATCAGTGGTGGGATTGGTCTACTGACATTGCCAATCATGGTGGCGGTGCAAGGTGCAGTGGGTCAAGTCGTCGCCCAAGCAACCCGGGTATCACCATTGTTGATGGGGGTCTTGTTGGGGATGCTTTTCGCCTTCTTAATTGTGTCGCCACTCTCATCAGTTGGCATTGCCACGGCGATTGGTTTGTCCGGCGTTGGATCGGGCGCTGCGAATGCCGGGATTGTCGCTGCAGCGATTACGCTTGCTGTGATGGGAGCTGGCGTAAATTCAGGTGGGGCAATCATTGCCCACTTTATGGGTTCACCTAAAATTCAGATGGCCAACATGTTATCACATCCGAAATTATTCATGTCGGTATTACTAGCTGCCGGTGTGAGTGGCGGCGTAGCGAGTTTGCTGGGGATGTCAGGCACGGCCTTTTCCGCCGGCTTTGGCTTGTCCGGCTTTATTGGCCCCTTGACTGCGCTGAATGAGTCGCAGGGTGACTTATTAGGTATTCGGGTGATACTGGCGTTTATTGTGGTGCCCTTACTATTGGGCATCTTAATGAAACTAGTATTTATGAAAAAGGTGCCATTGATTCAAGGTGAAGAATTAGCGTTACCGGATATTTAGGGCGTTCCAAAAGCAGTCGCGTTGGTGACTGCTTTTTTATATTTAGGGCAGAATTGCCGTTGTGCTAACCGCATTCCTGACATATACTCAAGGGGCAATCTAATAGTCGAGGGGGCGAAACAATTGCGAACATTTTTTAATGTGGCAGATTTAAGTTTGCCAGTCATGGTTGAACACGTGGGGGCGGAATGGCAACAGGGGGTTATTATTCGCTATCAGGGTTTTCCGCACTTTCATTGGTTGCAGTCACAAACTGGAACGGGGGCGTTTTGGGTGCGTGACAAACGCTATGAGTTGGCGCCTGGCATGGGGATTTTAATTGCCCCTGGCGTGCCACACCGGTATGAGCCGATTGGCAACGAACCGTGGCAGGTCCGGTTTGCAACCTTCCAAGGGTCCTTGGTTGATGATTTACAAAAACAAATGGTGAATTCAGAGTTTGTTCTGATTGAGGCAAGTGATGCACTGGTGTATGAACGGCTACATGAGACGTTATTGACGCGATTAGGTCATGAGCCGGCGGATGATCTAGCAATCTCGGCGGCTGCCTATCAGTTATTGCTGTGTCTGACTCGCCATCAGAAACAAACGATTGATCAACATCAACCAGATTTTCAACAATATGTTGGACCGGCGATTGCGTATATGCAGGAGCACCTAGCAGAGGATATTTCAATTAGCCAACTAGCAGCAATGTTGTCAGTGTCTACGCAGTATCTTAATCGGGTGTTTAATCGATTAGTGCAGCAGACACCGAGTGAATACCTGACACAGATTAGAATTAGTCATGCCAAGAAACTGCTGGTATCACAAAAATATTTAAAAATTAATGTCGTGGCTGAACAAAGCGGTTATGCAGATCCAGCCTACTTTGGTAAAGTTTTTAAAAAGCAAACGGGCGTTAGTCCATTGAATTATCGCCATTGGCAAACATAACCTGGTTGAGGTTGAGACGGCTGCTGCTGTCTCAACCTCTTTTTGTGCTGCTCATCACACTGTTTCAATAAGTTATATTTTTTGGTTTTATATGTCCTTTTTCTAAAATGAAAGCGCTTTATTATTAATTAGTAGGGTAATAATGAAACCAAATTATTGGGGGATAATTTAACATGAATAAGGTGAAGCAGTATCTGTCGTATGCGGCAGGGGCGTTTGGGCACGATGCCTTCTACGCGACATTGAGTACTTATTTTATGATTTTCGTGACAGGACAATTGTTTGATACGCCGGACAAGGCATTTAACAATCAAATGATTGGCTGGGTCACAACGATGATTGTGGGTATTCGGTTAGTGGAAATTATTTTCGATCCAATCATTGGTGGTATCGTTGATAATACAAGGACCCGTTGGGGAAAATTTAAGCCATGGCTAATTATTGCCGGGCTAATTAGTTCAGTATTGTTGGTTGTTATTTTTACGAATTTTGGCGGGCTAGCAACCGCTCATCCAATGCTTTACTTGGTTTTGTTTGGCATTGTATTTGTAACGTTGGATGCATTCTATTCGTTTAAGGATATTGCGTTCTGGTCAATGCTACCAGCGTTATCACTTGATAGCAGTACGCGTGAAAAGTTTGGTACGGTGGCACGCTTTGGTTCAACGCTAGGACAACAAGGTGTCCAAATTGTCGTTGTGCCATTGGTCATGTTTTTCTCAATCACCTTTACAGGCGCACACACTGAAACGCGGACCGGTTGGTTCTGGTTTGCGGTTGTCATTGGTGTGATTGCTTATCTTGGGGCGTTGTTGACGGCCGCAGGTACGAAAGAAGAGGATAATATCGTCCGCCAAAACACTGAAAAAGTGGGTCTGTTGGAGGTCTTTAAGGTCGTCGGTAAAAATGATCAATTGATGTGGCAAGCCATTTCATACATTATGTTCGCATTGGCTTATGTTGTGACAAACTCATTGTTGTTGTACTACTTTAAGTATGTCATGGGTGCTGATAGTAAGTTCTACTTGGTTGGTATTTTTACCGCCATTGAAGGGATGGTTGCCGTCGCAATTTTCCCAACGTTAACGAAGTTTTTGGCACGTCGGACGATTTTCTTCAGTGGTGCCGTAGTCATGCTAGCGGGTTATGTCTTGTTTATGGTTGCCGGTAACAATTTACCAGTTGTTTTGACAGCAGTGACGATGTTTTTTATGCCATATCCAATCATGTTCTTGGTTGTGCTGATGACGATTACGGATTCAGTGGAATATGGCCAATGGAAGTTGGGGACGCGTCACGAATCAGTGACATTGGCAATTCGACCATTGCTAGATAAGTTAGCAGGTGCCTTTGCTAATGGTGTCGTCGGCTTTGCTGCCGTGGTTGCTGGGATGACTGGTAGTGCTAAGCCAAGCGATATTACTGCGCAAGGGTTGCAACTATTTAAGGTATTTATGTTCTACGGGCCAATGATTTTGATTGTTATTTCAGTCTTGATTTACTGGCGTAAGGTGACGTTGACCGAAACACGTCACGCTGAAATTGTGGCAGAATTAGAAGAGCGATTGCAGGAGAAGTAAAATGGCATATGAATTACAAGAAGAATTAGCACAATCATTTAACAAGCGGTTTGGCTATGATCCAGCCAAGCTTTATTTTTCACCCGGTCGGGTTAACTTGATTGGTGAGTATACAGATTTTAACGGGGGCCACGTTTTCCCGGCTGCCATTAGCGTTGGGACATACGGGGCAATTGCTCCACGTGATGATAATCAAATTCGGACGTATTCGGCAAACTATCCTGAAGCGGGGATTCAAACGATTACGGTGACGGATTTGGCGTTGCGCCCCTACGATACCTGGATTAAGTATCTCCGTGGTGTCATGACGGTGATGGCTGAAGCTGGTTACCCAGTGTCAAAAGGGTTTGATTTGGCCATTGTTGGCGATATGCCCACGGCGTCGGGCCTCTCATCGTCAGCTTCTTTGGAGATTTTGTTGCTAAACATGCTCAAGGATATGATGGGTTATCAGATTGATAAGTTGACGATTGTTAAATTAGGTCAAGCTGTTGAAAATGATTATCTAGGTCTCAAAACTGGCATCATGGACCAATTTGCGGTGGCCTTCGGGGAAGACGAACAAGGGATTTTCTTAGACACCAACACCATGGCGTATGAGATGGTGCCAGCCGAATTTGGCGAGTATCGATTGCTAGTCATGACCACGAATAAAAAGCGCGAATTAACGGATTCTAAGTATAATGAACGACGGGCGGAATCTGAAGAAGCCCTGGCGTTGTTGCAAGAAAATGTTGATGTAGAAACGCTGGGCGATTTAACAGTACCGCAGTTTGAAGCAGCGGCCGCGGATTTTGAAAAAGACCATGCTCTGGTCATGAAGCGAGCTCGCCATGCGGTATCTGAAAACCAACGAACGATTGCAGCGAAAGCGGCCTTACAAGCACATGATTTGGTTCAATTTGGTGAATTGCTGACGGCATCACATGCATCTTTGCGTGATGACTTTGAAGTGAGTGGTATTGAGCTTGATACACTGGTTGAGACGGCCTTACGTCAGCCTGGTGTCTTGGGTGCGCGGATGACAGGAGCTGGCTTTGGTGGTTCGGCCATTGCGTTAGTTGAAAAAGACCAAGTACCAGCAGTTACCACGGCGGTTGGGGATGTGTATACCGCTGAGATTGGCTATCAACCCGCCTTTTTTGTCGCTGAAATTGTTGCGGGCACACACGAAATTGCGTAGGAGATAAATATGTTAGATGCACATGATACCCAGTTAGTGCTGGATTTTGTCGCTTGGGGTGTTAAATTAGGTGCGTATTCAGATTTGGAAACGGTGTATCGCACTAATTTAGTGCTAGCTGAAATTCAGGCAAATGGGGTGACTTCTGGACTGGTGGGAAACACCGAGCGGTCATTAAGTGACTTAGCGACAGCTATTTTAGCCTTGGCCCCCCAGTCGGCTACCGACCGCTGGCAGGTGGAGATTGATCGCGCACGATTGCTTAACATTGTGACACCGACACCTGATCAATTACAACAAACGTTCATGGCGAAGTATGCGCAAAGTCCAGCAACCGCAGTGGCTTATTATTATGACCTAAGTCGCGCCGTGGAAAATGTGAAAGTTGCCGATATCCAACGTAATATTGCTTATACAGCGTTGACGGATTTCGGTGAGTTGGAAATCACGATTAATTTATCTAAGCCAGAAAAGACGACGGCTGAAATAAAAGCAGCTGCATCGGCGCCTAAGAGTGACTATCCACCAACCGCTTTAGATTATACAAACGAAGGATTTGTTGGTTCGATTAAACAGGCGCCACGTAGCACGCACCGGTTTATTCGTGAAACAGTGAACGGGCAAACTTGGGGTTGGCATTATTCGCCGTATGCGTATTTTGAAGAGCATGCGATCTTTGTCGATTTTGCGCGTGAAGCAATGACCATTGACCGGCAAACGTTTGCCAATTTATTGACGTTGGTGGCACGATATCCGATGTATTTTGTTGGGTCAAATGCTGATTTACCAATTGTGGGTGGCTCGATTTTGTCACAAGAACATTTTCAAGGTGGCCGGCACGTCTTACCTTTGATGAAGGCCCCAGTTGAACGTGAAGTGACATTGCCTGCCTTCCCAGCAGTGCATGCTGAAATCCTCAAGTGGCCAATGACAACCATTCGCATTACGGCTAAAGTCGCCGCCGATATTGTGACGGCTAGTGAATTTATTCGCCAAGTCTGGGCAACGTATTCAGATGAGCGGTTAGATATTCATGCCATCAGTCCAACGGGTGAGGCGCAACATACGATTACCCCGATTGCACGACAAGTAGGTGATCAATTTGAAATGTACTTGGTATTACGTGACAATGGCACTTCAGCCACGTACCCGGATGGTATTTTTCACCCACATCCAGATGTACAACACATTAAGCAAGAGAATATTGGCTTGATTGAAGTGATGGGGCTGGCAATTTTACCTGCGCGGTTACAGACAGAGCTACAGGAAATTGCTAACTACTTGGTCGGCGATCAACCGTTAAGTGCAGTTGCACCGAGTCACCGCGATTGGGCGGCCGCCTTGCGTGAGAACGCAACAGTTACACGTGAAAATGTGATGACTGTTATACGCCAAGCTGTGGCTGACGTATTTATTCGAGTGCTAGCTGATGCGGGTGTGTATAAATACGATACGGCTGGCCGTGAAGGCTTAATGCGCTTCATTGCGCACTTAACGGCTGCCGGTAAGCAGTGATGATAATTTAAGATATTGCACGAAACACATGCAGCTAACCGAATGTTATTGGTTAGCTGCATGTGTTTTTGCGTATGAACCCGAAAAAAGGAAATTTAAAGTTGGATTTCAAGGGGGAAATCCGATAATTTTTCTTGTAAATTAAAATTAGATTAAAACAAACTATTGAAAAACTCATAATATCGTCATATTATAAAACAAATCATTTTATAAAAAGTAAGGGTGGCAAAATATGAGCGATGCGGAACTATTAGTTGCAAAAAATGTCAGTGTCAGTTTTAAGATTCACGGCCAATATGTCCAAGCAATCGAAGATGTTAGTTTGTCGGTACGGCCGAATGAGGTTGTGGCTTTGGTGGGTGAATCAGGTTCCGGCAAGTCAACCTTTGCCACGTCAATTATTGGGCTACATGATTTAACACTGACCCAGGTAACCGGACAGATTTTAGTTAATCAACGCGATGTACTGAATTTAGCACCGGCTGAGTGGACACAAGTGCGCGGCGCTGAAATCGGCATGATTTTTCAGGACCCACTAGCAGCGTTGAATCCGTTGATGAAAATTGGCGACCAAATCAAAGAAGCGTTGGCGGTGCACGATGTTTACCAAGAGCCACAATACAATGACCGCGTGATTGAATTGCTCAATCAAGTTGGGATTCCCTTCCCAGAACGTGTGGCGAATGAGTTTCCACATCAGCTGTCTGGGGGGATGCGGCAACGTGTCGTGATTGCGTTGGCAATTGCGAATAAGCCCAAGTTAATCATTGCGGACGAGCCAACTACCGCATTGGATGCGACGATTCAGGCGCAAATTTTGGACCTACTCCAGGATATTCAGGCTGAAAATGGGGCCGGCATTATTCTCATTACGCACGATTTGAGTGTGGTGGCTGAGGTAGCTGACCGTGTGGCGGTCATGTATGCCGGCCAAATTGTGGAAGAGGCTGAGGTCGGGGAACTCTTCGCTAATCCGAAGCACCCGTACACGCGCTCACTACTACGGTCAAATCCAAGTTTGGACAATGAATCGGATGAACTTTACGTCATTCAAGGGACTGTGCCTGGTTTGACACACATTGACCACCACCGCGATATGTTTTTGGATCGGACGCCATGGCTGCCCGAAGACGTGCGCCAAGAACAAGATCCAAAGTTGGCGGAGATTACACCAGGTCACTGGGTGCGTGGTAATGCATGGCGGGTATTTAAGTTTGCTGACGAAGATTGAGGTTAGATAATGAGTGAGTTATTAAGAGTAGAAAACGTTAAAGTACACTATCCGATTCGAAGTGGGTTTTTCAATCGGGTGACTGATTATGTATACGCGGCAGACGGGGTAAGTTTCTCAATTGAGGCTGGTAAAACGTATGGGTTAATTGGGGAATCAGGATCCGGTAAGTCAACAATCGGGAAGGCCATTGTGGGATTGGAGCCGATTACGTCAGGACATATTTATTTTCAGGGCGTTGATATGACGGACGCCAAGAACCGCGCCCATGTTAATTACAACAAGGACGTGCAAATGATTTTCCAGGACTCGATGTCGTCGTTGAATCCACGTAAGACAGTGTTTGATATTATTGCGGAACCATTGCGTAATTTTTCAGGGTTAAAAGAAGACGGGCTGGCCCAGGAAGTGCGGCATTTGCTTGATATTGTCGGACTGCCGGCTGAAACGATGTACCAATTTCCATTCCAGTTTTCAGGTGGTCAACGCCAACGTATTGGGATTGCCCGTGCAGTGGCGACAAAGCCTAAGTTGATTGTCGCGGATGAGCCAGTTTCAGCATTGGACTTGTCAGTGCAAGCGCAAGTGTTGAATTACATGAAACGCATTCAAAAAGACTATGGCATTGCCTTTCTGTTCATTTCGCACGATTTGGGTGTTGTGCGCCACATGACGGAAAATTTGGCCATTATGCACGCCGGCCGATTGGTTGAAATTGGTTCACGTGACGATATTTTTAACCATGCCCAACACTTGTATACCAAGCGTTTGTTAGCAGCAATTCCAGAAATTGATGTGCCGAATCGGGCGAAAAATCGTGCCCACCGTAAGGCTATTGAACAAGAGTTTCAGGATCAAAAATCAGCATATTATGATGCCGATGGCCGGGCGTTTCCGTTAGTCGCGGTTAGTGAAACCCACCAAGTGGCACTGCCTGAATCAATGCTAGAAGGAGAGGGGTTCTAATATGTGGAAAACGATTTTGCGTCGATTGCTGATTATGATTCCGCAATTGTTTATTGTGTCTGTGTTGGTCTTTTTCTTGGCCAAGTTAATGCCTGGTGATCCATTCTCAGGAAAATTTGGGCCAAACACTGACCCAGCTCAAATCGCGGCATTACGTAAGGCTGCTGGGTTGGATGATCCGTGGACGGTGCAGTATGCCCGTTGGATTGGCAATGCGGTGCACGGTAATTTTGGTGATTCTTTCCAGTTGAAGCAACCAGTTGCACGTGTGATTGGTGCCCGTTTGGGGAATACGGTTTGGCTGTCATTGCTGGCCTTGATTGGTACGTATGTGACGGCAATTACGATGGCATTAGTGGCAGCTCGTCGTGAGAATTCACGGACGGACCATGCGTTGGTGGTCTACAACTCATTGATTTATTCGTTGCCAGCTTACCTATTTTATTTATTTGGTATTTTTATCTTTGGGTACACGCTTGGCTGGTTCCCAACATCGGGAACAGTGTCGGCTGACGCTAATGGCTTCTTCCCGGTCTTGGGTAGTCGCCTGTATCACATGATTCTACCGGCTTTGATTGTGGCACTGATTTCAACAACCAGTACCTTTTCGTACTTGCGTTCCGGTATTTTGGATGAGTCCAAGCAGGACTATGTGAAGTTAGCCCGGGCAAAAGGGGTGCCTGAGAATCGGATTTTCTCACGGCACGTGTTGCGTAACGCCTTCTTGCCGATTGCTTCAACGATGGGGTATGCCATTACGGGTATTTTCGGGGGCATGATTATTGCAGAAACGATTTTCTCATTCCCAGGAATTGGGTCATTGTTTGTGCAATCAGTTTTGACGCGAGATTATCCGGTGGTGACCACGTTGGTTCTATTCAACGGTGTCTTAGCGGTGTTGGGTGGTTTGTTCTCAGATATTATCATGAGTGCAGTCGATCCTCGTATTCGAATTTCTTAAGGAGGCGCAACAAATGGAACAAGCAAAGAAAACAGCGCCGACATTACGAAATGCCTTGCGACGCGAATTTCAACAAGATCAAGTGGCTCAGTTTGCCATAATTCTATTACTGTTACTGACAGTGGCTATTTTTGTGGGTGCGTTGTTTGTCCCCAAAACGGCTTACACGGACGTCAATATTATGAATCAATACCTACCGCCAATGACAGACGGGCACATCTTTGGTACCGATAATGGTGGTAAAGATATCTTTTCATTGTTGGTGGTCGCTGCGCGTAATTCTTTGACGATTGCGTTTTTCGTAACCGTGCTTATTCTGGCACTCGGTACGATTGGTGGTTTAGTTACGGGTTATTTTGGTGGCGTTTTTGATCTCGTGTTCATGCGTTTTATCGACTTTATGACAATTTTGCCAGTGATGATGATTATTATCGTGCTGGTCACGGTTATTCCGCATTACAACATGTGGTCATTGATTATCATCATGACGTTGCTGGGGTGGTTTAACACAGTGCGTTTGATTCGTGCGCGAACGTTGGTTGAGGTGAATCGGGATTATGTCCGAGCTTCTAAGACGTCAGGAACGTCTAATTTGAAGATTATTTTCCGCGAGATTTTTCCGAACTTATCATCGTTGATTATCGTTGAAGCCACGTTGATGTTTGCTGGAAATATCGGTCTTGAGACGAGTTTGTCATTCTTGGGCTTCGGTCTGCCGGCGAACACGCCATCATTGGGAACGTTGATTAACTATGCAACCGACCCTGAAACGATGACAGGTAAGCCGTGGGTTTGGATTCCTGCCGCAGTGATGATCTTGTTGTATACCGTATTGATTATGATGATTGGGCAAGCGCTACGACGGGTAGCTGATCAACGCCAATCACTAGGCTAACCGACTAATAACATCTAAATTAGAATTTAATTAGAATAATGTGTTGACAATTAAAATTACCGCGAGTAAAGTCAATGTCAACGAAATATAAGGGAATATATGGGGGTGTTCGTATGAGTAAGGCAGTTAAATGGTTGCTCGGACTGGTCGTTGTGGTGTTAGCGGCGGTCGCAGCGTTCTTCGCGTTCGGTCACGGGAATGATAAACAAGCTGTGAATCATGACAAAGTGGGTAAGTTGCCGGTTGCGTATAACAATCCGGGTAAGGCTATCAAGGGTGGCGATTTGAAGATTGCGGCTGTGTCAGATACACCGTTCCAAGGATCGTATTTGTCACCGTTGTCAGATGATGCGTTGACGAGTGATATGTTCAATCCGACAGGTCAAGGATCATCAGGAATTTTCGCAACTGATAAGCAATTTAAGATTAATGATAAGGGTGCTGCTACGGTTAAGTTTGACGATGACGCTAAGACGGCAACTATCACGCTGAATAAGAAGTTGACCTGGTCAGATGGTAAGCCAGTGACAGCCAAGGACTATGAGTTCACTTATGAAGTGTTGGCAAACAAGGCGTATGGTTCAGATCGTTGGACAGAGTCATTGGCTAATATCGAAGGTTTGTCGGATTTCCACGATGGTAAGACCAAGACGATTTCAGGTATTACCTATCCGGATGGTGAAGACGGCAAGAAGGTAGTGGTTCACTTCAAGGCGATGAAGCCAGGAATGCCATATTCAGGAAATGGCTACTATCTTGAGACGGTTACGCCATATCACCAGATTAAGGATATCGCACCTAAGAAATTGGCATCATCGGAAGCTAATACAACGAAGCCACTGGTTTGGGGTCCATATCAAGTTGCAAAGGTGGTGCCAGGTGAGTCAATTAGGTTGACGCCGAACAAGTACTACTATGGTGAAAAGCCTAAGTTGAATTCAATTACTGAACAGGTGGTTTCACCAACTAAGATTGCGGCAGCCTTCAATGCACACAAGTACGACTTGTCAATTGAGAATATTGCGTCATTGTACCCACAAATTAAGAAGGCCTCTGGCTATAAGATGACGGGGCAAAACCAATTGTACGTCTCAATGGAAGTCTTCAACTTGGGACACTATGATGCCGATAAGAGTGAAAACGTGCAAGACCGTGATACACCTTTGCAAGACAAGCGTGTCCGTCAAGCACTGGGATATGCCTTGAATACGCAACAAGTTATTGATAAGTATTCAAATGGGCTTGGAACACGGGCAACGTCATTAATTCCGCCAGTCTTCTCATCTGTGCAAGACAAAGATGCTAAGGGGTTCCCATTGAACCAGAAGAAGGCCAACGCTTTGTTGGACGAAGCTGGTTGGAAGCTGAACAAGAAGACGGGTTACCGTGAGAAGGACGGCAAGGAGCTTGATTTGGTCTATATGGCTCGTTCAGGTGCACCAACATCAGAAGCGGTTTCACAAAACAACATCCAACAATGGAAGAAGGTTGGGGTTAAGGTCAGCCTTTACGGTGGTCGTTTGACCGACTTTAACAGCTGGAGCAAGATTGTCCAAGACGGTACGAGTCAAAAGTGGGATATCACGGATGCGGCTTGGGGCTTGTCATCAGAACCTTCACAAATGGATTTGTTCTCAAAGGCCGCTCCTTACAACTTGGGTCACGCGACGTCACCTGAGTTGACGAAGTTGTTGAATGACATTGACTCTCAATCAGCTTTGAAGACGTCATACCGTAAGGAAGCCTTCAAGAAGTATCAAGAGTACATGAATGATCAAGCATATGTAGTGCCACAAAAGTTTGCTATCGATTACACACCAGTTAATGATCGTGTGGTTGGTTGGACAAAGGCAAATGATGCATACGATCTTTGGGAGAAGATTGGTGTGACCTCAAATGACTTGGCAACCAAGTAATTAGAAATATTAAAAGGCTCGTGACGGTCTGCGTCATGAGCCTTTTTCTTCAGAAAAATAGTAGGAGGGGACGATGAGATTATTCTTTCGTTTGAAATGGTTTATTCGCCTGGAATGGCGTTCATATTTACTCGGCATTCTAGCACTATTGGGCGTGGCAATGCTTGGCTTAATTCCGCCGATTATGATTGGTCGCTTTGCAAATTTGATCAGTGAGCGGGCACCATCTGGTGCTACGCTCGGTCCAATTATTGTCTGGATTGCGATTGCGACAGTTGGTCAATATCTCTTACGGTTTGGTTGGTCATATTTTATTTGGGGAACCTCGGCTCGTTTGGAGCGCTTGATGCGGTTGCGTTTATTGAACCACTATTTGGAGATGGATAAGCCCTTCTTTCAGAAGCACCGAACGGGGGACCTACTGGCCCACGCAACAAATGATATCAATCAACTGCAACGTGTTGCCGGCAATGGCGTGTTGCAATTATTCGATGCGTTGATTACCGGTGTATCAGTCGTTGCAGCGATGGCTGTGGTGGTGAATCCACTCCTGACCATTATGGCAGTCGTGCCACTGCTTGGGATTACGTTGGTGGCGCAACTGTTGGGTGGCTCGATTTCTGCCGCCTTTTCAGCAGTGTAGGATATGTTTTCGCAGTTGAATAATAAGACGCAAGAGTCGTTGATGGGCATTAAAGTATTAAAGACTGTTGGTGAAGCTGCCGAAGATACTGCCGACTTTCAAACAAAAATTAATGATTCAATTCGGGCGACCCGCCATGCCGAGCGGTTAGATTCCTTGTTTAATCCCGCCATTACGATTTTAACGGGAATTTCGTTTGTTGGCACGATCATTTATGGTGGATACCTTGTGCAGACTGGGGCGCTGTCGATTGGTAGTTTGATTACTTTTGTCACCTATTTGTCGGCGCTAGTTTGGCCTTTTTTAGGGTTGGGCTTTTTCTTTAATAACTTGCAACGCGGTAATGCAGCCTACGAACGGATTACGACGTTATTGGCTGAACAACCAGCAACACTGGATAAAAAAGGGCTAAAACAAGTGCCACGCGGTGACTTACAGATTGATCTAACGACGTTTCAATACCCAGATGCCACTGAAGCGGCATTGCAGAATGTGCACGCGACTGTTCAGGCTGGAAATACTTTGGGACTTGTCGGTCCAGTTGGGTCAGGAAAAAGTACGTTGATTCAATTGTTGCTACGTGAGTTTGATCAGTATGTCGGTAGTATCAAAATCAATCAAATTGATATTCGTGACTATGACAAAGATACCTATCTACCAGCGATTGGTTATGTGCCACAAGATAATTTTTTGTTTTCAACCTCAGTGTTAGAAAATATCCGGTTTGCAGATCCAAACATTTCATTGGCGCGGGTACAAGAAGCCGCTCGCTGGGCGGCCTTGCATGATGACATTATGAATTTGCCAGACGGTTATGATACACAAGTCGGCGAACAAGGAATTTCATTGTCGGGTGGTCAGCGCCAACGGCTCGCGATTGCCCGAGCGTTGATTATCAACCCGGATATTTTGATTTTGGATGATGCGTTATCAGCAGTTGATGCGAAAACGGAGCAACAAATTTTAACGATGCTCCATAATCAACGCCGAGGCAAGACGACGATTATCGCCACGCACCGGCTGAGTGCAGTCGTTCAGGCGGCCGAAACGTTGGTGTTTGAACATGGTCGGGTAGAAGCGCGGGGCACGCATAGTGACTTAATCCAGCAAGGCGGTTGGTATGCCCGGATGTTTGCGGCGCAACAGTTATCGGAAAAACTTGATCAGGAGGTGACGACCCATGGCTAAACAAAATACGTCCGCATGGTCTGGCAAGATGACCGCGGCGACACAATTTCAAACGGTTCGGGCACTATTTCGTTTTATGAAACCGTATGCCAAATATTTTTACGGTGCTTTGATATTGGCCGCTGCCATTTCAGTTGTAAATGTGTTACTACCACGCTTGCTGCAGACATTCATGAACCAGCATCTGCATCGCATGTCACCCACGTGGCGATTACTAATTGTTTTCGCATTATTGTATTTTACAATCACTTTGGTTAAAGCAGTGGCACAATTCTTCAGTGATTATTGGTTTATGTCGGCAGCTGAATTTATGGTGGAAGATGTGCGGATGAAGCTGTATCGAAAACTACATACGTTGGGGATGCGCTACTTTGATCAGACACCAGCGGGATCGTTAGTGTCGCGGGTAACGAATGACACCAGTTCGTTTACAGACTTTTGGGAGTTGTTTTTGACGTTAACGACGGGTGTGTTTGCAATCGTGTCCGCGTTTATAGCCATGTGGCTGACGGATGTACATGTGATGCTAGTGACGCTGTTATTTGTGCCGTTGCTGCTTGGTAGTATTTGGTTGTATCAAGTCGTGGCAACGAAAGTGTATCGGCATATGCGTGAAAAGTTGTCGCAATTGAACGCCCAATTGGCAGAAGCAATTACGGGGATGTCAGTGATTCAGCAATTCCGGCAAGAAAGTCGGTTAGCGGGTGAGTTTGCGCAGACAAATAATGCCTATTACCAGGCCCGTGTGCGGATGGTGAAAACAAATTCATTATTGCTATCGCCCATGGTGGACTTGTTATATGGCGGCGCTATTATTGCGGTAATGCTGACGTTCAGTTGGACGAGTCAGTCAGCAACCATAGCAGCTGGTACGGTGTATGCGTTTTTGTCATATGTGGCGGCGTTTTATAACCCATTTGATTCGGCGATGGATTCGTTATCGTCATTTCAAGATGGGGTGGTCGCGGGTAGTCGTGTGTTGGCGATTTTAGCTGACGACACGTTGGAACCAGCCCAGCAAGCACCGGCGAATGGTCGGATTACGGCGGGAAAAGTTGAGTTTCGGGATGTCAGTTTTTCATATGACGGTGAACATGACGTCTTAAAGCATATTAGTTTTGTAGCCGAACCTGGGCAAACAGTGGCGTTGGTTGGCCACACCGGTTCTGGTAAATCATCAACGATTAATGCCATGATGCGGTTCTATGAATTTCAGTCGGGGGATATTTTGATTGATGATCAGAGTATTCGCCAATTGGATATGGCTGATTTTAGGCGTCAAGTTGGCCTAGTTTTGCAAGAGCCATTTCTATTTTATGGTGATATTGCCTTCAATATTCGGCTTTACAATTCGCAAATTGCGGATGAACAAATCGAGGCGGCTGCAAAATTTGTGCATGCGGATGAATTTATTCGGAGTTTACCGCAGGGCTACCATGAACCGGTTGTTGAACGAGGCGCAGCGTTTTCAACTGGTCAACGGCAGCTACTGTCATTTGCACGGACAATTGTACGTGATCCGAAAATTTTAGTGCTTGATGAAGCTACGGCTAACGTTGATACCGAAACCGAGACGATTATTCAGCAATCCTTGGCGAAGATGCGACAAGCACGGACGACGATTGCAATTGCCCACCGACTATCAACCATTAAAGATGCTGATTTAATTTTGGTGCTTGATCAGGGGGAGATTGTCGAACGCGGGTCCCATGAGAGTTTACTGGCCCAGCATGGTCGTTATGCCGATTTGTATCGTATGCAGATGGGTGAGACGTCGGATTAATTAGGGGGGTAGGCGTTATGTTTCAAGCATTATTTTTAAAAAACCAACAATTTCGCACGATTGCGGTCAGTCGGGCGTTTCAGGCGTTTGGTGCAACGCTGTTCACGTACGCATTTTTGGTGTACGCAGCAGAATTACCGCATGCCAAGTTAGCGGTGTCGGTTATTAGTGTGGTGCTGGCGTTGCCCAGTATGTTGCAATTTTTCTTTGGTGCAATCGCTGGTCGGGTGACGCAACGAATTCAATGGATTTTAACTACCCGTTTAATTGAAATCGCAGGCTATGTGGTCATTGCGGTAGTCTTTGCTACGACTACGCCAGGCTGGTTGCCACTATTAATCATTTTGCCGTTTTTGGTGTTGAGTGATGTGATTAGCAACGTGGCCGGGTTGGTTTTGCAGCCGTTAATCAAGCATCTTGTGGTGGATGAACACTTGGAAGCGGCGAACGGGTATATGATGGCGATTAATAATATACTAGCGATGGTTGGTGGTGTGATTGGGGTTAGTTTGCTGGCGCTCGTGCATCATAATTTCACTATTTTTGCGTTATTGAACGGTGGCTTCTTTCTATTATCATGGGTGAATCTGTTTATTGGGCGCCGGCAATTATTGGTCACGGACCGACAGTTTTCCGATCTCGTTAAACCGGCCGATACACACCTGCGTGCGATGATGGTAGCTGGCTTTGCGGTGGTGAAGCAAGATGCGATGATGGTTTACATCATTAGTATGGCGGGCCTGGTTAATTTATTGGGAAATGCCGCGCAAGGGTTGCTACAACTGTCGGTACTGGCTAATAAGCAAATGTGGCATGGTGGTTACGGGACAACGTTGGCGCTGATCGATGCTGGCATCGGTGTCGGTATCGTTGCTGGTTCGTCCTTGTTTAATGGCTATTTGCATAAAATCAAATTACCAAGTTTGGTGAACGTGGTATTAATGATGATGGTGATTAATGCACTAGCGGTATTGTTCCTACCCCGGTTCGGTCTATTAATTGTGATTAATTTTCTGCTTGGTTTCGCAATGGGCAAATTAAATCCCAAGTATGGCGCCCTGGTCACACGTATTGTACCGGAAGAACACTTAACAACCGTTGCTGGATTGTTGGGAACGTTTGAAATGATAGGTGTGCCATTGGGTCAAGTGGTTTTCTTAGGAATTGCGAATATCTTCTCAACTACAATCGCATGGTACGGTATTGTGGGGCTGGGGGTTATCCTAATCGGCTATTCCGTTAAGATGATGCGACGAACAGCCACCATCAATTGATAACTATCCGTTTTCTAATTATACTAATTTAATATTAATAAAACTGTTGACCGAGTTGTTTTTACGGCGTATTATCAACCCTGAAGAGGTTTGACTAGCCTCTGCTAATGGCGTGAAAACCGCGGTTAGTAAAAAGCGCCCTGACCTTCCCGTTTCCAGGCGCTTTTTTCGTCTGTTGACGAGTGCGTGATAAAACGATAGGGTGTTAGGGAGAGGGAAAGTGTTTTAAGGGAGCAATACTATGGAATTTTATAAGCCAGTCAATCATACTGATGATGAAATCAAGGACTTGCTTGCCCAACCAGGCAAGCAAGTGATGTTCTTACAAGCCGATTGGTGTGGTGATTGTAAGGCAATTAAGCCATTTGTCAAAGATATTAAAGAAGCCGTTGAAAATGCGGGCGCTAGCTGGTTCGATGCCGATCGTGATGCCAATTTGGCAATCGCTCAAGAGCAAGGCTTAATGGGAATTCCAGCCTTTGTCTTGTTTGAGGGTGGCGAACAAGTAGCGCACATTGGTAACGGTGAGCGATTGAACCCAAATGATGTTTTGGCATGGGTAACTAAAAATATTGCTTAAAATTAGATGAACATTTTCTCATATTAGTGTTGACATTCTAATTTGGGGCGTGTAATATACAGTTCATCAAGTTAAGACATAAATTCGTTGATGAGAAGAGTAGTGTTACGAACTGATTCAGAAAGCGGCTGGTTGATGAGAAGTCGTTCTGTTCAAGACATGAAGATGAGCTCGGAGAAATGGTGATGGTGCAAGCTGTTACCACGGCAGGAACCGTTATCTTCCCTGGTTTATCCGCTTGAGTGCGGCGAACTGTAGAGGTGTATTTGGTGACAAATACATAAATTAGGGTGGTAACACGATGAAGTCGTCCCTAGTCAGACATTTTAGTCTGGCTAGGGACGACTTTTTCTTTTTATCCGCGAATTTATGAGTTGTTAAGAAGATAGATTATTTGATTAAAGTGAGGATATATATTATGGCTATTGAGATTACACGTGCAGAAGCAGATACCTTGGTAAAGACACCTTTGATTTCACAATTGTTGATTGAGTGGATTAAGGGTGAAGAATCAGAAAAGTTCCCATTGGCCAACTTGGCGAATGCGGCGGCTATTTTGCAAGAAAACTTGAAGCAAGTTAACTGGGCCGGTTTTTACTTGTACGATGAGAAGATTGATGAATTAATCTTGGGACCTTTCGTTGGAAAGGCTGCGGTTGTTCGCATTAAGCCTGGTTCAGGTGTGGTTGGCGATGCCTTTAGCAAGCAAGAGACGATTCGTGTCGCCGATGTGCACGTCTTCGACGGTCACATCGCTTGCGATCCTGCTTCAAATGCTGAAATTGTTGTGCCATTGACGACAGCTTCAGGTAAGCGTTTGGGTGTCTTGGATATCGACTCAACGGCCTTTAACCGTTTTGGCATTAAGGAACAAGCTGAAATCGAGCACTTTACTAAGATTTTGTTGCAATACATCTAAGCCAAACTTGCTAGACAAGACTGGTATGATAGAACTACAAAATTAAAAAACGTAGGAGATAGAAATGGCTGAAACATTGCATTATGACGTTGCCATCATTGGTGCTGGACCAGCAGGACTCGCTGCCGCGGAAGATATTGTGGCCGCTGGTAAGACGGTTGCCTTGATTGAAAAGTACCTCTGGGGTGGCACTTGCCCAAACTATGGTTGTGACCCTAAGAAAATCCTTTTGGCCGCGGTTGAAGCGAAAGAACACGTTGAGTTTCTGAGCGGTGACGGTGTCGATGGTCAAGTGGCGATTAACTGGGAATCATTGATGGGCCGTAAGATGCGCTTTACGGAAGCAATTCCTGAAAAGACAGTGCACTCATTGGATGCAAATGGGATTGCGCACGTTTATGGGGCAGCCCACTTCATCAACTCAGATACAGTTGTTGTGCATGGGGATGAAGACATTGAAGTACAAGCAACCGACTGGATTTTGACGGTTGGGCAACGTCCAGCTGAGTTGGATATTCCTGGGGCTGAGCTAACGATTGATTCAGAGACGTTCTTGAGTTTGCCTGCAATGCCAGAAGACGTTGTGATTATCGGTGGTGGTTATATCGCGGTTGAATTTGCGTCAATTGCGGCCGCTGCTGGGGCACAAGTGCACTTGGTGGTGCGTGGTAGTGAGTTATTGACTGGTTTCGATGAAGCTTTCGTTGATACGCTACTTGATCAATTAGATGATCGTGGCATTCGGGTGTACTTCAACACAGAAGTGACTGAAGTTGCTAAGACTGATGACGGGCTGAACGCCACATTGAGTTTTGGTAGTACGTTGCCAACAAAATTGGTTTTGCGCGCAGTAGGTCGTGTGGGTAACAATGACACGTTGGCCTTGGAGAATGCTGGGGTTGAAGATGATATTCACGGGATTAACGTGGACGAATTCTTGCGGACGTCAAATCCACACATTTACGCGGCGGGTGACGTTGCCAATACAAGCCGACCACGGATTACAACGGTGGGTTACTACGAAGCACGTTACGCAGCTTCAGTGATTTTGGGTCATGACGAGCCAATTACGTATCCGGCTGTGCCAGTTGTTGTATACGGGACGCCTAAGTTAGCAGCTGTTGGCGTACCAACGCAATACGCTGAGGCGGATGGCTATTCAGTTCGTGATATCGATATGACCAACTGGTTTACGTATTACCGAACAGGTGAGCCAGCTGCCCGGGCCAAGGTTGTCTTGGACGCAAATAAGAAGTTGGTTGGTGCCACGGTTTTGAGTGCGCATGCCGATGAGTTGATTAATTACTTTACTGAAGCGATTAATAACAAAGATGGTTACCAAGCGATTCGTGATCGTTTGTATGCCTACCCAACGCCGGCGTCAGACTTAGAATACTTCTTCTAAAGCTTACTTTTGAGGCTGAGACAGTGAATGCTGTCCCAGTCTCTTTTTTGTTTCAAATTTGTGACAAATTTAGAGAACAAAAATAGATTAATCATGATAATCTGTAAGTAGCAGGATAATGGATGGGGTTCAGATTAATGAGAAAAGGGATGCTGTGTCTGTTGGTGAGTCTGGTGGGGGCAATGTCTGTACCAATGACAGCATCAGCAGATACGTTATGGGCGATTGGTGATTCCACTGCGGTTGGTTGGGATGGCCATAAAATTGTAACGGCGCCGTATCCGTTGGTGGCAGCGGATAAGTTACATGTGACGGCGCACAATGAATATTCGGTTTCGGGCGCGATGATTTCAGGACATTCGACGTATCAACGTGATTTTTCAGCAACAACGCAACTAATTAGCAAGGACAAGGCGTTTAAAAAAGCCAATCTTGTGTTGATAGGGTTAGGTATCAATGATTATTTGCACAGTGACAATGCATTACCAGTTGTGATTGGGACGTTGCAGAATAATGTACGCCAATTAAAGGCCTTAGCACCACGGGCGAAGTTTTATGCGTTGATGCCACAAGGAACATGGGAAGACGGGGATACGCTCAACACGATTCGTCTAGGTGGCTATAGTTATTTGCAAGAGAAACAAGCGTTGTTGTTGGCATATCAACAGTTAGGTGTTAAGCCGATTAATGCCCGCGTGGTTAATAATTTTAACTACCATAAAGAGTTAGGTGATCATACGACGCATCCAACTCAGGCCGCATATTATAAGATCGGTGAGGCTGTTGCCAAGCAAATTGCGGGGGACGGTTACAAGGCTAAAACATATACTGGCTGGCGGGACAAACGCTATTACATTGCCGATAAGTTAGCGAATGGGTTGCAAACAACGGTCGCGGGTTATCGTTATTTTGATGATGGTGTTGCGCTAAAAAGTCGGTGGTTAAAGCGGAACGGCAAAACCTATTATTTAGCTAAAAATGGCGTGCCTGCCCAGGGAAATATTCTAATTGATCACAAAGTATATGCGATTTCAACAACCAGTAACGGGTCAAACCAGTTAACAAATACCTTTGCTTCACGTGGCCTAGTTAAGGATGCTTATGTCATGGTTAAGGATGTGACGGGGCGCAAGGTTGGCTGGCGTTGGATTAAAGATGGTCGACCCTATACTGGGAAAAAGACGGTTCATTATAAAGTGTATACCTATAAAAATGGTATTCGCCAAGCAGCCACGGCTGGCTTACCAATCAAGTAATGACGAACGATTTTTATTCTGTTGAAAATAATGTTTGCATTTTCTGGTAAGTTTGCTATAGTAAGTAACAATTAAATATGACGTAATCACTATCGGTATAATTGCTGGAGAATGGCCAGCGAGTTCCTACCTGTTTCCCGAGAGACAGACTACTGATAGTGTTTTAAACGATATTCGTGCACCCATTCTGCATGCTTTTTAAGCGTGAGAGTGGGTGCTTTTTTCGTTAGTTAACCTGTTGGGGGTAGTGGTTGCGACACACATGGAGGGGTTATTTATTATGGAAGCTGTCGCAGGTGTTAAAGCCGAACCGGTCGTGAAGACTAATAAACTACAAGCGCTAGTGTTGGGCTTGCAACACGTGTTAGCCATGTATTCTGGGGGTATTCTAGTACCGTTGTTAATCGGGGCAGCACTGCACTTTACACCACAACAAATGGCGTACTTGATTTCGGCGGATATCTTTATGACAGGAATTGGTACATTGCTACAGCTAAAGAGTACGCGCCTCACTGGTATCGCGATGCCAGTTGTGTTAGGTTCGGCGATTCAGTCGGTGTCCCCCTTGATTAATATAGGTGGCACGTTGGGTATCGGTGCGATGTATGGTGCGACCATTTCAGCGGGGGTCTTCGTATTTTTGATTGCGGGCCTATTTGCGCGATTACGTGAATTTTTTCCGCCAGTTGTTACGGGATCTTTGATTACGGTGATTGGGTTTGCGTTGATTCCAGTTGGTATTCAAAATTTAGGTGGCGGAGATGTCGCTGCCAAATCATTCGGTAGTCCAGCAAACCTAGCAATTGGTACGTTTACGATTGCAATTATTGTCCTCGTTAGTTTGTTAGCGAAAGGCTTTACCAAGGCCATTTCAATTCTATTGGGAATTGTGCTGGGGACCGCTTTTGCCGCAATTTTGGGTAAAGTATCGTTAGCACCCGTTGCGGCAGCGTCATGGTTCCATTTACCAACGCCTTTTTTCTTGGGTGTGCCAACGTTCCATTCTTCAGCGATTATTACGATGATTATCATTGCGTTGACCTCAATGATTGAGTCAACCGGTGTGTACTTCGCGTTAGCTGATTTAACGGGACGCAAGCTAACAAATCAAGACATGGCAAAGGGATATCGCGCTGAAGGGTTAGCCGTGGTGCTATCTGGTTTGTTTAACACCTTTCCATATTCAACGTTTTCACAAAATGTTGGTGTGGTGCGCTTATCAGGCGTTAAGACGAAACAACCTATTTACTACGCTGCAGTTATTTTGATTTTAATTGGTTTGTTACCAAAGTTTGGTGCACTGGCGACGATTATTCCAACATCTGTGTTGGGCGGGGCCATGATTGTCTTGTTTGGTACGATTGGTATCCAGGGAACGACCATTTTGCGCACGGTTGATTTTGGTAAGGAACGCAATTTAATGATTGCAGCCATTTCAATTGGGGCCGGCATTGGTGTCACCGTGTATCCACAAATTTTCCAACAATTACCAGAATTAATTCGTTTAGTGATTGAGAACGCCGTTGTTGTCACATCCGTGTTGGCAGTGTTCTTAAATATTGTTTTACCAGGTCGTGAAAAAGGGGAAGTCACAGCATCATGAAGTTATTAGAAGAACGTATTCAAACAGACGGTCGCGTATTGGGGACTGAAGTGTTGAAAGTTGATAATTTTTTAAATCATCAAGTGGATCCAGCGCTTATGCAAGCTATGGGGAATGAATTTGCCCGGTTATTTGCAACAGAAAAAATCGATAAAGTACTGACAGTTGAATCATCTGGCATTGCGCCGGCTGTTTTTGCAGCGTTGGCCTTAAACGTGCCAATGGTGTTTGCTCGTAAGAAGCAGTCGTTAACGCTCTCAGGAGATCACTACGTAGCTGATGTTTACTCGTTTACCAAGCAAGAGACGAACCATATTTTGGTTGATAAGCGCTTTATCCAACCGGGCGAACGCTTGTTGTTGATTGATGACTTCTTGGCGAACGGTCAAGCGGTAGCGGGGATGCTCCAAATTGCGTCTGACGCAGGTGCCACAGTGGTTGGGGCCGGTATTGTTATCGAAAAGACTTTCCAAAAGGGCCGCGCGCTGCTAGATGAACAAGGTGTGCGCGTTGAGTCCTTGGCCCGCATCGCAGCTTTCGAAAATGGTCAGGTGGTTTTTGCGGATGAGTCACCTGTTGCTAATTAACATTCGAATAATAATTTCATTGGTTGTTCATAGTGTTTTAAGATAAATAAGAGTAGACTGAAACTATACTATGGAGGTGAAAACATGGCACAAATTAATTTGGGTGGCTCAGGACTTATGGTTCCTGATGTAGCCCTTGGTGTAATGCGTATCGCGGACAAGTCTGCAGCTGAAGCACAAGCTTTGGTTGAAAAGGCAATGGAAAAGGGCGTGAACTTCTTTGATACGGCTGACATTTATGCAGCTGGTCAAAGCTCAGTTGTCCTTGGTCAAGCTTTGAAGGACGCCGGTATTGCGCGTGAAGACATCATCTTGCAATCAAAGGGTGGCATCATCTTGGAAGATGGTCAAATCTCTGGTGATGGTTGGAAGGGTCCTCGTTACGACTTTTCAAAGTCACACTTGATTTCAGCTGTTGATGAAGAGTTGAAGCGTCTACAAACGGACTATTTGGATGTCTTCTTGTTGCACCGCCCAGACACGTTGATGGATCCTGAACAAGTTGCGGCAGCTTTTGATGAGTTGCAAGCGGCTGGTAAGGTTAAGCACTTCGGAACGTCAAACATGAACCCATGGCAAGTCGAATTGGTTCAAGCTTCTTTGAACCAAAAGTTGGTTGCGAACCAATTGCAATTCGGTATTATGCACACGGGTATGGTTGATTCAGAATTGCACGTGAACATGTCAGATGAGCGTTCATTTGATCACGACGGTGGCATTTTGGCCTACTCACGTTTGAAGAACATGACGATTCAAGCGTGGTCACCATTCCAATATGGTTTCTTTGAAGGACCATTTATCGACAACGATAAGTTCCCAGTCTTGAACCAAAAGTTGCAAGAATTGGCTGATAAGTACGGTGTAACGAAGAACACGATTGCCGTGGCCTTCATTTTGCACCACCCAGCTAAGATGCAAGTTGTTTTGGGTTCAATGAATGTGAACCGTTTGGACGAAATGATGGACGGCGACAAGGTAACGTTGACGAACCAAGAATGGTACGACATCTACTTTGCAGCCGGCAATGATTTGCCATAAACAGCGTTAAAAAATGAGCGTCACTGCTTTTGCGGTGACGCTCATTTGCGTTTATGTGTCGTGCTAGCGCACGAGCAACAGGTTCGGCTGGCATCCTGCGCCTTTGTTCAAAAACTCGGCAACCGAATGGCGCGGACGCCATTCAGCGGGGCAAGTAATTCCCCCTAAATCCTCAAGTGCTGTGTGGACTTTTCTGAATAGCGCCGGCCATGCGGCATGTTGCCGATTTTTGAACGCTCCGGATACCAGCCGAACCTGTTGCAGCTACCGAGAGATTCTCTGTTATTTGGGATCTTCAGAGTGTTGCCAATAGCAGATTATAACGCAAAAAAGCACCGCGTGATGCGGTGCTTTTGTTGTTAGAACATTAACATAATGGCACCGGCAATTCCGACGAGCAGACCGTAAACCAGGGCTGGAATAGCAGTTTTACGTAAGATTGCACCTTCTTGACCGGCCAGGCCGACCACGGCACTGGCTGCAACAATGTTGTGTACACAAATCATATTGCCGGCTGCCGCACCAATGACTTGCAAAGCTAAAATAATGGGCTTGGCAAGATGGGCATTGGCTGCGACGTCAGCTTGAATTGGCGAGAAAGTCAAGGTTGAAACGGTTGCACTTCCCGTGATGAAAGCACCGAGTTCCCCTAAGAAAGGTGCCACGAATACCCACACACCAGCCATATGTTGTGACACGGTTTTGGCGATATAAGTTGGCATTGACGGTAAGTTCATGCCGTTGGTGCCGGAATTCGAGAATACTTGTACCATAATCAAGGTCACCATCAACGTCACACCAGTGCCAACCATCGAGGCTAGCACCGACTTGGCCGCTGGCACAAAAGGTTTCAACGTTCGGGCTTGCACCAAGAGGGCGATAGCCGCAGCTAATGTCAAAATGAAGCCAGGCGAGTAAAGGACCGGCCAGTCGGAGCTAATCCCTTTAATCCCTAGGATGTTAACCCAGCCAAAATCGATGGCGTTGGTCATGAAATGCTTTAGCCAACCAATGGTACGTGATAGTAAGAGCAGTACAACAACAATCAAGTAAGGCGACCAAGCTGTCAGCAACGACATATGACTTGATGCGTGTTGCATCGTTTCTTCATCATTTTGCACACCATCGCCGGTAAAATTCGCACCCTTCCAAGGATTGGTGAAGACGGTTGTTGGCAATAAGATGCGATATTTGAGTGTTAACACAGCAATGATCAAAACGGTTAATGGTGTGAGAATCGACACGAACTCATAACCAATTGTGTGGGCGTAAAGCCAGGCGAAAACGTTATAAACCAAGCCAATTAATAATGCCCATGGCGTAATTTCTAGCCACGATTTGATCGACTTTTTGCCTCGATTGAAGAACGTAACGAGCAGCATAACCAACATCAAAGGCATGAATGTTCCACCAAACAAATCGATGGTAGTCATCGTACCGGCAATATTGTTCATGAAGTCAGCAACATTTGCTGGGGCGACGTTACTCAACCCGACGGTTAGTGGCGTCCCAACGGCACCGTATGCAGCTGATGTTGAATCAGCGACTAAGGCTAAGGTAACGCCCGCAATTGGTGTGAACCCTAAAGCGATTAGTAAGGGTGCTGTGACCATTGCAGGTGTCCCAAAACCAGATACACCTTCAATCAAACCACCAAATAAATAGGCAATTAAGACTGCTAAAATACGCATATCAGCGGTTAACGATTCGAACCCGGCGTTAATCCGTGTGATAGCGCCGGTGTGGCGTAAAACGTGTAGCATCATCAAGGCCCCAAACAAAATCCAAAGAATTGGGAATGTTTTGTGAATGCCTTGTAGGATAGAGGCAAACATCACATTGTTTGGCATTTGCCAGATGAACCAGCCGGCTAAGGTGACGACGAGCGCACTGATAGCCATCCCTTTTAGTGCCGGCATGTTGAACACGGCCAACAGAATAAGCGGCAGAATAACTGCCAGAAGTGCAATAAATAGCATAGAACCCCCAAAGTTCGCAATTGAAATAGATGTCTCTTGTAGTCTACATGAAGAACTTCACAAATAAAGGGTTTCTATATTTTTTATTTGTTACACGAGTTTTAGATAAGACGTATCAGTTGATTTCGTGATAGTATCTGGGATAAGTGGCAGTATCAGGTGAGATGATGGTGTGAGAGATGAAATGGATGCATGATAAGCAGGATCGGAATAAATTAAAGTTATTTCGATACATGCGAACACGTGGGGAAGCCCCGGTACTCCAGGTAATGGAAGACCTGGATATGTCACGCTATATTGTGTTATCAACAACACAACAATTAGCGATTGATATTGAGATGATTACAGGTATGACGGACGGCATTTTGATTGAAGGTGGATCAGATGTTCGTTTTAGTGTGCCAGCAACGGTGTTAGATTGGGAATCGTTAGGACTACACTATCTTATGACGTCGATTCGCGGCCGAATGGTACACGAATTATTTCATGAGCAAGTGACGTCGTGGGAAGAATTTGCCTTTGACGTTGATGTGTCGGTCCCCAAGATGTACAAGGAACGCGCGCAAGTCGCTGAAGATTTAGCACGTGAAGGAATCCGAATTTCGCGAGATTACAAATTAGTCGGGAATGAAGAACACATTCGGTTATTCAAATTCGAGATGTTAACTTATTACAATGGTCGGCGAGATTCACCATTTCCGATCGATGTGCAGGAACAAGCGCGCGAAGTGGTGAATGAAATCATTGTGCCGGAGTGTGGCACGTTGCGTGAAACACAATTGGTAGGGTTGCGCCATCTGTATGCAATTTGGTGGTCGCGTTTTAGACAGCGTCATTTTGTGTCGACAGGGTTTACGAATCGCTTTTTAAAGCCAACTGCTGAGTTATCTGATCGTAGTCGACGCCTCATCCATTTACTGATGGAACGGATGAGTGACACACCTGACTTGCCGGTTGAAACAGCCGCAAGTGAGGCACGGTTTATCATTCTAACCATGCATACGTTGGGACTTTTCCCGCCGGAGCAAATGATGACCGACGTGACAGATTCAGTCATCCAGTACTGGCATCATTTTGAACGGGCTTTGAAAGAAAGTTATTACTGTCTCTTCATGCTTCGGGCCGATCAAGTTGATATTCGGTCCGTCACGCGCGTGCTTGAACCTGAAATTTTACGGTTCTTTGTCTTCCCATATGTGGGAGAAGAAGATTATGAGTACATGACGAATGTTGCTGACATTGCACCGGAATATCCGTTGGCCTATGAGTTCTCTAAGGATGTCATGCGCCACTTTAGTGAGTTTACGGGAGTGCCGGCGCGTGATTTGGATAACTTTATGTTGCCAGATTTGATTGCGACAGTGATGGGTTATCCTAATTTTTATCGGGCAATTCCAGCAGTTAACATCACGATTGACTTTGGCGGCCATCACGGCATCGAAGAAGTGATGGCAATGTCGCTGAATGGCTTGCCAGGTTATAAAATTCAAATTAACCATGTTCTATCTGAATATACAGATATTTTGGTAACGGACGCTCCCCAGCCTAAGGATGAACCTTATACGGCGCTCATTTGGCGGGGAATTGGAACGCCAGGGCAAATGACAGAGCTCTTACAGGAAATTAATCGCGTTAAGATGAAGAAGTTCAATGCTTGGCGAGATAATAACAAACATAAATAATAGTAGCGAAACAACACAACACCGTGTTAGTTTCGCTTTTTATTTTAGCGAAACAAGTGCGTGAAACCGTTTACAAAATATAAGCGACGCGTTACAATGTATTTGTTAATTAAATCACATGCAAAGAAAAGAAGGCATTTATCATGGCTGAAAAAGTAGCAATTGTAACTGGTGGTGGACAAGGTATCGGTGAAGGTATCGCATTGCGGCTAGCCCAAGATGGTTATGCAGTCATTGTTAACGGACGCACCCAAACTAAATTGGACAACGTGGTTAATAAGATTGTTGCAGCTGGGGGCGAAGCGACAACCTTTGCGGGGGATGTACAACAAAAGTCAGTTAATGAAGAAATGGTGCAATTAGCATTGACTAAGTATGGCCGTTTAGACGTCTTCGTAGCCAATGCTGGTATTGATTGGGTTGATACAATCGAAGAGACGCCAGAAGAACAAGTTGATAATGTCTTCAATATTAACTTAAAGTCACAAGTCTGGGCTTTACAAACGGCACCGGCCGCTATGCGTAAGAATGGTAAGCAAGGCGGTTCAATTGTATTGGCTTCATCAATTGCGGGGATGGAAGGTTTTGAGATGTTGGGGATTTACTCGGCAACCAAGTTTGCTACCCGGGGTCTGGTGCAAGCAGCGGCAAAAGAGTTGGCGACCGACAATATCCGTGTAAATGCCTATAATCCAGGAATCGTCTTAACGCCAATGTGGGATCAAATTGATGCCCGTTTTGCTGAACGCAAGAATGTTGCCATTGGCGAAACACGCCAAGCGTTTATTGATGGTATTTTACTTGGTCGTGGTGAAGAACCTGATGATATTGCTAAGTACGTGTCATTCTTGGTGTCTGACCAAGCCGATTACATCACTGGCCAATCGTTAGCTGTTGATGGTGGTGTGAAGTTCCAATAAAATAGTTATGAAACCGGTTTTGTGCGCTGCACAAAGCCGGTTTTTCAGTTGCGGGATGATAGTGGGTGTACAATGAAGGTACTGAAAATAACGAGGTGAATGAACATGAAGATTGGATTCATCGGTACCGGTGTCATGGGGCGCGGTATCATTAATAACTTATTGCAAGCAAATTATGAAGTGGTTGTTTTCAATCGCACGAAAGCACATGCCCAATCAGTCTTGGATAATGGTGCCACTTGGGCAGACTCACCAAAGGAAATCGCTGAAGCAGCAGACTTGGTGATTACCATGGTTGGCTATCCCAAGGATGTGGAAGAACAATATTATGGTGATAATGGGTTGTTTGCTGGCTCACACGCCGGTCAAATCTTTGTTGATATGACGACGTCAACGCCAACGTTGGCTGAACAATTGGCCGTTGATGGTGAGAAGTATGATGTTAAGGTACTTGATGCCCCGGTTTCTGGTGGTGATGTTGGTGCTAAGAATGGTACGTTGACCATTATGGCTGGTGGTGATGAAGCGGCGTACGACAGTTTGCAACCAATCTTTGATGTGATTTCAAAGGCAGCTAACCGCTTTGGTGTGGCTGGTCGAGGTCAACACACTAAGATGGCCAATCAAATTATGATTGCCGCGACAATGTTGGGTATGTCAGAAATGATGGTTTATGCAAAGGCGGCTGACCTAGATGTGGCTAAAGTAATGGCAACTTTGTCAGCTGGTGGCGCCCAAAACTGGTCATTGGATAACTATGGCCCCCGCGTTTTGGCAGGCGATTTTGAACCTGGCTTCTATGCAAAGCACCTATTGAAGGATTTGCGCATTGCGTTGGACGAAGCGGCCAAGATGAATCTATCTTTGCCAGCAACTGATTTGGCTGAGGCCTTATATACCAAGCTTGTTGAGCAAAAGAACCTTGGTGATGAAGGGACACAAGCACTGGTTAAGTTGTGGGCGCAATTTGCATAATGTCCTAAATTTGAGTGAAATAAGACAGGTTTCGCACTTTTTGTAAGTGCGAAACCTGTTTTTTAGTGTCTATGGTTCAATTTGAGGAGATATTAAAAAATCAGCCAATTATTCGTTAAGATAAAAACATCAAGAAATGACGTGGAGGCAAATAGGCATGACGATTGGACGCATATATTCAGATTTAAAGGCAATGTTTGAGCTTTTAGCTTGGATTACGTTCATTTTTGTGTTGTTTGTTTTGTCTTCACGTTATTTGTACGGGATGGATTACAGCATCTTTTTACCATTGGTTGTGATGTTGTACGCTGGCGTATGGGTTGGCTTGTCAGTCGCTTTAGTTTTGACATGGATTTTCAGTGCCGGAACTGCAAAGCAAGCGACTCAGACGACGAAGTAGTAGTGACGAACTGGCTAGATTTCGATGAAAAATCTGGCCAGTTTTGCTTTGATTTAGAAACTATAGGGCGCATTTCCTTTTCAACACTGCTATAATCACTTGTATAAAGTACGAGAATACGGAGAGTGGAAAGATGATTGGACGGAAGTTGTGGTCAAGTTTGGCCATAGTGACGGCTGCATTGGGGGCGCTTGGCGTGGCAAAGCCAGCGGCGGCAGCAGACTATAGTAATAACAATCCTGAAATGGGTGTCATGTTATCGAGTATTGAAGATGACACGGATACAAATAATTCAACATGGGAATTGAATACGAAGCCAGGTAAGGTGTTGCAAGGTTCAGTGTCTGTTCAAAATGCTTCAGACGCGGCAGCAAAATTCACAGTATCAATGGAACAAGCGCGCACAAACGATCAAGTGAATATCATGTATCTCTCAGGTGGAACGAATAAGTCACTTGATCCGAACATGAAGTTTTCTAACCTTGCCAAGGTTGATGGTAAAGACAACACAACAGTGACGGTTCCGGCTAAAACAACTGTGCAAGTGCCGATTACGTTAACGATGCCAGCAAAGGAATTTGATGGTTACGTGTTGGGTGCCGTGGTCGTTAACAAGGAATTGCCAAAGGGTTATAAAGTTGAAGGTGGTGTCACGAACCGTTTCGTTTATGTGAAGACGGTTCAAATCACAGAATCGATCGTCAACCCAACAGCGGTTTTGACGAATGACAAAAAGGGATTGGTTAAAGTTTCTGACGGGCGTCAAATTTTCCAATTGCCAATTCAAAATAATGTGCCAAGTTATATTGGTAACATGAGTTTGAAGGCTAAGGTTACCTACAAGAGTACTGGTGATACAGTTTTGACGGATAGTCAAAAAAATCGCTCAGTCGCACCTAATTCATCATTTACGTATCAGATTCCATCTGAACGGGTGATGAAGGCTGGTAAGTATCACTATGTTGTCACGATGACAAATGATAAGACGAAGAAGAGTTGGACGTTTAGTGATGACTTTACGGTCTCACGTGCATCAGCTACGAGCGTTGGTATCGGTCGATCAATTGCTTTTGTGCCAACTTGGATTTGGCAATTGCTAGCTTTGTTCCTTGTCTTAATCGGCTTCCTATTCTTCCTTTTGTGGAAGCGTCGCAAGGATGACGAAGATGAAGATGAGACAACCGCAAAATAATTTCAAAAATTGAAAAAAATATCAAGACGGAATCCTTGCAAAGGGGTTCCGTCTTTGCTTTGAGCTAAAAACGACCATTTTTGACGTGTTTTTTACTAACTTTTAAAAAATTAGCGAAAACAGGCCCAATTTAAGTACTTTTTGTAAGAGCCGTATAAATCGGAATTATACTAATTCATGTAATAAAGGAACTACTTAAAAAAGCCTAAGAAGCACAGAGAGGGAAAGAATTATGATGAAGCAATTTTTGATGAGTGTTGCTGTATTGGGAGCCGCAGTTACTCTAGCTGCACCAGCAGTTAACGCTGACGCAACTTTCGCAGGAAAGACTGGAACGACTGATGTAACGTTCCAAGGAGACACGACAACTAAGCCAGGTACAACGGATCCAAAGGACCCAGATAACGGTGCTACGGTTGGTGGTTTGACTTTGACGGCTGTACCAAGCTTTTCGTTTAAGGATGCTGGCGCAACGCCTAAGATTACCGAAGCTTCAACGAAGGTGTTGACGGCTAACGGTGTATCAACGCAACCAACTGGTGACACGACTGGTACAAACAACACGTCATCATCAATCTATGTTCGTGATACACGTGGTTTGACGGCTGATGCAGCTGGTGCTGGTTACAGCATCTACGCCTCAGCTTCACAATTGAAGGCTGGTGATCAAGTCTTGCCAGTTGCTTCATTGAACATGACGGTTGCTGACGGAACTGCTAATTCAAACGGTGGTTTGATTACTGGTAAGAGTGCCGTTTCAGTTTACCAAGCTAACAATTCAGTTTTGAAGGGTGGCACTGCTAAGACTGCTGGTGACGCAACTTTGGGAACGGTTGCCGGATACGGTAACTTGATTGCTAAGGGTGACGGTAAGACTAACGGTGACAACGCAACTGGTGCTGTTTCTGCAGAATTGAACTTGAGCAGCAATGCCGTTCAAGCACAAAAGTACACGGGTACGATGTACTACACGTTGGTTGATTCAGCTACTTCAGCTAACTAATTAACATACGCTAAGTAATTAGACCGATCGTGACAAGTCATGTTTGGTCTTTTATTGGATAAAACACGGTATACTTATTTTTGGTAAGTTGTACCGTGATACATATAAGAGAGAATTGAAACTATTTGGGGATAGTGAGAAAGAGAGGCAACATCATGAAGAACACACGGCGTTTACAAGCAAAAGTACAACATATGGCGTTGGCTTCAATTATAATCGCAGGGATTGTTGCGCCGATTGTCCAACTCGCACCATCATTGCCAGGTATGAGCTTGCAAGATGTGAAAGCGGCAACTGGAGTGGTAGATAAGGTAGATAAGGGTACTGCCAGTGAAAATTACGCGCGTGATTTGTTAGGCGGTAGTTATTCAGGTACCACTCCTGCGATGTTGGCTGGTCAGACAGGCGTTGTCGATGGATCTTGGAAAATTACACCACGAGATACATCGGCTGCATATGCAAAGCGTACAAATGCGAAAGGTGATTTCCCATTCAATATGCTACAACGTTGGCTAATGGTCAAAATAAAATTTTTGATGGTAGCCAGGCTAGCACATATGACTCAACGTCAACTATCGTAAAGTTGACAACGCCGGTAGTGAATGAAAGTACGGACGTAAATCGAACGGCGACTTATATGGCTGTCAGTCCTGCATCTGATACAAGTACCAAGACTGCTAGTGGATCAACTGATGAGCTGGCTGTAGCAGCCGGAAATGTCGGAACCGCGACAACTAGTGATGCACCAACTAAGGTTAGCGGGTCGTTGAACAAGTTGTATAGGTTTACAGGTAAGCAGTATCTAAGTCTTCATACACCGGATGATTCTACAGGACTAAAACTTACCAATATCAGCTCGTATCTAGATTCAAGTACTTTTTCAGTGAAAGTTATTTATGCTGATGGAACAATATCTGATGTTGATTCTGGTGGTGTAGATGGTTACTCAACATGGTACCCAACTAGTAATGTACAAGGTATCTTCTACAGTGTTGATCCGAAGACAGGTGCATTGATGGTGAAGCACGGTACGATTACGGTCAGCAAAAATAAGACGACGTACAATTATTCATCGCCATTAGCCGTTGCGACGGATGGTGATTGGCAAAATGCAGCTGGTAGTCCAGCAACGAATATTTACGTCTACTCGAAGGTAAAAGTACCAGCATTGGGACAACAGCTAGTTTTGTCAGGAAATGTTAAGATGCCTACGAATGGCGATATGCGCCAGTATTCAGGTGATACGCGCATGTTTGGTGCGGGATCTACGACAAATACGCCGGTTAACTACAATGTGGCTGGTAATATACCCGAAACTTCTAGTACTTCATGGTATGGTTCATATGAAGAAGGTGGCTTCAACATCTTGAAGCATACTGATACAGGAGTTATTACACATGATGTGTCGTACACGGATGGAACGGGTAAGTCAATTACCAGTGGAAGTAGCGACAGTTACAACCAAGTAATTGCGTCAGATAAAATCACGAATACGCAGAGTCAAGATTCAACTGGTACGTACACGATTACGACTGGAAGCAATAATGTAACGTTTGCGAAGCAGCCAGCATTTGTTAATGCGAATGGTGATGATGTTTCTACGGCAGTTGGACTAAAGGACATGACGTACTACGATGCAACGGGTGCTAAGACAACTGATTATGCTAAAGCTGTTAAGGCCACTATGACGGTGACAATTCCAGCGACATCTAGCTACACAATCAAGTCAGTCTTCCAAGCATCAAAAACCGAGTCAATTACTTCAACGACCAGCATGACAGGTACGGATACCAACATGGCTAAGATTGACTTAACAAAGTCGTTTACTTGGAATGGTGCAGCTGCGGTAACGGGAAGCATTAATTATGTGGATGCGAATGGTAATCAGGTTGCTACAGGTTCTTACACTAAGGCGCCAGGATCATCAACTTCAGACATCACAGCCCCAACGACAACTGACGGTTACCGTTACAAGTTTGTGAGCGTTGATAAGTCAACGTATGATGGTAGTGATATCAAGGTGACGGTTGCAAAGATTGCAACTGGAAACATTAACTACGTCTACAATGGTAAGACAGTTTCATCTACGCCATTTACGGATCAAGATGCTGGTAAGACGATTGCAAACATCGCTGCACCAGCTGGTACGGTTGATGGGTTGCGTTACAAGCTTGCTGATGCAACGAAGTCATATGCTTATCCTGATAAGGATGGCGATGTGAACGTCGACTTGGCAGCGATTGTCTCAGGTACAATCGAGTTCGTCGATGCAGATAACAACAACGCTTTGGTTCAGCAACAAGCCTTTACCGACCAAACGCCAGGTGCCCAAATCTCACCTTTGACGTTGCCAGATGGTTACGTTTTGGCTGTTGGTGCCAACGGTGACGTACAATCAACGTACAACTACCCAACGACTGATGCCCAAGTGGTAACGGTGAAGGTACAAAAGTTGACGAGCGGCAACCGTAATGACGGTATGGAATTGACGGAAGTGCCTTCATTCAGTAGCGATAAGAATACAATCGGTGCTAGTGACACAACGACATTGACGGCAACGAAGGGTGGCGTCTTGTCATACTTGAACTTAAAGGGCCAAAATGCTGATATCTACATGTCAGCCACAGACTTGAAGTCAAACGGATCAGCTTTGCCAATTAAGACGTTGAAGGCTAACTTGAGCGCCGGTTTGGCTGATGTCTACGCTGCTAACCAGACGGATGGTTATGGTCACATGATTGTTAACGATACGACGAGCAAGAAGGGATCACTAACGATTCCAGACTTGCAAATGACGTTGTCGAACAACAACTTTGCGGCGGGTACGTACTCAGGTACTATCAACTACACGATGGTTTCAGATGACTTGAACTAACAATAATGTTTTAAAAACGAGGTAACTACGGTTGCCTCGTTTTTTCATACAATAAGCCAAAGCTCACAATACAGTTTGTTTATGATAGTAACTGTTATAATAGTATTTAAAAATAAGTAATTAATATCGCTCATAAAAGGAGCAATGCCGATGAACTTTTTCGTTAATGCGACGATGCCAAAGCAAAAGTCTGGTATCGAACACGCGCAATTGAAGCGCTTTGAACTATTTAATAATCACCAGGTGGATTCACGGATTGTTTTGCGTGATTGGGATCCAGTTGCGCACGTTAATGCGAACGCAGCGGGTATTCCGGATAACCAACTCATTAATATGTTTGATTATTTTCAGGAAGCTGTTACGGTGACGCCAAAAACTCTGCACGCGCAAGAGATTGAATTTGGTGTGCCAAATGTACAATTTGCCGATGAACCGGCAAATAATCGTTATTTGGTAACGGCCCAGAATGGTCAATTGGTAGCGCGCGTAAATTATGACGCCACTGCCGATAAGCGGGTACGGTCGACTGAGTTATTTGATGGCTACAACAATTTATTCCGGGTTGATCACTACGATTCACGTGGGTTTGCGTCATTAATTCAGTGGTATACGACGGATAATCAAATTGGTACGGAAACGTGGGTGACCCCATCAGGCCGGACGGTCATTGAAACTTTTAATAAGAAGACAATGGCCGGTGAGTTTGTTAAATCAGGCTGGCGTTTGATTGAACATGGTGGTCACGTGATGCAGTTTGACACGATTGAGGAGCTGACGAAACACTTCTTTGATCGATTGAATGATGATTTCTGGTCAGAAGAGCAACCGAACGTCTTTGTGCTGGACCGTTCACACTTGGGCGACTGGGGCCTTTTGCGTTTGCGCAAGCCTGCCTATGTCGTGATGCACCTTCACAATTCACATGCGGGGGATGCCCAAGATCCAATGCATGCCATTTTGAATAATCACTATGAATTTGCTATGAATGCGCTTGATGAATATGATGCAGTTGTCTCAGCGACCCATAAACAAACGCATGACGTGAATGAACGGTTCCAACCTAAGACGCGTCTCTTTACGATTCCAGTCGGAGTTGTGCCTGATCGTCTGTTGCAAGCTGAACGGGTGCCGGTTGCGCGTCGTGAATTTGGTAAGGTGATTGCGTTTGCCCGGATTGCCTGGGAAAAGCATCTTGATGATTTGGTGCGGGCTGTTGGGATTGTGCACAAGGAATTCCCACAAGTGACGCTTGATTTGTATGGTTATGCTGATCCAGCGGATAACTACAAAGCGCGTACTTCAGTTGAAGAAGCGATTCGTGAATACGGACTTGAAGGTGTTGTGACGATGAAGGGGTACACAACAGAGATTGATGCTGTCGAAAACAATGCTATGATGTATGGGCTGACTTCGCGTATGGAAGGGTTCAACCTAGCGATTATGGAAGCAATTTCACATGGTTTGATTGCCTTTTCATATGATGTTAATTATGGACCAAATGAAATCGTTGAAGATGACGTCAACGGTAATGTGGTGCCATACGAAGACTATGAGGCGATGGCGCAAGCAATGTTAAAGGTCTTACGCGACCCAGACTTGGCACAACGTTATTCAACGGGAGCATACGAGTCATCAGAACGTTATTCAGAAGAAAATGTGTGGCATGCCTGGCGTGAATTGTTGGATGATGCGGCTGCGGTGTGGCCAGCCAAGCTTGCAGCAATGCCGGCCCATGCCCATGATTTGAATAAGGAGGCTGAATAATGAATTATTTTGTTAGTGAAAATGTCTTTACGTTCAATTCTGGCACGGAGCATGCGCAAGCTAAGCGGGTGCAACTGTTCACAGAGCAGGGACAATCAGCGCAATATGTCACGCGAAATTATAATCGTTTCTTAGCTCGTGATGCAGAAGCGATCGGTTTACACGCAGAACAAGTATTGAATATGTATGATTTCTTCCAAGGGGTTACCGACGTACCGCGTGAGGAAGTTTCACTGCGCTTGTTGCCACAGATTCCGTTGGATGAGTATCATATTGAAGGTCACGGTCCAAACTATTCAACGATTAATCATGCTGGTCGCGAGTTGGCACGCATTAACGTTATGCCAGCTACGGTCGGATTAGTTAATGATATTGTCTACTATGACCGTTATGGCAATACAACGGCTCGTGAGAATTTTGATTGGCGTGGTTTTAAGTCGTCGGTAGATTATTTCCATCCAGACGGTAATTTAGCGGTGCAAAAGATGTTGAACTTGGCTGGCGAGACGGTTATTGAAATCAGTCACATGAAGGTTAATGGCACGTTATACCCAACCATGTGGAAATTGCTGAATTACAAGGGCCACGATTGGCGTTTTAATACGGAAGATCAACTATTTCTTTTCTTCTTAAACGAAATTACGGCTGAACATCCAGGATCGATCCTTGTGTCTGATCGTCGCAGTTTGGATCACGTGGTTGCGGATGTGCAATTTGCGGCGAAGAAGTTCGCAGTTTTGCATGATATCCATACACCTGATATCAAAAATCCAATTCGCGGTAAGTTGTATGATGCTTATCTGAATGTCCTTGAGCGTCGCGTGCGAGACTTCGATGCGATTCTAGTACCAACGCCTGAGCAACAAGCTGATTTGCAAAAGCGGTATTCGGGCGTCGATTTCCGAGTGGTGCCGGATACATTTGTGCCACAAGCACAATTGGCCGCATCACGCCTACGCTTGCCAGATCGCCAAGCTGGCAACATTTTGTTTATGGGGCGTTTGTCGCCTGAAAAGCGACCAGATCAAGCAATTCGTGCGCTAGCCCGGGTTGTTAAGTCAGTGCCATCAGCGACGTTGACATTCCATGGTTATCCAGCAAACGCAGAAATTTTGAATGAATTGAAGGCGTTGGCCAATCAGCTAGGTGTTACCAATAGTGTCATATTTGGTGATTACATCACCGGTGACGCTTTGGCCGCAGCCTATCAACGGGCACAAGTGATTGTGCAAACGTCAGTCGCAGAAGGATTCGGTATGAACTTAGTTGAAGCAATGAGTTACGGTGTTCCGGTCGTATCGTATGATATTACGTATGGTACGCGAGAACTTATTCATGATGGTGTGAATGGGTATGTCGTTGCAAATGGCGCGCACGGTGAAATGGCCGATCGCATTGTGTCAATTCTGTCAGATGATGGTGTCTGGGCTGATTTGTCAGCCGCAGCTTATGATAAAGCGGTGACATTTAATGGTCAGGCGATGATGGCAGCTTGGCAGCAAGCCTTACAATAGTAAAAAATAGAACCCTCGCTAGGCAATTAGCGAGGGTTCTTGCGTATAATAGTGAAAAAAGAAGTTGGAGAATTGGGTATATGACGAAAATTGGGACAATTTGGCGGGAAACATTTCGACGGTATTGGCGCACGATGGTGATTTTTGCCATCATCAATGTCGTGATTTGGTTTGTGGTGTTAGCACTAGTGAAATTCAATGCTTTTGGGCTACATGATTTGGCTTTGAAATCGATTAAAGCAAATTTCGTAAACGATGCATCGTCGCACAAAATCAATCATAGCGGCGCCTTTGGTGGTTTTGTGCAATTGACTTGGCACAACTATTTAGGTGGTTTAGCCACGGTGGCGATATCACTGATTCCAATTCCATTTTGGTGGGTGACCGCGGTGATGAATCCAGCCTCAATTGGTTATTTACTTGGCTTATCGCCAATCCCCGTGACCACTTTCTTTGCGGGTATTTTTCCGCACAGTATTGTCGAAATGCCCATGCAATGGTTGGAATTTAGTATTGCTTGGGAAACTTTCCGCTTGATTTGGCAAAACATCCGGACGAAGCAAGGCTGGTGGCATGGCATAGACTGGCGTCACATTATCATAATTCTAATTGTGGTGGTGTTGCCAATGGCAATTTTGGCTGGTGCCATTGAGAGTTTTATCACTCCAGCGTTGTTGAATATGGCGAAGTAGCGTTACAAGCTGTAAATTCTTGATAATAAAAAGAAAATCCCCAATCGGAGCGACACTTCCGATTGGGGATTTTCTTTAGAGGTAGTGACGGGAATCGAACCCGCGATGGCGGTTTTGCAGACCGGTGCCTTACCACTTGGCTACACTACCAAATTAATCATAGTATTTGTACCACGAATACATATTATAGGGGAAATGTGAACATCTTGCAATTCAATAGGGCATTTTCTAAGATGTCAAGCAATATGCTTAATAACTTCACGCAATAGTTTAACCATTGTAACTTCTGTTTTCTATCACTGAAAAGGAAAAATCGCCTCGTATCATACACAGTGAGGGGGAGTCTCGTGACTTCCTGGAGTGGCGAGAATACATAAACAAGTAATGATAGAGGCAGACTTATGGAAAAGAATGATTTTGCAAAAGCGAATACGCAACAGGCAAAGCATCGCCGCATGTGGGTGACTGCGGGGATGACGGCCCTAACGGTTGGGGCAAGTATTGCCGGGCCGGAACTATTGGATGAAGTTCAGACTGAATTGGGGAATAATGAGCCACGCACAACGGTAACGAAAGATAGTTCACCGTTAGTGAAGGTGGGAAACGTGCTGTTTTCATCACGCTCGGCAGCCGCGGAGACGATTAATAATGTGGTGGATGCCAATGGTGGTAACCACAGTTTTAAGTCAACGCAAACCCAAGTGACGACAAACTTCACGGGTTCGGGAGCTGGTTTTTCAAATGCGAGTGGGTCGTATGACGGGCAAAGTGCGACATTTACAACGTTGACGAATACATCGGGCCAGGACCAAGGTGCGATTGCTTTTAACAAGCAACTGGACATGACGGCCAGTTGGACGATGAAATTTAATTTAAATTTGACGAAGTACAACACTGGTGGAACGGCCGGTTTGATTACGGGTAATCCATCGAATGGGGCTGGTGACTTCTTGGGGTTAGTTTTGGCACCAATTGCGCCTAATAAATTGGGGACTAGCGGTTGTGGCGGTGGTTCGCTCGGAATGGGTGAAGAGAAAAAAGATGATGGCACGACTGTGCCAGGGATTCCAAACGCCGTTCAATGGGGAATTGACTTTTATAAAAATGATGGTGATGCCACAAATTTGGTTAATCCAACCGATGGTACCGGTGGAAGTATTCTGGGATCTGACGGAAGTGATGGTACGCAAGTTGCCGGTTTCCGTACAACTGACGCGAGCGGTAAATTGAATACGGTCTCTGGCACCACGGGATTTCAGTCATTTGACCATAGCACCGGTGGTAGCTTGATGGGATTTAGTGGTCCGGGTCCGGACAGTAAAACTGATGATGGTTGGGCTGGCCCATCTGATCCCAATTTGGAAGCAGAAATGACGGCCACGTATACGTATTCGAATGGTGTGGGAACACTGACAATTAAGGCCGATAACGGTACCTATTCCGCTTCAAAGCAAATTACGATTACTGACGGTGTGAATTCAACGATGTCGGTGGGATTTAAGGCTTCCGACGGTGCTAAGTATTCACAAAAGGGTGTCACAATTCGTGAGTTTGATTTGACGTTGCCAACCGCAGATACCAAGGTTAACTACATTGACAAAGAAGGCAATGCTATTTCAGGGCAGGCAAGCACGACAATTAAGTCAAACGTTAATGACACGTTAGGCATTGTGACGTCTGGTGCGTCAACTAACACGACGGGGACAGCGCACACGTTTACGGCGCCAACCATTGCCGGTTACACGTATACAGGGACGACGTATGGCACAGCCAAGTCAACGACGGGGCCACTGACGGTATCTGACACCGACGCGAACAACATTATTAATGTGCAATACGCGAAAAACTCAAAGTTGACAACGGTCTTCGTGGACCAGAATGGCCACGTACTATCAACGGTACCGTCCGTTGAATTGGGGACAGCGGGGACAAATTACGATGGGCAGAAGGCCACGGCTGCAGCGGATTATGCGGATTATACTGCTGCATTAGCGACCGCCAAGAGTAATGGCTACACCGGTGTCAGTGGTGTTTATTCAGATTCCGCCTTAACAACGAAACTTGGGGCGGACTTATCAGCGGCAACTTTTGGTAACACTGATAAAACAGTTTATGTGCAATTAACGCCAGCTCCGCAAACAGCAACAATCACGTACAACAAAGCAACTGGGTTGAGTACGGCAGGAAGCACGGCGCAAGATAATGCCGTGTCAGCGTCACCAACCTCATTGACGGGGGTCACGAATGACAAGTACCCAGCGAATACGATTCAAGTGCCAGCGGGGATGACGGCCACAATCAAAGATGCAGCGGGTAACACGTTGGATACAGATACGTCGAAAGCGACGCACCTGGTTAAAAATAGCGATGGGTCTTATACGATTGTGGGGGCGTTTAGCCTAACGTCGGCGGGTGCCTTAGCAGTACCGAGCTATACCGTAACGTATACGGCAAATGCGGTCAAAATGATTCAACAGTACCCTGATGAGACGCGCTCAAACGCCGGCACGGCCTATGGTACCTATAGTGCCGCGGGTGTTGTGCAAAAGTCAGGCTATGTCTCATTCGTTGATGGCACAAAAGCCAATCAGACGCCGGCTGGTACGTTTGGCGCAACCGATAAAACATATACCATTACGTACGAAGCGGTCCCTGCGACGGCTGGCGAAGTCGCTAATGAGCCAACGGTGACGGCGGCGTTGGCTGCAGTGAATGCGGCAACAACCGAAACGGATTATAAAGCGGCGCTGGCAGCGTATAATACGGCGGTTTCGGATGCGCAAACGGCCCGTGATAATGCTGAAACAGCAGCGAAGGCCGTGGATTCAAGTGGCTTTTCAACGGTGACGGCAGTTTCGGATGCGCAAACGAATTTGAATAACGTGTTGGCTCAAGCTGCGGCCGGGCAAGCAACAACGCAACAGGTGATCGATGCAACGACCGCCTTGCAAACGGCGATTTCAGATGCGCAAGCGGCACTGGACGCCGCAAAAGCCCAAGCCAAGACGGATATTCAAGCCAATATTGATGATATCAACACACAAATTACGCAAATCCAAGCGGACATTGACGCCATTCAAGCGTTAGCTGATCGCAATCCGGGGGATACAACCATTGCTGGTTTATTGGCCGATGCGCAACAACGCTTGGCAAATGCACAATCACAACTTACGCAGGCTGAAGCAGCGTTGGCAGCTGTTGATAGTGCGGCAACCATTGCGGATGTGACGAACTTAAGCGATGGCGCTGATCAAAACCAAGTGGCAGCCGATTCGGCACGTACAATTGCCGACCAAGATCTAGCAGCCGCGCAGGCGCAAGATGCGTTGAATTTGAAAAACGCTAAAGATGAAGCAACGGCAACCGCCGAAACAACAACGACGGCTAACCAAGCGGCGATTCAACAAATTGAACAAAATATTGCCGAACTACAACAGTTGGCTGAGGATTATCCGAATAATGCGACGATTGCAACGCAGTTAATTAATGCGCAAGATGCATTGGATGCGGCGAATAAGGCGCAAGCCGACGTTGATACAGCAAGTGGTGAAGTGCCCGGTTTAACAACGGTTGAAGCGGTTCAGATTCAACAAGCGGCCGTGAATGCGGCGGGTAAGGATGCCCAGAATATGCTGGTTGTGGCCAATGATGCTGTGACAGCAGCTAAGGCTGAAGCAGAGAAGGTACTGTCGGATGCGAAGGCGGCGGCAACGAGCGCCATTCAACAACAATTGGATGAGGCGGATGCCAATATTCAAACGATTAAAGATAATATTGCGGCCATTCAAACAATTCTTGATAACAATCCGGGCGATGCCGATATTCAAGCGGCCTTGGATGATGCCAATGCACAATTAGTGACGGCGAACAATCAATTGGCAGATATGGCTGAAGCGTATGCTGATGCGACTGATGCGACCACACCGGCTGAAGTACAGGCGGCCCGCGATGCCGCGACAGCAGCTGCAACAGCAATCACTGATGCGACCACGCAATCAACAACTGATTTGACGACAGCCCAGGCGAAGAGCGATGCCAACTTGGCGGCCGCTAAAGCAAGTGCCGAGACAACGATTGGTGATCAACTTGACCAAGTTGGGGATGATATTGCAACAATTCAGGATGATATTACGGCGCTAACACAAATTGCGGCGGATAATCCAACGAATACAGAAATTGCGGCAAAGTTAGCGGACGCTAAGGCACAATTAGCAACTGCTCAGACACAAGAATCTGATCTTAAGGATACGAAGGCAGCCGTTGATGCGGCAACGACTTTAGCAGGTGTGAGTGCGCTTGAAGAGTCTGCGACAACTGCAGCCACAACGAGCGCGACAGCGAAAACAGCAGCTGATCAAGATTTGACTGATGCCCAGGCGTTAGCAGCAGCTGATTTGCAGGCAGCGCAAACGGCAGCCACAACGACAATTCAAGGTAATATCGATGCCATCCAGAATCAGGTTGACCAGATTACGCAAGATATCGCCACGATTGAAACGTTAGCGACGAATAACCCAGGCGATACAGTCATTGCGGACGCGCTTAGCGACGCAAAGCAACAGCTAGCTGATGCCCAAACGGCGTTGACGGATGCGCAAGCACAACAAACAGCGGTTGCAGACGCAACGACACCGGCTGCCGTGCAAGCGGTAGTTGATGTGGCAGCGACTGATCAAACGACAGCTGAAACGGCCGGGACAACATCAACGCAAGATGTGGCAACGGCGCAGCGTCAAAATGATGCCAATTTGGCAACGGCCCAAGCCGCAGCAAAGGATGCATTGCAAGATAACATTGATGAAATTAATGATGCAATCGCCCAAATTGCAACGGATGTGGCAACATTACAAACCTTGGCCGACAACAATCCAAGTGATCAAACGATTGCGGATAAGTTGGCCGATGCGTTGACACAACAGCAAACAGCAAAGGATGCATTGACCGATGCACAAACGCAATTGACCAATGTTGACCAAACGACAACGTTGGCTCAGGTCGACGCCTTAACAACGCAAGGTCAGGCGGATGAAGATGCAGCCAAGGCAGCAGCCGAAGCGGTCAATACCGACGTCACAACGGCACAAAATCAATCGGCTACTAACTTGGCGGATGCCAAAGAAACGGCCAAGGACACTATTCAAGCCGATATTGATCAAATTACGAGTGATGGGACGGCAATTGACAATATCATTGCGGAATTGACAGATTTGGTGACGAACAACCCAGGTGATTCAACCATCGCTGATGCGTTGCAAACGGCCCAAGATGAGAAGGCAAAGCAAGCCGATGCCTTGAAGGACGTCCAAGCCCAACTCGCGCAAGTCGATGAGCAGACGACCCTGGCCGATGTGGCTGATTTAGTCGATCAAGCAGCAACTGATCAAGCAACAGCTGACCAAGCGGTCGTTGATTCGTCACAAGCCTTGGACACAGCCAACGCTCAGTCAGCAGATAACTTGGCTGACGCAAAGACAGCGGCCAAAACAACGATTACCACTGACCTGACAGCTATTCAAGATAATATTGATGGTATTCAGGATAATATTGCGGACCTACAACAACTAGTGACTGATAATCCAACGAACACGCAAATTGCGGATAAGTTGGCCGATGCGCAACAACAATTAACCGACGCCCAGGCGGAAAAGCAGGCCGCGCAGGATGCGTTAGATGCGGTTGATAATCAGACGACGTTGGCAGATGTTCAAGCCCAAACTGATGCAGCCGGTCAGGCAGTGGTTAATTCTGATGGGGATGCGACACAAGCCCAAACCGATTTGGATGACGCACAGAACTTGGCAAATGCTGATTTAGCAGCTGACCAAGCGGCCGCCCAAAAGGCTGTTGATGATCAAATTGCCCAAATCACGGATGATATTGCTGCGATTACGGATGATGTGGCGACCTTGCAAGAGATTGCGACAAATAATCCAGATGATACGGACATTGCGGATAAGTTGGCGGATGCCCAAGCACAACAGCAAGCAGCTGAAACTGCGTTGACAGAAGCGCAAAATCAAAAGACGGCAATCGACAATGCCACGACGCCTGCTGAAGTGACGGCAGCCCAAACAACGGCCGAAACTGCAGGTCAAACGGCGAGCGATGCTAAGGATGCGGCTGACCAGGATGTGACTGATGCGCAAGCAAAGTCAGATGCCAATTTGGCAGCGGCAAAGACGGCTGCCGATACGGCACTAGATCAGAATATTGCAAATATCACAGATGATGTATCAGCTATTCAAGATATTGTGGATGAGTTACAGACGCTCGCGGATAATAATCCGGGCGATACGGACATTGCGGACAAACTCGCGGATGCCCAGGCCCAGTTGACGACGGCGAACGACGCGTTGACGGACGCTCAGAATCAGAAAACAGCGGTTGCTGATGCGGCAACGCTGGCGGATGTTCAGACGGCCGTTGATGCTGGCCAGGCGGATGAAGATGCAGCGCAAACTGCTTTGGAAAATGCGCAGGCCGATCAAACTGCAGCACAGGCAAAGTCGGACAGTAATTTGGATGACGCGCAACAAGCGGCCAAGGATGCCATTACACAAGACTTAGCGACGATTACGGATAATGTGGCCGCAATTCAGGCGGACGTGGCGGCCCTTGAACAAATTGCGGCTGATAATCCAACGAATCAATTGATTCAAGATAAGCTAGCAGATGCGCAACAGCAATTAACGGATGCGCAAACGGCGCAAACGAACGCGGAACAAGCATTAGATGCCGTGACGCAGGCAACGACACCAGCTGAAGTGGCGGCCCAAGAACAAATCGTGACGGAAGCGGTAACGTCGACGACTGGTAATAAGGATCAAGCTGACCAAGACTTGGCTGATGCCAAGGATTTGGCAGGGGCTGATTTGGCCGCTGATCAAACGGCTGCTCAGACTGCGGTGACGAATCAAATTGATCAGATAACGGATAATATTGACCAAATCAATAAAGATATCGCGACATTGACGGACATTGCGGCGAAGAATCCAGAAGACACAGAAATTGCAGATAAACTGGCCGATGCCAAGACGCAATTGGCTACAGCCGAAACGGCGTTAACCACGGCTGAAAACCAAAAAGACGCGATTGCGGCAGCAACGACACCAGCTGAAGTGGCCACAGCGCAATCATCGGCTGAACAAGCAGGTGACACGGCGCAAACGGCGCAAGACACGGCAGATCAGGATGTGGTTGATGCACAAACAAAGTCGGATGCCAATTTGGCAGCAGCCAAGGCGGCAGCTGACACGGCTTTGGACCAAAATATTGCCAACATCACGGCTGACGTGGCGGCGATTCAGGATATCGTGACCGATTTGACGACGGTGGCGGCAAACAATCCAACTGATACGAGCATTGCGGATAAGTTGGCGGATGCGCAACAACAATTAGCAACTGCCGAAACGGCTTTGACAGATGCTCAGAATCAGAAGACAGTGGCTGACCAAGCAACGACATTAGCAGATGTGCAAACGGCCGTTGACGCGGGTCAAACGGATGAAAATACGGCACAAACGGCTTTGGAAAAGGCTCAGGCCGATCAAACGACAGCTCAAGCCCAAGCCGATCAAAATTTGGCGGATGCCAAGAAGGCGGCTGACCAAGCGATTACGGATAAAATTGCGACGATTGATGATGATATTGCCCAAATTACGGCTGATATTGCGACACTTGAACAAATCGCAACTGATAATCCAGACAACACGACCATTGCCGACAAGTTGGCAGATGCGAAGGAACAGTTAGCAGCGGCGGAAGATGCTAAAACGACGGCAGAAGCAGCCAAGGACGCCGTGGCCGATCAAACAACATTGGCTGATGTGGCGAATCAAACAGAAGTCGCCGATGAGGCGGTGACGGCCGCAGATACAGCGCAAAAGACCGCTGATCAAGACGTGAAGGATGCGCAAGCTGCAGCTAGTGAAGATTTGGCAACTGACCAAGCTGCAGCGAAGACGGCGGTTAACAATGATATTGCGACGATTACGGATAACATTGATAAAATCACCGATGACATTGCGACATTAACAGACATCGCGGCGAAGAATCCAGCGGATACAGAGATTGCCGACAAGTTGGCCGACGCGAAGGCGCAGCTTGAAACGGCTGAAGGCGCGCTCACTGATGCAACTGATCAATTAACGGCGATTGATAATGCCACGACACCGGCTGAAGTGGCTGATGCGCGTGAAGCAGGGCAAGATGCGGCCGACTTGTCACAGACGACAGCGGATAATTCGGCGCAGGATGTGGCTGATGCGCAAGCAAAGTCTGATCAAAACTTGGCGGATGCGCAAAAGGTCGCGACCGACACAATTACGGATAATATCGCAACCATTGCCGATAATATTCAAAATATCACGGATGATATTGCGACATTGCAAGATTTAGCAGATAAGAATCCGGGTGATACCACAATTGCGGATAAGCTGGCAGATGCGCAACAGCAGTTAACTGAAGCTGAAGCGGCTAAGACGGCAGCTGAAAGTGACTTGGACCAGGTGGCTGATCAAACCACGTTGGCTGACGTCGCTGATGTTGTGAATGATGCAGCTGATCAGGTCGCACAAGCACAAGAAAATGAGAATCAGGCCCAAACGGATGTGGCTGATGCGCAACAACAAAGCGCCACGAATTTGGCAACAGCTAAGGATGATGCCAAGGAAGCCATTAACCAAAATTTGAGTGACATTGACGATGATATTACCCAAATTACGGCTGACATCGATGCGCTTGAACAAATTGCCACGGATAATCCAACTAATACAACGATTGCAGATAAATTGGCCGATGCCAAGGAACAGTTAGCAGCGGCAGAAACAGCTAAGGACGCTGCTCAGCAGGCGTTGGATGCGATTGATGAGCAAACGACACTTGCTGACGTGGCAACGCAAGAAAAGGCTGGTGAAACGGCATTGGCTGATGCTGACACAGCGCAACAAACGGCCGACCAGGATTTGGCAACGGCCCAAGACGAAGCAGCCAAAGATTTGGTAGCTGATCAGGTGGCAGGCAAAGCGACGGTCAATGAGACCATCAAGTCGATTCAAGATGCCATCACGACGATTACGGATGATATTGCGACGTTAACGGATCTGGCAGATAAGAATCCAGCGGATACCCAAATTGCTAATGATTTGGCTGATGCTAAGGAGCAGTTGGCGACGGCAGAAACAGCGCTGACCGATGCGCAAGATCAATTAGCAGCGATTGATGCGGCCAAGGTACCGGCGGATGTTGATCAGGCAGTTGCCACCGCACAAACGGCAGGTGAGACAGCAACGACTGCGCAAACAACAGCTAACCAAGATGTCAGCGATGCGCAGACTAAGCATGATGCCAATTTGGCAGCGGCTAAGGAGACGGCAACGGACACGATTCAAACAATTGTTGATGGCCTAGCGGATAACATCGCCCAAATTACGGATGATATTACAACGCTACAAGGTTTGGCTGATAAGAATCCGGGTGACACGGTGATTGCAGATAAGTTGGCCGATGCCCAGAATCAATTAACTGATGCAACTGCCGCACAGAACGACGCGCAAAATCAGTTGGATGCGATTGCCGATCAGCCGACTATGGCTGCGGTTGATCAATTGGTTACGCAGGCCCAAGCTGATCAAACGGCTGGATCAGATGCACAAACGGCTGCTGATAATGATGTGACGGCTGCCCAAACGCAGTCAGACCAGAATTTGGCGGCGGCTAAACAAGCGGCGACCGATCAAATGACAAATCAATTAACACAAATTGATGAGAACATTACGCAGATTGAAAGTGACATCGATGCTTTGGAACAAATTGCGGCGGACAATCCGGATAATGCGCAAATTCAGGCCGATTTGGCCGATGCGCAGGAGCAGTTGCTTAATGCGCAAGACGAGCGGGCAACGGTTGAAGACGCCCAAACAAAGCTGGCTGATCAGACAACGTTGGCGGATGTGGCTGATTTGCAGACGACGGCAGACAATGCCGTTAAGCAAGCCGCGGATGCGCAAACGGCCGCGGATAATGATGTAACTGATGCCCAAGCGCAAGCTGCTAAGGACTTGGCACGCGATCAAGCAGATGCAAAGACGGCGATTAATCAAAATATTGCGGTCATTCAAAATGACATTGACGTGATTCAAGATGACATTGCAACATTGCAGGATTTGGTGGATAAAAATCCAGGTGATGACACGATTGCAGCTAAATTAGCTGATGCCCAGCAACAATTGCAGACGGCTGAAAGTGCGCTAGCGACGGCCCAGGATCAATTGGCAGCTGTTGATGCGGCCAAGGTGCCAGCAGATGTCCAAACGGCTGTTGACGCGGCATCGACTGCGCAAACGGCGGCAGATAATGCGAAGACGACAGCTGACCAAGATGTAACTGATGCCCAAGCCCAGCACGAAACGAACTTGGCAGCTGCTAAAGCGACAGCTGATGACACCATCGCGGATCAAATCGCGCAAATGCAAGATGACTTGGCAGCGATTCAAGCTGATGTTGCTTCGTTGACGGAGATTGCTGCGAAGAATCCTGATGATACATTGATTGCGGCCCTCCTGGATGATGCTAAAGCGCAAGAAACGCTCGCACAAAATAAGTTGGCGGATGCACAAAAGCAAGCTGACGCGGTTGCGGATGCGCCAACCATGGCGGCCGTGACTGACTTGACGGATGCCGTGACACAGGATGCTGCGGCGACAGCCGACGCGCTGACTCAATCTGACCGTGATGTGAGCGACGGACAAATGAAGTCGGATGCTAATTTGGATGCGGCAAAGACGGCGGCTGATGTGGCGTTGGCTGACAATATTGCGCAAATTAAGCAAAATATCAGTGATATTCAGGATGACATTGCGACGTTAACTGATTTGCAAGACAAGAATCCAGGTAACACGGTGATTGCTAACTTGTTGACGGATGCGCAAACGCAATTGGCAGAGTCGCAACAGTCATTGGCTGATGTCACGAATCTTGCGAACCAAGTGGAAGATCAACCAACTTTGGCTGATGTGCAAAAAATTGTGGATGCGGCGCAAACGCAAACTGATTATTCGGATGGGGATGCAACGCAAGCACAAACCGACGTTGATAAGGCGCAAGCTGAGTCAAATGCTAAGTTGAATGATGCTAAGCAAGCCGCGACAACGGCTGCTAACCAAGCTTTGCAGGACATTCAACAAAGCATTGCCGGTATTCAAGAAGACATTCGTCAACTTGAACAGTTAGTGACTGATAACCCGGGTGATACGACAATTGCAAATGCGTTGGCTGATGCGCAAACACAACTCGACACAGCACAAGCGACGCAGAAGGATGCGCAACAGCAGGCAGCTAAAATTGCAGATGCCACGACCCTGGCTGATGTTACGGCGGTAACAGATCAAATCGCTCACGACGAGACTAGTGCGGGTGTTGATAAGGAAGATGCAGATGCTGCGTTAGCAACTGGTCAACAAAAATCAGCCGAAAACCTAGCTGCGGCGAAGGATGCGGCCAAGCAAGATTTGCAGGATAATATTGACGCTATTCAGAATGACGTTGCTGAAATCCAAAAGATTGTTGAGACAATCACGGATATTGCAAATAAGAATCCAAATGATGCGGATATTCGTGCCGCACTAACGAATGCCCAGAATCAATTGGATAAGGCGAATGATGCGTTGACGGATGCCAAGCAACAATTAGCAACGGTTGATGATGCCAAAACATTGGCACAGGTGGCTGAAAAGACAGCGGCAGGGGATGCTGATGAAAAGCGTTCTGATCAAGCTGTGGCGGATGCGCAAACCGAGTTGAAGCAGGCCGGTGCCAAGTCAGCTGATAATTTGGCGGATGCGGTTGCGGATGCGATGAAGCAAGCTGATGCTAGTTTGGCAGCGATTCAGGCAGACATTGAGCAGATTAAGGATGACATTTCACAAATTCGTGCGATCGCTGCGAAAAATCCGGATAATCAAAAGATTGCAGATTTGCTCGCGGATGCTAACATGCAATTGACGGAAGCACAAAGTCGCTATCAAGCGGCCCAAGCAGCTAAGACTGAATTGCAGGATAAGAATCAAACGACGACCTTGGCGGATGTTACCGAAAAGTTGCAGACGATCAGTGATAAGACGACTGCAGCTGATGTGGATCGGAAGCAGGCTGACCAAGATTTGGCGAATGCGAAAGTGGCGGCAGCTGATGATTTGGCAGATGCTAAGCAGCAAGCAACGGATGCGATTAACCAACAACTTGACCGTATTGATGAACAAATCAAGCAAATTGAGCAGGACATTGCAGATCTGAATGATTTGGCTAAGCAACATCCAGATTCTCAGGCGGTTAAGGAAGCGTTGGCGGATGCCAAGCAACAGTTGGGTGATGCGCAAGATGCTAAGCAAACGGCGCAGGATCAATTGCAACAGATTGGCCAAGCAACAACGCCAGATGCGGTTAATAACCTAAATGATGCCGCCCAAGCAGCCGGGGTAGCCGTGACAGATGCGGTTAAGGCAGCGAACCAAGACTTGGCAGATGCAAAGGCGTCAGTCGCCAATGAGATGGCAACAGCCAAAGATGCAGCTAAGGATGCCGTACAACAACAAATTAATCAGTTAACAGATAACGTGAAGCAGATTCAAGATATTGTTGATCAATTACAAAATTTGGTTAACCAGCATCCTGGAAATCAAGCTTTAGCTGATAAATTAGCGAGTGCACAGACACAACTTAAGGTTGCGCAACAGGCATTGGATAATGCCCGTGATCAGCTGGCAGCAATTGATGCAGCGACAACGCCACCTGATATTGCAAAGGCCATTAACCAAATTAAGGTCGACCAAGTAGTAGGTCAGCAAGCGCTACAAACAGCGCAACAGCTACTAGCGGACGCACAAACCATCGCGGCAGGTCTATCGACTACGGCGACGGTTGTACAAGCAGTGTCGGCTGGTCAAACCGTACCAGCGTCAGCAATGTTGGCGTACACAGTACCACAGACGGTGGCGGTGCCTGGACCGGTTGTGACGGTTACGACAACTGGTGCGCCTGAGTATCGTTGGGCCGGCATGCCGGTAACATCGATTGATCAAGCGACACCAGCTGTTGGTCAAACAATTGGTGAACGGACATTGGCTGGGGCAGCCGCTTACCGTGCGCTAGATAATAAGGGCGCCCGGATTCAGGATCGACGGGTTGCGTTATCAGATATTAACCAGACGCAGCAACAAGATGGTCATGCATCACTATTGCGCCATGGTTGGCGGATGCCTTACTACTTATCAGGCCGCTTCATGAATGATTGGCACTTGAATGCAGCCAATGTGGTGACACTATTATTCTTTGGAAGCTTCCTTGGATGGTTCTTTTTACCAGCCAAAAAGAAAGAAAATGAAGAAGAATAGTTAATCATAAATGCTTATATAGCAAGGGTTTATAGCAAATGCACACAATGAATATTCATTGTGTGCATTTTTATTTTAAAAAAGGGGTTGCAAAGGTGTAGATATGTATGTATAATAATTTTTGTTGTTGAGCGAGGTTATCAAAAACAAAGCGAAGCACGAAACAAATATCATGGACGTTTAGCTCAGCTGGGAGAGCACCTGCCTTACAAGCAGGGGGTCACAGGTTCGATCCCTGTAACGTCCATTGGTCGCATGGTCTAGTTGGTTAGGACGTTCGCCTGTCACGCGAAAGATCACGGGTTCGAATCCCGTTGTGACCGTTATAATGGCTCGGTAGCTCAGTTGGTAGAGCATACGATTGAAGCTCGTAGTGTCGGCGGTTCGATTCCGTCCCGCGCCATTGGAAGTGAATAACATTTACATCCAAAATAGGGGTATAGTTTAACGGTAGAACGACGGTCTCCAAAACCGTTGGTGGGGGTTCGATTCCCTCTACCCCTGCTTGACGATAATGGCGGTAGTGGTGAAGTGGTTAACACATCGGTTTGTGGTACCGACATGCGTGGGTTCGATTCCCATCTACCGCCCTTGAAAGTTATAACTTTCATATCATCAGATTAATATTAGATATGCCGTTGTGGCGGAATAGGCAGACGCGCTGGACTCAAAATCCAGTTCCCGCAAGGGAGTGTGGGTTCGACCCCCACCGACGGCATCGGAATCTTCGGGTTCCCATCAAGCTTAGGCTTTTATCTAATACTAATCATGCCGTTGTGGCGGAATAGGCAGACGCGCTGGACTCAAAATCCAGTTCCCGCAAGGGAGTGTGGGTTCGACCCCCACCGACGGCATAAGTAGAGACCTTCGGGTTACAAGTAAGACGTTCGAGAAATCGAACGTCTTTTCTTTTTGTCTTATGGCATTTTTCAGATATTAATAATGGAAATAAAAAATCACCCACAAAATCCGTGCAGACTCTGTAAGGTGAATTTAGGTTTACGATTTGAATGCCGCAAGTCGCTTAATATCATGAGTAGTGAGCTCACCAATATGACGTAGCTTGGTTGTTGCGCGAGGTAATTTGTTGATGCGGCCACGGTCTATCCATGATTTTTGTGGCAGCCCAGCAGCTTGCCAATCTAGAATTTCGAAATAGTTTTTCTGAATTTGTGGTGACTTATTTGCAAACTTGGTCGTCAACCGATAAACAAAATATGAATCTTGATTCTCTCGTACATACAATACGGGGCGTTCCTTGCCACCTGGTTGATCTACAAATGATACGTACGCCCAATAGAGTTTCTTTGCCACTAGTAACCACCATCATCATCGAAGAAGGCTTGAACATCAGCGTCCGTATTTACCTCAAAGGTTGGTACTTCGTAACTGTCAGCAATTATCTTTGCTTCAGCCAAATCTTCATCAGATAGTTCGTGCGTGATTGGAATTTGGCCGGTGTTCAAAATTTGTGCATATACCAATGGTAATAGTGTACTGGTAGTCAAACCAGCTTTAGCTAGTAGAGATTCGACCGCTTCGGCAACTCCTTCGTCAACTGAAAATTGTACGCGACGCTTGATTGTGTGAGTCATAGCTACCACCGTCCTTTCTAGTGCGTAATAATATTATACCACCATGTGGCACAAAACGTCATGATGTGCCGATTTATTAAAGATATATTTTGTTGGTGCCTCTTTAGATTTCACAAAGATTGAAATGAAAATTAAAAAGCTTGTCCACAGGTCACGCAGAGAAACCAAAAGGATGTATTAGTCGTTAAACTGAACTGAACCCCATGAGTTGGATGCTTATTGTCCTTTTTTCTTTAATCCATTTGCGTATCCATCTCGCGCGACGATCAGATTCAGCAGGGGATGTTTTAGGATGCTTGAGAACCATTCGTTAATTCTTGTTTGCCAGAAATTATGTTTCTCACAGGTAGACCGATTTCGTCACGAACGGAAGGAAAAAACATTTGATGTTTCAACTGCAAGCATGGTGTATTGAGAGTATCAATATCTTTGCCTGGCATAGTGGAGACCTAAGGCAAACCATGTAGAAAACATGGCTTATATTTTGTGACATTTCACTAGAATGATGATTGACACTTGTCAACTATGAGGCATTGATTTACAAAGGACCATTAAAATATGCTAGTTGAGTAGTGTTAATCATAAATGACATAATAAAGCACTGTGAATGCAATTGTTTGTAAATAAGGGGATTAAAATTGGTAGTTTTGTACATTATATTAAGCTGGATTGGGGCTGTTGTTATACATGAATGTGGTCATTGTATCGTGGCTTGGTTATTGAAAATTAACATAGCACGACTGGGACTGTTTGGTTTTGTTATTGATAATCAGAAAAAAATTCGGTTTGAAGGGAGTGGACTAGGGAGTTTTGTGGTGTTTAGAAATGCTAAACCAACTGTTTTGAATTTAGGAATACTGTATGCGGGTGGTGCGGTAGCTAATGTACTAGTTGTTATGTTACTGCCGTTAAAAGCTGGCTTAGGTGTGGAGACGTTCACATTGATGAATGGCGTAATAGCTGCAGTTACATTATTGCCATTAAATAATTTAGCAACGGATGGTTCGATGCTATTGAACTTGGTTATGAATCCCGAAGAAACGGTGCTGCATTACACTGTTTCATATTTTTTGACAAATGAATACACAGAAAAATTTGATGCTCTTTTGCCTCAGGTATTATCAACATTGGATGGTCCTTTAGGCAAGGTGCAGGAGTCACATATCATTATTTATTTAAGCTATTTGAATTATGTGTGTGCCTTGAAAAAAGGTCGATTAGAGAATGAACAGAAGCAGTTGGTGAAAAAGGTTTTTAATACGGTTTTGTCTGATAAAAGAATGAAATCTCGATATTTGAGTGACTATATGGTAGGTGAAGTAATGACGCAAAAGCTTATTAATGGCAAAAATTCGGTTGGTGATTATAAGGAATTGCATAAATTACCTATCTTGTTAAAGAGAAGAATTGCTTATTTATTAGACCCCGAAGATACAGGGAAAAAGGCTGACTATTACCAAGAAATAACGACAACGGCTCAAGGCGAGGCGACTTTAATGATTAATGGGGAGCTCAGTTATTTAGCTTTATAACTAGTACTGGTGGTGGAGTAGTATGACATGAATGGCAAATATATGTGGACTATGAATGTGATTAGGGGGAATTATGGAAAAGGCGAACGCGATTAGGAAAACAGCGAATCATGATATTTTAGTATTAGCGGCGGTGGTGATGCCGAGCTTAATCTTTCCACGGACGTTTCGCGGATTTGTGATTGTAGCACTATGTTATCTGGCGTTTTGTATCTTTATTTACGCCGTGTACTTTGTATTTTTAAAATATACCAAAATGGGGTTGTCTCGAGTTGAAAAGTATTATCGATTAGATGAATAGGGTTAGATAATTACCTCACGAAAAGTATCAATAAACAATTAAAACAATGTCATAAAGTGCCCGTTACCATATCCGAAAGCGATTAAACTGCTGGTGAGGGGGTATTTAACAATGACAACAGATGAATTTACTAAGAGGTTTCGACCCGGTACCACGACCTCTGGCTATCTAGATGACCGGGCTAAAGCAGAAATCAACGCGGCGGGACCGAGTTTTGATCATCAACCAACACCGGCTGAAATTCGCGCGGTGATGGGGTGGCCTGCTGCTCATCATGAAGCGGTCAATGAATTGACAGTACGGGCCCATAAAATTGTCGGGGTGTCAGTGACTGAATTTGTGCAACAACGATATGATGACCGAGTTTTACCGACTGTTGTTTTCATTCACGGGGGCGCTTTTGTTGGCGGGAGCGTTGCGAATGTGACGCCAATTCTGCAGCAAATGGCGGATGCCGGGGCGCTACGAGTTTTTGCGCTTGATTATAGTTTGGCACCGGAGCATCCATTTCCGGCAGGAATGTTAGATGTATATCGCGTGGTTGTGGCATTGCATCAAGCGGCAAAACAATATGGGATTGATGAAACGCAATTATCATTAGCAGGCGATTCAGCTGGTGGTAACCTAACCTATACGGTGGCCTTGCTTGACCAGAATTTACAGTCGAATTATTTGCATAAATTGGTTGCGATGTATCCGGCTGTCTACAATGGCCATGATGCCGAAAAGGAAATGGATTTTTCGGATATCCAGGCATATGGTGCCCAAGCTGACCAAGCGTTGATTGCGCAGTATATTGCGTCATTTAGGGAAAGTCCGTTAATTTCAGATTGGTATCTCCAAGGCGTTGATGATGAGCAAATGGCGGTTTCGCCGATCAATGCACCAGCAGCGATGCTTGCTGAGTTACCGGCATCATTGCTAATCATCGGTGAGTTTGATCCGCTCCGTTTGGAAGGAGAGGCTTTCTTCGAACGGGTACGTGATGCGGGTGGAACTATCGCTTACATCCGTTACAATGGCATGGTGCATGCATTTGTAGACAAAATTGGTGACTATCCGCAAGCCAAACAAGCGGTGTTAGACTTGGTAGATTTTGTTTTAGCTGAATCGTGATTGTGTTAAAAGTTATATATACTGGATATGAGGCATTCGAGAGATTGAATGTCTTTTTCATTGCAAAAAATTGGTGTTAAATTAGTAATTAATGGTTTTCGGATCGAAAAATAAGGGAGGCCGAGAAAATGGCAAAGCGACCAGAAGCGATTGCGCTTGAAAATTGGTTATTTGCACGTCTTAACCCACGTGGCAAGGGTCGAGTTAGTGCTTACGGGGCGACTGAAGTGACATTGTCAACGGATGCCTCGGCAAACAAATTGGGAAAAGGTCGTAAGAAGGCTGGCTATCAAGGCCGGGTTGATTTCATTAGTATCGATACACAACGAACAGTGCGAGCTTACGAAATTAAGGTGTCGATACAAGATTTTCGAACACAGGCAATGAAATCATGGGTGGGTCATTATAATTATTTGGTGACAACCGATGAATTAGCCGACAAATATCGTGATGAAATTCTAGCGGCGTTACCAGATGGCATTGGTTGGTTAACGCCCACGCAGACAGTGCGTCGGCCAAAACGACACGCTTTGCAAATTGATGAGACGTGGCTGGTTTGGTTAATGATGCGCCGTAATGCGATGGTGGTCCGTGATAGTCGGTTACAGGACTGAGCCGGAGAAGCGAAAAATTTGGTACAATAACAGGAATACATATAATGAATGGGAGCGCGAAGTAATCATGGGACGGCAACGGAATGAAGAGACAATTAAACAGATTCGCCGCGCCGTTTGGCAACTATTTCTGGCCAAGGGATATGGGAAAACATCTTTCTCTGACGTTGCTCAGACTGCCCAACTGAATCGTTCGATTGTCCAATATTACTTTGCGAAAAAAGAAGATTTCTCAAATATGTTAATGGCGCAAGTTTCGGATCAGGTATTAGTCATCGTCGATCAGAAATTTCCTGATGCGAGCCGTCTTGAGCGCTATTATTTAGCCAGTCAGTTGTATTTTGCTGTTTTTTGGCACCCAGAATTGCGCCATTTACTTAAAGAAATTCTCGAAAATCGCAAATTAGCAGATGAGTCAATGTACAACCAGGTGATTTGGTCAGTGAATATATTAACTGACGCAGTTGATGAAGCTAAATTCGAAGCTGCCTATATTGATGTGGTGGATGCTTGGGGTGGCTTTGCAGAAGTGATGTACTATTCATTGCAGCATGATCGTCAAGTTGATTTGGCACGTGGTCTTAAACGCTTGGTGCCCTTGATTGCGATGATTGCGGGTTATGAGGCGGATGTGTGTGACCAAGTTATTGCGACGCATACCTTAACGTCCGAACAGCGTGATGAATTGCGCGATCGTATTTTACAACAAATAAACCAAGAAAATAAGTAAAGGAAACCCTTTGGCTGTTACTTAGCAGCTGAAGGGTTTTTGTTTGACCTGTTAAAAAGTTAGTGATAAAGTTATCAATAAGCATTTACTTGGTATGCATACAGGAAAAAGAAACTTGGGGTATTAATCATGAAATACGACATTATTTTTATTGGTAGTGGTCATGCTGCTTGGCACGGTGCACAAGAATTGGCCCGTGCAGGTAAGCGTGTTGCGTTAATCGAGCAGGAGAAAGTGTCTGGTACATGTACCAATTTTGGCTGCAATGCTAAAATTTTGCTCGATGGACCGGCAGAATTGTTACATCACTTACACAATTACCACGGTATTGGGATGAACGATGCGGTGAACATTGTTTGGCCTGAATTGATGGCCTACAAGCACCAAGTTATCGATCCAATGGATGAAGCAATGGCGCAAATTTTGGCAGTCGATGGCATTGATATTATTTTTGGGCACGCATCATTTGTTGATGCCCACACGATTACGGTTAATGACGACACGTACACGGCTGATAATTTTGTGTTGGCAATGGGGCAACGCCCAGCTAAGTTGCCAGTTACGGGTACGGAATTAACGCATGACAGCAAGGATTTCTTAGATTTGCCAGAAATGCCTAAGTCAATGATTATGATTGGAGCTGGCTTTATCGGAATGGAGTTTGCGTCAATTGCGCAAGCTGCCGGTAGCGATGTTACGATTGTTGAATATGCTGACCGGGCATTGGCTAATTTTGATGCAGACTACACCAACCGAGTAGTTGAGTTGATGACAGCTAAAGGCATTAAGTTTGCTTTTAATAATGCAGTTGAACAGATTTCACAAGACGGTGATGTTTTCAGCGTGAAAACGGCACAAGGCAACACATTCCAAGCGGACATGGTCTTTGATACAACTGGCCGCGTATCCAATACCGACGATATGAATTTAGCGTCAATTGGTGTTGAGACCAATCGTGGCGGTGTCATTGTGAATGATCACATGCAAACCACGGTGGCGCATATTTACGCCAGTGGTGATGTCGTTGCGAAGACAACACCACGTTTGACGCCAACGGCCACATTTGAGTCATTGTATATTGCGGATGTTTTGTTAGGTCAGACAACCGCAGCGATTGCATATCCAGCAGTACCATCAGTGACGTTTACGTTGCCACGGATGGCGCAAATTGGGGTATCAACTGCTGAAGCGGCTGACTCGGATGAGTATAATGTCTATGATATTAACTTTGCGCAATTGGGGATGTTTGCCAGCCATCATGACACGGAAGCCAAAGTGAAGATTGTGTTGAATCAGCAAAAACAGTTGGTCGGGGCCGCGTTGATTGGGGATGCAGCGCCAGAACTTGTGAATACGTTGGTGCCAATTATCAACCATAAGTACACGAAGGCGGACTTGAATAAGACGATTTATGCCTTTCCTACGCCGTCAGCAATGTTACCAATGTTGTTGGCGAATTTCTTAGCCTAATAATCTACATAGAAAGCTCGGTGAGAACCGGGCTTTTTAATTTGAGAATAACTATTTTTTAACGAGCGGTTAAGTATATGTTATTAAGCGAATTAGTATACATAAGTATGATTAACGTGGCGCATAAATGTCGGTTAAAAAATGGAAGGAATGAAGTAGGGATGTTAGAAAAGATTATGGCAGTGTGTAAGTCAAAGTGGGTGTTGGGGTTATTGGTAGTTGGGGTGTCGGCTTCAGCTGCCGTAGCGGCTTCGGCTGCGGTTTCCGGTTGGAATGGTGCAACTAATATGAATACGGTTAATCAGGTGCTTGGCCAATTGGATGGTATGTTGACGAACCGTGAGAATCAGGTAAAGCAACTTAAAGCGGACTTGAAGGATGCGGATGCAACGATTGCGACGTTGACGCAACAACGTGACGCTGCGAATGCGAAGTTAGCGACGGCACAACAAGATTTGTCGGCAGCACAACAAGCCGTGACGGCATTAACGAGTCAATTGAATCAGGCTAAAACTGAAAATGATAGCTTACGTGGTCAATTGGATGAAAAGATAAAAGAAATTCAACAGAAAATTGCGGATGGTAACCGTCAAGTTGAATTGAAGCAACAAGAAGTTGATCGTTTAAGTGCGCAGGTTGGCAGTTTAAATGGGCAATTGGGTAATTTGCAGAACCAATTGACGAACGTCACGAATCAATATAATGATTTGCAACATGCATCACACGCGCAAATTAGTTCGCTATCATCAGAAGTTGACGATTTACGTAATCAATTACGGGCGGCTGAACAAGATGCGCAAAATACAGCGGATAATGCACAGAATATTTTGGCAAAGCACAACAATACGAACGTCTAAAATGGCCATTTTGGATGCAGTTCCTCGCAGTTTATGGGTTAAGTAGTAAACTGATGCTAAGGGGGATGCCAAATGAAAAAATGGATGAGTACAATCATTGCGTTAGTGGCGATAGTTGGCGTTGCATTTGGGCTACATCAGTCGCTGAAATTGAAGCGTGATACAGCAAAGTATACCTATTCTAATGTGCCAACACTCTTCATTCACGGGTATGGTGGCACTTTGAATTCGACGAAAGACTTGGTCCGTGCAGCGGAAAAAGCAGGTGCGGCAAAGAAAATGTTAACGGCGCGGGTTACGAAGGATGGTCAAGTGAAGTTGTCGGGCCATTGGGATAAGAATAAGTACAATCCAATGGTTCAAGTTGTTTTTTCGGACAATCGTAATGCAGATTTTCACACGGATGCGAAATGGATCAAACACGTCATTGTAGCCTTGCAACAGCGCTATGGAATTAAGTCGTTTAATGCGGTCGCCCATTCGATGGGGAATTTGGGGTTGCTGACGTATGAAATGACGTATGGTCAGGATAAATCATTACCGCAACTGCGCAAACAAGTGAACATTGCGGGTCATTTTGATGGTATTCTTGGTTTGAATAAAGAAGTTGCCAATAATACATTAGATGCGCAAGGCAAGCCAACGAAAATGGTGTCATATTATGAATGGTTATTGGCACATCGGGATAATTATCCTGATCAACAAGTGGCGGTTTTGAATATGTATGGTGATTTACATAATGGTAGCCACTCAGATGGACGTGTCACGACAACGTCAGCGAAGTCGTTGCGTTATCTGTTAGGAAATCGGCCAAAATCGTATCGTGAGAAAGAAATTGTTGGGCCAAATGCACAACATAGTAAATTACACGAGAATAACCAAGTTGTTAATCGGGAAATGATTAATTTCTTGTGGGGTAAATAGAAACGTTATTGCAACTAGTAAAACGTGTCTTTTATAGATAGAAAAACCGCTTAGAAAATTTTTCTAGGCGGTTTTTTGTGTGGCGGACAAATGAACTTTGTAAAGTGACTATTTACGAAATGCATACCGAATTAAAAAGTAATCACAATCAAGCCTAAATGTTGGACGACTAGTCTAATAAGTGTGGCAGGGATAGGACGATTTTGCCAAAGCTGATTAATAATTAAAAGATTTGTTTTTGTTAAAACGTTTAACGTCAATTAGGATATTGACGTAAATGATAACGGAAAGGTATGATATCGACATAAATACTAACGGAGAGTTACTTTTCGGCTTTTGGCAGGATGCACCAGAGCCATTACTAAGATTTTTTGTTGAGATATGGGGGAACAATCGTGAATGTGAGGTTTGAACATGTAACGCTGACATACAACAACGGCGTTGAAGTGCTACATGATATGGATTTTGAATTGCCGGATGGCGAATTGATTGCTTTGTTGGGGCCGAGTGGTGGCGGAAAATCAACAACTTTGAATTTGGTGTCGGGTCTACTGCGAGCAACAACAGGAAAAATCTTTTTCGGGGATGATGAGGTTACTGAAAAAGATGCTCTGCAACGTGGCGTGGGGATGGTTTTTCAGAATTATGCGTTATACCCGCACATGACCGTGTTGGAAAATATTGTCTTCCCAATGAAGATGGCAAAAGTGACGAAAGACGTTCGCAATGAACGCGCTCGCGCTTTGGCAAAATTAGTACGAGTGGATGATCAACTAAATAAGAAACCGGGTGCTTTATCTGGTGGTCAACAACAACGTGTCGCCATTGCCCGCGCTTTGGCAAAAAATCCGAGTGTGTTGCTGTTGGATGAACCGTTATCTAATTTAGATGCCCGTTTACGTGTTGAAATGCGTGAAGAAATTCGACGTATTCAACAAGCGACGGGGGTTACGACGATTTTTGTCACGCACGACCAAAGCGAAGCGATGCACGTGGCTGATAAAATCATGGTCTTGAATGATGGTGTTATTCAGCAATTTGATTCGCCACAATCGTTGTACCAGAATCCGCAGAATCAATTTGTGGCCCGCTTTATTGGGGAACCGGTGATTAATGAAGTACCAGCGACTGCCTTGCGTGAACATCTGGTGTTGCCAGCAACGGCAGTGACCGTTGGTATTCGGCCGGAAGCGATTAAGAGTCCGGTGATGGATGCGCCAGTGTTACCAGTAACCGCAGAACGAATTCAAGCGTTTGGCCGGGACCGGCAGGCAACGTTACGATTGGGCGATTATCGGTTAGTTACCACAGAAATTATCGAAGCTGTTGACCAGGTGTCTTTAGATAGGACTGGAGTGTATGCCTTTAATGCAGCGGGTGAACGTTTGCCAATTGATTGGGATGGTAAACGGGCATGATGAATAATACGAAACCGACTTGGCGTGATAATTTGAAAGCGTTAGGTTATTTATTGCCTATGCTGATCATTGTTGGGATGTTCAGCTTGTATCCAATTATCAAGAGTCTAGCGATGAGCTTTTACACGGACTACAACTTTTTTACGAACCAAGTTAATGCAATTGGGTTTGATAATTTTAAAACGTTATGGCAGGATGATAATTTTCACTTAGCGGTTTGGAATACGATTGTTTTTGTGGTCGGGGTAGTGCCTGTTGAAATTATTTTGTCGTTAGCGATTGCGAGTTTACTCAATCAAATAAATCGATTGGCTGGTTTGTTTCGAACGTTGTATTTCATGCCGTTTGTCACCAGTGTTGTTGCGATTTCAATGGTTTGGCGGTGGATTTATAACAAGGATGCGGGGTTGTTGAATTACCTGTTGGGCTTTGTTGGTGTGCACCCAATCGATTGGTTAAATGATCCACATTATGCAATGCCGGCATTAATTATTCTAGCAATTTGGAAGGGCTTAGGATTTAATATCTTACTATTCTTGGTGGCCTTGAATAATGTTGATCAACGTTTGTATGATGCGGCAATGCTTGATGGTGCCAATAGTTGGCAACGTTTCTGGCATGTCACGCTACCGATGATTTCGCCAATGACGTTCTTGGTGACGGTGAATGCAGTGATTGGATCGTTTAAGGTGTTTGATGAGATTTTTGCCTTGTTTGGTGGACAACCAGGACCAGGGCACAGCACATTAACTGTCGTTTATTACCTCTATCAAATGTTTTATGAACAGAATAAGTATGGATTGGCCGCGGCCTCAGGGGTGGTGCTCTTCCTGATGATTTTAGTTGTCACCCTGTTCCAACTTTGGTGGAGCAAGAAACACGTTCATTATTAGGAGGGTATCATGCAATCAAAGAAAATATTAGTCTATATCCTCTTAGTTTTAGGGGCTTTGACAATGTTATTGCCATTTTTTTGGATGGTATCGACAGCGTTTAAAACAGGCTTTGAAGCATTACAAACGCCCCCAACATGGTTGCCGAAACACTTTCAGTGGGGGAACTGGGTGCGCGCATGGCAAGCGGCGCCATTTGCCACGTACTTGATTAATTCGGTGGTTGTTTCGCTGGCCACAACGCTGGGTCAATTGGTGACGTCAATCCTAGCTGCGTTTGCATTTGCAAAACTGAATTTTTCTGGCAAAAAAGTGTTATTTACGATTTTGCTAGCGACAATGATGGTGCCTGGCGAAATGTTAATCATTCCTAATTTCGTAACGCTATCAGAATTACATTTGGTGAACACTTATGGCGCTCTGATTGTACCGTGGTTAGCATCCTTTTTCGCGGTGTTCACGTTACGGCAGAGTTTTGCGAGTGTGCCAGATCAATTGTATTATGCCGCCCGATTGGATGGCGCGAGTGATTGGCAATTTTTATGGCGCGTTTTGGTGCCAAATGCGAAATCAACGATTACAGCAATTGGCCTTTTGCAAATTATTGGGAGCTGGAATTCCTTTATGTGGCCGTTAATCGTCACGAATACGGAGAAGATGCGAACGCTTCCGGTTGGGTTGCAGGCATTTTCAAGCGATTCGGGGGTGCAATATCCAGAACTAATGGCGGCGTCAACGTTTGTTATTTTGCCAATGGTCGTCATGTACTTATTACTCAATAAGTATGTCGTAGCAGGTATTTCGAATACTGGTATCAAAGGTTAATTAGTGACTGTTCACAGTATGTTTGTGAACGGTTTAGTGGTGATGACAAAGTTGTCGGCACTAAACTGTTCGGAAATATCACAAGGGCCCTGTGATGTGTCTGACAGTCAGCGGTTGTTATTTTTTTGTGGGAAAAAAGGGGAAAAGTTAACATGAAGACTTGGACGAAATTGTTCGCAGGTTCAGCGGTATTGGCATTGACATCAGGTGTATTCGCAACGGCGGTTCCAACGGTTGCGAATGCAGCATCAAAGCCAACCAAGATTACATTCTGGCATGCCATGACTGGGAACTACGCCAAGGCGTTGGATGACCAAATCAAGGCGTTTAACGCATCACAATCAAAGTATGAAATTGTTGCAACGGCGCAAGGTGATTATACGACCTTGAATCAAAAGGTGATGGCGGCAGCTAAGTCAAAGACGCTACCTGACATGGCCCAAGCAACCTATACCCAGGTGCCAGATTATGCGAAAGATGGCATCGTGACCAATTTGGATAGTCAAGTGAAGGGGAAATCCGGCTTATCGAAAGCTGATTTGAAGAACATCTATCCAGGTTTCTTGGAACAAGCAAAGTACAAGGGGTCTTACTATGCGATGCCATTTTCAGCTTCGGTCCGCGTGATGTTCTATAACAAGTCGATCTTAAAGCAATATAATTTAGCGGTTCCCAAGACATGGGATGACGTTGCAAAGATGGCAAAGACGTTGAAAGATCACAATATTGCAGCGGTTGGTTACGATAAATCATTTGATATGGAATGGAACTCAATGGTTCGATCAGCAGGCGTAAAGTTGGTGACGCCGGCAGGTAAGGTGAACGTTAACTCGAAGCAAGCAGTTGCAGCAGCTAAAACAATTACTGATATGGTGGACAATGGCGAAGCGTTGACGGCCGGTTCTGACATTTACGGGACGACGAATTTTGTTAATGGTAAAACAGCGTTGTCATTCTCATCATCAGCCGGTATTTCAGCAACCAAGGCCGCTGCACCACAAGGATTTGATTGGGGTACAGCTGTGATGCCGTCATATAAGGGTAAGCAAGCGACAATGCTAGCTGGTAATAATTTGGTTACGACGGCGCAAGCTTCTAAGAAGGAACAGGCAGGGGCCTTTGCCTTTATGAAGTTCTTGGCGTCAGATAAGCAAACTGAGAAGTGGGCTGAAGCAACTGGTTATTTGCCAATTACGAAGAAGGCAGCCAATTCAGCTGATTACAAGTCGTACTTGAAGGCGAACCCATTGGCCAAGGCTGCTTCTGATTCATTGCCAGGGGCTTTCTCTGATACGGCATTCTTAGGTTATCAAGAGTACCGCACCGATTTGCTAAGTGCCACGGATGCAATGCTAACGAAGAAGACGGCACCAAAGGATGCATTGGACACCTTGCAAAAGCAAACGACGAAGATTGTGAAGGATAACAAGTAGTATGACGACAACGGTAACGGTTCTGAACGGAGTCGATACAATTGGTGGTAATGTGGTGGCGTTTGAAACGCAAACGGCTCGGGTGATTATGGATTTTGGGATTAACTTTGCGCCTGCTGACAGCCAACCGGATGATTTGCTAAGCAACGGGATTTTGCCAGCTTTGCCAGATTTATTTACAGATATCGCAGGTGATAAGCAGACCGCCATTTTTATCTCTCATTTGCATTTGGATCACATGGGGGCACTGAAATATCTGACAAAACTGACACCGGTTTACATGACAATGGAATCGGCAACGCTTTATGCAGAGTTGATTCGTCAGGGCTTAGAGTCAGCACCCAATGCACAGGTGCAAGTAATAGCACCGAATAAAGATGTGCAAATTGGCGATTTAACGGTTCGCGCATTCGCGACGGATCACGATATTATGGGTGCTGTAATGTTTGAGGTTACGGACGGACAACACCGTTTTGTGCATAGTGGCGATGTGCGTTATGACGGATGGCACCCAGAACGTGTCACGGCTTGGACGCAATACTTGCATGAACATCGACCAGATTTGTTTTTTATTGAAGGAACTGAATTTTCGTTTGATGACGATACATCACGACAACGACGAACTGAAGCGACTGTTTTAACTGATTTTACGAACGCAATGGCATCTGATGAGCTAGTTGTCATTAATCCGTATGAGCGTAATGTTGAACGGCTAATGAAGCTGAGTGCAGCCGCCCGCCAGGTAAATCGTAAATTGGTTTGGGACGAACGCTTTGCTGGCATTCTTCGTGCAATGGGCGCGTCTAATGAGATAATGCTTGGACGGGATGTTACAGTGGCAGATATGCAACAACAGCCAGGCCGATACGTCTTGCAAAATCACTTTGATAATCTGCATTTGCTCGATGCGTTTGATACATTTAGTTATTTGCATATGAACGGTGAGCCGTTGGGTGATTATGACCCACGTTATGCTGATCTAACAGCGTATCTTGCGCAACGTGGTGTGGCGCTACAACTTGCGGGTGCTAGTGGCCATGCGACGCCTGATGATTTACTGCGAATCGCAGTGGAAGTCGATGCGAAAATGACAGTGCCTTGGCACTCATTCCACCCAGAACGTGAGGCAGAAGCGCTACGACAAATTGGCATCGAGACTTATTTGCCGAAAAAAGGCGAAACTTTTACGTTTGAATAGTTTGCAAAAAGAGGCTGGACGGTATCTGTTCCAGTCTCTTTAGTTATATGCTACAAAAACTTAAATTAGCACTTATCTATTATGAGTGCTAAAATAATGGTATCGAGGAAATTGCTTTGAAGAATAGTCATGAGGGAGGCTGTTTATTATGGCACAAGAACCATTTGGTTTTTCAAATATTGATGATATTTTTAGGATGATGAATAACGAAGCAGCACGTAATCAAGCTGCACAAATGCGTCAAGGACAGGATCTGCGCGCACAACGGTCGGGTAACGGCGGTAATGGAAAGCGTGGCATGTTAGACCAATATGGGATTAACATGACCGAATTAGCGCGTCAAGGAAAGATTGATCCGGTTATCGGTCGTGATAAAGAAATTGCCCGGGTCATTGAGATTTTGAACCGGCGCACGAAGAATAATCCCGTGTTAATTGGTGAGGCTGGTGTTGGAAAGACTGCCGTTGTCGAAGGACTAGCACAAGCCATCGTTAATGCAAAAGTACCAGCTAAGTTGCAAGGCAAGGAAGTCATTCGTTTGGATATGGTTTCTTTGGTACAAGGGACGAGTATGCGTGGTCAATTTGAAGAGCGCATGCAACAATTAATGACGGAAGTATCTGAACGAGATGATGTCATTATTTTCATTGATGAAATTCACGAGATTATGGGTGCTGGTACGACTGGTGATGGCTCAATGGATGCCGGCAATATTTTGAAGCCGGCATTGGCCCGCGGTGAATTCCAATTAGTTGGTTCAACGACGCTAAATGAGTATCGTAAAATTGAGAAGGATGCGGCGGTCGCCCGTCGTTTCCAGACAGTACAGGTTAATGAACCGTCAGCGGATGAAGCACTGCAAATTTTGCAGGGTATTCGTGGCCGCTATGAGGATTATCACAAGATTAAGTATACGGACGACGCGTTGGCAGCAGCTGTTGACCTTTCAAACCGTTACATTAATGACCGTTTCTTGCCCGATAAGGCTATTGATTTGATTGATGAAGCTGGTTCGCGTAAGAATTTGACGGTGAAGGTTGCTGATCCAGCTGAAATTGAAAAGCAAATGGCAAATGCTGAAAAGCAAAAGCAACGCGCCGTTGATAATGAAGATTTTGAAAAGGCCGGCTACTGGCGTGATCAGGTTAATCAATTGACGTTACAACTTGAGGCTGTTGAGCAACAAGCACCGCAAAATGAGCGGGCGCAACAAGTCACGGTAGCAGACATTCAGCAAATTGTTGAAGAACGGACCGGTATTCCCGTGGGTGAATTGGCCGAGTCTGAGCAAAATCAGTTGCGTAATCTTGGTGAACACTTAGCTGCCCATGTTATTGGTCAAAAGGAAGCCACAGATAAGATTGCCCGTGCAATTCGTCGTAATCGTGTCGGATTCAATAAGACTGGTCGACCAATTGGTAGCTTCTTATTTGTTGGACCAACCGGTGTTGGAAAGACGGAAACAGCCAAGCAATTAGCCAAGGAACTATTTGGTTCGTCAGATAATATGATTCGCTTTGATATGTCAGAGTACATGGAAAAACAGTCAGTTTCAAAGCTGATCGGAGCGCCAGCTGGTTACGTCGGGTATGAAGAGGCTGGCTTACTAACCGAAGCCGTACGACGCCAACCATATTCATTGGTTTTGTTGGATGAGGTTGAAAAAGCGCACCCGGATGTAATGAATATGTTCTTGCAGGTGTTGGATGATGGTCGTTTGACGGACTCACAAGGTCACGTGGTATCGTTTAAGGATACGATTATCATCATGACATCAAATGCCGGCACGGGTGATAAGACAACGACGGTTGGATTTGGGGCCAGTGCTGGGCAGGCAACGGCTGATTTGCAAGCCAAGTTAGCACCGTACTTTAAGCCAGAATTCTTGAATCGTTTTGACGACATTGTGTCGTTCAATGCGTTGACCAAGGATGACTTGACGCAAATTGTTGATTTGATGTTGGCTGATATGAACACAGCGATTGCAGTTCAAGGATTACACCTTGATGTCTCACCGGAAGCAACGGAGAAGTTGGTAACGTTAGGCTATAACCCAACGATGGGGGCTCGGCCATTGCGCCGTGTCATCCAAGAGCAATTGGAAGATCGGGTAGCTGATTTCTATTTGGATAATCCAAATGTTAAGCAACTTCAAGCGACAGTTGTCGATGATGCCATCACTGTGACTGCCGAATCAGTAGCACCTGCATCGGTAACAACAGAAGAGTAAAGAAAAATACCTGATCGGTTATGCCGGTCAGGTATTTTTTGCTTATTTTTTAGTTAAATCAGCGCCGAAGTACTTTTCTGACAGTTGCTTCATGGTGCCATCTTTTTCTAACTTGCGTTGGGCTTGTGAAATCTTCTTAGCCAATTGCTTATTGTGCTTATTTAGCATTGGTGCAGCCGTTGTTTGGCCAAGCGCATTTGTTACCGTTGCTTGCAAATTAGTCTCAGGGTGGACCTTCTTGTAGGCAGTCCACGAATCTTGTGAATTAAGGACCACATCGGCTTTGCCGTTGGCAACTAATTCTAGTTGTTCAGCGAAGCCAGGGGCAGCAACAATTTGAGCACCCGCTTTTTTGGCCGCCTGACTAAAGTTGGAAGAAGTCGTCTCAGCAGCTCGCTTTCCCTTTAAATCAGCGTAAGTTTTGATATCAGACCCCTTCTTGGTAATCAAAACCGACTTCGTGAATAAGTATTCGCGCCCAAAGGTGTAGGCTTTTTGGCGCTCAGGTGTAATCGACATATCGTTGTAGACGACGTCATATTTTTTAGTATCCAGGCCGGAAATCAAAGAATCAAATTTAGTTTGCACAAAGACGGGCTTCAGCTTGAGTTGCTTCGCTACGTCTTTTGCTAATGCTACTTCAAAGCCAGAAAGTTTACCTGACTTTGTTCGGAATGAAAATGGGGCGAAACCGCCCTCCAAACCGACTGTTAGTTGTCCCTTATGAATAACGTTAAGGTGACCGACTGTTGCAGCACTAGCGTTTACAAACGCTGGCGCTGAACAATGTCCCTGCGGCTAAGCCAACAAGTGCTAATTTGTAATAATGCTTGTACATGTGTTCGACACGCCCTTTCAAAAGTATGCCGTTATTCTAAGCTTGTGAAGCTACCGATGTCAAAAAATAAAAAACAGTCTGGCTTAGGGGAAAATTAACCGCTAGTTGTCCGTTAAGACGCTAGTGATTTCTGCAATATCAGCTGGTGTCGTCCGGCAGCAACCGCCAATGATGGCGGCCCCGTTGGCTTGCCAAAGTGGCACCAAATTTGTAAATGACGCAGCATGTTCGTTTTCTTGCCAAGTTTTTGTGGCTGGGTCGTAAATATCCCCGTTGTTAGGGTAGATGATAATAGGCTTATCTGTGTACTCCTTAATCAACGCAACTGCATCAGCGATATTTTCCATGGCGGTACAGTTGATACCGATGGCGCTAATTTGATCGACGTCGTTAAATGCTTGGACAGCTTCTGACAACGGTGTGCCATCCCAAAGTTCACGGCCATTATCGTTAATGCTAAATGAAATCCAAGCGTGTTGCGTTGGAAATTCGGTTTGCAGTAAATCAACCAGCGCTTGTACTTCCGCAAATTTCGGTTGGGTTTCAAAAGCGAAACCGTCAACCCCAGCAGCGTCAAGTAGTTGCATGCGACGACGGTGGAAATCTTTGAATGCTGTCTGCGATAAGTCATATTTGCCGGTGTATTCGCTACCATCAGCCAGATAAGCACCGTACGGACCGATACTACCGATAACTAGGGGATGTGCAGCGCGTCGTAATCGGTCATTGTTTGAGAGACCATCATAGTACGCTTGGCGCGCTTTAATAGCTAATGTCGCGCTAGCCGTGATCATTTCCTCGGCTTCGTCAGTTGTATAGCCTGCTGCTTCAAATGCAGGCACGTTTGCTTGATACGAGTTAGTGATTGCAACATCAGCCCCTGCCTTGAAATAACTGGTGTGAACGTCAATAATAGCCTGCGGATTGTCACGTAGGGCTGTTGCCGACCAAAGTGTAGTGTTTGTTGCAATGCCACGCTTTTCAAGTTCTGTGGCCATTGCGCCATCAAGAACCAGATGACCGTTCTGCTGAATGTTTTCTGAGATAAGATCTGTCATGAATTTTACCGTCCGTATTGCTTATTTGTTAGTAATATTGCATTATATATGAGTTAATTCTAATTCTTTTGTAATTTAAATACAATAAAACGTTGGAGGTAGGTAATATGTCGGAAAATCATACAGGCTTGCATCGAGAAATGTCCGCCCGGCACTTATTGATGATTTCTCTAGGTGGTGTCATCGGAACGGGATTGTTTTTGAGTTCAGGTTACACAATTCACCAGGCAGGGCCAATTGGCACCATTTTAGCGTATGGGCTGGGAGCACTCGTGGTGTATTTGGTGATGTTATGTTTGGGCGAATTATCTGTTGCAATGCCCGAAACCGGCTCGTTTCACGTTTATGCAACGCGTTTTATTGGTCCAGCAACGGGATTTACTGTCGCAATTTTATACTGGTTAACCTGGACGGTTGCGTTAGGTTCTGAGTTTACAGCAGCCGGGTTAATTATGCAGAATTGGTTTAAAGGGACACCAGTCTGGTTATGGAGTTTACTTTTCATGGCTGTGATTTTTGTGACTAATGCCTTGTCAGTACGCGTTTTTGCCGAAGCTGAGTTTTGGTTTTCGAGTGTTAAGGTCATTGCGATTATTGGCTTCATTGTGATCGGCTTGTTAGCAATTTGTGGTATTATTCCAATTCATGGTTATTCACACGCGCCTGGGTTAACCAATTTAACGAAAGATGGCTGGTTTCCCAAAGGCGTCGCCGGTGTTTTCACGACGATGCTGACCGTTAATTTTGCGTTCTCGGGAACTGAGTTGATTGGAGTGACCGCGGGTGAAACAAAGAATCCGGCGCATACAATTCCTAAAGCGATTCACACAACATTGGCCCGGTTAATTATTTTCTTTATTGGCAGTATTACGGTCATGGCGGCATTGATTCCCTGGCAAAAGGCCGGGGTTAGTCAAAGCCCGTTCGTCTTGGTGTTTAATCAAATCGGTTTGCCGTTCGCTGGTGATATCATGAATTTTGTTGTATTGACCGCGATTTTATCAGCCGCTAATTCAGGCCTTTACGCATCGACACGCATGTTATGGTCATTAGGCAATGAGGGCATGATTTCTCCAAAAGTGGCCCAGACGAATCGTCGTGGAACACCGTTAATCGCATTGTCGTTGTCGATGGTGGGTGGTATTTTAGCGCTGTTATCAAGTGTGGTCGCCGCCTCGACGGTTTATTTGGTCCTTGTTTCTATTTCTGGTTTAGCGGTGGTCGTGGTCTGGATGGCGATTGCATACTCACAAATTCGTTTCCGACAAAACTGGATGGCGACGGGGCATACGGTAGATGAGTTGACGTTTAAGACCCCTTGGTATCCAGTTGTGCCGTGGGCTGCCTTCATTCTGAGCTTCTTGTCATGTGTGTTGATTATATTTGATCCAACACAACGGATGGCGCTGTTTTATATGGTGCCGTTCATAGGTTTCTGCTATTTGGCATACTATGTTAAAGCAAAGCACCGGCACACGTACGCGGATATTTAAGTTAACTAGGTGTGGTATTGGTATCAATTTGGTAGTGGCTTACCCCTTTATTAAGCGATTTTTACAAGGCGGGGTTAGAATAAACTTGACCATTGACTTTAATGAGAAAAGTTCTAATATTTATGTAACATAGAACAAAATAAAGATGTGTGCTTAGGGAGTTAATATGACAGCAGAAAATGAACACTTTTACGAAACTTTCCAACCTTCACATTATGATTTATATCTTGATGTGAACCGCGGTTCAAAATTAATTACCGGACGCACGACAATTTCGGGTGAAGCCAAAGCATTGGCAATTGCCATTCACCAAAAATATTTAACGATTGACGCGGTTACCGATGAGGCGGGAGAAGCCCTAACGTATACGGTTGATAATGAACACGAAGCAATTCGAGTGCAGTTACGTGAAGTCGGCCCCACGGCCCTAACGATTACCTACACGGCGCCACTAACTGACACGATGATGGGTATTTATCCGTCATACTATGAGGTTCAGGGCGAAAAGAAGCAGATTGTTGGTACCCAATTTGAGACGACATTTGCCCGCCAAGCTTTTCCATCAATTGATGAGCCAGAGGCAAAGGCGACGTTTGATTTGGCGTTAAAGTTTGACGAACACCCAGGGGAAACCGTCCTTGCGAACATGCCAGAAATCCGTGAAGCCGATGGCGTGCACTATTTTGCAACAACGGTTCGCATGTCAACGTATCTTGTTGCGTTTGCCTTTGGGGATTTGCAAAGCAAGACAACACGCACAACAAGTGGTGTTGAAGTTGGTGTGTTTGCCACTAAGGCACACAAGGCCAATGAACTCGACTTTGCCCTTGATATTGCGAAGCGATCAATTGAATTTTATGAAGACTTCTACCAAACGCCATATCCATTGCCACACTCATGGCAATTGGCCTTGCCTGATTTTTCAGCTGGGGCCATGGAAAACTGGGGCTTGGTGACTTACCGTGAAGCTTACTTAACAGTTGATCCAGATAATACACCATTGCGGCGTAAGCAAGTTGTCGCAACTGTGATTGCGCACGAATTGGCACACCAATGGTTTGGCGATTTGGTGACAATGAAGTGGTGGGATGACTTGTGGTTGAACGAAAGCTTTGCCAATATGATGGAGTACGTCGCAATTGATGCGATTGAACCAGACTGGCACATTTGGGAGCTTTTCCAAACGTCAGATGCGCCAGCTGCCTTGAGTCGTGATGCGACGGATGGGGTCCAATCAGTGCACGTGCAAGTTGAAGATCCTGCTGAAATTGATTCACTCTTTGATGGGGCGATTGTCTATGCAAAGGGTGCCCGTATGTTGGTCATGGTGCGCGCATTGCTGGGTGATGACGCGTTGCGTAAGGGCTTGAAGGCCTACTTTGATGCACACAAGTACGGCAACGCAACGGGTGCGGATTTGTGGCAAGCGTTGGGTGAGGCGTCTGGCTTAGAAGTCGGCGCAATTATGAACTCATGGCTGGAGCAACCCGGTTACCCAGTTGTGACGGCGACGGTTGTTGATGGTCAGTTGACATTATCACAGCAGCAATTCTTTATTGGTGCAGGTGAGGATAAGGGCCGTCAATGGCAAATTCCGTTGAACAGTAACTATGCAGCGGTGCCAGAATTGCTCACTGACCAACAGATTGTGGTGGGTGACTATCAACAACTACGAGCTGAAAGCGGTCAACCATTCCAATTGAATGTTGGCAATAATTCTCACTTTATTGTGAAGTACGATGAAACTTTGTTGGCAGATATTTTGCGAGATGCCAATAGCTTAAGCACGATTTCACAATTGCAATTGTTGCAAGATCAACGCTTGTTGTCTGAAGGTGGTTTAACGTCATATGCGACGGTTGTGCCATTGTTGCAGACGTTTGCGAATAGTGAACATGTCGTTGTAACGACAGCGCTTTATCAAGTTGCGAATAATTTGAAGAAGTTTGTGACGCCAGATTCTGAAGAAGCGCGTCAATTGCAAGTCTTCTTTGATGGCTTGAGTCGTCAGCAAGTTGCCCGACTAGGTTGGCAGGCAGAAGCAGGTGAGACCAGTGACGATGCTATTACACGGCCACTTGTGTTACGTGCAGCACTGTATGCTGAAAATGCTGATGCGATTGCAACAGCACATCAGTTGTTTGTTGATCAGCAAACTGATTTAGCAGCCTTGCCAGCCGAAGTACGTGGCTTGGTTTTGCAGAATGAAGTGGAAAACTTCGGTAGCGAAGCATTGTTTGACCAATTATTGCAAGCATACGTTGCTTCGTCAGACGCTAACTATAAGTCAGATATTCAGGTGGCACTAACCCAAACAACTGACCCTGCTTTGATTACAAAGTTGGTTGGTAAGTTTGAAGATGCCAACATCATTAAGCCACAAGACTTGCGGGCGTGGTATCGTGGCGTTTTGGCAAATGAACGCGGCCAACAAGCGGCTTGGGATTGGATTCGAGCTGAGTGGCAGTGGTTGGATGATACAGTCGGTGGCGACATGGAATTTACCACGTACATTACAGTGACGGCTGGTATCTTCCAAACGGCTGAACGTTTAGCTGAATTTAAAGCCTTCTTTGAGCCTAAGTTGCCAACGCCAGGTTTGACGCGTGAAATTACGATGGACATCAAGGTTATCGAGACGCGTGTTGCGTTGGTTGCAGCTGAAAAAGAAGCTGTTAACGCAGCCATTCAAGCAGCAAATCAGTAATAAATTTGATAGAGTATCCGGTTATGAAATCGGGTACTCTTTTTTACAGCTAATTTGTAAGCGCTTACTAAATCTGATATAGTCAACTTAGCAGAGGTTCGTGTGATTTTTGGGGGACGATTATGTACGAATATGAAAATGTCAGTGTTGAGTGGGCGGATAATACAGTTCGCTTCGATTATGTTGATCGGGCGGATGAACGGGTGCCATTAGATATTCCGGAACATTGGCACGAAGAATTAGAGATTAACTATACGATTACCGGGGGCAATCGTGAGTATGTTATTGACGGGGAAACTGAACAGATGGCAGCCGGTGATTTTGTGGTGGTTAATCCATTTGAGGTGCACGGCGTTCATCGGGCGAGTCGCGATACAAAAAGCTTATTATTACTGATATCCCGTCAGTTTATTGAGAAATTTGGGCCGCGGCTTGGTAATATCCGTTTCATCTTGAAACCATCAATTTTCATGTCAGCGGAGCAACAGCAGGCGAAAGCAAAATTAGCCGATTTGATGTTGTCGGTCTGGCAAATTACGAAAACAAATCATGAGTTTCGTGATGATGAATTAATAGGAGTCATCTTACAAATACTGTCGGTGATGGCCAGTCATTTCGGTATTGAAAACAAACATACGGTAACCGATAACGTGGCAGACACGATTGCGTATGTGCAACGGATGTACGCGTCAGAATTGAGTTTGGAATTGCTGGCTGATCGGGTACATCTGAGCACGGCGTATTTTGATCGGTGTTTTAAGAAGCAAACCGGTTATTCAGTGATGCAGTATGTGAATAAGGTGCGGTCGATGCATGCCTATCAATTATTGACGGTGCATCATAAAGGGGCAACGTTTACCGCGACGGCCGTTGGTTTTCCATCGACGCAGGCATTGAATCGAGGGCTGAAGAACAATTTCGGTCTAACCGCGACGGCGCTGAAAAATAGTTAAGTAGCAGGTGAAGTACGTCAGTGTACTTCACCTGCTTTTTGCTTTTAGCGAAGGTGTCAATATTCTGATCGGCGCCAAAATAGGGGGCGATTTTGACTTTTTAACTGGTTAAATACGACCTTGTCATGCAGGTGTCTTGTACGTTGCGTGTGATGTTGCCATAATCAAAAACGTAGTAATGTAAACGCTTGCATTGCGGAGAAAAAATTAGGTATTAACCATGCAAAATGGAGGGACATCGTCATGGACAACAAAATGCCGAATCAAGTGGGGTGGGGCGAACGAGTCGCCTACGCCATGTCGGACTTTGGGTGTAACACAATTTTTCAAATCGTTGGAACGTACTTCTTGGTTTTCTGTACGGATACTTTAGGGGTTGCTGCGGCAGCCGTTACAGGACTTTTCGCGATTACAGCAATTATTGATTCAATTGATGGGGTGATTTGGGGACAGTTCATCGATCGAACGCATACGAAGTGGGGAAAGTCACGACCATACTGGTTGTGGTTTGCCATTCCATTTGCCATCTTCTGTGTGATGGCCTTTACGGCGCCACCACTATCAGAAACGGGTAAGGTGGTATGGATTTATATCGCCTACATTGGCGCAAAGGTTTTGTACTCAGGTATCAACATCCCAGTGACGTCAATTTTGCCAGCACTGACGTCAAATCCACAAGAACGTGTGACGTTGTCAACGGTGTGTCAATTCTTTGGTAATATGGGCGCTGCCATTTTCTTGCCATTGACATTGCCGGCAGTTGGACTTATCGCAGGTATCTTTGATAAAGGTGCTAAGGATCCTTCAACGTCAGCAACCGGTTGGTTCATCTGGGCCGTTATCTTGGGTGTTATCACGGCTGCCTGCTTGTTGGTTGCCTTCGCCGGCACTCGTGAGCGTGTGGTCACGAAGGACTCTAACCGTGCTGTTCCAATGCGTGAATCAGTGAAGGCCTTGAAGGGGAACTACCCATGGGCCATTATCATTTTCATCAACTTTATCTATTGGGGTGGCTTTGCCGTTCGTTCAAGTTCATTGCCTTACTACTTCAAGTACGTTTTGCACAACGAAGCGTTAGGAAGTTTGGTCTTGGCTGGAACGGTTATCACGTTGGCTTCAACAGCAATGGTGCCATTCGTTGCCCGTCGTTTGGGTAAGCGAAACACAATGTTGCTTGGTATGGTCGGCACGGCTTTGTCACAATTGGTACTTTACCTTGCGGACATCATGAACGGAAATGTTGCCATTATCTTGACTGGTATTGTCTTGTACTTCATCAGCTACGGTTTGACGGGTGCCTTGATCGCCGTTATGTTGTCAGACGCTGTTGATTTCGGTGAGTGGAAGAACGGTGTGCGTGCCGAAGGGTTCGTCACATCATTTAGTTCATTCTCAGCTAAGTTGGGCATGGGAATCGGTGGTATGGTCTTAGCCGCCGTTCTGGCAGCCGGTGGTTACGCTGCCTCATCAGATGGGACGCAAACGGCATCAGCATTGAATGCAATTCGGATGGGATTCATCTGGATTCCATTTATCGGGTATGCTGCCTCAGCAATCGCGCTGTTGTTCAACAACATCGACAAGCTTGAGCCAAAAATGGTTGCTGATTTGACGGCTAAGCACGAGCGTGAAGCTGCAGAAGTTGCCGACGCAGAAGCCTAAATTGATAGGCATTTCAAACATAATTAAACGGGGAATAAAAACATGAAGTTTACGAATGGATACTGGCTAAACCGTGATGAGTACATTGTTAACTCACCATTGGAGGCTTTCGACGCAATGGTCGTGGAGAAGGATGAGGACAGTTACGCAAGTGATGCCTTGCGTGTTTACTCAGCTTACCACCGGATCAACTCTCGCAGTGACATGTTGGATGTCGGTGCAACGACGATGACGGTGTTCTCACCAGCTGAAGACGTTATCGGTGTTGAGTTGAAGCACTTCGATCGTGATGATAAGAATCCACTATACGAGTTGCAAAACAACAACGTGACGCCGGCAATCGAAATTGCAGAGTCTGTTGCAACATTGACGAGTGGTGATTTGCAATTGGCTGTCTCAATGCATGACAAGTTCAACATTGATTTCAACTACAAGGGTAAGCGCATTACGGGTTCTGAATACAAGGCGCAAGCGTCAATTGATGATTTGTCAGGTAAACAATTGGGTCAAGTGATGCACGCCAACACGGTTACGGGTGCGCAAAACTTGGGTCCACAAGGATCAGTTGCGGCAACCGACCACTTTATGCGTGAGCAATTGAGCCTATTGCCAGGGACGAATGTTTACGGCTTCGGTGAGCGTTTCGGGGCATTCGTCAAGAACGGTCAAAGCATCGATACGATCAACATGGACGGTGGTACTGGTTCAGAACAAAGCTACAAGTCAATTCCGTTCTATATGACGGGGAAGGCTGGCGTTTACTACGGCGTCTTCGTTAACGAAAGCCAACCAACGAGTTTTGAAGTGGGGAGCGAAGTGGTTGATCGGGTCAGCTTCTCAACGCGTGGCGAATCACTGGAATACTATGTGATTGCGGGTGATTCACCAAAGGCAGTGATTTCAAAGTACAACAAATTGACGGGTGGGTCTGTTTTGCCACCAGAATGGACATTCGGCTTGTGGCTATCGACGTCATTTACAACGGACTACTCTGAAGAAACGGTGATGAGTTTCATCGACGGTATGTTCGAGCGTGATATTCCGGTTTCAGTATTCCACTTCGATTGCTTCTGGATGAAGGGCTTCGAGTGGTCAAACATGGAATGGGATAAGGAACAATTCCCAGATCCAGTTGGTTTGTTGCAGCGTTTGCACGACAAGGGCTTGAAGGTCTGCGTTTGGATCAACCCATACATCTCACAAAAGTCACCACTCTTCAAGATTGGTAAGGAAAAGGGCTACTTCATCAAGCACACTGACGGCAGTGTTTGGCAATGGGATTTGTGGCAACCAGGTAATGCGGTGGTTGACTTCACAAACCCAGAAGCCCGCGCTTGGTACCAAGGTTTGTTGAAGAACTTGTTGGACATGGGTGTGGACTGCTTTAAGACGGATTTCGGTGAGCGAATTCCAATGCACGACGCCGTCTTCTTTAATGGCGGCAACCCTGAAGGTGAGCACAACTACTACACGCATCGTTACAACGAAGCGGTATTCGAATTGTTGCAACAAGAAAAGGGTGAAGAGGAAGCGGTTGTCTTTGCGCGCTCTGGTACGGTCGGCGGTCAACAATACCCAGTTCACTGGGGTGGTGACAACTTGAGCCAATTCCACTCAATGGCCGATAGTCTCCGTGGTGGGTTGAGCTTGATGTCATCAGGTTACACATTCTGGAGTCACGATATTGGTGGTTTCGAAGAGAATGCGAGCCCATCAATCTACAAGCGCTGGACACAATTTGGCTTGCTTTCAAGTCACTCACGTTACCACGGTAACATCGAGTACCGGGTGCCTTGGTTGTTTGACGAAGAAGCAGTTGATGTAACACGTAAGTTCACGCAATTGAAGTTGGATATGATGCCCTATATTTACGGTCAAGCTAAGGAATCAGTTGAAGCGGGGATTCCGTTGATGCGACCAATGTACTTGGAGTTCCCTGAAGATCAAAATACGGCAACGCTAGACCGGCAATATATGCTTGGTAGCGACGTTTTGGTGGCACCGGTCATGACGGAAGAAGGGGATGTTGATTATTACTTGCCAGCTGGTAAGTGGGAGCACATCTTGGATGGTCGCGTCGTTGAGGTAACTGAAAACGGTCGTTGGATGACAGAAAATTACGACTTTATGAGTTTGCCTTTGTGGCGGAAAATCGGCTAAACTAGACCTATACTTTTATTTCAACCAGTCGGGGGCGGTTGAGTAAGATTATGGGGAGAGAATGAATGAATCAGGAAGTCAAACAGCACGAAATATTTGCTGTTAACTCAGATGTCGGAGTCCGCGTTTTTTTATCCGAAGAACCGCTGGGCTTTAAGCCGCTGCATTGGCATACGCATATTGAAATTGTATTGGTTTTAACTGGTGAAGTGACGTTTCGATATGAACAGCATGATATTACGTTACATGAAAACGAATTTGTGGTAATTGGATCGGGAATTTTGCATGCCACGACTAATTTGGCGAATCAAGCACTTGTTCTGCAGGTGCCCATCTACTATCTCAATCAATATTGGGAAAATAGTGAGCTGTTGCGATTTGATTTGTGGCAACATCATAGTTTGCATGACGACACGTATAATAGAATTGTCGGCATGTTACAGCAGATGACCCAGATTTACATCCAAAAGCATGCTGGTTATCGCCTGCGCTTTGGTAGTGTGTTGATGCAATTGCTTTACGAATTAATCATGAATTATGCCGTTGAATTGACGCCAACGGATTTAACTGAAGATGACCGTTTGAAGGCAGTACTCATGTATATTCATAAACAATATCAAACAAAAATTTCGTTACGCGAAGTTGCTGAACGGTTTCACTACAATCCAGACTATCTCAGTCGCATTTTTAAGCGACGAGTAGGCGTTACGTTTGTTAGTTACATTTACCAGGTCCGTCTGGACGCGATTTACCAAGATGTTCTGGGGACCAATCAGCCGATTAAGACGATTTTTGCGCGACACGGTGCCAATAACGTTAAATTAGCAATGAAGTGTTTTAAAGAACTGTATGGGAAAACGCCTAATCAGCTGCGTCATCTGACTGCTGACGGTGGTGTTTCTGATAATCATCAATAAGTATTGAAAAGGGCGTAAGTGCTTCGGTTTTTAGTCGAAGCACTTACGCCCTTTTTCATGTGCTAAAAAATCATTGTGGTTCCGGTTAGACCCGTTCAGCGTCTAGTGCTGCGTGCAAAATATTTGCGCCACGCATCATGCCGTAATCCATCATGTTGATGTCGACAACAGGGTAATCCTTACCATAGTCATCTTCATAGCGTTGGTGCATGTACTTCACTTGTGGTGCAATCATAATTACAATTGGCTGATCAGTGGCGATTTGATCACGGGCGGCACTATCAGAAACGCCAATCGTGGTCACGTCTAGATTTTCTGCTTGAGCGGCTTCATTCATCTTGTTGGCTAGCATTGAAATTGACATGCCGGCTGCATCTACTAAAACAATTCGCTTTGTCATGTGTATTACCCCCAAAGTTGAAAGTGCCGATAGTTTAACTTATTTATAGTAAGCGCTTTCATTAATATCTATCATAACCCTATTTTTGGAATATGCAACGAAATAGGGTCATGTCTAAACGGTAATGAAAGCGCTTTTATGTTAAACTATCGGTAGGATAACTTGTTGTCATGACAACTTGAAGGGGGATTAATAATGAAAGATATTTTGCCAGGCATGACCGTGCATTTAACAGTTGGCAACTTCACTAAGGGAACAATTACGGTGAATGGTCACATTCTAAAGTATCAGAGTGTGTACGAATTAGCACTTGGCGATACGGTATGCATGTTTGATGCAGACACAGAAAATCAGACGGTACGCTTGCGTAAGATTCCAGTGCACACGTATTAATGTAAAAGAGCGACAAGGTTGCCTTGTCGCTCTTTTACATTATGTCCTATCTGACCAATATTTCTTCTGGTAGGCCTTACGAGGCATCATCATCATGTATTCGCGTAAGGGGTTCTTCTTATAGAACTGTTGGTGTTCTTCTTCGGCGTCGTAGAAAGGTTTTGCATCTTCAATGCTTGTCACAATTGGGTCAGTAAAACGGCCTGATGTGGCTAACGCCTGCTTGGAAGCTTCGGCCACTTGGCGTTGTTGCTCATCGGCAACAAAAATAACGGGCCGGTATGAGTCACCACGGTCGGCAAATTGGCCCATCGCATCAGTTGGGTCGGCTAGTTGCCAGTAGAGATCAACAAGGTCTTGGTACGACACTTGTTGATCATCAAACCAAACTTTGACGGCTTCGGTGTGGCCGGTTTGGTGAGAGGCAACTTGTTCATACGTAGGATTTGCCACGAAACCACCGGTATAGCCAGAACGCACCTTTTCAATACCGGCCATGGTTTCAAATGGTTCGACCATGCACCAGAAACATCCCCCAGCAAAGGTTGCAGTTTGTGTTGTCATCATTAATACCTCCCTTTTGTCCTTATTCTACCGCGCTAAAATTAAATGAAAAGCAAATCTTTTCGAAGATACAAGTCAGATACAAATTTTACTTATGATAGACTGGCGGTAAGTGATGAAAAGTAGGTGATGAATATGAAACGTACGTTGCTGATCGTGGATGATAGCGTCCGCATTAATCAATTGGTGAAAATGAGTCTGCAATCTTTGTATGATATTCGTCAGGCGTATACCGGTGAGGAAGCGGTCGCGATATTAGCTGCCGCCAAAATCGATTTAGTGTTACTAGATATTACCTTACCTGGAATGAGCGGTTATGATGTTTTGCCATATGTCATCGACGCGCAGGTGCCGGTCATTTTCTTGACGGCGAAGACCGAGGTCGATGATGTTGTGCAAGGCCTACAATTAGGCGCGGATGACTACATTACGAAACCGTTCCATTTGGAAGTGTTAAAGGCACGAGTTGAAACAGTATTACGACGAACAGATGGTCAAACCGATGAGATTTTGCATTATGGTGAGTTAACGGTCAACGTGCCCCAGCAAACCGTGCAACGTGATGGACAAACTATCGACTTGACCCATAAGGAATTCGAACTATTGGTTTACTTTATCCGTAACCAAGGGGTTAATTTGACCCGCGATGCGCTTTACCAAGCGTTGTGGGATTTCGCGGATGACGCGAATGACACACGTACGGTCGATTTGCATGTGCAACGACTTCGCAAAAAGTTACAGCTGGCCGATGATATTGTCACGGTATTTAAAGTTGGGTATCGGATGGTGGCCCGATGAAAATATCAGTTAAATTATTTTTATCATTTATTGTGATTATCGTTGCCTCATTAGCGATTAACAGTGTGTTAGTGTTGCACCGTAGCTTTCAAAGTGGCTTGCAGGAGAAAGAAACTAGTACGACCATGTTGAACAAATTAACGGCGCGCCAGGTTCAACAACTAGACTATCAGCAGGTTAAGGGAATCAAGCAGGATCAAGTGGTCAAGTTTGTCGGTGCTACACAAGATAATGTGTTGATTTGGAACCAGCACCGTGACCTAATTTATCATGAAGATGTTGCGACCAATACGGCCAAGCAGATCAAGGTCACAACGTCGAATAAACAGCAAGTACAGTACTTGTTACAAGGTAAAGAAAAAATCGTTGTGGCGACGATTAAGGTCCGCTTATTACGTAAGACCTATTACATTAGCTCGTTTACTAACTTGCATACGGTTTATGTGGCTCAGAAGCGTTTGCTACATGATGTTCAGGTTAATCTATTCGTGATTTTTATTATTGCAGCCGGTGTGGTTTATGTGTTGACGAAACAAATTCTGGTACCAGTGCATAAGTTACGTGGTGCAAGTCGGGCCTTTCAGGCAGAACCAATGACATACCAGCCACTACAGCCAGTGCGGCATGATGAGCTAACTGAGTTGATGATTGATTTCAATCAAATGGCCCACCAAATTCAGGCAATGGTGGCTACGGAACGGCATAATGCAGCCTTTCAAAAAGAATTTGCCAGCCATTTGACGCATGAAATTAATACACCGTTGACGATTATCTTAGGGTATGCCGAATTGATTGCGGCGCCAACGGTTGATGAAACAACCAAAGCTGAAGCAATACGCTATATCGTTGAGGAAAGCACCCGGTTAAAGGAGCTTGGTAGTCGAATTAGCCAGCTTATTCAATATGACCACGTGACGTTGGATACGGCTTGGGTGTCGAGCGATGAAGTGCACGCCAAGGTGACGGATATAGTTATCGGCATCCGGCAACAAGCCACACAACCGATGGATTTTCGCTATGAGACGCCGCAAACGTATCAACTGAACACCGATATGAGTTTATTTGCCGAACTGCTTGTGAACGTGCTAGATAATGCTATCAAGGCGTTACCGGATGCTGGTGGGCGCATTGTCGTCAGTGAGTCGCTGACTTTGGCAGGATTAGAGATACGAATTCAGGATAATGGGCATGGGATTGCAACCGAAAAATTGGGCGACGTGTTTGCCCCATTTGTCACGGGGAGTCAAACGGGAACTGATGATCATCTTGGGTTGGGATTATCCATTGTACAGCGCATAATTGAAGCCCTGAATTGGCAAATTACGTTACAAAATAACAGTGAAGGAGCAGGCGCAATGGTCATCATTCAGATACCGCAAGCGGCCATTAAATCATGAAGCAAAAGCAGAATTTATTAGTGATCATCCTGTCGATGTTGATATTTGCTGGTGTGGTTGGGGGACTGCAATGGTTTGTGGCCTGGCAGGACACCCACTATACGAAACGGTTATCACATGAAGTTGATTACACGTTGCCAAATGCAAAAAATAGTAAGCTGACCAATGCCCAAACATTAGCGGTTATTTTAGATTATCCGAGTGCCATCAAATTCAAAAGCGATGTGCTTGAAGCCGGTGGCCTTAATGTTGAGAGTATCGCACAGCAAGTGACGGGTGTGACACTACCGACGGTTAAAGTGAAATCCGTTGAGAAGCGGGTCTATCATTCTGAAAATGGTCAGGTGGTAACGGCCTTTGCCGTCACAGCAACCGATGAGGATAATGATATTGAGTTTGAATATGTACCAAATAATCAGTTGATTGTTAGTTTTCAATGGATTGGCCAGCACGTTGCAATTGATGAGCAACAGGTTTTACAAAATTGGCAACGAAATATTAAGCTCCCAGTTAAGCATACGGCTTACTTAGCAGATGGTGAAATTAGCCAGATGTATAATAAAACGATTGATTATCGTTTAACACATTCGCAATCAAACCTATTACTGATACCGGTTTAGTTAGGGGTGATACAAGTTAGATACAACTGTTCGTTATGCTAACTCCTGAAAAAGAATTAAGGAGCAAATCATGACAGAGCAGAAGCAAGAATCACGAACGACCCGCCAACGCAAACCACGCTGGGGTCGCATCATTGGGATTACCGCCTTGGTCGGCTTGGTGGTCGTTGGTGGTGGCGCGGCCGCGATGACATGGCGTGCCAAGACCGTGGTGGATCAGACATATGCAGGCACGCATATGAAAAAAGCCCGGGATGTATCGGAAACTGTCAAAGCCGGTAAACCAATTTCAATTTTGATGTTGGGGACAGATACAGGTGAACTTGGTCGTAATGATAAAGGCCGAACGGATTCGATGATGATTGTCACAGTTAATCCAGTTAAGTCTGAGACGACGATTATGTCGATTCCGCGTGATGCGTTGATGGCCATTCCAGGCTATGAATCAACGTTCCCCCAAAAGATTAATGCGGCGTATGAATTGGGGTCAGCCAAAACGGCGATTGAAACCGTGCAAAATTGGCTGAATGTGCCGATTGATTATTACGCTTTAGTCAATATGGGTGGCCTTGAAAAGGTGGTCGATGAAATTGGTGGGGTGAAAGTGAAATCACCACTGACCTTTGGTTATAATCCATACACGGCCCACGATACCCCAGGGTATACGTTCAACTTTACGGCGGGTACGACGAACTATTCCTTCAGCGGTCAAGATGGCGAAACTGTTAAGTACCACACGATGGACGGTAAGACGGCGTTGGCCTTTTCACGGATGCGTTATGACGATCCGCAGGGTGACTACGGACGCCAACAACGTCAACGCATGGTCTTAGAAGCGGTTGTGCAAAAGGCGAAAAAGAATCCAGCTCGCTTGCTAACGAATGGCTTTATGAATTCCTTGTCAAAATCGGTTAAAACTGATTTGACCTTTGGCGATATGACGACAATTGGGACACATTACCTTTCAGCGACGAAAACAATTAAGTCAGACTATATCCGAGGTACTGGGTATAACTTGACTTCTGGTTCAACAGAAGTTGTTTCACGTGCTGAAGAACAACGGGCAACAAATGTGCTGCGTCGTTCTTTAGGTTTGCAGCATAAAGAAACTGGTAACTTGTATGGGGGTGACATCTCAGATGCTGAGATTGCGGCCATTGGCGTGCCAACATTAGCGACACAGACGCAAAACTAGCCCTTTATTTCCCGCTTGCGAACTAACTTACCGTATAATGCGAATATAAGTTAGTGAAAAGAGGCTATAACCATGGGAATTACCATTCAAATTGACGATGCTGCAGTGACGAAGATTGCGGGCGCTATCCGGACGAACATTCCACGTGTTGCACGGACCAATGAAGCAATGATTTTGGCGAACCCTGAATTGTCAGAACGCTTGCCAAAGTTGGCAGCGTTGGCTGATGATGAATTGGTTCGTGGTTACTTGCAGGTCTTTCTGATGTCAGCTAATGACACAAATTTGTTGTTGGATAAGGCGTGGATTGACCAATTCTTGACGATGCAATTGGCAACGGTTGTTGGCTAAAAAATGATTAAAATAGCTCGCATTAATGTCAAAATTCATTGGCGTTAATGCGAGTTTTTTATATGATGCACATTTAGTACGGAAAAACAGTTACAATAAAATAACTATAGATTAGAAAAGAGATTAGGCATGATTACATTAAAATCACCTCGTGAAATCGAAGGCATGCGCCAGTCTGGTGCGATTATTGCTGGTATGCACCAAGGGCTACGCGATATTATTAAGCCTGGCATTTCAACTTGGGAAATTGAAACTTTCAGCCGTGATTATATTGAAAGTCACGGTGGCCGCGCGGCACAGATTGGCTTTGAAGGCTATGAATATGCCACGACTGTGTCGGTTAACAATGAAGTCGCTCACGCATTTCCCCGCAAGCAATTATTCTTAAAAGAAGGCGACATTGTCACAGTTGATACGGTCGTTGATTTGAACGGTTATTATTCAGATTCAGCTTGGACGTATGCAGTTGGCGAAGTGTTACCAGAAGTGCAACGACTGATGGACGTTGCCAAGCGTGCTATGTACATTGGTATTGAGCAAGCGCAAGTTGGTAACCGTTTGGGGGATGTTGGGGCTGCGATTAATGCGTATGTCGAAGATGAAAATGGTTTCGGGAATGTCCGTGACTATGTTGGCCATGGTATTCAACCGACGATGCACGAAGATCCAAGTGTGTTCCACTACGGTGAAGCTGGCCACGGTTTGCGCTTGAAGCCGGGCATGACCATCACCATTGAACCAATGGTTAACATGGGGACGTGGGAAGTTGAAACGTCTGAAGAAGACGGCTGGACAGTGACCACGTTGGACGGTTCATGGTCAGCTCAGTACGAACACGTGATTGCCATTACGGAAGACGGTCCTAAGATTTTGACCAGTCAAGATCCTGAATTTGATGCAAAATATCTTTAAAAAATTAACGGCATTTCCTAAGTGGAAATGCCGTTTTTCTTATGCCTAAAAATAGGTTGTGTTGGCGTTGAAAATCAGATAGAGTAGTTCGCAGAAGTGTTAATGCATGCGTTTGGAAATGAGAAGCGCGATAATCTAACTAATTGGTTTGACCGAGCGAAGATGCCTGTTTCAGGATTGGGGGTTTCCATGAAAATAGACAAAAAGCGACTTAAAAAGAGAATCAACGATCAAGATGAGCCGAAGAATAAAGGCAAGTTGCATGATGACTTGCAAGAACTACATCATTTTATTTTGGCGGTGCAGAAAAAAGATAATGTCTTGACGCCGAGTTTTCTATCACGGGTTAATTTGCGGTTACCACAAATTATGTATCGTTTAGAAAAAGTGGTACATCCGCATTTATCACCAGAGCAAGCCGTGCCGCTTCATGACTACGAATTCGTTTTGGGTGAAACGCGTCAGTTGCTATACCAAACCGATCAAGGCGTGCTACTTGATGTGACAGAATTCGAAGACGTGACGAACAAGTTGTTGTGGCAACGGCTGTCAGGGGATGAATATTTGGCAGCCTTGGCCACACCATGGGTGGCGCCGGAAGTTGAAACGCCAACCGTTGATGCAACGACGGAATTAACGATGACCTTAGAACGAGCTAATAAAACGTTGAAACGCCAAGCGGTTGAGGCGATGGAGCGGGCTTTGAAGGCGGAAGACGACTTGCGCCGATTACAACGCGAGTGTGATGCAAAAGAAAAAGCGATAACGGACCAAAAATATCAGCTACAAGCTTCCGAACAAGAACAAGGGAATACGGTGGAACAATTGCTCAGTTTGCGCCATCAAAATCAGACACAGGCGACTGAGTTAACGACATTGCGCCAAACGTTGCGTGAGGCACAGACGACGGTTCGGTCGCAACAAGATTCCCTGACCACGAGTGAGCAGACGGAGGTGCAACTGACAGATGAAATCGCGATGCTGAAGGCCACAGTGCAAGCGCAACAAGACCAGCTACATCAGGCCCAGCAAGCCACAGTCGCCCCGCTTTCTGATCATAACGTGCAAACGATTTTAAATGCCTTAGCTACCCGGATTACGGAGTTAGAACAGGCTAAAGTGGCGGTGCGCCCGGAAGTTGGTGAAGGGGCACCGGCTTTGGCTGAAACAGAACCAGTTGAGATTGCGGCACAACCGGCGCCTCTAACGAACGCTGAATTGCTGCGTCAGTTAATTGCAAATTTAACGGCCAATTCATTGGCGGAATACCATCCTATTGAACGGCTTGTGCAAAAATATAACGATCTGGTTGAGGGGGATGAGCTGACATTATGGACGACGTTACAGGGCCATTTTGTTACTGAAGATGATGATCGGTATTTTGTGGATAACAGTTTCGCGTATCATGAACTCTCAGACGTTGATTGCAATGGTCTTGACGTGACTGATATTGCAGATGGGGAACTGTATTCCGCACGGCAACGGATTGATAGTGACCGAATTGTCTTAATTCGATCACTCCATAAACAATATGAGCGACCAGCCAGTGTTTATAATGACGCTGATTTGCAGCGCTTTGAAGATGCGACTGTCTTGGCGGGTAAGAACGTGCTTATTGTCAGTTGGTGGGGTGAGACAGCCAATCACGCGAAACGTAAATTGGAGAAGATGGGGGCAAATGTGAAGTGGCTCGACACGTCAACCGTCGCCAATAATAAGGTAGCCGATGAAATGCGGAAAGAGTTGTACGATGTCCGGATTGTCGTGTTACGAGGTGCCCATCATGAGACCGTCAACGAAGCCCATCAGTTGCGACGCGAGGGGATGAACATCTTTATTTTAGGGAACCCAGGCACGAGTACACTGGTGAAAGTTACACTGCATGCCACGACATCATAAACGATTAGAAAATTTCTAACTTGCTAATTTTATGTAAAAACCGTAAACTAGTTGGAGTATTAAAAAGTAAATAAATTCGACTTTCCTATCGAGAGTTCAGGGAGGGACTAGACCCTTTGATCTGACGCCAACTTACCCGTTTCGGGCGATGTGGTACTTTCTAGCAGATAGGCGCATATCGATTCAACCCGACATGCCGCCTACGAGTGGTATGTCGGGTTTTTAGTTTTTGAGAGATATTAAGTTTAGGAGATTTTTTACACATGACAGAAAAGCGTTTGTTTACGTCAGAATCAGTTTCAGAAGGCCACCCCGATAAGGTTTCAGACCAAATCTCAGATGCCATCTTGGATGCTGTTTTGGCACAAGACCCACAAGCCCGTACCGCCGTTGAAACATCAGTGACAACGGGTTACGTGAACATCTTTGGTGAGATGTCAACGAAGGCCTATGTAAACATCAACGATATCGTACGCCAAACGTTGAAGCGTATTGGTTACGATGATAAGGATGCTGGTTTCTTGGCTGATGATATCCACGTTGGGATTACGTTGGATGAGCAATCACCAGATATTGCCCAAGGTGTTGATTCAGCAATTGAGCAACGTGAAGACGGTGGGGTTGATCCATTGGACCAAATTGGTGCCGGTGATCAAGGTTTGATGTTTGGTTTTGCAACGAACGAAACCGATGAGTACTTGCCATTGTCAGTTGTTTTGTCACACAAGTTGGTGAAGAAGCAAGCTGAAGTCCGTCGTAACGGTGAGTTGTCATACTTATTGCCTGACGCTAAGGCGCAAGTGACGGTTGAATTGGATGAAAACGACAAGCCAACGCGTATCGACGCCGTTGTTTTGTCAACGCAACACCGTGATTCAGTGACATTGGATCAATTGCGTGCTGACGTGCGCAAGTTCATCCTTGACCCTGTGTTGCCAGCCGACATGGTCGATGACGACACACGTTACTACATCAACCCAACTGGTCGTTTCGTTATCGGTGGACCTAAGGGTGATGCTGGTATGACGGGTCGTAAGATTATTGTTGACACGTACGGTGGATACGCACGTCACGGTGGTGGTGCCTTCTCAGGTAAGGACGCAACCAAGGTTGACCGTTCAGCTGCCTACGCAACGCGTCACATCGCCAAGAACATCGTTGCAGCTGGTTTGGCCGAAAAGGTTGAAATCCAAGTTGCCTACGCTATCGGTGTGGCAAAGCCGGTTTCAGTTAACGTCAACACGTTCGGTACGGGTAAGGTTTCTGATGACGAATTGGTAGCCGCAATCCGTGACTTGTTCGAGTTGCGTCCAGCCGGAATCATCGAGGACTTGGACTTGCGCAAGCCTCGCTACGAAGCAACTGCCGCATACGGTCACTTCGGTCGTCCTGAATTGGACTTGCCATGGGAGCGTTTGGACAAGGTTGACGAGTTGAAGGCATACTTTAACAAGTAATAAATAATGATAGAAGCATTGCGAGTCATTGACTAGCAATGCTTCTTTTTTTGATTGGTCGTTCTTGGTCGGTTTTAATTCGTTTCAAGTCGATTGAAAAGTTTATGGTTTCAGTAGGCTGTTGGAGTCTTCCTGATATGACTGAGCTGTTCAAAAATTTGGAATGTTTTTCTGAGACAGGACTATTGCCTGATCCTCCGTAACCCCCACTATCACCGAACTTTTTGTGTCTTTTTGATACGAGAGTGGGGTGGTCTGATACAATGAAATAAACAACAATGACAGAGGAATAGCAATGGCTAAGAAAACAGCAGAACTAAAAATTGAAGATGCCTTGTGGCAAGCAGCTGATCAACTGCGTGGAAGCATGGACGCTTCTCAATACCGTAACGTGGTATTGGGATTGATTTTCTTGAAGTACGTATCTGATTCTTTTAATGAGAAGTATGAGTCACTAATCAATTCGGATTACCCAGAAGATGCAGAAGACCGTGATATGTATACGGCTGAGAATATCTTTTGGCTACCAAAAGAAGCGCGTTGGGATGTAATTGCTTCGGCCGCAAAGACACCTGAAATTGGTGAGACTATCGACAAGGCGATGGAAGCAATTGAGCGAGAAAACGATCAAATCAAGGGTGTGTTGCCAAAGAATTATGCATCACCAGACCTGGATAAGGGCGCTGATGTCAAGATTATGGACAGGTTTTTTCGGCACCGCAAGGTGCCGCTACCCCGAAAAATTTTCAAAACCCAG
>NZ_AEKT01000058.1 GCF_000193635.1 Weissella cibaria KACC 11862 | reverse complement strand
GTCGAGCTGCTCAATGACGTTGAATCGCTCAAACTCGTTGAGGTTGAACTGCTCAATGACGTTGAGTCTGACAAACTTGTCGAAGTTGAGTTACTTAATGACGTTGAATCACTCAAGCTCGTTGATGTCGAGTTACTCAAACTTGTTGAAGTTGAGTTACTCAACGATGTTGAGTCTGACAAACTTGTTGAAGTTGAATTACTTAATGACGTTGAGTTGCTCAAGCTTGTTGAGGTCGAGCTGCTCAATGACGTTGAATCACTCAAGCTTGTTGAAGTTGAACCGCTCAATGACGTTGAATCACTCAAGCTTGTTGAAGTTGAACTGCTCAATGACGTTGAATCACTCAAACTTGTTGAAGTTGAATTACTCAATGACGTCGAATTGCTCAAGCTCGTTGATGTCGAGCTGCTCAATGACGTTGAATCACTCAAACTCGTTGAGGTTGAACTGCTCAACGATGTTGAATCGCTCAAACTTGTCGAAGTTGAGTTACTCAATGATGTTGAATCGCTCAAACTTGTCGAAGTTGAGTTACTCAATGATGTTGAATCACTCAAACTCGTTGAGGTTGAACTGCTCAACGATGTTGAGTCTGACAAACTTGTTGAAGTTGAACTGCTCAACGATGTTGAATCACTCAAACTCGTTGATGTCGAGTTACTCAATGACGTTGAATCGCTCAAACTTGTTGATGTTGAATTACTCAATGACGTCGAGTTGCTCAAGCTTGTTGAGGTTGAACTGCTCAATGACGTTGAATCGCTCAAGCTTGTTGAAGTCGAGCTGCTCAATGACGTTGAATCACTCAAACTCGTTGAAGTTGAGTTACTCAATGATGTTGAATCACTCAAACTCGTTGAAGTTGAACTGCTCAACGACGTTGAGTTGCTCAAACTCGTTGATGTCGAGTTACTCAATGATGTTGAATCACTCAAACTTGTTGAAGTTGAGTTACTCAACGATGTTGAGTCTGACAAACTTGTTGAAGTTGAATTACTCAATGATGTTGAATCACTCAAACTTGTTGAAGTTGAACTGCTCAATGATGTTGAATTGCTCAAACTTGTTGAAGTTGAACTGCTCAATGACGTTGAATCACTCAAGCTTGTTGAAGTTGAGTTACTCAATGACGTCGAGTTGCTCAAACTTGTCGAAGTCGATCCACTCAACGATGTTGAGTCTGACAAACTTGTCGAAGTTGAGTTACTCAATGATGTTGAATTGCTCAAACTTGTTGAGGTCGAGCTGCTCAATGACGTCGAGTTGCTCAAACTTGTTGAAGTTGAACTGCTCAATGACGTTGAATCACTCAAGCTCGTTGATGTCGAGTTACTCAATGACGTTGAATCACTCAAGCTTGTTGAAGTTGAGTTACTCAAACTTGTTGAAGTCGAGCTGCTCAATGATGTTGAATTGCTCAAACTTGTTGAAGTTGAGCTGCTCAATGACGTTGAATCGCTCAAACTCGTTGAAGTCGAGTTACTCAATGATGTTGAATTGCTCAAACTTGTCGAAGTCGAGTTGCTTAATGACGTTGATCCACTCAACGAAATAGAATTTGACAAACTCGTCGAGCCTGACAATGACGTCGACGTACTCAAAGACTGACTCGTTGATGTCGACTGACTCAAACTCGTAGATTGACTAATAGACTGTGACGTACTGATTGACGTTGACTGGCTCTGGCTTTCTGACTTAGCAACTGCCGCCGCTTCCGAAGCGCTTGACTCCGCGTCACTAGCTGCACTTGACGCTACCTCCGCCGCACTCGAGGCGGCACTGGCTGCACTTGAAGCCGCCGACGCCGCAGAACTCGCATCCTTAGCTGCGCTTGATGCTGCGGCGTTATCGCCAGCAGCTGCCGCACTATCAGCCGCGCTGGCTGCAGAACTTGCTACTGCTGCTTCTGAAGCTGCGACGCTGGCTGCGGAACTGGCTTCTGAAGCTGCGCTTGATGCTATGGTAGCTGATGAATCTGCTGCACTAGCTGCGCTTGACGCTGCTGGGAATTCAGTCGCCGCTGAGTCCGCTGCAGATGCTGCGGAACTGGCCTTTGATGCTGAACTACCCGCTTCGCTAGCATCAGTTGCTGCATCGCCAGGCAAAGTTGGTGGAACCGTCTTAATCTCGGTGTAAGTAATAACCGCCGACGTCGACGTCGTGTTACCACTCAAAGATGCCAATTGCACCCCATTTTTGTCTGCAAAGTAACCCTTCACATACGTTGCTGCAACATAGGAAAACGTCACTGTTCCAGCCGTCGCATCAACCTGTGCGGTACCAGACTTCAACGCATAAGATGGTGCCACATAATTTGCAAAGTTATCCGCATTGGCGGCATCAATTATTTCACCAGTGATTGCGTCAACTGAAGCAGTCTTAGTCACTACGGCAGTTTGCGTATTAACAGCTAAGTTAGTGCCCTTAAATGAAACAGAACCGGTATACGTTGTATCCGTTGATACCAACTTGGCATTGTGGACAAACGTCACATCAAACGATTGATCTGCCCCATCGTTAAAGTCAAAGTTTTGACCTGATGCCGTATCACTCGTAATCGTAATGTTGCCAGCATAATTTGGTTGTGCATCAGTCACTGAACTGACAGCTGTAGCCAATTGGTCCGCGGTAATCGCATCCCCTGACTTACCTGAAATCGTAACTGTACCAAGTACCTTACCCGTTGACTTGTCATGAATTGTAATCGTGGCATGTTGGGTTGTCTTGACGTAGTTAACCGTAAACGTCTGGACACTTTCGTCAGCCGTTCCCGCGTTATCCGTATTATCAAATGACCCATTAGCCGCAACGGCCTCAGCCAAACTTGCATAGGTTACGCCATCTGGTCCAACGACCGTGTAAGTGTACCCAGGCGTAGCTAACGTAGCATCTGAAACGGTCGTAAACGCCAACTTATCTGACGTCTTACCAGTGATTGTTTCCAATGTACTGTTAACGCCATCCTTATTAGCAATAACCGTCGCCGATTGTGCATCTGGCGTGTAAGTCACCTTGAAAATTTGTTGACTTGGGTCGGTAACGCCAACCGCAAAGTCAGTTTCATCAAACTTACCGACCTTCACTAATGAACCGTTAACCGTCATCGTCGCTGCTAATGCCGCCGCAAGTGACGCGTAAACGATGCCATCCGGCGCCGTTACCGTGTACGTAAAGCCTGCCTTCTTCAGATCAGCATCGCTGGCCTTAAAGGCAATGTCAGAATCAGTATCACCAGTCACTTGCTCAGACAAGCCCGCGTTTGGCGCACCAACTTGAAGTTGCGCAATTTGCTTATTAAAGACGTAGTTAACTGTAAATGTTTGACGTGTGCCATCTGATCCAGTGGCTTCAGTCCAATTTGTTGCGTCAAAGGTCGGGTTGGCTGCTAGTGCATCTTTGAAGCTTGCATACGTTTTACCGTCTGGTCCAGTTACCGTGTATGTTGCACCTGGCATCTTCAAAGATGTATCGTTCGTGTTAAAGACAATCGACGAGCCAGTAGCCCCGGTTGCCGATCCTTGTGAAACAGTGGTTGGATAGTAGCCGCCCTTCACAACAACACGTGCAATTTGGGTGTTTGCATCTGCGTGCAACACCAAAGTCAATGCATCGTTCGTCGCGTTATCAGCATCAATTTTATAAGAACCGTTATCAATGGCTGTCCCATTCACAGTAATCAACAACGTACCGTTGCTATTAACTGACAAGTGATATCCAGCTGGCAAAATTGAATTTGTTGTACCAGCTGTTTTGTCCAAGGACAAAATTTGGTCAGCTGTCATCCCAACGTACGCACCTAATTGTGGATCGTTGATAATCACAGTTCCTGTTCCAATCAATAGACCATTTGCCAGATTAGTTGTGTGTACCGTACCCGCTGCATCTGTGTATTGCACTTGCAATGACACCTTTACTGCCAAAGTACGCTGGACATTGACGGTTTCAGATGAACTGCCCGCCGTCTTATCCAAATTCGTCCAACTAGTTGCCAACTTAATCGTTGACTGACCGTTGTAACTATTAATATCCGACTTATCCGGTTGGGCCGTCCAAACAACGACCAACTTGTAGTCGCCTTGGGTTGGCAAAACAACCTGGTTCAAACTGAATTGACCAGTTTGGCTATTGTAGGTTGCTGAACTGGTGTAATCCGTAACTGTATTTCCTTGACTGTCCTTCAACAACACTGACGTTGGCTTCATGTAGTTAGCTGATCCAGTCACCGTAAAGGTTTTCTTTTCTCCAGCGTTATTTAAATCTGTTGTCGTCGTGACTGTTTGGGCCGCTGACGTCAACGAAATTGGCGCTGTAGCGGTTGCGGCAGCTGATACGGCTGCACTTCCTGTCTTGCCGGCAGTTGTTGATGGCGCGATTGTGTGATCAAGTGCCAACCAAATGGCATTCACGGCACTATCAACATCTTGTTGTGATACGTTACTGTTTGCCAAAACTGACTTTGCCGCTGCAATCGCTGTCGCCGTTGCTGAATCAGTAGACGTCGTTGCTGCCAAAGATGTCAAAACACCCTCATCAACCACTTGGTAAACCACGTCAGTCGTTGTGGTATTGGCAACATTATTAACCGTTGCCGTTGTGGTGTAGTTGTTGTCAATGAACGTACCACCCGTCAAGCCTGACGTAGCAGGCGTTTGTGCCACGGCACCGTAGTGAACATCAGTTACAGCCGCCGCTGACGTAGCATTGAACAAACTTGCGTATGAATCCGTCATCGATTGCAAACCAGAATTCATTTGCGTCATCATCACTTGAATATTTGACGCCAGCTGACTACCAACAACCTTGGTTCCGTTCGTAATTCCTAACGTAATGTAACCAGGGACTGCGTTAAAGAGGCCAAAACTCAGTGCACCGGCCAGGCTTAATGAATTGAACTCTACGCTTTGTGAGTTATAGGCTGACTTCATGGCAGAATACGCTGAATTTTGTGCGGATGCCATTGCATCATACAAACTTCCCAGCAGTGAATTTCCAGCATTCGTGCCTAGTGCCCGGTAACTATTTGCAATTGATGTATATAGTGATGCATAATCTGAAGCTTGTTGATAAGCCAGCTGGTCAACAATCATTGCGGCTGAATCTTGCACTGCTTGCCACGTGCCTGACATTCCCGCAAGATCTCGATATGACTGACCATCCTTAGCATTGAGATACTGGTATGCATAGTAATTTCCAACAAAAGTCGGAATTGTTGTTACAACGTATTGATTGATATTATCAACCAAATTATTCACAGTCTTAACTTGATTTGTTAAAGCAGACGTCAGTTGATCAACAAGTGCTGCATTATATGTCGTTCCATACGACTTAGTTGTCAAAACAGACCCACTCTTCGTCAAATCAGCCGCAACGGTATACGAATTCGTAATGTCCGTTAAGTTCGCCATCGCGTCAGACAAGGCAGCATATGCACTCGTTAATTCGTCTGGTGAATAACTCATACCAGGTACAACACCACCGAAATAGAATAACGCTCCTTGTGACTGCATACTCATCTGCAATTGCGCAAGCGTCGTCGATCCAGCTGACGTTTGCAGATAATCCATATACGAAGCCAAACTGTTATACATGGTTGCTAATTTGCCAGTATTTTTAGCCGCATTAGATTTTGCATAGCTACCTACACTGGAAGCGAAAGAGAGCCGAGTTGCTGTCGTAGCAGGATTATAACCACCCGCAGATACCTAAAAAGTTCCCGCAACACCTGCATCTGAGACGTTAAACGCAAACCCACTACTCAATGAGGCCATCGACTTGTTCAACATATTCGTGACACTGCTTGCCGCTTTATTTGCTGCACTAGCGTAACTTTGTGTCACTGACGTATTGGCGCCTGAATAAGAATTATGAATAATAACCGCACTCGACGTATTCAGACCAGCTGCAATAGAACGGGCCGATGTTACCAAATCAGCAGCTGACTTAGCAGCCGCTACCGCAGCAGCTGAGTATGAATTGTAATCCGTTTGCGCTGACTGACTAGATAACAAGTTAACTGCAGCAACTGATGCATAGCTTGAAGCTGTTGATGCAGCAACTGATGATTGTGCAACATAATTGTTATAGGCCGTATAGTCAGAATTAGTAATCGTATTATTAAGAGCGGGGCTCCAGTTCGTCTTACCTGTAAAACTGTCTTTCAATGAAGTCAAAGAGCTGAAGTTTGAGTCCTTAGAAAATCCCAGGCCCCCACCATATGCATAACTAGTGGCTAAACTCAATTGGGTAGCCGCGTTAATCCAATCACCCGCCTTAATGTAGCTTGCAGCATTAGACAAGGCTGCTGATTCCACACCAAAAGAAGTTACGTTTGAACTCTTCAAACTAGACGCAAAATTAGATATCCGGTTAGCCACTGCCAATGACGTACTTGTCGCTGCATCACCCGCAGTTTTAGCACTAGCCAGTTGTGATTGTTGTTGCGCTTTGTTAGACGTTGCCAAATTACTGTAACTATTAGCCACACTCTTAGCAGATACCGCAGCGACTGAATTCTTTGACGCAACCGCGAATTCAGACTTAATCGTACTCGTAGCTTGTGACATGATATCAGAGGTCATCCCCGATCCCATTTGGTTCACAATATATGAACTACCACCAGGTGTTACGGCGACCGTGTTACCAGCACTGTCAACCGTGTACTTGATGTTACCAACCGTTGCGTTGCTTGGTGCCTTAATCGTCACGGCAACCGAGCTTGTGTTAGTCGTTGCTGACGTTGAGGCTGCCTTAGACATGTTCACATCGAATGAATTTGAACTTGATGTTGAGGCACTCTTATTAACCGTTACCGCACCTTGATTATTAATCGATGACGTTGCTGAATTACCAGAAATTGATGGGTAAGCATCCTTGTTACCATATGAACCCAGCGTACCGGTACCATCGGCCGTTGAACCAGAAGTTGCTGACTTGATAGCACTATTAGCACTATCACCAGCTCCCACTGCATTACTCGTCAACGTGTTAGATGCCGCTGTGCTAGCTGTTTCACTAGGTGCTGGCGTCGCTGATGCTGTCGAAACCGGGGTCGCTCCCGTTGATTGACTCGTTGCACTGACTGTCGCAGCCGTGGCAACTGGTGTTACCGCTGTGTCAGCAGATGTTGTCGCTGCATCAGTCGTTGGCGTTGTAGTGGTACTAGTCGACGTTGACAATGTCACCGTATTGCTATTGGTCGAGCTAGTTCCTGTATTGGTTGTCGTGGCTACTGTCGCCGCATCAGTGGTATCTGCTGATGCTTGTTGTGAAGGCGCAACAATACCAGCCCCCAACGCGATGGCCATAATTCCGGCAAACATCCATTGCTTACCGTCTTTATACATTTTGTAGTGTGTTTTTGACTCAAAATCAGCCGTGTGTAATGATTTGAAATTCATTATCTTTCCCTCTTCTCATCATAACCGTGAACCCTACTGCCTTGTTGCATTAAAAAAGCCACAAAGTTCCGCAATTATGCGTAACTTCGTGGCCCTGAAAATCTTTATATTAGGTCGTTAACTTGCGAAGGTTACGCGACATTTCTCATAACTAGAATCATATATGTTTCCAAGCCGTTCCCACAACGGATCGGTACCCCGTGCCAGATATGTAAAATGTAGGCATACCTTCTCTTAAGACATGCCTACAGGAATTTTATTATTACTTCGTCGTCAAATCAACTTTGCGGTTTTCAACAATAACTTGACGTGACAATTGTCCTTGCGTCATAACCAAAGTTGACAATCCAGCGACCATCCATTGCTTGTTCTCTAACTTGTTGTACATTGTTGTATCCCCCGCTCTTCGTTGTTTGATAACTTACTTTATGTTAATTAGTATAACCGTTATACTTACAAAAAGTTGATTTGGACCACAATTGGCACGATTTAACGAATTTTAGCGCAATTGGATAACAAACAGACGCAAAGGTCGCGAAATTAGCTCAAATCTGGGACATATCGGATTAGTACAATACTGAAAGAATGGGGGGGTACCTACCATGAACAATGATCAAATCACCAGCTTTTATAACAATAACGGATTCGGCCGTATTGATTTAGCCAACGGTCGTGAAATTCGTAGCTTACCTAGCTTCAGTCAATTCGGTCTCATGACTCTTCGCGTTTTCAATCAAGACGGTACGCCTGAATCGGATGTTATTTTTCAATGGGATAATTTATCTTCTGCGCTTGCCTGGGCCATTAGCTTACCTGACTTTGTCGCCTTGATTGAACAATACGCTCATTAATTAGCCAACGTTGGCTGTTCGAAACGAACTTGGCGTAACAATGCCACAACTGAGCGATAATCATCACGCGTTGCAGCTTGGGCAAGTGTGGCTTGGCTCTCAGCCATCAAACGGTCAGATTCAGGAGTCAGCGTTGCATTAGATTGCCAAACCATCGCTGCGTTAGTGTACAAATCCTGCACATACGCAGCAACCGTTGGCAAATCAGATAGCGACATAATCTTATCGCTTAGTACTGGTTCCAACTGTTGAATTAATTGACCGATGACCATGTATTCCTCTGGCGCCGAGGCAATCGCCACGTACAGGTGAGCTGCTGAAAAGAAGTTCACCAGATCAGCAAATTGTAGCAATTGATACTGCGCAACCTTCAAATATAAGCCACCAACCAATTCATCCAAAAATTCCCGACTTTCGCGGTGAAAAGCGACCAATTCATGGTCGAACACACCTAAAGCCTGTAGCAGGCCAAACCGATTCGTGGTTACCGTGACACGTAACGCTTGATAAGGCTCACTCAAACTTGGGTCAACGCTTGCCGGTGCATAAACATCTAGCCAGTGTTGTGCCAACGCTTGCTGAGCCATCATATTGTCAGCTGTGGCCGCGATTTGAAGTGGCCGAATGGCATCACGAGTGCTACTTAAAGCTGCACACAAATGATTAATTGTTGCATCTGTGACATCAGCAACCTGCTCAATGGTTGCCATCAAACTAGCCCGGGCCTGCACATATTGGGCGTGCTCAGCTACTTCATCTTCAGTCGCAATTTCATCAAGCACCTTCACCAGTCGCTTAGCAAAAGCTTTCAAAATAGATGGATCCAATTCAGCTGTGGTACTAGCTGGTGCCGACTGCTGTGTCTCCATATTCAGAAGTGCCTGCTCCGCAATTTCAGCCAATGATTGATACATCCTCATCGTGCGATTACTCTGTTCCATCGTCTTTCTCACCACTCTTTCACCACAATTCTCACAGTAGCCCTTAGTCTAGGGATTACCAAGCTACTTTATTAAGCTTCGTTATAGCGTGATGTCCCAGCCCTGCAAATGCTACTGACAAAAAGACTATCCCTCTACTGAAACGCCCACCAATCGTTGACTTGATTGGTGGGCGTTTTACTAATCATTTTCGGGGTTCAATTCTTTAAACCGTGCTTCGAATTTTTGGCGTTTAATGACCGATAAACGTGACCGTAATTGGGCAATCTGTTTAATCGTTGGCAGTTGTTGCCAATCAAATCGGTTCCGACTGTCAACTTCTGCCAACATGGCATCTGAAATGACTAAATCAACATTATCCTCAAAACGATTCGTAAACACGATGTTAAACTCCGCCATCCCCGCCAACATGCGCTTCAAAATCACTTCTAACGCCGGCCGGTAAGTAATATCAATATCAATCTTAATCGGCGCAAAAATATCAGCCTGGTCCAGATAAGCCGCAAACGCCGTGAACAAATAACCAAACATCAAGCGTTCAGACTCTTCAGGCGTAAGATCTCGCAACGGCGCAATGTCACGACTGACATTAATGGCCATTTCTACCAACACCGGATACATGCGATAAGCCTCTTCCATGTCAAAATAACGGCGGTGTCCGACATCAATCGCATGTAACTCAAACATCAACACAGGCGCCAATAACTCACGCCTGATTTGCGTCGCGCTAGCTGGTGTCATGCCAACACCAAAATACCGTTGATGATAGTCTGCGACAATCGTCATAATCGCTTGAATTCGTTGCTGCATCTTTGGTGAAATGATATGTTCCCAGTCCGTTGAGCCGACGACATTTAAAATATACAAATAATAAAGGGTTTCGCGTGCCTCAACTGCCGCCTGCTCCGCGTTGATGGTGTCATACTGCAGTGAATCGGCCACCATTTCCGCCAACAAGGCTTGCGTTGTTGGCGCCATATCATGCGTTGGCACAAAAATATCATCTAAGTTATGCGGGTCAACAAAATGACCCTCGCGTACTCGAATCGCAGCCAGCGCATAATAGAAGCGTAAGGCAATCCGCTTTGAATCGCGAATAAATGGTTCTGCCGTAAATGAAGCAACTAAGCGGTCGATCCCCTCATCGGCCTGCTGTTTCAATTGTTCACCATATGGAAATTCGCGATCACCAAAATAACGAACTGCGAGGCGGAAAAAGAACATCCGAATTGCGGATTCATCGCCTGTAAAATGGTAATGATCATCAATACCAATCCCCAAAGGCGCCAGACGCTCTGCCAGATGATTTTTAACATTGCGTGTTGTACTTGGCGTCGTTAAATAACGCTCCGCAAACTCTTCATACGACGTCACAGTCTCCAAGAACACTTCTTTGATGAAATTCCAATATAAAGATTCACGCAGATAGACTAGCATGACCGCATCAACATTAACGTGCCGTTTCAAGGATAAGAGCAATTTTTTCTCGTCCGCTGATAATTGCAACGACTTATCAGCAGTTTGTTCTTCACCGTATATTGACGTTAAATCAGCAACCAATTCGCTCGCCACCGTCAAAACCAGGTATTTTGACCACGACAAAGCTTCACCGATTTCCTTAACTGAAATTTCGCCTTGAATCTGCCGTTTCAAATACGTCAGTAATTCAATCTTTTGCCGTTCCTTCTTTTCCAGCATCCAATCCATTTTTCATTCTCCCTAACACGCGCTCATTCACCCACTTATTATAAGGTCATTTCGTCAATTCAGGGTGTTTTTTGCGTAAATCCATGAAAAAAAGGCCATGTGTTTCCACATTGCCTTTTAAATTTATTTCTTTAACTGACGGGTTGCCCACATATTTGTTGCAATCGCCCCAATCATCAACAAGGCACCTACCCAGAAGATATTGTGTAGCCCAAACGTCATGATGTCACGTAATGGCGCAATGTGACTAGCTGGCAAATTCTTAGCCGTATTTGGATCAATCAGCTCATTTAATTCATTGAACTTCAAATTACTGTGACCACGTAAAGCAATTGCCATCGACACATTCAAAACAACACCGTAAACCGTTGTCATCATTGTTTGGACCATCGCCCGTGCCAAGTTATTGAATGATGTTGCCATCCCAACTTGGCTTGGTGCAACTGTTTGTTGGGCCATCACTGTCGTCCCAGTCATCGTTGATCCCATCGTCAAACCAAAGATTACACCAGTTGCCAAGAACAATACAAATGGTGCATCCCCTGGCATAACAGCCAACATAATGGCATACAGCGTGCCAATAAACAGACTAAACTTGAATAAATATTGTGCGCCATGCTTGGCCATCACACGACCCGCAATCATCGCACCAAACATCCAAACCACTGAACTTGGTGTCACAACGAACCCAGCAACGGATGGCTTCATGCCACCCAAAGCTTGCATCCATGTTGGCAAGTAAACGTTATACGCAATGATGAACCCCGCTACCAAACCTGCAATCGCGTTTGCTGCTGTAAAGTCGACTGACTTAAACATCGCCAAATCAATTAATGGTTCCTCGGCCTTTCGTTCGCGCTTGATGAACAACCACAAACCAAGTACTGACATGATAAAGAAAACAATCATCAAGAGCCATTGTGATTCAGAAATCATTTGCAAACCCAGCAACAAGCCAACAATGAACATCGTCATCCAAAGCACACCAGGATAATCAATCGTGGCCTTCCGACGTTCGAAGCGATCCTTATAGAAGAAGACCAAAATACCAATCGCGATTAAACCAACTGGTACGTTAATGAAGAACACCCAGTGCCATGACAGGTTTTGTACCAAATAACCACCGACTAGCGGTCCAACCATCGAGGCGACACCCCAGGCGGTTGAGTTCAGTCCCATGACCGAAGCCCGCTTCTCAATAGGATACAAATCAGCCAAAATCGTAAAGGCGACGGGCATGATACCACCCGCACCGATTCCCTGAATCGCACGCCAGAAAATCAAAGCACCCATACTGTCGGAAATACCACTCATCATTGAGCCGAATAAGAAAATAATAAGTCCTGATAACATGGCTGGCTTACGGCCAATCAAATCGGCAAGCTTACCGTAGATTGGCGTTGCAACTGCAGTCATCAACATATAAATACTGAACACCCAACTCATCAACTTGATACCGTGCAAGGAACCAATGATGGTTGGCATGGCGGTTGAAATAACGGTTCCTTCAACCGCTGACATAAATGTTGAGAGCAAAATTGCAGCCGTGATAATGCCGACAAACTTTGGCTTGTTCTCCACAACATCCACCTTCTTTCATTTTTTCTAGACGCTTTATTCTAACATTGTGTCAGTACAATGGTGGTTTAAAGGGGCGTTATGAAAAATTTCTTGCATTTTGCGTCAGTTTCGGCACTTTTGTTATGTGTTTCAAAAATTGTTGCATACTATAATCATTCAAGGCGCAGATATGCACCCTAGAATCTAGCATATTCAGATGCCGGTTAATCGGATATCCCCCTATCCCCTTAGTTTCATGCCGATTAACCACCCATTAAGCCACGTGCCCCCTCACGTGGCTTTTTTGCTGCGTTTACAAGCATTCCGAGAAATGGGATTTCACTTATTAAAAATACACAAAACTTCCCGTCTTTGGCACTTTTGCAAAAAATGCAAATAATTCACGCATACTAAATCAAGTAATAAGCGTTCCGGTTGTACGCATCGCCTTTTTCTCTCTTTCCCTTTCTCGGCGGTGCGACATCGAACGTGGTGAACCACTTTTCCCACAATCCGTGGTTCAAAAAGTATGACTTTTTGAGAGAGTCAGATTGAGCGTCCTAATGGGATGATCAGGATATAGAAAAAGCACGTCGTTTTCATCACGACGTGCTTTTTTGCATTTATTTTAACCTAAGCGTCATGGCATTAATGGCAACAACAATTGTGGATAAGGACATTAGGATGGCCCCAACCATTGGATCCAAACGAATACCGATTGGCATCAGAATACCAGCTGCTAATGGCAACGCAATTAGATTATAGCCAGCTCCCCACCACAGGTTTTGCGTCATCTTACGCTTGGCTTGGCGTGCTAATGACAGCAATGTTAACACATCGCTTGGCTTTGAGTGGACCAAGACAACATCCGCTGCATTAATGGCGACATCCGTCCCAGCGCCAATCGCCACCCCAAGGTCAGCTTGAGCCAGAGCAGGCGAATCATTCACCCCATCACCAATCATCATCACACCACCCTGTTGTTGATATTGTGTCACTAAAGCTACCTTATCCTGCGGTTTCAAATTAGCATGTACCTGTTCAATCCCTAATTGTCGGGCAATTACTTGGGCAGCCGCTTCATTATCACCAGTTAACATGACGGGCGTAATTCGTTGTGCTTTGAGATCTGCAATAAATTGACGGGCGTCATCCTTGATGGCATCCCCCAACCCGATAACACCGACAACCGTATCATGTTTAACCAAAAAGCTAACCGTATAGCCTTTGTCAGCTAGGGACGCAAACATGGCGTGTTCATGGGCGATACCCCGTTCACGTAATGCTGGCATATTTAACAAAGCAAAGTAATCATCCCCAATCATACCGGTCACACCGGCACCTGGAATAGTTTCCTGATGCATAACCGTTGGCAAGTCTCCAGTGACTGCCTGCAAAAGACTCGTGGCAATTGGGTGCGTGCTACCTTGTTCTAGGGCAGCAGCGGTCTGCAAAATTTCATCCGCCGTCATGGCATCCGTTGTTGTTAGGACTTGTTGCACTTTAAAGTTTCCAGCCGTCAACGTGCCCGTCTTATCCATCAACGCATAACGCAATTGATTAACTTGCTCTAGGGCGGGACGGTTTTGAATCAACAATCCTTGTTGTGCCGCAATGCCTGTCAAGCGGGCAACAACCAACGGAATTGCTAAGCCTAACGCATGGGGACAAGCGATAATGAACACTGTCACAGCAATCGGCAAAGCAAAAGCAAAGCCATGAATAACCGTCCAAACCACCAAAGCCAAAATGCCAATAATCGTGGCCGCGTAGAACAACCAGCCAGCCACGCGGTCCGCTAACGTTTCAGACTTTGTTTTCGCCTGTTGTGCTCGGGTTACCAATTGTTGGACCTGCGCTAAGAAACCATCTTGGGCTTGCTTGGCAACGGTCATCGTAAATGGCGTGTTGCTGTTCAACGAACCGCCAACAACATGGTCACCTTCATGTTTCATCACGCCAACCGACTCACCTGTTAAGAGTGATTCGTCCAAGGTTGGCATCCCCGTTAACACGCGACCATCAACCGGCACGCGTTCATTTTCTTTAACGAGCACGACATCGCCCAAATCCAACTCGTCAATGGGTGTGTCTTGATAATGTTCATCATGTTGCCGGCGGTGGGCCGCTTTTGGCACTAAATTGGCCAAGGCGTCGACCGCTGAACCAGCCTTCATGACCGCATTCATTTCAATCAAGTGACCTAACAACATGATATCGATTAGCGTGGCTAGCTCCCAGAAGAAGTCCATTATCATCGCGTGAGGGTGCAATGCGTTCATGATTGTGGCATACAAACTATAAAAGTACGCCACCACAATTCCCATCGTAATCAGCGTCATCATCGCTGGTTGTTTGCTTTGCAATTCACCACGTGCACCGTTAAAGAAGGGTGTTCCACCATAGAAAAATAGAATCGAACCAAGGACGAGCACTAACCAGTTCTGGCCAGGAATGCCAGTAATCGTAAATGGCAGGGCCATCCCCATCATCGGTGATAGCAAAATAATCGGAATTGTCAGAATAACCGATACAATTAACTTTTGCTTCATGTTGCCCATATGCATCATATGGCCACCGTGCATCATCATGTCGTGGTCACCGTGGCTCATGTGCATATCGTGCATATCGTGCATATCGTG
>NZ_AEKT01000059.1 GCF_000193635.1 Weissella cibaria KACC 11862 | reverse complement strand
AGTAGCGCCGAAAGTAGTTGGAGGATCGCTTCCTGCGAGGATAGGACGTCGCTATGCATATCATTCCGAATTAGCTCAGTTGGTAGAGCACACGACTGTTAATCGTGTTGTCGTCGGTTCGAGCCCGACATTCGGAGTTATGCCGACTTAGCTCAGTTGGTAGAGCAACGGTATCGTAAACCGTAGGTCGAGGGTTCGAATCCCCCAGTCGGCACTCGTTAGTAAAACATCTTCGCCGAAGGTGTTTTTTATTTTCGAGAGTCCTTGACATTAGGGACATAGGAAGTGTTGACAATTAGGTTAGTCTTCCGTAAAATAATGTCTTGTAAGTTAGAAATAACGCGTGTCGTGATGATGGCATTGAGGTCACA
>NZ_AEKT01000060.1 GCF_000193635.1 Weissella cibaria KACC 11862 | reverse complement strand
AATTAAATACCCATGGGGAATTAGCTCAGCTGGGAGAGCACCTGCTTTGCAAGCAGGGGGTCATCGGTTCGATCCCGATATTCTCCATTACAACCTGCGGGTTGTAAG
>NZ_AEKT01000061.1 GCF_000193635.1 Weissella cibaria KACC 11862 | reverse complement strand
CAATGGATCGACACGCCATCACTAGATGGGACAACGACGTTGATTCAAAACCCAAAGATTGCGTCAATCTTGGCAACGGGTGGTCCTTCAATGGTTAACGCCGCTTTGAAGTCAGGAAACCCATCAATGGGTGTTGGTGCTGGTAACGGTGCCGTGTTCGTTGACGGAACGGCTAACGTTGACCGTGCGGTTGAAGACTTGCTATTGTCAAAGCGTTTTGACAACGGTATGATCTGTGCCACTGAAAACTCATTGGTTATCGAAGCCCCTGTTTATGACGAAGTCATGCGCAAGTTGCAAGAACAAGGTGCTTACTTGACGCCGAAGAAGGACTACGAGAAGGTTGCTAACTTTGTCTTCAAGCCAAACGCAGAAGGTTACGGGGTTAACGGACCAGTTGCTGGTATGTCAGGTAAGTGGATTGCCGAGCAATCAGGTTTGAAGTTGCCAGAAGATAAGGATGTTTTGTTGTTCGAATTGGACAAGAAGAACATCGGTGAAGCTTTGTCATCAGAAAAGTTGAGTCCTTTGTTGTCAGTCTACAAGGCTGCTGACCGTGAGGACGCCATTGAAATCGTTCGCGCTTTGTTGAACTACCAAGGTGCTGGTCACAACGCTGCTATCCAAATCGGTGCCCAAGACGATCCATTCGTTAAGGAATACGCTGATAAGATTGAAGCATCACGTATCTTGGTTAACCAACCAGATTCAATCGGTGGTGTGGGAGATATCTACACGGATGCAATGCGCCCATCATTGACGCTAGGAACTGGATCATGGGGGAAGAATTCATTGTCACACAATTTGTCTACTTACGATTTGCTTAACATCAAGACGGTTGCCCGTCGTCGTAACCGTCCACAATGGGTCCG
>NZ_AEKT01000062.1 GCF_000193635.1 Weissella cibaria KACC 11862 | reverse complement strand
ACAAAAAACCGCCGGCTCGTTGGCCCGCGGTAACTTTCACAATGCTTTGCGACACATCGTGAGGGAAGCGCTAATTCGCCACCCTTTATTCAATTGTCATGGACCACCCTAGAGGTCTAATCTGCAGTTTTAGACGTCTGTCGCCAGGGTTTGGTCGCAACCAAATCTGTCTTCTCCATCTCTACCGCATCCACAGCTATCTGTTTAAAAAGCAAACCGTGTCGGGAGCAGCCTTCGAACTCTGTACAGGCTTACATCCAAATTGGATTATCGTACGTCCTCGAAGTAACCGATGCTAATGACCGCAAGAGATGTCAAATCATGACTAAAGTGTTTATCTCTTAAATTGATACGTCTTGTTATCTTGCGTCATTACTGTGACACGCCCGCATGGATGTCGGTAGGTAGAGAGATGATAGAGGTTGAAATGAATTCTTCCTGCAATTCAATTACCTGCCTTTCCTTTGGTACATGATTATAATAACAC
>NZ_AEKT01000063.1 GCF_000193635.1 Weissella cibaria KACC 11862 | reverse complement strand
GTGGTTTATGGGATGGGCAGACAGGGGCTCGAACCCTGGACCCACGGATTAAGAGTCCGTTGCTCTACCAACTGAGCTATCTGCCCATATTTCTATGTCGTTGCCTCAACAAC
>NZ_AEKT01000064.1 GCF_000193635.1 Weissella cibaria KACC 11862 | reverse complement strand
GTTGATGATATAAGTTTGAGTATGTGGCTCAAGGCCACAAGCGATTTTAAACTAATTTAAAAAACTCAAAAAATTACGCGGTGTATTTTTTCGGCTCAATTTATATTGCGTTAACAATATTAAATGAATTTAAAAATTTACAATTATGATTCAGTTTTCAAAGATCTAA
>NZ_AEKT01000065.1 GCF_000193635.1 Weissella cibaria KACC 11862 | reverse complement strand
TTGTTGAAGTCGAGCTGCTCAATGACGTTGAATCGCTCAAGCTTGTTGAAGTTGAACTGCTCAACGATGTTGAGTCTGACAAACTTGTTGAAGTTGAACTGCTCAATGACGTTGAATCGCTCAAACTTGTTGATGTTGAGTTACTCAATGACGTTGAGTTGCTCAATGACGTTGAGTTGCTCAATGACGTTGAGTTGCTCAAGCTTGTTGAAGTCGAGCTGCTCAATGACGTTGAATCGCTCAAACTTGTTGATGTTGAACTACTCAACGATGTTGAATCGCTCAAGCTCGTTGATGTCGAGTTACTCAACGATGTTGAGTCTGACAAGCTTGTTGATGTCGAGCTGCTCAATGACGTTGAATCACTCAAACTTGTTGAAGTTGAATTACTCAAT
>NZ_AEKT01000066.1 GCF_000193635.1 Weissella cibaria KACC 11862 | reverse complement strand
GCGGTTTAGAATTGGTCCTTCAACAATTGACGGATTTCTTCCAAACGAGGTTGACGTGGGTTACCTGGCGTCGTTTGGTCGTTGTAAACCAAGTCAGGCAACGTGTCCAATGACTTCTCAAAGTCAGCCTTTGAAACACCGTTAGCTGACAATGAAGGTTGTACTTCAACACCGGCGAACAACGTGTCAATCTTAGCCAACAAAGCGTCAACCAATTCAGCGTCATTCTTACCTTGCAAACCAAGGTAGCGGGCGATATCAGCGTAATCCTTTTGGGCCGTGTACGTCTCGTAACGTGGGAATGGCGTACGCTTAACGTTACCAGTTACCGC
>NZ_AEKT01000067.1 GCF_000193635.1 Weissella cibaria KACC 11862 | reverse complement strand
TGGACGTTACAGGGATCGAACCTGTGACCCCCTGCTTGTAAGGCAGGTGCTCTCCCAGCTGAGCTAAACGTCCATGTGCATCGCGACGTCCTATCCTCGCAGGAAGCGATCCTCCAACTACTTTCGGCGCTATTGAGCTTAACTTCTGTGTTCGGTATGGGAACAGGTGTGGCCTCAATGCCATCGTCACGACACGGTATTTAATTGAGAAATGT
>NZ_AEKT01000068.1 GCF_000193635.1 Weissella cibaria KACC 11862 | reverse complement strand
TTAGTATGCTGCATGTGGTCGTGATTGTCATGCGAATTATGATTCATCGTTTGTTTCTTCATGTCTTCGTCGTTCATATTTGCCTCCTATACCCCTACTTTCATTTTTATCTTAAAACATTTAGACTAAAAACCAATGAACGAAAATGAACGGAGTGTTGATTTATGAAAACTGAAAGTGCCCCAGCGAAGATCAAAATCGCTTTTACCCAACTCATGCAACAAAATACGTTCGATAAAATCACCGTCGCTGCCATTGTGAAAGCTGCCGGCATCAATCGTGGCACTTTCTATTTACACTACGAGGACAAATATGCGCTGGTCGAAATCTTGGCTGCCGATCTGTTATCAGCAATCCAACAGATTGTTCACGATAATCCTGGTAGTCAGTCTGAAATCTTAACGCCAACTGGTACGCATAGTTTGCTGACGTATTTATACGGTGAACGTCAACTGCTCCGCGGGTTACTTTTCAGCGGTGCTGATTTGCAATTCCAGTACAAGCTCAAACTCATTCTATTGGAGAATGTTCAGGTCAAACCACACGGTCTGCCTGAGATTTATGCCAAGGAAATGATTGTGGCACACTTTATGAGTGTGATTCTTTTATGGCTGCAACGTGATTGTCAGGAGCCAATTGATCAAATTGCCACGTTATTGCAAACCGGCACCATGTCAGATGACTGGCACGCCTTATATCACCATAACTAACAAAAACGCACAACTCCATCACAGAGTTGTGCGTTTTCATTAGGCCTCTTTCTCTAGTTAGCCGCGAGTACTTGTCTTTGTCGCTGTACCAACTTCACGAATTGCACCTTCATTCTTGGTGGAATCCGCACCGGTTCAGGCTTAACCGTAATTAAACCTGCCGTCGCAAATTCATCCAACGCTTTACGCTGCGCTGGCGTCATGTCATTCGCGTATTGTTGCACACCATTGTGTACACTCATTGCGCCTGTAATTTTCATGGCATATGCCGTCATTGCTGTGTAGCAAACCTTTGGTACCGACTTAATATAGTCTTCAATTGTCGTGTTTAAATCACGCGCTGCCAACGCATTCAGCATCATGCTGTGTGATCCACGCAAATCGTACCAAAGCCCCTCTTGCGTCAAAATTCCCTCAAGACCCGTTTCAGGCTTATTGCTGCAATCATTCGTGGCCAAAAATTCTTGTACCGTCACCGGCGGATTTTTGGCCATGAATTCTGCAACCATCACCTGTACTGAGCCATTTTGCTGCAACCAATTTTCGATCCGTTGTGCCTTCTCCATTGCGTCCATAACGTTGAACTCCTTTCGTAGCCGTTGGATACCTCTAGCCTACGCTTAATTCGTTCAAATGTTAAATGATATGCCTTGGACCGACCACACGAGAATCTTTACATGACGTGTTGGTTGATGGTATTAACAATATCAACGCCATCATCCACGCTCAATACTAGGCGAACGTATTCCTCATCATGAAGTTGTACAACGATGACGTCGTTGCCACCGATTTCAGCATTATAGAACGTTTTTTCACCCTCTAAAATGAAGGTACCCGCATACTTACCCGGCACACGTAAACCAGGCCATTTCATCCCCTTTGGTTCTGCCAATGCTTCATTATCTAATGTTGCTCCCGCGATATGTGTATACGGGATTACCAAATTACTTTTGAAGCTCCACATCTTGTCTAGTCCGTTGATTGTAATTGTTAGTGTTTGTTCCCCAAACGTTACTGAATTAATTGCCATGATATCCCCCTATCATTTTGCCTTTGCTAATATCTGTAAACCGATCTTAACCGCTAATTGTTCTGTATCAATGTCCACCAAGTAATCCTGTAAAAAGTTCTTCACCACCGGATTATTCGGTGCAACTTCTAGTAACGCAACAATCAAAAAATCTAATTCTTGCTCAGTTAATGCATCGAGCGTCGGTAACTGTTGTAGGCCGGCCACAAAAATTCCTAACTTACTACCGTATGCCGCATATAAACTGCCCCGTAATAAGCCGGATGCTGTGACAAGTTCCGACACCGATGCACCTTCATACCCACGGGTAATGAAAACCGGTATCAATTGTTTTGCAATCGCTGCTTTGTCAAAGTTTCGCTGTCTTGCCATGTCGCCTCCTTTTTTCTTGACCGTTCGTTCAATATTATTATATTGCTTATTTGACTGATTGGTCAAGAATAATCACTTTACTCATTATGATATCCAGCCTTAAAAAAAGGAGCCGATGATGACCATCGTCTCCTTTACGCTTTATTCACTTACTTAAGCAGGCAATAAATCAAACGCCTTGTTGATTGTCGATAGATCCAATTCCTCTTCAACTGCTGTTACGGTTGCCTTTTCAGCATCCGTTGCATAGAAGCGTGCCAACATATCCGCTTTCGTGATTGTTGAATGATCTTGCCATGTGGTGTTATCCGAATTTGCCGATGCATTATCAGTCGTCGTATGAGGCCAAGCTACCGTAAACGATCCATCATGATTATCCACAAAACGGGCGACGTGATCTGCCCAACCGCCTGCGCCCTCACCATAATCATAGATAACAATCTTGTTTGCCGTCCCCATGTACACACCGTAATGCGTGTTCATATAAGGATTACCATCATTCCACGCTGCCGTAATTATCAGTGCTAATTGTGTCTTCTGAGGCAAGTTATCAAAAATATCATTTGGTGACTGCCGTGATGATGAACTAGCTGACGAGGCCACAGATGCCGATGAGGCTACCGTTTGCGATGTTTGTGTTTTAGCAGATGATTGCTTAACTTGTGCGGAAGCCAACTTCGCTGACATCGACCGTGTTTTCGCTTGCTCCGTTTGCAACGCTTTCTGTTGTGACTGATGTTGTACAACCGCGTACGCCCCTGCGCCACCAACCGCAACAACTACTAATGCCGTTGCAACACCGGCAATAAACCCTTTACTCATTTAACTAACTCCTCTTTAAATCATACGTAATATTGTAAACTGATTTATTTCCTGTATGTCAGAAATCCGGAAAATAATACTCGATAAAAAAGAACCAGCAGTTACACTGGTTCTCTTAGATTTATATGCTTACTACTTAATCGTTTGAGTTTCCACGATTTACCCAAGCTAGAATTGCGGTGCTACCTAGCAACAACGCAATAATATATGGCCAAATGTTAAAGGCACTTTCACTTTCAGGTGCATCAGCTACTTCTTTTTCAACATTTTGTTCACGTGCTTGATTCAAGATACGGTCAACACCGTTAACAGTACGAGCGTCATCAACACGGTCAATGAAGTCTCGTTTTTGTTCATCAGACAAATGCTGCATTTTATTAATTTCAGCAATTGCTGCTTTCTTCTTATCGGCTAATTTATCAGCCTTAATTTGGCTATCATTTTGATTTTGTGCATCGCTCAAAATAGCTTTAACTTCATCAGGCGTCGTTGCTGAATTAATGCGATCCTTGTACCCCTGCTTTTCAGCATCTGACAAGCCCTTCATCTTATCAACATCCCCATTAGCTGCATTTTTAGCGTCTTGTAGCGACGTATCAGCTGTGTAGGCAAGACTGCCACCAGTCGGTGTACTGTCTATGCCAACACCGTTAGTATTCATCGTTACTGGCGTTGAATCAGTCGGCACAGCACTTGTCGAAGTGTCAGTAGAGTTACCGCCATTCGTACCGCCATCTGTTGAGGTGACCGCGGGTATACCAGCATTATCGCTAGCAGGTACCGCGCCGGTAGCACCACCGTTGTTTGCACCAGCTACATCTGCATTTTCCAAAGCTGCCGGAGCTGCGCCTGTATCGCTAGTTGGTGCAATAACATCTGTAGCAACTGGCGCTGAGTCGCCATTGCCTGAGGTCGTGCCGCCATCACCTGGGGTTGTGCCACCGTCGCCTGAAGTTGTGCCATCACCGCCTGGAGTTGTGCCATCACCGCCTGGAGTTGTGCCATCACCTGGAGTCGTTCCGCCATCGCCTGGGGTTGTGCCATCACCTGGAGTCGTTCCGCCATCGCCTGCGGTCGTTCCATCACCGCCTGGGGTTGTGCCATCAC
>NZ_AEKT01000069.1 GCF_000193635.1 Weissella cibaria KACC 11862 | reverse complement strand
AACCATAAACGATTGATATTTGAATCGACCTTGGGACTGTAGCTCAGCTGGTTAGAGCGCACCCCTGATAAGGGTGAGGTCGGAGGTTCGAGTCCTCTCAGTCCCAT
>NZ_AEKT01000070.1 GCF_000193635.1 Weissella cibaria KACC 11862 | reverse complement strand
GTTGAAGTCGAGTTACTCAATGATGTTGAGTTGCTCAAACTTGTCGAAGTCGATCCACTCAACGATGTTGAGTCTGACAAACTCGTTGAAGTTGAGTTACTCAATGATGTTGAATCACTCAAACTCGTCGAGGTTGAACTGCTCAACGATGTTGAGTCTGACAAACTTGTTGAAGTTGAGTTACTTAATGACGTTGAGTTGCTCAAGCTTGTTGAGGTCGAGCTGCTCAATGACGTCGAGTTGCTCAAACTCGTTGAAGTCGAGTTACTCAAACTCGTTGAAGTCGAGTTACTCAATGACGTTGAGTCTGACAAGCTCGTTGAAGTCGAGTTACTCAATGACGTTGAGTCTGACAAGCTCGTTGATGTTGAGTTACTCAATGACGTCGAGTCTGACAAGCTCGTTGATGTTGAGTTACTCAATGACGTCGAGTTGCTCAAACTCGTTGAAGTCGAACTGCTCAATGATGTTGAATCACTCAAACTTGTCGAAGTTGAACTGCTCAATGATGTTGAATCACTCAAACTTGTCGAAGTTGAACTGCTCAATGATGTTGAATCACTCAAACTCGTTGAAGTCGAGTTACTCAATGACGTCGAGTTGCTCAAACTTGTTGAAGTTGAGTTACTCAATGACGTCGAGTCTGACAAACTTGTTGAAGTTGATCCACTCAACGATGTTGAGTTTGACAAGCTCGTTGATGTCGAGTTGCTCAAACTTGTCGAAGTCGATCCACTCAACGATGTTGAGTCTGACAAACTCGTTGAAGTTGAGTTACTCAATGATGTTGAATCACTCAAACTCGTCGAGGTTGAACTGCTCAAC
>NZ_AEKT01000071.1 GCF_000193635.1 Weissella cibaria KACC 11862 | reverse complement strand
GATGTTGAGTTTGACAAGCTCGTTGATGTCGAGTTGCTCAAACTTGTCGAAGTCGATCCACTCAACGATGTTGAGTCTGACAAACTTGTCGAAGTTGAGTTACTCAATGATGTTGAATCACTCAAACTCGTTGAT
>NZ_AEKT01000072.1 GCF_000193635.1 Weissella cibaria KACC 11862 | reverse complement strand
TTTGGGAACTCATGAATGAGCTCAATCTCAAATCTCGCATGGTCAAGAAGTCATACAAGAAGCCAACAACAACCACTGACACACCTCAAAAGCCCAACCTCATGAAGAAGTTGGATGATTTGAGTGGCGTTCTGGCAACTGACATTACGTACATCCAGTTGATGAATCGTGAGTGGGTTTATCTGGCAACCGTCTATGACCCAGAAAAGCGTCGCGTAGTCTCATACGGACTAAGTCCAGAGATGACCAAGGAATTCGCAACATCCGTCGTAGTTAAGGCTCTAAGAGCCAA